>CAVUHE010000030.1:0-154274 GCA_963741185.1 uncultured Alphaproteobacteria bacterium | reverse complement strand
TTCCCTGCGCCCTCGGTTTGGAGGGTTAGGTAGTCCAGAAGCTTGGTGCAAATGAGAAGGCATTGTTCAGGCGGCTCGGATGACCGCCATTATGCGTGCCGCTGGAACGCCCTGTCATCTCCCAGCGCGGCTGCGTCGCACTTCGTCGGTCAGGAGGCGAAATACGTCGCTTTCCGCAACGCCGAGCCGTCTGAAATCGCCTTCGACCAGCCCGTCGCAAAGTCGTTCGAAAGTCAGAAGACGGGCGACCTGCTTCACGCGGGGCTGCCGCGCAAAGTTCGGCAACCGTTTGCATATGGCCTCGATTTGCCGATGGCGCGACGCTGCGCGCGCCTTGGCGATTTCGGGATGGCGGACGGTCAGATCTCGCAATGAACGCCGGAAAATCTTGCTCTTGCGATGTTGGGCGAGGATGGCGGCAGCGATGTCTTCGGGCTTGCCGGCCGAGGCGATGACGCCGATTTCCTCATCCGTCCATTGGTCGTAGACCGCGATGAAGACCTCGAGCTTGTCGTGGAAATGACGATAGAAGGTCTGAGGGGCATACCCGCCGCGGCGGGCGATCGCGTTGGTGTTGGTCCCCTCAAAGCCGACCGTGTCGAACTCCTTTCGCGCCGCCTCAATCAGGGCGGAACGTCCTTCACCTCGAGTCTTGGGCGGTCGCATCGGGCAGCAGTACTCCCTTGACAAGTAAGTGATTGGTATATCACATAAGTGATATGCCAATCACAAGTGCGGATTTGAGGGCGCTGGCCGGTGTCGCCGAGCCCTTTCAATGGATCGACGCAGCCGGGACGCGGCTGGCGCTGTCGAGGCGCGGCGCTGGCGCGCCGGTCTTGTGCCTTCATGCGATTGCGCATGGCGGGAGGGACTTCGAGGCATTCTCGGATCGGATACAGCACAAGGGTTTTGAGGTTGTCTGCCTGGACTGGCCCGGACAGGGTCGAAGCCCTGGCGATGCAACGGGAGCAGCGGCATCGGCCGACCGATACGCGCGGATCCTTGCCGACTTGATTAAGGTAGCGTTCGCACCGGGCGATCCGCCGATCGTCATTGGCAACTCTATCGGCGGTGCGGCGGCGATAGCAGTTGCGGCGAACGAGCCCGCGCTGATCCGCGCGCTGGTGCTTTGCAACCCCGGAGGCTTGGTTCCGGTTGACGGTTTTGTGAGAACTTTCTGCGCCGCCATGACGGGCTTCTTTCGGGCGGGCGCGCGCGGTGCCAGTTGGTTTGCGACGGCGTTTGCAATCTACTACAGGACCATACTTCCAAGACGCCCGGCGCACGACCAGCGACGCAGGA
The DNA here is from genome assembly GCA_963741185.1 of uncultured Alphaproteobacteria bacterium. Taxonomy (GTDB): domain Bacteria; phylum Pseudomonadota; class Alphaproteobacteria; order Rhizobiales; family Xanthobacteraceae; genus Bradyrhizobium. The sequence goes on along the minus strand of CAVUHE010000030.1, from coordinate 152,972 downwards.
TTATCGCTGCCGGTCGGGAGACGGCGGAAGTTTCGGCGCAGGCCTGGGCAAGTTTCGGCCGTCCGCAGGCCGATATTCGCGCGTTATTGTGGCGTGTCGATCGCCCAATGCTGTTTGCCTGGGCGAAGGGCGACCGCATTGTCAGTTGGGCCCGCAATCGCCCTGCGGTCAGCCAATCGAGGGCAGAGGTGCAGATGTTCCGGGGCGGGCACAGCGCGTTCATGGAAGACCCCGACGCCTTCGCTGCGGCGTTTGAAGCCTTTGCCGGAAAACTCCTGCAACGATCCCCTCGACCGGTAGATAGCTAGGCGACATGCAAAGGCCTGCCCTCATGTCAGCCTTTTGTTCCCCACATGCACCGTCGCCTTGTCGCAGGTCGTGTCCACGGCGACCGCGGCTTTCGCCACACTTCCCGGCGCGAAACAGCCCATCGGGCAAATCAAACCCGCGTCGGACTCCGCACCTGTCCAGCCCTTCCGTGAAAAATATTTCGCTTCGCCGTTTGCTAGACACAGCTTTATTGATTCCAGCCGTCCCGCCTCGATCAGAGGGGCGTATCGCGATCGTCACGAACGTGGAGTGCGGGATGCGGTGGACGCGAGGGCGCGCTGACGAACGCGCTTGTCTTGCGGACGGAGAAGTCGTGTGGTCCTGACGTCCCGACGCTGGCGTCAAGGTGGCGACGATGCTTCGCATCGTGGCCTACGACAGTGGCAAGAAAGCCCGGTCACTGGGGAGAGCGCGAAGGAACCCGTTAAAACCATTGCGCAGGAAATGCCGGGTGTTCCGGTGAACCTGTGGTGACTAACGCGTGTGCTTTTCAACACACCACACGCGGCTGCGGGTGCAATGGGCACCCGGCGTTTCCTGCACCCTCTGTTTCTTCGAGGGACAAGTTTTCTTGTACAACTCGGGCGCGTCGCGCCGCGGGATCGGGGGAATTGTGCCCAACGTGTGGCGCGAGGCGACGAGAAAAAAATGTCCGTCAGCCCCATCAGCCTGTCGGTTCCCCGAGGTTCCGTTCGTCTTCTTTTCGGATAGAGTTGTATCGGAGAGCAGGAATGGAAAATTCGCGCTATCGCTGGGTCATCGTCGCGGCAGGCGGCCTGTTGGGCTGTGTCGCCATCGGCGCCATGTTTTCGCTGCCGGTCCTGTTGCAGCCGATCGCGCGGGATACCGGCTGGTCCGTCACCGGCGTGTCCAGCGCCATGACCATCGGCTTTCTCGCCATGGCGCTCACCAGCATGATCTGGGGCACCTTGTCCGACCGGCTCGGGCCGCTGCCGGTGGTGCTGACCGGCTCGGTAGTGATTGCGGCAAGCCTCGCGCTCGCAAGCCTTGCGACATCGCTGGTCGCATTTCAATTCACCTTCGGCGTGATGGTCGGCGGCGCCACGGCCGCGATCTTCGCGCCGATGATGGCGACCATCACCGGCTGGTTCGACACCCATCGCGGCCTTGCGGTGTCGCTGGTCTCGGCCGGCATGGGAATGGCGCCCATGACCATGGCGCCGCTCGTTGCCTGGCTCGTCTCCGACCATGACTGGCGGACCACGTTGCAGATCCTCGCGCTCGTCGTCGCGGGAATCATGATTCCGGTAGCGTTTTTGGTGCGCCGCCCGCCCGCGCTCGAAGCTCAGCCGTCTTCGCCGTCCGATGGCACTGTTCCGGAGCGGGAAATGTCGCTGGGAGAGGCGCTGCGCTCGCCGCAATTCGTCGTCCTGCTTCTGACCAATTTTTTCTGCTGCGCGACGCATTCCGGCCCGATCATCCATACCGTGAGTTATGCCGTCAGTTGCGGGATTCCGATGATCGCAGCGGTCACGATCTACAGCGTGGAGGGTCTCGCCGGGATGGGCGGCCGCATCGCCTTCGGCCTGCTTGGCGACCGCCTCGGCGCCAAGCGCGTGCTGGTGGCGGGCCTGTTCGCGCAGGCGTTCGGCGCGCTGGGTTATGTGTTCGTGCGGGAGCTTGCCGGGTTCTACGCCGTGGCGGCGTTGTTCGGCTTTATTTACGCCGGCACCATGCCGCTCTATTCGGTGCTCATTCGCGAGAACTTTCCGCTGCGGATGTTGGGTACCGTGATCGGCGGAACCGCGATGGCCGGCAGCCTCGGCATGGCGACGGGGCCTATGGCCGGCGGATTGATCTACGACACTTTTGCAAGCTACGCTTGGCTTTATATCGGCTCATGGGCCGTCGGACTTGGCGCGTTTGTGATCGCGCTGACGTTCCGACCGTTTGCCAAGGTCGCGGCGCGGTCGGCCCCGCAGCCGGCATAGGTGGGAGGAACCAAGCGATGGAATACGCCATTTCCGTTCATCGCGTGACAGCCCAGCCTTTGGCGGCGGTGCGCGATCGCATGGCCGCCCGCGATATTGCAAGCCGTTTCCGCAACTCGCTCGACAAGGTGTGGCAATATCTCGGGGCGCATCCCGGCCTTCGCACCGATGGGCACAACGTCTTTCTGTATCGTCACGACATGGATTCCGCGGGCGCGATGACCATCGATTTCGGCGTGCAGGTCACGCGCGCATTCGATGGCGAAGGTGACGTCCGTTGCGTCATGACGCCGGAAGGCGAGGTTGCCTCGACCGTTCACGTCGGCGCCTATGACGGCTTGAAAGACGCACACGACGCCTTGCACGCCTGGCTCGCCGCGAACGGCCGGCAGCCAGGCGGCTGGAGTTGGGAAATCTACGACGACTGGAACGACGACCCGCGCAAGCTCGAGACGCAAATTCTCTATCTGCTGCAATAACGTCCGGGAACTGCGAAGTCCCGGAAGCAGCGAGCCACGATCGGCTCGGATAAGGGGAATCCCACCAGCACCGCCTTTGACTCCTTTTCAATGCCTCAATCGTCTTCCTTGCACCGAGATCCCGGAACACGAGGAGCCGCCCATGGTCGAGAAGGCCCGGAAAGAAGCACAGCACGCCATCAACATGCCACCGATTGTATTGCCGCAGCGTTGGGAGGCTGCGCGCGCGCAGCTTCTCGTCAAGGAGAAGGCCCTGACCCGCGCCCGTGACGCGCTGGCCGCCGAGCGACGGCGGATGCCCTGGGTTGCCGTGGACAAGGCCTATGTCTTCGACGGGCCCAAGGGCAAAGCGAGCCTGCTCGACCTGTTCGAGGGCCGCCGTCAGCTGATCGTCTACCGCGCCTTTTTCGAGCCCGGCGTGCATGGCTGGCCCGAGCATGCCTGCATCGGCTGTTCGCTGGGGGCCGATCAGGTCGCCAACCTCGCGCACCTGAACGCGCGCGACACCACGCTTGTCTATGCCTCGCGTGCACCGCAGGCCGACATCGCGCGCCTGAAGGCGCGGATGGGCTGGGACATCCCCTGGTACACCATCACCGACAGCTTCGACGCCGACTTCGGGGTGGATGAATGGCACGGCCACAACGCGTTCATCCGCGACGGCGAGCGCGTGTTCCGCACCTACTTCATCAACAGCCGCGGCGACGAGGCGTTGGGGACCACCTGGAGCTATCTCGACATGACCGCGCTCGGGCGTCAGGAGGCGTGGGAGGACTCGCCGGAGGGTTACCCCCAGAGCCGACCGTACAAGTGGTGGAACTGGAACGAGAGTTACGTCGCCGACGCCGCGCCCGACCCGAAATGGGTCGCGGTGTCGGACGTCGGAGAGGCCGCCTTTCGCAAACGCGACGCTTAAGGCCGCGGGGAGGTCGGATTTGACCTCCCGATGGCGTGGCTGCGTCGGCACGATGAGTATTGAATCCGCTTTTCGGAGTTCGCTTCCGATGAACCCCAACGAAGACGAACAAGCGTCCCCCGCGCCCGGCGCCGTCGCCTGGATATCGTTCGCGGCCGCGCCGACCTTCGCCATCATGGCGCTGCTGACCGGTCCCTTTGGTGGGAGACCGACGGATGTGCTCTGCTCGGCCGCGCATGGTGTGTCAGCGCTGGGCGGAATGGCTCCGATGTACCTGCTGATGAGCGCCTTCCATTCGGCGCCCTGGCTGAAACTGATCGTGCGCCGACGAGGCGCTGCCGGCGGTTAGACGAGCGGCGATGCGCCCATGACCGGATTGATTGACTCCTTTTCCCTGTCTCGATCGTCCTGTCAGCATCAACACAGGAGCCGAACATGAGCCTCAAAGACAAGAAAGTCGTCGTCACCGGCGGAAGCCGCGGCCTTGGCCTCGGAGTGGTCGAGGCGCTGGTCGCGCGCGGCGCCACCGTGACTGTCGTCGCCCGCGATGCCGGTGCACTTGCCGCCGTTCGTGCCCGGCTCGGCGTCGCCACGATCTCCGCCGACGTCGCGGAACAGACCGCCGCGCAGCGTATCCTTGGGCAGGTTCGCCCGGACATCCTGGTGCTGAACGCCGGCGCGGTGCCGCCAATGGGGCGGCTCGACCAGATCAGCTGGGCGGATTTCACCGCGACCTGGGAAACCGACGTCAAGGCCGGGCTCTATTGGCTGCAGGCCGCGCTCAAGCTGCCGCTCAAGCCCGGAAGCCGTGTGCTGGTGGGATCGAGCGGTGCTGCGGTGAACGGATCGCCGTTATCGGGCGGCTATGCCGGCGCCAAGCGCATGCTCTGGTTCATGGCCAGATACGCCGACGGTGTCTCAGCGCAGAACAAGCTCGGGATTCGCTTCCAGGCGATCGTGCCGCAGCAGATCATCGGCGACACCGGGGTCGGCGATGCCGGCGCCAACGCCTATGCGCGCGCCATGAACCTCAAGCGTGACGAGTTCCTGACCCGCTTCGGCGCGCCGATGCCGCCGCGGGAGTTCGGCGAGAAAGTCGTTTCCGTGCTCGACGACCCGAAATACGTTGATGGTCTCGCCTTTGGCCTCAAGGGCGACAGCGGGATCACCATGCTCGAGGGAGCAGCCGCTTGAGCGCAGCACAATCCTCAGGGGATCGCGACCGCCAGGCGCACCTCCTCGCCGCCGCCGGCGAGCTGCGGCCCGAGCTGCATCGCTATTGCGCGCGGCTGATGGGATCGGTCATCGACGGCGAGGACGTCGTGCAGGATACGTTCGCCCGCGCGGTCGCGGCGTTGCAGGATCTCGACGAGATGCCACAGCTTCGCCCCTGGTTGTTCCGGATCGCCCATAACCGCGCCCTCGACCTGTTGCGCGGCCGCGCGGTGCGAAAGGCAGAGCCGATCGAGGCCGCCTCTGGTGTCGCTGACGAGGCCAATCCTGACCCCGTGGAGGTGCTGATGCGCCAGGAAGCGGTCAAGACCGCGGTATCGCGCTTTGCCGAACTGCCGACGATGCAGCGAAGCGTCGTTATCCTGAAAGATGTGCTCGACGAGCAGCTTTCGGAGATCGCAGCGCTTCTCGATCTCACGGTCGATGCCGTCAAGGGCCATCTGGCGCGGGGGCGGGCGCGGCTTCGCGAGGTCAACGCGCAAGCCTCGGCGCTCGCCGAGGCACGGCCAGCCTCCGCTACTTTGGCACGTTACGTCGCACTCTTCAACCAGCGGGATTGGGAGGGTCTGCGGGCGCTCTTGGCCGACGACGTCAAACTCAACCAGTCCACCTATCCGCTGCGCGCAGGTCGTGCCGATGTCGGCATGTTCTTCACGATCTACGCGAAGTTCGAGGGCGTGTGGCTCTCGCCCGCCTGGCTGGACGGCCGGGAAGTGATCGCGGTCTTCGAAAAGCGTACGGATCCGAATCCGAGCTACTTCATGTGGCTCGAATGGCGCGATGACCGGATCAGCTTCATCCACGACTACCGCTATGTGCGCTATGTCGTCACTGATGCGGAGCTTGCGTTCGCGGCGGAAGCCGAGCACGTGGGCGGCGGCGCGGCGCGTTGATGGTGTCGCCGCTGTGAGCCGTGCCGAACGAGTATTTGTCGCCAATCCGCAGAGCCGTGGAACGCGCGCCGATAGTGAGCCTGCCGACTCTGGTCCACCGGCCCTTCAAGGGGACTTTGCGATGCTGGGAGGGAGGCACATCACCGCGGCGCGCCGCGCGTGTGCTTTTGGACCTTGGGGTCCATGTGATCCCAAGGCTGTGCGCTTGACGTAAATACGTCCATCATGGGTCGGTATATTGATGGGTCGTCCAAGCTTCCCGCCTGCAATGCGAGGATATTGGGCAGCCGTTCCAATTTGTCGGTCACGTGGCTGCCGCAGGTCGGGCAAAAACCGCGTTCGATCGCTTTGCCGGCGCCGCCAACGATTTTGTGATACCGCGGCTCCCCACGCATCTGCACGGCAGCTTTCGGAACGACGACGATTGCTGCGTATGCGCTGCCGCTTGCACGTTGGCAGTCCCGACAGTGACAGTTGAACATAACAACTGGATCGGCATTGCAGTCGTAATGGATGGCGCCGCACGCGCACCCACCGGACAGTTTCTGGGTCATGCATCCCTCCGAAGCGATTGGCTAGACCAATGAACGAGCAGCTTGGGCATCCCGCGTCCCAGTCGGGCACGAACATGAACTCCTTCTCCTTGTTCAAGAGCGCCTGGCGCTCTGTGATCATCACAAACGACATCCAGCACCTGGCCACCATATTTCTCGATCGGGGCGCTGGTCTTCTGCACGTAGGGAGCGAAGCGATTTTCCTCCTTCACGATGACTTGCCCGATGAGACAAGCGGCCATTTTGCATGCTCCGGGAGCCTATTCGTCGATGACGGAGTAGGTCACGATGTGAGGAGGTTCGGCGATCAAATCGGCCATGCGGCTTGCAAGCCGCTGGAAGTGGGTGCCGGCCAAATGGCGATCATGATCCTCGGCGGAGGCCCAGCGCTCGATGCCCACGATGGTCGCGTCGGCGTCCTGCCGGCGGTAGAGACCGAACCGGATGCAGCCCGGCTGCGATCGCGTGGGCCCCGCGACTTCGTGCAGCGCTGCGGCGAGTTCGGCCTCCTTGCCCGGCTTCGCCGTGACGCTGGCGATGATGAGAATGCTTGAGTCAGCCATCTTCGTTCACTCCTTCCAGTGCGGGCCAGGATTGCGGCCCTCCACATAGTCCTTGAGTCGATACATCAGCTCGCCCCAGGTCGAATTGCAGCTGGCGCAGAAATCGCTGAAGGATTTCCAGTCGCTATGCACAAAACGCAAGACGGTGACGTCGTTTTCGCGGCTGATGTTCCAGGTCAAGGTCGTGCCGTCCCATTCCGGATGTTCACCGTGGCATGTCCAGACGACCTGTCTGCCAGGATCGAGCTTTTCGATGTTCATTCGGAAAACGAAGGCGTGCTTTTCGAATCCGAATTCCGCGTTGCCGCCAACCTTCTCGTCGGCGCGTACGTCCGCGGTCCACCAGCCGCGCAACCCCGCAGGAGTAGCCAACGCCGCAAAGACCTTCTCCGGCGGTGCATTGATCGGAATCTGGTGCCTGATATCGGCCATGATCTCCTCCCTTTCGTTCAAGCAGGATTGACGAGTTGTGAAAGTCCGCCCTCGACCATCAACTCCGCCCCAAGGCAGTAGCTTGAATCACTGGACGCCATGAACAGGACCGCCTTTGCGACTTCTTCGGGCGTGCCGCGGCGCTTGAGCGGAATGGTTCGGGTGATCACGGCGGCAATTTCCTCGGGCGTCACCCCGGGCAGACCGCCTTCGCGAGTAATGATCGGCGTGTCGGTCATGCCCGGGCTGACCACGTTGACGCGAATGCGTCGCGGCAAGAGCTCGACCGAGAAGGATCGCGCCAGCGAACGCACCGCAGATTTCGCCGCGATGTAAATCGAGGTCAGCATCCGGCCCTGTTTGTCGGCATCGCTCGCGCCGATCAGCACGACAGAGGCGCCGTCGCGGAGGTGGGGCAGTGCCCTCTGGACGGTAAAGAAAACGCCCCTGAACAGAATGCCGTTGAGCTCGTCGAACAATTCTTCAGACAACGTCTGCACCGGTGCAAACTTGGCTATGCCCGCGTTGGCCACCAGCACGTCGATCTGGCCGAAGCGCTTGTGGGTCTCGGCAAAGAGCCGATCCAGATCCGCCACCTTGCGCACATCACCCTGAACCGCTATCGCACCGTCGCCGAGTGCGTCGGTCGCCTGCCGAAGAGTCACGGGATTGCGTCCGAAAATTGCAACCTTCGCGCCGTTTGCGATGAACTCCTTGGCGGCGGCGAGTCCGATCCCGCTATTGCCACCCGTAATGACGGCAACCTTGTCCTTGAGTTTCATGAGCGTTCCCCGGAGCGACCCCACAACCATCGGGCTCCCGGCGTAGTTATGGCCGCCGGCGGGAAAGGTTCAATTCGGATTGACCCACACCGGTCCCTCCCAATGATTGTGAAGCTTCACAATCAAACGACCCCGGGCGGCGCGGGCTACCGCGATGACGGAGGCCGCCTTCTCGGGTTTTTTGCTAGCTGATTGCGAGGGAGTTCGCCGCGCGCGCCGCTTCGTAAGGCCGCGCGCTAGGAGGGTTTCGTTGCGGCTTGAATTTCCAGCAGACGCAGCGCGGTCAAGATGGCCGACGTGCCGGCATAGGAGCGCGGGTCGAGGTCGGAGATTTTTTTCAACCGATTGAGTCTGAAATAGACGGTGTTGGTATGAACGCCGAGCGCCTGAGCCGTCGACTTAACATTGAAGTTGCAGTCGGCAAAGACACGGATGGTGTGAATCAGTTCGCGTGACTGACTATGGTCGGCCGAATGCAATTGCCGCGCCCATGCCGGAATCAATCGAACGGCAACCTGGTCGGCGCGCCGGACCAAAAGGTCGGGGAGGTGAATATCGGCAAAATGCATGAGTGGCTGTTTGGCGCTGGTATACTCGATCGCGATCAGTGCTTCCTCTAGCGCCCGGGGCAGGAGCCCGATTTCCGCGACATCCGCACTCGCGCCGACGCCGACAGACTGACCGCTTGCCGTGCGCTTGGCAAATCCTCGACGCAGCGCCTGAATCAGATTGCGGCCGGTATCGCCGTCACTGCTGACGATCGCCATGACCTGGTTGTCCCGAACGTCGACGAGGGTGCCGAATATCGTTGGTTGAAGCGCTTGCTCAAGCCGACGGGCGAGGGAGCGGAGCGTCACTTCGAGGTCAATATGGTGGCCAGGCAACAGCAACGGTCTGGCCACCGCAACTGCCAAGGGGGCGCCGGGCCGAATACCCCGCAGGGCGCAGAGGCGCTGCAGCTCCTGCTCGGCGGGTGCTATTCCGTTCAAGAGGCCGTTGACGAGATGGACAAAGCTGCGCGTCTGCTGCGCGACGATGAGCGCATCCTCGGCCGCGTGGGCGTCGGCCAATACGTGATCGACGTGATTGAACAATTCCAGCCAGAATTCGGACAGCATGCGCTGGGCGCCCACGATCTCTTTCGGAGCGCCATGCTTGGCCAAGGCATCCTGTGAGATTTCCGAATAGGTTCGGTGGGCGATCCGGTAAGCGTGCAGGGAGGCGACAAGCGGCACGTGATGGCGCGCGCGCCATTGCGCGTGAGTACGCACGAAGTCGAATGGGTCCAGCCGGGTCTTCCTCACCTCGCCGGCAGCAATGGCGATGATCGTCTGCAGAAGCGTGTTGCAGTGGGATTTGGATTCTCGTGCAAATTCGTCGTCGACGGAATTGCGGTACTCCGCACTTTCCCGTTGCAGGAGTGCGAAGGCGTGCTGCCAAATCTCGTCGGCCCGACAACGCAAGCCCAAGATCACCGATCTGGCAAGCGGGTCTTTCTGCAACCGGTCGCACCAGCGTTGGATCAGCGTGTAGGATAACGCCTCGGGCATCGATTGTGAAACTCCACAAGCCGCGCCTGATGCTATATGGACAAGACCGAGTTGATCAACCTCGAAATGCTCGTTCCGCGACCAAGGGCAGCCCATGTTGACTCCGATGGCGCGACGCAACTATCGAGTGATCCGTTGTTTCACCCAAACCATGGCGGGGACTTCATGACACGCGTGCGCTGTATCACCGAGATGGGCATGGGCGTTGATGTTCACGGACGCGATGCGACCAAGGCGGCCAGGCGCGCGGTCTCGGACGCCATCCGTCATTCCAGCCTCGGGTTCTTCCGGATGCTGGGCAAGACCTCAAGCGACATGTTCGTCGACGTCACGATCGGCGTGCCTGACCCGGGCGCTGTTGATACGTCAGCGGTGGCCAAGGAACTCCCTTATGGAACCGTGACCGTGACCGCGGTCAAGGGTGGGTTGGAAATTCCTGCCGAACAGGGCGGGGATGCCATCATCATTGCTAATGCTGCGGTGATCGTGAGTCTCGACGATGGCGGGACGGGCTAGTGTCCCGAATCCGAAGTTCGCACTCCCTTGCAGCACCCACTTTTGCGAACTTCGGATTCGAAGGACACTAGAAAATCCATGATTCTAGTGTGGTTTTGGTTCAGAAGTTCTCATGACGGATTCGCCCCACTGACGATGAGAACTTCTGAACCACCACACTAGACTACCGTGACGATGACGATGAGAGGGGAGTCCATTCGAACTTTCCCGAGCATTTATCATGAATGCATCCGTAGCCTGCGTGGGTCACTCGCGTTTGGTTTAGACAAATCCCCGCAAGGCCGGACCGCGGCGCCGGAATTGCGTTGAAACAATCGGGTGGGATAAAGGTTGCGCCATGTCCGTCTCCGGTTCGCCGACCCACCCGTTAGACCATCCGATCTGGACCGCACTGACGTCTACGCAAGTTGGTCTTGCCGAAGGCGGCACGCGGGCGCGTCGCTTTCCGCCGGCGATCGTGCCTTTTGCCGCGATGGCGGATATGTCATCGGCAAGTTTCGCAGCGCTTGGTGCGCTAATGTTCCGGTCCGATCAGGCTGTACTGTTCACGCTCGAGCCGGTGATCCCTCCGGCTGAGTTCAAGGTTTTCCTGGCCGCGACAGGCGAACAAATGATCGGGACTCCAGCCGAAGCGCCGGTGCGTGGGACGGACATCGTCAGGCTTGGCGCTGGCGACGCGCCCGAGATGCTGGAACTGGCCAAACTTACCAAACCTGGTCCGTTCACCTTACGAACGCACGAACTTGGCACGTTTCTGGGTATAAAGGTCAACGGGCAGTTGGTTGCGATGGCGGGCGAACGCATGAAGCCCGCCAATTACACCGAGATCACGGCGGTCTGCGTGCATCCGGATTACCGAGGCCGCTGTTACGCGCAAATGCTGCTGGATGCAGTTTCCCGCCAGATTGTCGCGCGAGATCAGATTCCGTTCCTGCACGTGTTATCAGATAACGCCGCCGCTATTGCGTTGTACCGGCGGCAGGGAATGAAAATTCGCCGTCGCATCTGTGTGACGGTATTGGGAATGGCAGCGTGAAGCACCGACACCTGAATTGTAGTCTGCATCACAGGATAAGGTTCGATGTCCAACGCACGCAAAACGGGTAAATCGGAAGATGACAAAATCGATCACCATCTACGGTATCAAGAACTGCGACACCATGAAGAAGGCCCGCGCCTGGCTCGATAGCCACGGCGTGGCTTACGGTTTTCACGATTACAAGACCGAAGGCATCGCCAAGGACAAGCTCAGGCATTGGTGCGAAGAACTGGGCTGGGAAAGTTTGCTCAATCGAGCCGGAACCACGTTTCGCAAGTTGCCAGATGCCGACAAGGAAGGCCTGGGCGAGCGCAAAGCGCTTGTGCTGATGTTGGCGCAGCCCTCGATGATCAAGCGGCCAGTGCTCGAAGTCGGAGGAAAATTGCTTGTCGGCTTCAAGCCGGAGATCTACGCCAAAGAAGTGGCGGCTTCCGGCGGCTTCCGCCGCGCGAAGGCATAGGATGGTCCGGCAGATTTCGTCACGGAACCACTAGCTGAACTCGATCAGATCGCTGGCCGGAATACGGCCTGGGGTGCGGTGGAAGAGCTCGCGATCAATGACGGCGCAGCGTTTTGACGTCGGCAACGCGTCATTTCCCCGCATCAGATTCCTGATCTCGAAGCCGCCGTCTTCGCAGATGGTCTTTAGCGATGCGATCACGTCGGTGACGCCGTCGCGGCCGTCCGAGAACGGCAGTAGCATACGCTCATAGGCGACGATCCGGCCGTAGGAGTCATCGACGTGGGATATGGTGTAGACGGGAAGCGCGCGCCTCAGACACTCATGGTAGATCGGCATGATCAGAGGGGCCAGCTTGGTCCCGAGATATTCGTCGAGGTATCGACCCTTGCCGCTGTTGCCGTAGGCAATCGACATTCGCGTGCCGTCGCTTTCAATGAGCAGACGCGGGGCTTGCGCATTTTCGACCGTCAGAAATACCAGCTCGGCCAGTTCGTCCTCGATCCGTTCGGGCTGGTATTCCTCCATGCGCGGCAACGATTGTGCGCGGGCATAAAGTCGCAGCCACGTGTTCAAGAGATCACGCTGCTTGATCGATTTGACGATCGTCGGATTGGCGCTTTCGAATTCCAAGGTTCTGATCCGTCCCGGTCCCGATGCAAAGCATGCAACCATCGGCCCGGGGCGGAAATAATTGATGAAAACCCGAAATTGCGGCGAAACACCGTTAACGAAGGCTTTCCGGGCTGCGTCCGGCCGACCGGTCAATCATGCCTGTTGACCGTGTTCGCCATTCGACTAATGGCGAAGCAATCCTTTCTGGCGCTTACGGATTTGGCTTGCTTTCCGCCTTGCGCAGGCAGGGGCGTTGACGGCATATTCCGGTCCGGAGGCGGCCGCTTCCCAGGGCGAATTCCAAGGCGCCTCGGAGAACCTGCCGGAGAGAAAGATTGGCCACCCGCGATGGAACATCGCGACGACGGCTGATGGGGGAAATTTGATTGGCTAATGAGTTCATTCTCGAAACCCACGGATTGACCAAGGAATTCGCGGGTTTCTTCGCCGTTCGCGACGTTGGCCTCAAGGTCCGCCGTGGCAGTATTCACGCGTTGATCGGTCCGAACGGGGCCGGCAAGACGACTTGCTTCAATTTGTTGACCAAGTTTCTCAAGCCGTCGGCGGGTCGTATTCTCTACAAGGGACAGGACATCACCGCGATGGCGCCGGCTGACGTTGCGCGCCTCGGTCTGGTGCGCTCGTTTCAGATCTCGGCCGTATTCCCGCACCTCACGGCGCTCGAAAATGTTCGGGTCGCGCTGCAACGCCAGCACGGACATTCCTTCGACTTCTGGCGTTCCAAAACCGTGCTTGACCGTTTCAATGGCCGCGCCCACGAACTGCTCGACGATGTCGGTCTTAGCGAGTTCGCGAAGACGCCCGCGGTCGAAATGCCCTATGGGCGCAAGCGCGCGCTCGAAATCGCGACCACGCTTGCGCTCGATCCGGAAATGATGTTGCTCGATGAACCGATGGCCGGCATGGGTCACGAGGACATCGACAAGATCGCGGCGTTGATCAAGCGTATCTCGGCGAAGTACACGATCCTGATGGTGGAACATAATCTGAGTGTCGTGGCCAATCTGTCCGACATCATCACCGTGTTGACGCGCGGTCACGTGCTTGCCGAGGGCAACTACGCCGACCTGACAAAGGACGAGCGCGTGAAGGAAGCCTATCTGGGGGCCGGCCATGGTTGAGGTGAAGATGGCCGATGCCGCCTCGGTAAAGCCGGCTTCCGGCACGCCGGTGCTGTCGGTTCAAAATCTCGAAGCTTGGTACGGCGAGTCACACATTCTGCACGGCGTCAATTTCGACGTGAAGGTCGGGGAAGTCGTTACGCTGCTCGGACGCAATGGTGCCGGCAAGACGACCACGCTGAAATCGGTGATGGGGATCATCGGCAAGCGCACCGGCTCGGTCCGCTTCGAGGGACAGGATATCACCCGCGCCTCGTCAGACAGGATTGCGCGCATGGGCATCGCTTTCTGCCCGGAGGAGCGCGGGATTTTCGCAAGCCTCGATGTTCGCGAAAACCTGCTGCTGCCGCCGGCCGTGCGCAGCGGCGGTCTGTCGCTCGATCAGATCTTCGAGCTGTTTCCCAATCTCAAGGAGCGGCTGAACAGTCAGGGCACCAAATTGTCGGGTGGCGAGCAGCAGATGCTCGCGATCGGGCGAATCCTGCGCACCGGCGCGCGCTTCCTGATGCTCGATGAACCGACCGAAGGCCTTGCGCCCGTCATCATCCAGCAGATCGGCCACACCATCAAACGTCTCAAGAACGAAGGTTTCACCATCCTTCTGGTGGAACAGAATTTCCGGTTCGCGGCGACAGTGGCGGATCGATATTATATTGTCGAACACGGCAAGATCATCGATGGCTTCGCGAACGCGGAGCTGCAGTCCAATATGGACAAGCTTCACACCTATCTCGGCGTCTGAAAGATGTCTTCGAGTAGCATTTTCGGAGTGAACATGAAGAACAGGACCTCGGCTCTCTTGCTTGGCGCGGCACTGGCGTTGACGGCAAGTGGCGGCGCTTTTGCTCAGGACAAGACCGTGAAGGTCGGCGTGCTGACCGATAATTCGGGGCTTTACTCCGACCTCGGCGGCGCGGGCTCCACGTTGGCCGCCCAGATGGCGATCGAGGATTCCGGCATGGCCGCCAAAGGCTGGAAGATCGATCTGATTTCCGCGGACCATCAGAACAAGCCCGACATTGGCACAGCCATCGCGCGGCAATGGATCGACGTCGAGAAGGTCGACATTTTCTTGGACGTGCTGAACTCCGGTGTTGCGCTCGCGGTCAACAACCTCGTGAAGGAGAAAAACTCCATCATGATCAACACCGGCGCTGCGACGTCGGATCTCACTAACGCCCAGTGTTCGCCGAACACAATTCACTGGGTTTACGACACCTACATGCTCGCCAATAGCACCGGTCAGGCGCTGGTGAAGGCCGGCGGCAACACCTGGTTTTTTCTGACCGCCGACTACGCCTTTGGCGCAGCGCTGGAGCGCGACACCTCCGCCGTTGTGGTCAAGTCGGGCGGCAAAGTCATTGGCGCTGTCAAACACCCGCTGAACACAGCTGACTTCTCCTCGTTCCTGCTGCAGGCGCAGGCGTCCAAAGCCAAGATTATCGGAATGGCCAACGCTGGCGGTGACACCACCAACACTATCAAACAGGCCGCAGAATTTGGTATCGTTTCGGGCGGCCAGAAACTTGCAGGCCTTCTTTTGTTCATTACCGACGTTCACTCGCTCGGTCTGAAGGTTGCGCAGGGATTGAATTTCACCGAAACATTCTATTGGGACCTGAACGACGGGACCCGCGCGTTTTCAAAACGCTTCTCCGAACGCGCCAGGAACAAAGCGCAGCCGAGCATGGTGCAAGCCGGCGTCTACTCCGGCCTGATCCATTACTTCAAGGCGCTCGACGCGATGGGCGGCAATCCGCATGACGGCGCCAAAGTGGTGGCGAAGATGAAGGAAATGCCGACCGACGATGCGCTGTTCGGCAAGGGCTCGATCCGCGTGGATGGCCGCAAGATCCACCCGGCCTATCTGTTCGAGGTCAAGAGGCCGGAGGAGTCGAAGGGACCGTGGGACTATTACAAGCTGGTTGGAACGACCCCCGCCGATCAGGCTTTCCGGCCGCTTTCGGAAAGTGCCTGTCCGCTGGTGAAGAAGTAACAACGTCGATTGCCCGCTGGCCTTATGCCGGCGGGTCTCTACCCCTGGCTATTTGAGCGTGAAAGATCGACCGATATGCAAGCTCTCTACGCACAGCTCCTGGTAGGATTGATCAACGGCTCGTTCTATGCGCTGCTCAGCCTTGGGCTCGCCGTGATTTTCGGCATGCTCAACATCATCAATTTCGCGCACGGCGCGCTCTACATGATGGGCGCGTTCTGCGCGTATTTCCTGCTCAACCTGATCGGCATCGGATATTGGTGGGCGCTCATTGTAGCGCCGATCGCGGTCGGCATTTTCGGGATGATCCTCGAGCGGACCATGCTGCAATGGCTTTCTGGTCTCGATCATCTCTACGGGCTGTTGTTGACTTTCGGCATCGCGCTGATCGTGCAGGGCGTCTTCCAGAATTATTTCGGCTCGTCCGGGCTGCCTTACGCGATCCCCGATGAGCTGAAGGGCGGTATGAATTTGGGCTTCATGTTTTTGCCGATCTACCGGGGTTGGGTCGTCGTGTTTTCGCTCGTCGTGTGCTTGCTGACCTGGTACCTGATCGAACGAACCCGGCTTGGCGCTTACTTGCGCGCCGCCACCGAAAACCCGACGCTGGTTCGAGCCTTCGGTATCAACGTTCCACGAATGATCACGCTGACTTATGGCCTGGGCGTCGGTCTTGCCGCGCTCGCCGGCGTGCTATCGGCGCCGATCAATCAGGTGCGCCCGTTGATGGGAGCCGATCTGATCATCGTCGTGTTTGCGGTGGTGGTGATCGGCGGCATGGGATCCATTATGGGGTCGATCATCACGGGCTTTGCTCTGGGCGTGATCGAGGGACTGACCAAATACTTTTATCCGGAGGCCTCCAACACCGTGGTATTCGTTCTGATGGTGCTGGTGCTGCTTGTGAAGCCTTCGGGACTTACGGGGCGGGCGACCTGACATGACGGCGATGACCGACGATACATTACCGGTAACCCCGCGCACGATCCGCGACGAGATGATTGCGTTCGGCATCATGACCGCGCTGCTCCTGGTCGTGCCGTTGACCGGCATCTATCCGTTCTTCGTGATGCAGGCGCTGTGCTTCGCGCTGCTGGCTTGTGCCTTCAACCTCTTGATCGGCTATGGCGGCCTGTTGTCGTTTGGCCACGCCATGTTCCTGGGGACTGCGGGCTACATCACCGCTCACGCGCTGAAGGTGTGGGGCGTCACGCCGGAGCTTGGCATCTTGCTTGGTACGGCGGGCGCAGCAGGACTTGGCGTCATCACCGGCGTGGTTGCGATCCGGCGCCAGGGCATCTATTTCGCCATGATTACGCTGGCGCTGTCGCAACTGCTCTATTTCATCTATCTGCAGACGCCGTTCACCCATGGCGAGGATGGCATCCAGGGCATTCCGCAAGGGTATCTGTTCGGCGTTCTCAACCTCGCCAAGCCGACGGTGCTTTATTACGTCATCGTGGCCGGCTTCCTGTTCGGTTTTCTGGTCATTTTCCGCGCCATCAACTCGCCGTTCGGCGAGGTGCTCAAATCGATCCGCGAGAACGAGCCGCGGGCGATTTCGCTCGGTTACAAGACCGACCAATACAAGCTGATCGCCTTTATCCTCTCCGGAACCCTCGCCGGGTTTGCCGGCGCCTTGAAAGTATTCGTGGCACAAAACGCCTCGTTGACCGACGTTCATTGGAGCATGTCCGGCGAGATCGTGCTGATGACGCTGGTCGGCGGCCTTGGTACCGTGTTTGGCCCGGTGGTTGGGGCCTTCGTGATCATCGCCATGCAGCAATATCTGGCGGGGTTCGGCCAGTGGGTGACGGTGATCCAGGGCGTGATCTTCGTGGTCTGCGTGCTGACGTTCCGCCGCGGCGTGATTGGCGAGATCGCGCACTATTTCCGGCGGTCGCTTTAGACGGAGACATTTCCGGGACATTTTCCGGTCCCTACAAAGCGGTGGATGACCCGGTTCGGCCGGGTGCCTGCCGCGCGCTTTCCACGGGAAATGGTCTATGACAGTAATATGACAGGCCACGTTGGCCGGCCAGTTCTACGGTAACGGACATAACCTATGCTGATGCGTTGGTTTCGCGTTTTTCTTCCCAAGGAGGAACGTTTTTTCGACCTTTTTGCCCGACACTCCCAAGCCGTCGTCCAGGGCGCGCTGGCCTTGCAGGGCATGCTGCGCGGCGGCGAGGAGACGCCGGTCTTCTGCCAGCGGGTGAACCAGTTCGAAAACGACGCCGACAACATTACGCGCGAGGTGCTTACCGCGGTGCGCCGGACGTTCATCACGCCTTTCGACCGGGGCGACATCAAGAATTTGATCACCTCCATGGACGACGCCATCGACCAGATGCAGCAGACGGCGAAGGCCGTGGTGCTGTTCGAGGTCCGCTCCTTCGAGCCACCGATGCGCGAAATGGGAACGCTTCTGGTCGAGTGCGCCAATCTCGTCGGGCGCGCGTTGCCATTGTTGCAGTCGATCGGCAGCAACGTCTCGATGCTGACGGCAATCACCGAGGAACTCACCAAGCTGGAGGGCCGCGTCGACGATCTCCACGACATCGGCCTGAAGGAACTTTTTCTCAAGCATCGCGACGCCAACGCCATGGACTTCATCGTCGGCGCGGAAATCTACGATCATCTGGAGAAGGTCGCCGATCGGTTCGACGACGTTGCGAATGAGATCAACAGCATCGTGATCGAACAGGTATAGGGCAGGGCCGCGCAGTGGATGCCACGCTTGGTCTTCCGGTTCTGGTCGGATTAATAGCCGTTGCGCTTCTGTTCGACTTTCTCAATGGGTTGCACGACGCCGCCAACTCGATCGCGACCATCGTGTCGACCCGCGTGCTGCGGCCTCAGTACGCGGTGTTCTGGGCGGCGTTCTTCAATTTCGTCGCCTTCCTGGTGTTTGGGCTCAACGTCGCCCAGACCATCGGCACCGGGATCATCGAACCCAGCGTGATCGACGTTCAGGTCATCTTCGCAGCCCTGATCGGGGCGATTGTCTGGAACCTGATCACATGGGCGTTGGGGATACCGTCCTCGAGCTCACACGCTTTGATCGGGGGATTGGTCGGCGGCGGCATGGCGAAGGCCGGACTTTCGGCCGCGGTCTGGAGTGGCTTGTCCAAGACCTTGCTCGCGATCGTCCTGTCGCCGCTGGTTGGATTTCTGCTGGCGCTGGCGCTGGTCGCGATCGTGTCCTGGGCGTCGGTGCGCTCGACGCCGTTCGCGGTCGATCGCGCCTTCCGTATCCTGCAGTTTGCATCTGCCTCGCTCTATTCGCTGGGGCATGGCGGCAACGACGCGCAAAAGACCATGGGCATCATCGCCGTGCTGCTGTTCTCGCAAGGCAAGCTCGGCGCGGAATTTTCGGTGCCGTTCTGGGTGGTGCTGGCGTGCCAGGCGGCGATGGCGTTGGGCACTTTGATGGGCGGCTGGCGAATCGTGCGCACGATGGGCTTGCGGATCACCAAACTGACGCCGATGCAGGGATTTTGCGCAGAGACCGGCGGCGCCGCGACCTTGTTCATCGCCACCTGGCTCGGGGTTCCGGTATCGACGACACATACCATCACCGGCGCCATTGTCGGCGTCGGTGCCGCGCGGCGGGTCTCGGCGGTGCGCTGGAACGTGGCCAGTTCGATCGTCTATGCTTGGGTGATCACCATTCCGGCCTCCGCCGGCGTGGCGGCCTTGGCGTATTGGTCGGTGCTGTTGGTTCGCTAATCCCCGGCTGGAGTTGCGCCGCTTAATCCTTATATGGATGGGCGCCAAGCCTCCTTGATCCGACCCGGTTTCCCTGCCAAACGCTGATAGCCTGATGTCCGACCTTGCACTCACTGCCGAATCACCGCCCCGCTCGCCGCTGGCCACTGAAGTGGCGCGGCGGCGCACCTTTGCGATCATTTCCCACCCGGACGCCGGCAAGACCACGCTGACCGAGAAGCTTCTGCTGTTCGGGGGCGCGATCAATTTGGCGGGACAGGTCAAGGCCAAGGGCGAGCGGCGCAACACCCGTTCCGACTGGATGAAGATCGAGCGCGAGCGCGGCATTTCAGTCGTCACCTCGGTTATGACCTTCGAATTCGAAGGCCTGGTGTTCAACCTGCTGGATACGCCGGGCCACGAGGATTTCTCCGAAGATACCTACCGTACGCTCACCGCGGTCGATTCCGCGGTCATGGTGATCGACGCCGCCAAGGGTATCGAGGCGAGGACGCGAAAGCTGTTCGAGGTGTGTCGTCTTCGCGACATCCCGATCATCACCTTCATCAACAAGATGGACCGCGAGAGCCGCGATACGTTCGAACTCCTCGACGAAATCGAAAAGACGCTGGCGCTCGACACCACCCCGATGACCTGGCCGGTCGGTCGCGGCCGCGATTTCCTCGGCACGTATGATCTTGCCAGTGGCGGCGTGCGTCTTCTGGAAGGCGGCGGCGCCAAGACCGGCGCGGCGCAACAGATCGACATTGCGGACCTTGCCGGCCGCAACGCCAATCTCGATGTCGCCGCGGTCAAGGAAGAACTCGCGCTGGTGTCGGAGGCCTGCAAGCCGTTCGAGCTGGAGGCGTTTCGCGAGGGCCATCTGACGCCGGTCTATTTCGGCAGCGCGCTGCGCAATTTCGGCGTCGGCGACTTGCTGGAAGGGCTGGGTCGGTTCGCGCCGCCGCCACGCGCCCAGGAAAGCAATCTGCGCAAGGTGGAAGCAGCCGAGCCGCGCATGAGCGCTTTCGTGTTCAAGATCCAGGCCAATATGGATCCGAACCACCGCGACCGTATTGCTTTTGCACGGCTGTGTTCGGGCAAGCTTACCCGCGGGATGAAGGCAAAACTGGTGCGCACCGGCAAGAATATGTCGCTCTCCAGTCCGCAATTCTTTTTCGCGCAGGACCGAGCGCTGGCCGACGAGGCATTCGCCGGTGACGTCGTCGGCATCCCCAATCACGGTACGTTGCGGATCGGCGACACCCTGACCGAGGGTGAAGACCTCACCTTCGTCGGCGTTCCCTCCTTTGCGCCGGAAATCGTCCGTCGTGTCCGGCTGACCGACGCGATGAAGGCCAAGAAGCTCAAAGAAGCCTTGCAGCAAATGTCGGAGGAGGGCGTCGTTCAGGTGTTCCGTCCGCGCGACGGTGCGCCGGCTCTAGTCGGCGTGGTCGGCCCGCTGCAACTCGACGTCTTGAAGGCACGGCTCGAGGCCGAATACGCGCTGCCGGTGGAGTTCGAGGTTTCCGAGTTCCAGCTGGCGCGCTGGATTTCGTCCGACGACCGCAAGAAGCTCGACGCCTTCATTGCCGCCAACGGCTCGGGCGTGGCCGACGACGTCGACGGCGATCCCGTGTTCCTCGCCAAGAACGAATTCTATCTCGGCTACACGCGCGAGCGCGCCGAAGGTATCACGTTTTCCAGCGTCAAGGACGTGAAGAAGAAGGCATGAGTGGCGCAGCCTGGCGGAACCCGCTGTGAACGCGCGGATGTGAATGGCGTCCGCCATGATGCGGCTCACCGAGTCCTTCGTTTTGCGCTATATGATTTCAACTCGTGCTGCTTCCGAGGGCTCGTTGCATGCTGCGTCGCATCGCTATCGGTCTCATCATTGCCGTCGCCGGCTCAATGATTGCAGGAACCGCCGACGCCCGGCGGCGCCACCACATCGATGCTACCCCGTTTGCCCATGCACCCTGCAGCGTATTGTCCGGGCGGCCATGCACGCCGTCCTTTTGCAGCGTATTCAATCGCGGCCCCTGCATTCCCGAGATCGACTATCCCTATGGCGAAAACTTGCAGCTAACGATCGAGAGCGTGCCGTCGCAGGACGAAGCGGCCAAATATCAAAAGCCGGACCACGATCTCGACAATATCGGCGACCTCTTCGCCGCCCTGCGCTCGTGTTGGAGGCCGCCGCAAGCGGAAGCCGCGAAGGAGGGCATGCAGATGACCGTACGTTTCAGTTTCAAGCGATCCGGCAACATGATCGGGCCTCCGCGCGTCACGTTCGCCACGGCCGGGGTGCCGCCGGATGTCCGCGATGCCTATTTCAAGGCGATCAGTACCTCGCTTGACGGTTGCGTGCCGCTGAAATTCACCGGCGGTCTCGGTGGTGCCGTGGCGGGGCGGCCGATCGCGATCCGCTATGTCGACAATCGTGAACTCGGCAAACAGCCGCCGACGCCGTGAACGAACGTGTCGCCGGATGCGACCGTTGACAACCCGACATTTAGCGCATTGCCGTTTGGGTCTCGAAAGTGATACCCGATGTCCACCGGCGGCTTGGGGGGAGAGAGATCATGGGACTGGTGGTGATGATCCTGGGGCTGGTTCTGTTTCTCGGCGCCCACACGCTGCCGGCGCAACGGGGATTGCGTGCCCGCGCGATCGCCTCCTTGGGCGAGGGTGGCTACAAGATTGGCTACGCGCTGGTTTCACTCGCGGGTATCGTGCTCATCGCCTGGGGCTTCGCCCAATACCGGGCGGCCGGGTTGATCGACGTCTGGGATCCGCCGAAGGCGCTCAAGCACGTCACCGTGGCGCTGATGTTGCCCGCCGTCATCCTCGTTGTGGCGGCTTTCATCCGCGGTCATATCTACGTCGCGCTGAAGCATCCGATGCTGGCGGGGATCAAGCTTTGGGCGGCGGGGCATCTCATCGCCAACGGCGACCTAGGTTCGATTATCCTGTTCGGCTCGTTCCTGGGATGGGCGGTGTTCGACCGCATCTCGCTCAAGCGCCGCACCGATCCGGGCGCGCCGCCGATACCGGTGGGCGGTTGGGGTAACGACGTGATTGCGATTGCGGTCGGAGTTGTCGCATATCTAGCGCTTGCGTTCGCGTTTCATCCCGTTGTGATCGGCGTTCCCGTCGTAGGAATTTAGAAAATGTCAGTCCAGTCCGCGATCAAGCGCAAGACCGCACCGGATATTCGTGCCCGCAAGAATGGCGAGCCGATCGTGATGTTGACGTCCTACCACGCCCATACCGCAGCGCTCGTCGATCGCTATTGCGATGTCATTCTGGTCGGCGATTCCCTCGGCAATGTGATGCATGGATTTGAGACGACCGTGCCCGTGACGCTCGATATGATGATCCTGCAGGGCCGTGCAGTGATGCGCGGCTCTCAGCACGCGCTGGTCGTGGTCGACATGCCCTTTGGGTCCTATGAAGCTTCGAAAGAGCAGGCGTTCCACTCGGCGGCGAGGATCCTGAAAGAGACCCATTGCGGGGCGGTCAAGCTCGAGGGCGGCGTGCGGATGGCGGAAACGATCGCCTTTCTTGCCGAGCGCGGCATTCCCGTGATGGGGCATATCGGATTGACCCCACAATCGATCAATGCGCTCGGCTCGTTCCGCGCCCAGGGCCGCGAGGAGGGCAGCTGGGAGCCGATCGAGAATGACGCCCGCGCGGTCGCGCAGGCCGGCGCCTTTTCGGTCGTGGTCGAGGCGGTCGCCGAACCGCTGGCGCGCAAGATCACGCAGACCATCGACATTCCCACCATCGGCATCGGAGCCAGTGCGGCCTGCGACGGCCAGGTCCTGGTGCTGGAAGACATGCTGGGGTTGTCGCCGCGAGCACCAAAATTCGTCCGTCGCTACGGCAATCTCGGTCCGATGATCGAGGCCGCGATCGAGGGCTACGCGACCGATGTGCGTTCGCGTGCCTTTCCAGGGCCGGAGCACGTCTACGGTATGAAGACAAAGAGTTGATTCGGAGACGACAATCGCTGGCGGTGAACCCGAGGGCCGCGTGGTCGCGAGGGTGGATAACCCCAGGGGCCGCATGTTAACGCTTTGATTGGGCTAGCTTTGCCTTGCCACCGCCATATGACTAGGCTAACGCCGCCGCCACGCAGGATCAGATTGAGGGCAGCGCCGGTTCCGGCCGGCGCCCGTCGGGGATGGGATTTCTCTAAGTGTCTGAATTATTTGACGAAGTCGACGAGGAGGTCCGCCGTGATCAGCTCAAAAAGCTGTGGGACCAATACTCGCTTTATATCATCGCTGGCGCGCTCTTGATCATCGCCGCGGTGGGCGGCTGGCGCGGCTACCAGTATTTGGAGGCCAAGAAGGCGGCCGAGGCCGGCGCGGCCTTCGACGCCGCTCTCGACCTCTCCGAGCAGAACAAGCATGTCGAGGCGGAAGCCGCCTTCAACAAGATCGCCGCGAGCGCGCCATCGGGATACCGCATGCTGGCGCGGCTCCGCGCTGCGGCGGAAGTCGCTACCCGCGATCCGCAGGCGGGCGCCAAACTGTACGACGACATGGCGGCCGATCGCAGCATCGGGTCGGTCGAGCAGGATCTGGCCAGGATTCGTGCCGCGGGTTTGCTCTTGGAGACGGCGAGCTATCCCAGCATGCTGCAACGCCTTGAGTTGGCGGCCAAGCCGCAGGGGACCTTTCGCCATACCGCGCGTGAATTGCTGGCCTTGTCGGCCTGGCGCGCCAATGACACGGCGGCCGCACGACAATGGCTGGACATGATCGCCAATGACGGCGAGACTCCGTCGGCGATGCGTTCGCGCGCCGAAGCTTTGCAGGCATTGCTTCCGCCGGTTGCCAAGAGCTGACGGCTAGGGAAACGAGTTGAACGAGACATCGACCATGCGCCGCTTGCAACGTCTGATCGCAGCTTCTCTCCTCATGGCGTTGTCGGGCGCCGTGGCGGGCTGCTCCAGCGGCATCAGTAGCTGGGATCCAATGGATATGCTCGATTGGATCGACACCAAGAAGAAGCTGCCGGGCGAGCGCAAGCCGGTTTTCCCCGAAGGCGTGCCGGGCCTCGAACAGGGCGTGCCCAAATCACTCTATAAGGGCGCTTCGCAGCAAGAAGTCGACCAGCAGAATGCGCAGGCTGCCGCGGCGGCTGCCGCGCAGCCGGCCCAGGACGCCAAGCCGAAGCGCACCGCAAAGTCGAAGAGCAAGCAATCCACGACTGCAAACACGGACCCTGCAGCCGTGCCTGACGAGGACGCAGCCCCCGCCGCGCCGGAGGCCCCCAAGCCGAAGAAGATCGTCCGCCAGCGCACCACCGCGCCGCCGCCGGATGATCAGCAGCCAGGTGCGCCCCCGCCGACGCAACAATCGGCCGCGCCGTTCCCGGCGCCGCTGCCGGGCGGCTCGTTCCAGCGCTAGTATTTGCCCCCCTCTGATTGCGCGACGTCGAAAAGAGCGTTTTCCGGCAGAGCCAGGTTTCGGGTAAAGAAGGCGCAGCAAGACCAACGGCCACGGTTCGCAGAAGGACCTTTGGAATCGCTCTCATTTCGACGACCCGCGCGCCTGGATCGCTTATGTCCTTTACAATCGCCATTATCGGCCGGCCCAATGTCGGAAAATCGACGCTGTTCAATCGACTGGTCGGGCAGAAACTGGCGCTGGTCGACGACGAACCCGGCGTTACCCGCGATCGCCGCGAGGGCGCGGGACGGCTTGGCGATCTCCAATTCACCGTGATCGACACCGCAGGCCTCGACGAAGGCGCGAAGGGCTCCCTGACCGCGCGGATGCAGGAGCAGACCGAGACCGCGATCGCGCTCGCGGACGCGCTGATGTTTGTCATCGATGCGCGCGCGGGGCTGACGCCCAATGACCGCGCCTTTGCCGATTTCGCGCGCCGCGCCGACAAGCCGGTGGTTCTGGTCGCCAACAAGAGCGAGGGCAAGCAGGGCGACGTCGGCGCGATGGAAGCCTACGCCTTGGGCCTGGGCGAGCCGATCCAGATTTCGGCCGAGCACGGCGAGGGCTTGAGCGATCTCTATGATGCGCTACGCGACTTGATGCCGGAGCCAGCGGAGGAGGGCGAGGAGTTCGACGACGACGACATCATCGTAACCGATGAGGAGCTGGCAAGACGTCCAATTCGCGTGGCCGTCGTCGGCCGTCCCAATGCGGGAAAGTCCACGTTGATCAATCGCCTGCTTGGCGAGGAGCGGCTGTTGACCAGCTCTGAAGCCGGCACCACACGCGATTCCATCTCCGTGGAGGTCAATTGGAACGGCCGGGACTTTCGGGTCTTCGATACCGCGGGGCTGCGGCGGCGCTCGCGGATCGAGGAAAAACTCGAGAAGCTTTCGGTAGCCGACGCGCTGCGCGCGGTTCGTTTCGCCGAGGTGGTGGTGCTGATGATGGACGCGCAGAACAAGTTCGAAGAACAGGACTTGCGTATCGCCGACCTGATCGAGCGCGAAGGAAGGGCGCTGGTGATCGCGGTCAACAAATGGGATTTGGTGGCAGAAAAACCTGGCGCGATCTCCGCGTTGCGGGCCGAGGTCGATCATTGGCTTCCGCAGGTCAAGGGCGCACCCGTCGTTGCGGTGTCCGGCCTGGTGGGCGAGGGCATCGATCGGCTGATGCGTGCGATCGAAGCCGCCTATGCGGTGTGGAACAAGCGGATACCGACCGCTTCCCTCAATCGCTGGTTCGAGCTGGCGGTGGACGCAAATCCGCCGCCCGCCGTCTCGGGCCGGCGACTGAAGTTGAACTACATCACCCAGGCCAAGGCGCGGCCGCCGAGTTTCATCTTGTTCTGTTCGCGCGCCGATGCGGTGCCGCAATCCTATCTGCGTTATCTCGTCAATTCGTTGCGTGAACATTTCGAATTGCCGGGCACGCCGGTGCGGATTTCGTTGCGTGAGAAGGCCAATCCGTTCGCGCACAAACGCAAGCGGCCGTCATGAGCGAACAGGTACCGGCGGGCACCGCCGAGGTTTTGCAGACCACGTCGTCTCCGCGCCGTGCGGCGGTGGCGTTCATTTTCGTCACCATCCTGCTCGACATGTTGGCGCTCGGCCTGATCATGCCGATCCTTCCAAAGCTCGTCGAAAGCTTTGTCGACAATGACACCGCGCGCGCGGCCCGCATCTTCGGCCTGTTCGGCACGGCCTGGGCGCTGATGCAATTCTTCTTCTCGCCGATCCTCGGCGCTCTGTCGGACCGGTTCGGCCGAAGGCCGGTGGTGCTGCTATCGAATTTCGGCCTTGGGCTGGATTATGTCCTGATGGCGCTGGCGCCCTCCTTGGTCTGGCTGTTCGTCGGCCGGGTGATTTCGGGCATCACGTCTGCAAGCGTTTCAACGGCATTTGCCTACATCGCCGACATGACGCCCCCGGAACGCCGCGCCGCGGTGTTCGGCAAGGTCGGCGCCGCGTTCGGTGCCGGATTCATCTTGGGCCCGGCGATCGGCGGACTGCTTGGCGGCATCGACCCGCGCCTGCCGTTCTGGGCCGCCGCCGCCTTAAGCTTCGCCAATACGCTCTACGGCTTGTTCATCTTGCCGGAGTCGCTGCCGCATGATCGCCGCGCGGCTTTTCGCTGGAAAAGTGCAAATCCGATTGGCGCGCTGCATCTGTTGCGCTCCAACCGGGTGCTGGCCGGACTGTCGGTGGTGAACTTCGTTGCCCAGCTTGCGCATGTGGTCTTGCCCTCGACCTTCGTGCTCTATGCGACCTATCGATATGGCTGGGATGCGGCCACCGTCGGTCTGACGCTGGCGATGGTCGGCATTTGTGCGATGGCCGTGCAGGGCGTGGCGATCGGACCGATCGTCCGGCGCCTCGGCGAACGCCGCGCGCTCTTGCTCGGGCTCGGCTGCGGTGCCGCGGGCTTTCTGATTTTCGGCATAGCGCCGACGGGTCCGCTCTCCTGGCTCGGGATTCCCGTGATGGCGTTATGGGGTGTGTCAGGTGCGGCGTTGCAGGCGTTGAATACCCGAATTGGTCACGCCGGAGCAGCAAGGCCAGTTGCAGGGCGCGACAAGCAGCGTGCAAAGCGTGTCGCAGCTTCTTGGGCCGTTCCTGTTTACACTGACTTTTGCCTATTTCATCGGCGAAGAGGCGCCGCTGAAATTGCCAGGCGCGCCGTTCCTGCTTGCCGCCGCGCTATTGCTGCTGGCATACGCTATTGCCGTCCGCACGCTGGCAACCGCACGAACGCGCTGACCGGCCAGGCGTTGCGGCCCGGCCGGTTGCACCTTCAACCTATTTCTTGACCAGCGGGCACTCGCTTTCGGCAAGCGGCCTTGCGGCTTCCTCGGCGGAGATCGTCGCGACGAGCTTGTAGTAATCCCAGGGATATTTGGATTCCTCGGGCTTCTTGACCTCGAACAAATAGGCCGGAATCAACTTGCGGCCGTCGGCGCGGATGGTGGCCTTGCCGAACAGCGAATCCTCGCTCTGCAACTCCTTCATCTTGGCGACGACCTTGGCACCGTCATGCGGATTGCCTCCCATCGCCTCCAGCGTCTTGAGATAGTGCAGCACGCCCGAATAAAGCCCCGCCACCGTCATCGACGGCATCGCGCCTTTCGGCGCGAGTTTCTGGAAACGCTTCGACCATTCGCGGGTATTGTCGTTCATGTCCCAATAGAACGACTCCGTGAATGTCAAACCCTGCGCGGTCTTCAATCCCAGCGAATGCACGTCAGTGATGAAGAGCAGAAGCGCTGCGAGCTTCTGGCCGCCCGCGACAATCCCGAATTCGGAAGCCTGCTTGATCGCGTTGGTGGTGTCGCCGCCGGCATTGGCGAGCCCGATCACTTTCGCTTTCGATGATTGCGCCTGCAGCAGGAACGACGAAAAGTCCGAGGTGTTGAGCGGATGCTTGACGCCACCGAGAACCTTGCCGCCTGTGGCGATGACGGTCGCGGCGGTATCGCGTTCCAGCGCGTGGCCGAAGGCGTAGTCGGAGGTCAAGAAGAACCAGGTATCGCCGCCGGCCTTGGTCAACGCTTGGCCGGTACCTTTGGCGAGCATGTAGGTGTCATAGGTCACCGAAATAGTGTTCGGCGTGCAGGCCTTGCCGGTGATGTCGGCACTTGCACCTCCCGAATTGATCAGTATGGCGTTCTTCTCTTTCACCAGATTCGAGACTGCGAGCGCGACGCTGGACGTCGGCGTATCGACGACCGCGTCGACCTTGTCGACGTCAATCCATTGCCGGGCGACGTTGACGCCCACGTCGGGCTTGTTTTGATGGTCGCTGCTCAGGACGTCGATCTTCCAGCCCTTGGCGACAAGGCCGGAATCCTCGACTGCCATTTTGACTGCCACCACCGAATTGGGGCCGCCGATGTCGGCATAAAGGCTCGACATGTCGTTGAGCACGCCGATCTTCGCCGACTTGTCCTGGGCGAGCGCGGAAGTCGCCAATCCCAGTCCGGCAAATGCGAGCAGCGCGGCGTAGCGCCGCGCGAGTGTCGTCTTCATTAGAAATCCTCCACGTGTTTGGCCGGGGCTGACTCTCTTTTGGAGCCTTAACCTTGGTATTGTTCGATAGTCCTCTTTCTTGCGGCTCGCTGCAATGCGCTATCGTAACGCATCCGAGGTTAACCTGAATTTCTGGATGCGCTTGGCATTGTCGACTTCGGCCGTATAGACGTTGCCCTTGGCGTCGACCGCCATGGCGTGGACCCAGTGAAACTGGCCGGCGTTGCGGCCGCTTCGCCCGAAGCTGCCGACGACGGTTCCGTCGGCGCGATTGATGATGCGGATCTCGTTGTTCTCGCCGTCAGCGCTCAAGAGATAGCTCTGCTTCGGATCCGGCCAGATCGCGATATCCCACACCGCGCCGTTGCCGAGCGTGTTCTTTTCGAAGAGCCACTCCTTCACGAAGGTGCCGTCCTTCCGAAACACCTGGATACGGTTGTTGATGCGGTCGCAGACGTAGACGAGCCCGTCATTGGCGATTTTCACGCAATGCACGGGGTTGGCGAATTGCGGAGATACGGGCGCCTTCGGATCGTAAGACGGCTGCTTGTCGTCGTTCGGCGGATTACCATAGGCGCCCCAGTGCCGTTTATAAGCGCCTGTGGAGGCGTCGAACACGATGACGCGGCGATTGCCGTAGCCGTCGGCGACATAGATCTCGTTCGCGTCCTTGTCGACCGCGGTCTCGGCGGGCCTGCCGAGTTGGGTGGTATCGTTGCTTCCCTTGCTTGGCGCGATCCTGCCGATCTGCATCACGAATTTTCCATCGAGCGTGAATTTCAGGATTGCGTTGTCGTTTTCGGCGTTGCCGCCGATCCAGACGAAACCTCGCTCGTCGACTTCGATACCGTGTTCGCGCCCGACCCAATCGTAACCCTCGCCGGGCCCGCCCCAGGCGCGCAGGAGATTGCCGTCTGCGTCGAATTCCAGCACCGGCGGCGCCGGAATGCAGCATTTCGAGCGCGGTGGGTTCAACGTGGCGCCTTTCTCATCGTCGGTCAGCGACCGCGGGCGATGGATCATCCAGACATGGCCTTGCGCATCCACGGTGATGCCGCCGACCTGACCGAGGATCCAGTTGTTGGGCAGCGGCTTCGGCCAGGCTGCGTCTACGGCGAAAGCTGGAATTTCGCTGGCACACGTCAGCATTGACGTGCCCATCAGCATGACGGCTGCGATGCAGGCCGAAAGGATAGAGCCTGTCGAAGGGCTGCGGTTCTGGATCGGTGCCATAATATCCTCCCGTGTTCTTGTTTTTCGATTGGCTGGGAGTGAATAGCGGAGAGGTGGCCGAGTCAATTGCTCCCGCCGTCATTGCAATGACGCGGAGAAAGTCCAGGTCTCACGCCGGCGCGCGAAAACTCATCAGCGTGCGCGTCTTGTAATCGTAGAATTTACCGGTCTCGGTCCATGACGACAGGCACATCGGCACGATGAATTCGGCGGCCTGCTCAGGCGTGTCCAGCGTCAGCGGGTCCTCGCCAGGGAATACGGTGGCGCGCATGCGCGTGCGGATCGGACCGGGGTTGAACAAATTGACGCGAAGCGGCGTGGACGCTGTTTCATTGGCCCATGCCCGCGCGAGCGTCTCAAGCGCAGCCTTGGAAGCCGCGTAGGGGCCGAGATAGGCTGACGCCTTGCTTGCCGCGCCCGATGTAATGAACACCGCGCGCCCGGCGTCGGATTTCCTGAGCAGTGGCTCCATGCACCGAATCAATTGGAAATTGGCCGATACGTTGACGGCCATCACGTCGTTCCACGGCTTCATCTCGACGTGGCCGAGCGGCGAGGAGGGCCCGGCAACGCCGGCATTGCCGACGAGAATGTCGAGCTTGCCATGGCGCTCATGCAGTGCGGCTCCCAGCCGCGCAATGCCGTCGAAATCGGTGAGGTTGAGCGGCACCAAGGTGGCGCTGCCGCCGTCCCGTCTGATCTCGTCGTCGAGCTCTTCAAGGCCGCCCTGGGTTCGCGCCACTGCCACGATATGTGCACCTCGTCTGGCAAGCGCGCGCGCCGTGGCGTAGCCGATGCCGCGCGAGGCGCCGGTGACGAGGGCAAGACGATTGGCGAGGGGGAGGGTCATGGAAGGAACTCTATCGTCGTCCCTGCCTTCGCAGGGACGATCACAGTGGGAGCCTTAGATGCTCGTACCACCTCGCCGTCACTACAATTTGTGTGACCGCTTCGATCGGGGCGATCGTCCGGCGTGACCTTCAAGCCCTGCCGAAAGGCGAAGATGATCATGCACGCCCGTCAGCTCGCTTCCGCCAGCAAGGACAATTGTCGCGGCTGCGGCTCGACCTGGGTTTGGTCGGTGAGGCTGGTGGGATAGACGCCGGTAAAGCAATGATCGGAGAATTTCGGATTGGCGGGATCGCGGCCAGGATAACCCATGGCGCGATACATGCCGTCGATCGACAGGAACGCCAGCGAATCCGCGCCGATGATCTCGCGCATTTGCTCGAGATTGTGGGTCGCAGCCAACAGCCCGCCGCGGTCCGGCAGGTCGATGCCGTAATAGTCGGGATGAACGATCGGCGGAGAGGCGAGGCGGAAGTGCACCTCGCGGGCGCCGGCGTCTCGCATCATGCGGACGATCTTTTTCGACGTGGTGCCGCGCACCAGTGAATCGTCGATCAGGATGATGCGCTTGCCTTCGATCGCCGCCCGGTTGGCCGAATGCTTCATGCGGACGCCGAGTTCGCGCACGCTCTGGGTCGGCTGGATGAAGGTGCGGCCGACATAGTGGTTGCGGATGATGCCGAGTTCGAATGGCACTCCGGATTCCCGGGAGTAACCAAGGGCTGCCGGGACGCCGGAATCCGGCACCGGCACCACCACATCGACCTCGACATGGCTTTCGCGCGCGAGCTGCGCGCCGAAGCCCTTGCGGACTTCATAGACCGATCGTCCGCCGACGATCGAATCCGGCCGCGAGAAATAGATGTATTCGAAGATGCAAGGCCGCGGCGGCTTGGGCGGGAACGGCTTGTGGCTTTGCGCGCCGCGTTCGTCGAACACGATGATCTCGCCGGGCTCGACGTCGCGGACATATTTTGCGCCGATGATGTCGAGCGCGCAGGTTTCCGATGCCAGGATCGGACAGCCATCGAATTCGCCGAGCACCAGCGGCCGGATGCCGAGCGGGTCGCGGGCGCCGATCAGCTTCTTGTTGGTCAGCGACACCAGCGAATAGGCGCCCTCGATCGCGCGCAGCGCCTCGATGAAGCGGTCGATGAAGTGGCTGCGCTTGGATTGCGCGACCAGATGCAGGATGACCTCGGTGTCGGTGGTCGACTGCATCATGGCGCCGCCGCGCACAAGTTCGCGACGCAGCGTCAGTCCGTTGGTGAGGTTGCCGTTATGGCCGACCGCGAAACCGCCCGCATTGAGCTCGGCAAACAGCGGCTGGACGTTGCGCAGAATGGTCTCGCCGGTCGTGGAGTAGCGGACGTGGCCGACGGCGGCGTTGCCGGGAAGCCGTTCGATCACCTCGCGGCGGGAAAAGGTGTCGCCGACGAGCCCCA
Organism: uncultured Alphaproteobacteria bacterium; assembly: GCA_963741185.1. Lineage (GTDB taxonomy): Bacteria > Pseudomonadota > Alphaproteobacteria > Rhizobiales > Xanthobacteraceae > Bradyrhizobium. The sequence continues at coordinate 120,792 of CAVUHE010000030.1, read as the reverse complement.
GCCGCCGCTCGGAATGAAATCGACTTCCGTCGAAGGAAACAATGCCCGCAGCCTCCTGGCCGCGATGCTGGAGGGCGTGCAGCCCAAGCGCGGTGATCGCCGCAGCCTCGGGGTGACCGAATATGCCGAACACGCCGCATTCCTCGCGCAGCGTGTCACCTTCGAGATCGGAATCTTCCAGATAGAGGGGGCCGAGGTTCAGCTCGCTTTGTTCGGCGTCGTCGGAAGGGCTCTGTTTGCAGTCCATCGCGCCTCTCTTTTGGCCAAGTGCCAATGGCCACGTGCCAATGGCCGAGTATCAACGTCCCGCCGGCTTTTCGATCAGCTTTTTCAGGCTGTCGCGGGCAGGCTTCGTATAGCCATCGCCCGACGCCGGCGCCGCCTGGTCGGCGTCAGTCTGCTCATCTTCTGGTTTATTCTTCTTGAATCTCTTCAAGATGGTGTTCTCGGGGTCATCCGGCAAGAGTGCCATCAGCCAATCTCCGGTTCCCTGCAGCACCACCCGGGACTTCGCTCCAGTGATCCAGTCGGGCCGTTGCTTCTCCGGAACCAGCCAGCTGAAGAACAGGAAAGCGACAACCACGATAAGCAAGCCGCGCGCCAGTCCGAACAGGAACCCGAGCGTGCGGTCGAGCGCCCCGATCCGGGAATCCAGGATCATGTCGGAAATCCGCACGGTAATGACGGAAACCACGATCAACGTGCCGACAAAGACGCCGGCAACCACGACGACGCTCGCGATCGTGTCGTTGTTGAAATAGGCCTTGGCGGTCGGCAACAGCTTGGAGAACGAATAAAGCGTCACCAGCGCGGCCGCTCCCCATGCGGCGATCGATAGAATTTCGCGCATGAAGCCCCGGACCATCGCAAGCAGGCCGGAAATCAGCATCACCGCGAGCAGGACGAGATCAAGGATGGTTATCGGCATCGGCTGGTCAGGTCCGCTCGAAAATACAAACTGCGAATCGGCTCGTCGGTACTGCCTTAGGTGACGGTCCCTTCGGGCGCGCGGCAAGGCCAGAAATCACCCCATCCAGACCTGCGCGCGCGATGTATAGCGGCGAGGGCGGGTAACGTCACCTCCAGCTAGCCTTCCTGACGCCGGAATCTCGCAGGTGTGGCATTTTTTTCAGCCGCGCCATCCCGGTTGGTGTCCCTGTTCCCTTTGGGCGCGCCGCGCGCGGCTATTTCAGCGACCAGGCTGGTCAGGCCTCCCACGGTGTTGAGAGCAAGACCGGCGTCGCCACCGACCTCGCCCCGGGCCGATTCGGGCAGAACGGCACGGCCGAAGCCAAGTTTTGCCGCTTCCTTCAGCCGCGCCGAGGTCTGCGCCACCGGCCGCACCGCGCCCGACAGCGAAATCTCCCCGAAATAGACCGCGTCCGTCGGTAACGGCGCATTGACGAGGGAAGACACGAGCGCTGCAGCGGCCGCGAGGTCGGCGGCAGGCTCCTGGATCCTCAACCCCCCGGCGACGTTCAAATAGACGTCATGGCCGGACAATTTGACCCCGCAATGGGCCTCCAGCACCGCCAGCACCATCGAGAGCCGGCTCGGGTCCCAGCCAACCACGGCGCGGCGAGGTGTTCCAAGCGACGTTGGTGCCACCAGCGCCTGCAATTCCACCAGCACCGGGCGGGTGCCCTCGATGCCGGCGAACACGGCGGTCCCGGGGCTTCCGAGATCCCGCTCCGACAGGAACAACTCGGACGGATTGGAGACCTCGCGCAGGCCGAGGCCGGTCATTTCGAACACGCCGATCTCATCGGTCGGGCCGAAGCGGTTTTTGACAGCCCGCAGGATGCGAAATTGCTGCGAGCCTTCCCCCTCGAACGACAGCACGGCGTCCACCATGTGCTCGACGACACGGGGGCCCGCGATCTGGCCGTCCTTGGTCACGTGGCCGACCAGGATGATCGCCGCGCCCGACTTCTTGGCGAACCTGATCAGCGCCTGGGCGGAAGCGCGCACCTGCGTCACCGTGCCGGGCGCGGATTCCACCGTATCGGTCCACATGGTCTGGATCGAATTGATCACGATCAGACGGGGCACCGCGCCTTCGGACAGCGTGGAGACGATATCCTCGACGGAGGTTTCCGCGGCTAACTGCACCGGGGCGTCCGCCAGGCCCAAGCGCTCGGCCCGCAGCCGGACCTGGGCGACGGCCTCTTCTCCCGATATATAGACGGCGCGATGGCCAGCGCGTGCCAGCAGGCTCGTGGCCTGCGTTAGCAACGTCGATTTGCCGATGCCGGGATCGCCGCCGACAAGCAGCACCGAGCCGCGCACAAAACCGCCGCCGGTGACACGGTCGAGTTCGGCCATGCCGGAGGGCAAGCGAGGGGCATCCTGGCTTTTGCCGGTGAGGCTCTCCAGCGCGAACAAGCGGCCCTTGCGCTTGGATCTGATCGAGACTGGCATCGCGGTCGCGCCAGTGACGTCTTCCTCGACCAGCGTGTTCCACTCGCCGCAAGACTCGCACTTGCCCTGCCAGCGGTTATAGGCGGCACCGCAGTTCTGGCAGACAAAGGAGAGGGCGGATTTGGCCATGGGAGCTTCGTTCGGCGACAGATTCGAAGACGAAGGCCTCCCTTAGCATGGAATGAGGGCGCCAATGTCCGAGAAGTTCACCTCGGGCATTATCTCTTGCGCATAGGGCGTTATTTCACCGACACGAACGGCACCGCGGACCCCGGCACCATCGTGGTTGGCAGCACGCCGTTCCAGCGCTCGGCCTGCACCAATGTGACGAGGTTGGGGTTGGTGCCGAGCGCCTTGGCGCGGGCTTCGATCGCGGCGGCCTGGGCCTCGCCGGTGATCCTGATGTTGGTCGCCTGGGCTTCGCCATTCAGCCGCGTGGCATCGGCGTTGGCCTGCGCTTCGGCGCGGACGGCGTTCGCTTTCGCGGTGGCCTGGGTGACCGTGATCTGGGCCTGGACCTTTTCGCGCTCGGCGTTCTGCTGCAGCTTCTGCACCTCGACTTCCGCCAGCATGCGCTGCTCGATCGAGTGCAGGTAGTTGGCACTGAACTCGATATTCTCAAGCTGCACGCTCTCGACGATGATCATGGGATCGTACTTCAGCGTTTCGGTGATGGCATCCTTGATCGCGCTGTTGAGCGTGCCGCGCTCCTGAATGGCCTTCACCGCCGTGTAGCGGCCAAATACGACCTTGACCTGCTGATTTACCACTGGGTTGACGACTTGATTGACCGCCGTGTCGAGGCGGCCGAATTTCGCGTAGAGATCGGCGACCTTGTCCGGCGAGGCACGCAAGGTAACGCTGATCTTCAGGTCTGCCGGCTGTTGATCGTAGGAGTAGGAATTCATCTTGTCCCACGTATAGGTGAAAGTCTTGACGCTGATCTTCTCGACGCTGTCGATGAAGGGGACCTTGAATCCCAGACCCGGCTGTGCGGTGCCGTAGACGGCGCCGTTGCGCAGCAGAACCGCACGCTCGGTCTGGTCGACCGTGTACCAGCTTCCGAATATCGCGGCGATCGCGACAAGGCCAATAACGGCCGCGACCATGATTCCCCTGTTCATAGAATTCTCCTGGGCTCAAAGCGATTGTGTCCGGGCCGCACAAATATCCATGGCCGGTTACAATTCGATGCGACACGCGTCCCTTCGTCGGCCAATCGCTAGGGTTGGTTCAGATCCGCCCGACGGTATCAGCCCAATTTTATGAAAATGCCGCAGTCCACAGCGTGAAAGGGATCGCCGTGATCTTGGTTATGTGTATCTCGGGCAGGAATAATTTGCGGCGAAGGCACCAACCATGCCGCGCCCGCGATCAGGTCGCGATGCCAACGCGGCTGAGCCCGTGCACCCCGAGATCGCACTATCTTTGGATCAATGCGATCATTAACTCAACTTTAGATATTTTCAATCTTAGGTAGATCATCGACGCGATCCGAAGTCCGGCGAGCGCGGCAGCTTTGGGGCGAGGTGTGTCTGCGTGCCGGATCCTGACCAGCGACAAGTGATCGCCGAAACGGGTCGGGCGCCTTCGATCACCTCGGCACGCATAGCGACCGTCGCGCGCAGCTTTGTCGCGGTCTCCGCGCTGATCTACCTATGCGATCTGCTGCGGCAGACTCACGACCATCTCACCAACGGGGCAGGACGTCCCTTCGGCGACGACTTCATCAATTTCTGGTCCGGCCCCTACCTCGCATGGCATCAGCGCGTCACGGAGATCTATGACTTCGCGGCGTTTCACACTTTCGAGCAGTCGGTGGTGGGCGCATCCCTCGACGCCTATCATTACAGCTATCCGCCGGTGCTCCTGCTGCTGAGCTGGCCCCTGGCGCTGATGCCCTACGTGCCGGCGCTATTTGCCTGGCTGGCAGCGGGTTGGTATGCTTTTTATCGCGCGGTGCGACTGGCGGTGCCGGGTCAAGGCGCGCTGCTGCTCGCGCTGGCTACGCCGGCGGTTTTCATCAACGCGGTCGGTGGACAGAACGGCACATGGACGGCGGCGCTGTTCGGTGGTGGCTTGGGCCTGCTCGAGTGGCGGCCGTTGTTCGCCGGTGGATTGCTCGGACTGCTTGTCTACAAGCCGCAGCTCGGCGTGCTGATCCCGGTTGCGCTGCTGGCGGGACGACATTGGCGTGCCTTCGCGGCCGCAGGTCTGGTCGCGGGCGCACTGCTTTCGGTCAGTGCAATCTGGTTCGGGACTGATGTCTGGTCAGACTATTTGCGCAATCTCGGCATGCTCCGCCAGATCATCCTGGAAGACGGCACCGGTGTCTGGCATCGCTTTGTTTCGGTTTTCGTGAGTGCACGACGCCTGGGCGCGCCGGTCGCAGTGGCTTATGTGGTTCAGGCGGTGGCGGGCGCGATCGCCTGCATCGCGGTCGCATCGGTGTGGTTCGGCGATGCACCGCCCGGCGTCAAGAAGGCCGTGCTTGTGCTGGCGACTTGCCTGGCGACGCCGTATTTGCAGGATTATGACCTTGTGTTCGGGGCGCTGGTGATAGCATGGCTATGGCAATGCCCGGTTCCGTATGCGTTCGGCCGGGTCCTTGAGATTTCCGCGGGCTTATTGTTGGTTCTTCCGCTGGCCGCTGCCGCGTTGGCGCAACGGACCGGATTGGCGCTCGGTCCGTTGTTCATCGTTCCGTTGTTTGTTGTCGCCTTGCAGATGAGCCGTGGTGTGCGGCGAGCGTCGCACCCCACTTTTGGTTGATGCGGTCAGGTTCGACGAAATCGGACTCCTGATCCTTTTTAGGTCGCGGGCGCGCTCCAAAAAGCATTGACCAGCATGCTCGAACCTGCCGCGAGCATGATGGCGTCCATCAGACGCCGGAATATGTCGGGATTGAGCTTGAGCAGGAATGGTTTGGCGATGAAGGCGCCGGCCATCAGCGAGGCGCCGGCGATCAGGCCCTGAAGCGCGATTTCCATCGTCAGCGCGCCGAAACGCTCAAAGGTCACGGACTTGCTCACATACATGCCGAGCGAACTCGCCGCTTCCGTGGCGAGAAACGCGCCCTTGCTCAGGCCGTAAAACAAAAACAGCGGCACGCTCAGGGGGCCCGTCGAAACCACAATGCCGGTGAGGTAGCCGATCACGGCGCCGCCGATCGCCAAGTGCCAGAGCGACAATTGGAGACGGTGCCGCGCAAGCCAGTGTCGCGCAGGCACCATCGCGATCAGAAAAAGGCCGATGGAAATATCGACAGCGCGCGACGGCAGCACCAACAGCGTTCGCGCCCCAAGTGCCGCGGCTGGAATGGCAGGAACGGAATAGGCGGCGCAGGCTCGCCAGTCGACCTCGCGCCACCAGGCGAGGATGCGCGACAGGTTGGCCATTACGGCGGCGATCGCCATGATCGGCACCGCGTGCTTCGGGCCGTATTGATAGATCAAGACCGGCATCAGCATGATCGACGAGCCGGTGCCGACAATGCCGCTGATCGTGCCGGCGACGAGCCCGACCGCGAGGATGAAGAGGAAATTCAAGCGTCGTTTCTCCCGCGAATTGGCATGCAAACCCTCTGTTGAAGAGCGACGCTGCGTCGTGCCGTGCCTTGAAGCAAGGGTTTGGCTGATTGTCCTTCGTCGCGAGAAGAGTTAACCTAGCGGGAGAAAAAAAGGGGACGACCAACGTCCTTTACGCAAGGGAGGCACCGATGGCCAAGTCCAGGGATCGCGGTCAGGATTTGCAGGCCGCTGCCGGAAACGGGCTGATTGATCGCCGCGCGCTGCTGGGGCGCGGCATGTTGTTTGCGGGCGCGATGAGCGCGGGGGTTGGCCCGGCGGCCGCCGGTGCCGAACCGCTCGCCGACGATCCGTGGAGCCTTGAAGTCGGTGAGCCGATGTCGCCCTACCAGGTGCCATCGAAATTTGAGGCGAAGGTCAAGCGCACCCTCAGCAATCCCAACAACGAGCCGCGCAATTCGCATGCCCGCACGCCGCACCATCTGCTTGAAGGTGCGACCACGCCGAACGGGCTGCACTTCACCATCAACCACGGCGGCGTCCCCACCATCGATCCGGACAAGCATCGGCTTGTAATTCACGGCTTGGTGAAACAGCCGCTGGAGTTCACGCTCGAAGCATTGTCGCGCTATCCCCTGACCTCACGCGTGTCGTTCATCGAATGCGGCGGCAACAGCGCGCCGATGTTTTCTCCCGAGCCGATGCAGGAGAGCGTGCAGGCAATACATGGGCTCGCCTCCTGCGCGGAGTGGACCGGCGTCAAGCTTTCGACGTTGCTCGAGGAAGCCGGCATTGATCCCAAGGCGAAATGGCTGATCGCGGAAGGGGCGGACTCGCCGCATCTGAGCCGCAGCGTGCCGGTGAAGAAGGCGCTCGATGACGCCATGGTCGCGCTCTACCAGAATGGCGAACGCCTGATGCCCGGCAACGGCTATCCGATGCGCCTGCTGCTGCCCGGCTATGAGGGCAACATGAACGTCAAGTTCCTGCGCCGCATCAAGCTCGTCGAACAGCCCCAGCTCAGCATGTACGAGGCGCGGACCTATTCGCAGATCCTGCCGAACGGCAAGGCGTACCGGTTTTATTTCCTGCAAGAGGTGAAATCCTTCATCACTTATCCTTCGCACGGCATGGCCTTGAAGGGACCTGGGCTCTACGAAATCACGGGCATCGCCTATTCCGGGACGGGCCGGATCGAAAAAGTGATGGTTTCGGCCGACGGAGGCCAAAGCTGGGCGCAAGCCGCACTTCAAGAGCCAGTCTTGAGCAAGGCCTTCACCCGTTTCCGCATGCCGTGGCGCTGGAATGGCGGCCCCGCCACGCTGCAGAGCCGGGCCTGGGATGAGGCCGGCAATGTGCAACCGACCCGCGCCGAGTTCGTGGCCGCTCGCGGCGAGTTGACGAAGCCGCCGCCGGTTCTGGGGTTCCCCAATCAGCATTACAACTCGATCACCAGCTGGGGCGTCGCAAGCGGCGGGGAGGTCAAGCATGTCTACGCCTAAGCGCGCGTTCTTGGCTGCCTCACTGTTGCTCGCGACGACGGTCGGCGCGTCACTGGCCGAGACGCCTCGCCTCGGCAAACCGATCGATGAGGCCGCCATCGCCAATTGGGACATCAGCATCCTGCCTGATGGCACAGGCCTGCCGAAGGGTAGCGGCACGCCGGCCCAGGGTGCTCCGATCTACGCCGAGAAGTGCTCGGCCTGCCATGGCGACAAGGGCAAAGGCGGCGAAGCCGCAGCCCTTGTGAGCGATCGCGAGATTGCCGGTATCTCCGCCGCGAACAAGACGATCAAGAATTTCTGGCCGTTTGCGACGACGATCTTCGACTTCGTTCGCCGTGCCATGCCGTTTCAGATGCCGCGCACGCTGACCGATGACGAGGTCTATGCGCTCACGGCCTACATTCTGGCGGAAAACAAATTGATCGGTGCGAATGACGCGATGAATGCAGAAACCTTGCCGAAGGTGAAGATGCCCAACCGCGACAACTTCATCATCCGCTTTCCGGATCGCATCTAGAGGGAGCGCGCCTCGACTGTCTGTATCGGAGGAGCGCATCGACCGCTTGAATGCGGCCGGTCAATCAATGTGCTGGTCGTTCAGTGGGGTCGCGCCCCGCGCGACTTCAGCCAGCCTGGCTCAGACCTTGATCCGTTGCTGCGACATCTGTCGGACGATTTTCAGCGATACGATCCGACCCAAACCGAATTGTCCATTGAGCTACAGATAGCAGCAACGCATCGAAAACCTCTCGGCCCTGTTCGAGCTCCCGCGCGGTGACGGGAGCGCATCCCGGTCGGGCGCGAATGATCTGGGTCGCGGTTGACCAGTCAAGTCGGGCGGCCTTGCACGCCACGATCAATCCATACATTCGGCCGCTGGTCATCAACGGCTCAATTTCCTCGACCCTCACTTCTGTCATGAACGCGAGCGCGGCGACCACTTTGGCATGTTCGCCCCTGACCGCGAAGCGGTTTACGGTCGGGTCCTTTAGCTTGGCCGTGCGATTGAGCTCAACCACCTCGTTCATGACCTCCGCATAATCCACCGGAGGCGCCGAGACTGCGCCGGCGGCCGTTGCCGGCGAATTGACCTTCTCATTTGTGGTTGTGCGTGTCGTCGACGACAGACGCAACCACACGGCATCGGTCGCCATTGCCAGAACCTTCCGCAAAAGCTTCGCCGGGATGTCAAATCGAAGCCCCAGCCGTTCGATCAGGCTTTCGTCGCGTTCCGCGCTTCCGACCAGTGCGGCATAACCGCTCTCGGAGAAGCGGGCTCCCGCATTCTGCGCCAGCGCATTGAATACGCGGGCGTCGCCACGCTTTATCAGCGCATCGGTGAGCGTTTCGCTGAGGTTCTTTCTGGCCGAAATCGCCAACAGATGTTGTGGGCCGCGGGTACTGGCGAGTTCAATGAGGTGCTTCTCGGATAGACGGTTGGACTTTGCCAGGACGGGCGAGGCAACCGGAGCGTCATCGTGAAACGCCAGTTGGCGGATCGTCTCGGGCGGAGCGTGCTCGATCTCGGACAGAATAGCGCTCAGATGGACCAACGCTTGCGTATCCACGCGCTCCATCAGACGAATGAGCACATCGTCGAAGACGTCGGTCTGGGTCTCGTCAAGTCGATCGACGCCTGCTCGGAACAGGTCCACCACCTGCTTGAGAATTCGCGTTTGTCGCGATGGCGATCCGACCTTGATGACGTCGTCAAGTTCCGCGAACAAAGCCGTCGATGCTGTAACCATGAACTTTACCCCAATGGGCGGAAGGATTCGAGCCGCCCCCTATTGAACCGTCGAAAACATCCGTGCTGCGTCACCATTGCGACTTTTGCGTTCACCTCACGCCGCAAGCGCTACTTTCCGAAATGCGCTCACAAGCGGTCGTTCCAGCTTGCCGTCCATCTCGCACAAGATCTTATAAGCGCTTGGGCGGGACATCGGGGGCCTGTAGGGCCTCGCCTCGATCAGGGCTGCGAAGATGTCGGAGATCGTGAGCAATCGCACCAGATCGGAGATCTCCGATGCCTTCAGCGCGTCGGGATAACCTGAACCGTCAAGATATTCGTGGTGATGTCTCACCCCGTCGAGGACTTCCGGGGTGATACCCGGCAGATCCTTCAGCAAATCGTACCCGATCAACGGGTGCCGCCTCATGATTGCCTCTTCGTCCGGATCAAGACGCCCGGGCTTGTCGAGGATCGGAAGTGGAATGCGGGCTTTGCCGATGTCATGCAGGGTTGCCGCAATTCCGAGCCGCTTGACGTCAGCACCGGTAAACCCGATGTCCAGGGCGAAGCCGACGGCCACGCCGGTCACCAGCAGGCAATGCTGGAACGTCCCTTCATGATACCGGCGAACGTCGTTCAGCCATGCGCTAAGTCCGTTTTGGGAGATGCCGCTGACGATCTGCGATGTGGCGGCCTCGGCATCCAAGAGGTCTATCAATTTGCCGAGCCTGATTGCCGAGAACATCGAGGCGAAGGCGGCTGCGCTGTCTGCGATCTCGGGTGGAGCGGTGGCGGAATCAGACTGTGCCGCCCTGGCTGCGATTTCGATTTGCGCGAGCTTGGGAACAACCTCGCGGGAACTGCGAACAACTGCGGTGGCTCCGAGCGCATACGCCTGAGCGATCATATGCTGAAGGTGGCTCTGAACGACGAACAGTTTTTCGGTGATGCTCCGCAGCCCACCCAAGACAACCTTGATTTGGTCGACGCGAGCCGCCTCGCGCAAATCCGCGTCGACCATCAGTACGCCATCCGTCGTGGGGCGTGCTTCCCCTCCCAGCAGTTGCGGAACAACACGGTATTGCGGCTCCAGCATCGCGCGGATGGCCGGTATCTTCGTCGGTTCGTCGGTGACGAAATGAACAAGCATTCCAGGGCCAATCAAAACCGGTTGTGGCCGTTCAATTTCGAAAGAAAAAATTGCAATAGTGAGGTTACCTTAAGGGAGACTTCATTAACTAAAGGCTAAGACTCACCAAGTCGCTTGCCGGAAACAGCTTCTCCACGCTGGCCCCGCGCAACCTGAAAAGTCGTCCCGCCCGGGTTCGACGGTCATTCTCCCGCCATGCTACCTGACGATAGTGCGGGCAAGCCCCGGCTACTCCAGCACGACCCACGCCGGCGCATGGTCGCTCGCGTGTTCCTCGCCGCGCACGAGGCGGTCGACGCCGGCCTTTTTCAACCGGGGTGCAAGCGCCGGACTGACGAGCAGATGATCAAGCCGCAGGCCCGCGTCGCGCGGCCACCGGTTGCGCTTGTAATCCCAGAACGTGAACATCGGTTTGTTCGGATGAAGTTCACGAATCGCATCGGTCCAGCCTTGCGCCGTCAGCGACTTGAACGCGGCGCGACTTTTCGGCTGGATCAGCGCGTCCTTGTCCCATGATTTGGTTGGATAGATATCCAGTTCGGTCGGAGCCACATTGTAGTCACCCGCGAGCACGACGGGGATATCCTGCCTGATGAATTTCGAAGCGTGTGCTTTCAGCCGCTTGAACCAATCGAGCTTGTAATCGAATTTGGGGCCCGGTTGAGGGTTCCCGTTCGGCAGGTAAAGGCTGGTGACGATGATACCGCGGGCGGCAGCCTCGATGTAGCGCGCCTCATGGTCGCTGGCCTCACCAGGCAGGCTTGTGCGGATCAGCACCGGATCGGACTTGCGCGCGAGGATCGCAACGCCGTTCCAGGTTTTTTGTCCGCGCCACACCGCGCCGTAACCAGCCTCCTCGATTGCCGCGCGCGGGAAGTCATCATCCGTCGACTTCAGCTCTTGTAACGCGACGATGTCCGGTCTGGCCCGTTGCAGCCAGCGCAAGAGATTGGGCAGGCGCCGGTTGATGTTGTTGATGTTGAAGGTCGCGACTTTCATCGGCGGGTCGGCTATGCTCGGTTGTTCGTCGCAGGAGATATCATGACAAAATATTCCATGGCCGTTGTGGCGTTTGCCACTGGATTCTCATCCGCGGGCCTTTTTACAGTGGCCGCGGCGCAGAACCTGACCGCCGCGCAGCGGACAGCATGCAAGGCGGACTATCAAAAATATTGTTCGGCTGTCACGCCCGGTGGTGGCCGCATCATTGCGTGTCTCAACAAGCAGCGCGACGCGCTCAATGAAGCCTGCAAGAAAGTGCTCGATGCGCAGATGAAACAGTGAGCGGTGGCCGCGAGGCTAGCCGTCGACCGTATCGCCCTTGTAAATCCGCGTGTGGCGCGCGCCGAGGCTGGTAAGGACTTCGTAGCCGATGGTGCCGAAATGGTGTGCGAGTTCATCGACGGTGACACCTTCGCCGATCAGCGTCACCAGGTGGCCGCGGCGCACGGCATTCTTTTCGAGATCAGTGACGTCGATCGCCATCAGGTCCATCGAGATGCGACCGGCGACGGGACAGCGCTTGCCCGCGACCACCGCCTCGGCGCCGCGCGTGCCGTCGTTGCTGCCACCGGCGCGGAAATAACCATCGGCATAGCCGGCGGCGACGATCGCAAGCCTGGTGGGCCGTCGCGCGGTCCAGGTCGCGCCGTATCCGACGCTGTCGCCACGTTCGATCTCGCGGATCCGCATCACGCGCGCTTTCAGATCGATGACGCCCTGCATCGGATTGTCGGCCTCCGGCGTCGGGTTGACGCCGTAAAGTGCTGCACCAGGCCGCACCATGTCGAACTGGAAGGGGGCGCCTAAGAAAATGCCCGACGAATTCGACAGCGAGGCGGGCACGCCGGTGAACAGGCTGGCGATCTCGCGGAACGTCGCAAGCTGCCTGGCGTTCATCGGATGATGGAGGCTTTCGGCGCAGGCGAGGTGGCTCATGACCAGCGAAATGCCGTGATCGCCGGCATTGATCCTCGGAATGAGACCTTGCGCCTCAGCCAGCGTCAGCCCCAACCGGTGCATGCCGGTATCGATGTGAATGGCTGCACCACCTGACCAGCCGTTGCGGCGGCAAAACACGTCCCATTCCGCCAGCTCGTTGAGATCACCGATGACGGGTTTGGCGTCAACCTTGGCGTAGGCTTCTCCGGTGTTCTGGATGAAGCCGTTGAGCACATAGAGGGCGGACGAGGGTGCTGCGGCGCGCGCGGCGCGCGCTTCATCAATGGTGGCGACAAAGAAGGTCTTGCATCCGGCCTTGGCGAGCGCACGCGCGACCGGTTCGATCCCGCAGCCATAAGCATTGGCTTTGATAACCGCGGAACATTCGGCCGGGACGGCGGTCTTCTCGAGCTTGCGCCAGTTGGCGACGATGGCATCGAGATCCACCGTCAGCACGCCGGTGGCGTTGGCCAGCGCTGCCGCCCGGTTTGCTTCGGGCGAGAGCACGGAGTCGGGCGGAATCGATTTTGGATCGGAAACGACGTTCATGCCGCACTTTTACGCGCAGCGGCGTGACGGTTCAACGGGCTGAGGGGACACGGTAGGGCAAATTATCATCCTCCACGAAATCACTAAATCGCGTGAATTGCCCTTCGAACTGCAATCTAACGGTGCCCGTCGGTCCGTGGCGCTGCTTAGCGATAATGACCTCGGCCTTGCCGAGAGCGAGATCCATTTCGGTCTGCCATTTTTCGTGTTCAGCCGTGCCGGGCTTTGGTTCTTTGTTCTGCAAATAGTATTCCTCGCGGTAGACGAACAGCACGACGTCAGCGTCTTGCTCGATCGACCCGGATTCGCGCAAGTCCGACAATTGCGGATGCTTATCGTCGCGGCTCTCGACTTGTCGCGACAGTTGCGAAAGCGCGATCACCGGAATATTGAGTTCCTTGGCTAGGGCCTTCAGGCTGGTGGTGATCTCGGTGACTTCCTGCACGCGGTTGTCGTTGCCTCGCTTGCCCGAACCCTGCAGCAGCTGGATGTAGTCCACCACCAGAATATCGAGACCCTTCTGCCGCTTCAGCCGGCGCGCGCGCGCCGTCAATTGCGAAATCGAAAGGCCACCCGTCTCGTCAACAAAGAGCGGCAAGTGTTCAAGCTGGATTGTGTAGTCCCGAATCTTTTCAAATTCGTCCTGGTTAATTCCGCCGCGGCGGATCAGGCTTGAAGCAATGCGAGTTTGCTCGGCGAGAATGCGGGTGGCGAGCTGCTCCGCGGACATTTCGCAGGAAAAGAATCCGACGATGCCGCCGTTGACAGATTTCGACGTGCCGTCCGCTTGGACTTCCGCGCGGTGCGCCTTGGCAATGTTGTAGGCGATATTGGTGGCGAGCGCCGTTTTGCCCATGCCGGGACGCCCGGCGACTATGACCAAGTCGGATCGCTGTAGCCCGCCCATCTTAGAGTCCAGATCACGCAGTCCAGTGGCAATGCCGGATAATCTACCGTCGCGCTGATAAGCATTTGCTGCCATATCGAGCGCTATTTTCATCGCCTGGGCAAAACGCTGGAATCCGCCGTCGTAACGGCCGGATTCCGCCAGTTCGTACAGCCGCCGCTCGGCATCTTCGATTTGGGCGCGCGGCGCGAAGTCGACCGGCGCGTCGAAGGCGACATTGACCATGTCCTCGCCGATCCGGATCAGATCGCGGCGCAGCGCCAGTTCGTAGATCGTGCGCCCATAGTCCTGGGCGTTGATAATGGTGGTCGCCTCGGCGGCAAGGCGGGCGAGGTACTGGCCGACCGTCATCCCACCGATATCGGTATCGGCCGGGAGGAAGGTCTTCAGCGTGACCGGGGTGGCGACTTTGCCCATCCGGATCAGGCTGCCCGAGGTCTCATAGATGGTCTGATGGATCGGTTCGAAGAAATGTCTGGCTTCGAGGAAATCCGAAACTCGATAAAATGCGTCGTTGTTGACCAGGATCGCGCCCAAAAGGCTCTGTTCCGCCTCGATATTGTGGGGAGCGCTCCGAAAGGCGGGGCTTCCCGGGTCGGGGGCGAGCTTTAGAACGTTCGAATCGAGTGGGGCCATGAGGGTCAGTGTTCGCGGAACTTTGTCAGATAAGGGGCAGGGATAAAGCGCCAGTCCCGCGGCAAGCGGAAGCGGCAACGGGCCTTATGCCCGATTCACACAATGGGGACTGGGAATTCCGGCAGCCTTGTTGGATTGGCGCTTGACCGTTGCCCGGGGGAGAGGCCGGCAGCGTGATTGGGTCTTCCGATCGAAAAAAATTTCTCGGCGCTCTGAACCTTATCCGGCGCGGGGATACCCAATCCAAAGGGTGGGAAGGCTCCAGACCACGGCTCGGCGCTGGTCAGAACAGGATCAGATAGATCAGCGCAAAAAGGATCGCCCCGACGGCGATAGCTATTAAGGCATAGTCGGTGCGCAGATCCGCGCTCGGGTCGAACGGTGGTTGGTGGGTTTTCCGGGCCATGTCGGAGACTTAAGGCAGGCCGCTCAGGTTTTTTGTGAAGCAGGTCACATCGGGCTGATTTTCTTTCGGGCAGCCTCATTGGGAACCGATTGGCGGCACGGGGATTGATAAGGGCTTGGTTTCCGCTGCCGGCAGAGAGGGACAGGCTATGAGCCAGCAACTTCAGTTGTCGGGAATTCAGTCTTGGCGAACCGCAAAGACCCAGACTTTGTGGCTGTCGATGCTGGTCGACGCCATGGAGAAGTTTTCCCGTCCGGAGTGGCGCGCTCGTCCCTGCGACCGGCTTGAGTTGGCGGCCGTTCGAGCGCATCTGGCCCGCCCGGCGGCGCCGGCCTACGTGTCTCGTTTCAACCTGCGAAATTGAATCAGGCGCTTCGCTTTTTCTATTCGCCGGCCATCCGCAACGGCGGTTTTTTCCTCCGCTCCAACCCGCGCAGTTTGGCTTCCTCGCGTGCCAGGTAATCGCGCGTGATTGGCACTGCGCCCTGGCGCTTGGCGAGCTGAATCTGGAAATTCATCAGGTTCTGTTTCCGGAACGCCATCTCCGAGCAGGCGAGATAGAACTCCCACATGCGCGCGAAGCGCTCATCATAAAGCTGAACGGCTTCCTCCCTTCGAGCCATGAAACGTTCGCGCCACGCTTTGAGCGTCTCTGCATAATGCAGCCGCAGGATCTCGATATCGCACACCAGCAAACCGGCGCGCTCGATCGCAGGCATCACTTCGGAAAGCGCCGGGATATAGCCGCCGGGGAAGATGTACTTCGTGATCCAGGGATTGGTGACGTCGGGGCCTTCCGAGCGACCGATCGAGTGCAGCAGCATCACACCGTCGTCGGTGAGAAGCTCGGCGCATCGTTTGAAGAAGGTATCGTAAAAGTCGACGCCGACATGTTCGAACATGCCCACCGACACGATGCGGTCGAACGGACCGGGAATGTCGCGATAGTCTTCGAGGATGAACTTTGCCGATTGTGAGAGATTCTTCTCGGCAGCGCGGTCGTTCGATGTCTGTAACTGCTCGGTCGACAGCGTGATGCCCGTGACATCGGCAGCGGTCATTTCGGCCAAATACAGACCAAGGCCTCCCCAACCCGAACCGATGTCGAGCACCTTCTCGCCGCGCCCGATCAGGAGCTTGGCGGCGATATGACGCTTCTTGGCAAGCTGGGCATCGTCCAGCGTCGCGTCCGGCCTTTCGAAATAGGCGCAGCTATACTGTTTGTCGGAATCCAGAAAGAGCGAATACAGGCGGCCGTCGAGATCGTAGTGGTGGGCAACATTGTCCCTCGCGCGACTGCGCGGATTGAATTGCCTGATGTGCCTGACCAGATAGCGCAGCCACCATTGCAGCTTGGCCCAGCGGGGCAATATTTCCGGCTGGTCCATCAGGATCGCGAGCGCGTCCGCAATCGAGCCATTCTCGACCACAAAGGCGCCCTCCATGTAGACTTCGCCGAGCGCGAGTTCGGGGTTGAGGAGAATCCTGCGCTCGGCATCGGCGGTGAGGAAGCGCGCTGAAACGTGGTGACCGGTGCCATCCCCACAGGTGAATTTTGCCCCGCTCGCGGTGGTAAAGGTCATCGCGCCGCGGCGAATGAACTGTTCCAGGAAGTAACGCAGCAAACGGTCCATCGAAACCACCAAATCGAGCGATCCCGTAGAAGCCTAGTCCAGCCGTCACACTCGACGCGTAGGGAGCAGAATGGTTCCCACGCATCTGGATTGAGATAATAAGGGTGATGGAACCTGCGGGCTAGTGCCTTGTACACAAAGCGGATATTCCAGAATGCCGTGTTCGCACCGTTGCGTCATAAGTCCGCTTCCATTCGCGGGATAATCGGCTACAAGGTGACGCCGCCGGTGCATCGCGCCGGACGCGATTTCCGCATCTGGAGAATTTAGGAAATGTTGGGCCGAGCGCTCAGTTTAGCGGCGGTGACGCTTCTGATCGGTTGTTTTGCGGCGCCCTCGGCGTGGGCGCAGGCGCAAAATCTTGAGGCCGGCAAGAGCCCTTCCCAGCTTTTCGCGGGTACCTGCAACGCCTGCCACAAGGGCCCACGCGGCCTGCTCAGGACGGTGTCGGCCGGATCCCTGCCGGGCTTCTTGCGCCAGCATTATACGACCAGCAGCGATATGGCCTCGCAGCTCAGTGCGTTTCTCATTTCGAATGGCGCCAGCGATAACCGCAATCAGGCGAAGCAAGGAGCTGATACGAAGCCCGGAACCGATCAGGTTGACCGGCAGGGCCGCCGATTGGGCTCTCCGTCCCCCCGGGAAGCCGTCAAGCCCGACGCCGATGTACCTGCGCCGCAGGGCCGCAACGCCAAGCGCATGGCGCGTCCGGGAGAGACGCCTGACGCGGCAAGACCTCATCCGGATGGACAGGCGCCGGCACCGGCGGTCATCGAGCGCGGCCCCGATGGCCGCAAGCTGACGGCGAGGCAGCGGCCGGACAAGCGAGGCCGACCGGGAAGCGAGGAACTGCCCGTTTCCAGGGAAGAGACGCCAAAGCCCGAACCTGCGATGGAAAACGACAAGGCCAACGCCGAAACGGCCGGAGAAGAGGGCGGTAAGCCCGACGGAACCAAACCTGTTGGCGAAGGAAAGTCAGAGGCCGCCAGAATAGAGATTCCGAAGGGCGTTGGCGCCGAGGTCCCCGTTATGCGGCCCGACCCGGTGCCCCCCGTCACGCCAGCTCCGCCTGCCGCGTCAGCCACGGTGTCGGGGGCCGGCGGAGCGAACGAGCCTACCGCCGCCACCCGCCCGTCCGCGCCAGTTTCGTCGGAGCCGCCCGCAGCGGTGACGGCTTCCGCGCCGCCGCCCCCTCCACCGACTGCCGCCGCGGGACCTCCGGCTCCGCCGATCTCGCAATAGGACCGCCGCTCTGCGGCCACCGCATTGGCGGCGGAGATACTTCGTCGGCCGGAATCCGAAGCCCGGCCTGATGGGGCCGGGCTTCGGTTCGTGCGATCCGCCTCAGGGTACCCATTATTTCTCAGGCGTCGGGTTTTCCTCCGGCGCCAAGGCATCGGGGCGAGCTTCAGGATCGAAGAATTCGCCGGCCGCGGCGATGGCTTCGGCGGCAGCATCCTTATCTTCCTGATGTGTCGAGATGTCCTCGCCACGGTTGATGCGTTCGGCCTCGTCCGCACTTCTCGCAACGGTGACGGTCACGCCGACTTCGACTTCGGGATGGACGGCGATCGCGATCGCGTGCTTGCCGATGGTCTTGATGGGTGCGTCCAGCATCACCTGGCTGCGACTGATGGTGACACCATCGCTCTGGAACGATGCAATGATGTCGCGAATGTTCACCGACCCGAACAGTTGGCCGGTTTCGGACGCCTGACGAAGGATGGTGACGTTGCGGCCGTTGATCTTCTCCGAAACCTTGGTCGCCTCTGTCTTTGCCTGCAGGTTACGGGCCTCAAGCTCGGCCTTCATGCCGTCGAATTTGGCACGATTGTCCGCCGTCGCGCGCAGCGCCTTGCCCCGCTTGAGCAGAAAGTTGCGGGCAAACCCGTCCCTGACGCGGACGACCTCGCCCATCTGGCCGAGTTTGGCAACGCGTTCCAACAAGATGACTTCCATATTCGTTCTCCTTTTTGAGGGAATTGCGACGAAGGGGCTGAGTTGAGGTTCAGGATGCGGGAAGGGGCGGCGGTCTGCCTCGCAAGTAGCGCTGGCGCAGCCCGAAAATGGCGTCGGCTATGCCGAGAAGAACCATCGCCAATACGGCCCAGGCGAACACCGCGACGATGAAATAGGCGCAGCCGAGCCAGAGTGCGCGGTTTTTCAGCGCCAGCGTCAGCGTATGCAGCACGGCAAAACCCGTGAGTGCGTAGGTCATCAACAGGGCCGCGGTCACGATCTGCGATACGATCGCAACCAGCCCGCCGGAGAAACACAATGCGATTGCGGCACACAGGGCAGCGAGCGTCATCGGCGGCAGCGCCGTGCTTTTCAGGTCGGGCCAGGGGCGATGCAATCGTCCCGACGTCGCGGCAATTCGTGCAGCGAGCCACAGATTGAGTGTCAGCGTCACGATGTTGGCAATGGTAGCGGCAGCCGGTGCGATCGTCACCAGTGCGTCGAGCCTGCGATCTGACGGCGTGATGCCCATCGATTCCAGGAAATGGGCCCAGCCGGAGCGCAT
This sequence comes from uncultured Alphaproteobacteria bacterium, assembly GCA_963741185.1. Lineage (GTDB taxonomy): Bacteria > Pseudomonadota > Alphaproteobacteria > Rhizobiales > Xanthobacteraceae > Bradyrhizobium. Next base: position 101,860 of record CAVUHE010000030.1, on the reverse strand, counting down.
GGTCCCCTGTATCGATGGACCGTCGGAGCCCATCGTGAGCAATGTCGCGGTCGTCGTTATCGTTGCAAACACGACGACCCAAAGCAGGATTCGACCAACCGAATACCATTCCAGCGCATCTTCGCCGGCGGGCGCGGTACCTGCAGCGAGTGGTCGCCCGAGCATGGCAAGGTGGCCGAGCCACCACGCCGGCAGCGCGCTCGTGAGCACGAAGGCGATGCAATAGGGCAGGCCGAAGATCGTGCCCAGAAGGGTCGCTGCGGCGATCCCGCCGATGGTGGCGCTGAGCGGGCCCCATCCAAGCCCCACCACCATCAGGGGTAGCGGTGCCAGGTTAAACAACAACAACGAAATCAGCGCGCCCGAGACGATCGAGGCGAACATCAATGCCGACGCGAGGCCGGCCGCCAGGGCTATGAGTACGGTTGCGATCATCAGCTGTCCCGCTCCTTTCGAGCGGTTAGGGGTCTTTTGAACCCCAACCATCGGCGACCGGACGACCCGGAAGCCTTATGAAGATTTTAGATCCGCGGCGCTGCCGCCGCGGATCTAAAGGGTGGTTCTTAGCGAATAACGTAGGGCAGCAGACCGAGGAAACGCGAGCGCTTGATGGCGCGCGCGAGTTCGCGTTGCTTCTTGGCGGAGACGGCAGTGATGCGGCTCGGCACGATCTTGCCGCGCTCGGATACGTAACGCATCAACAGCTTGGAATCCTTATAGTCTATCTTCGGCGCGTTCGGACCTGTGAACGGGCAGGTCTTGCGGCGGCGGAAAAACGGACGGCGTGCACCAGCTTCGGCCATGATTCTTACTCCTCGATCGTTGCGTCGGCATCGTCACGCCCACGGCGCGGACGGTCGCCACGATAGCCACCACCGTCGCGGTCGCCACGGAATCCGCCGTCACGGTCGCCGCGGAAACCGCCACCGCGGTCGTCGCGCTCGCGGTCGCGATCGGCCTTGCGCATCATCGCCGAGGGACCTTCCTCATGCTCTTCGACGCGAACGGTGAGATAGCGGATCACGTCTTCGCTGATGCGCTCCTGTCGTTCAATCTCAGCGACCGCGGCCGAGGGCGCATCGATATTGAGCAGCACGAAATGCGCCTTGCGATTCTTGTTCATGCGGTAGGTAAGTGAGCGCACGCCCCAGTTCTCGGTCTTGGTGACCTTGCCGCCGGACTGTTCGACGATGCCCGTCATCTGGGCCGTCAGCTCTTCGACCTGTTGGGTGCTCGCATCCTGACGCGCGAGAAAAACATGCTCATAAAGAGGCATGGGTGTCCTTTCCTTGTGTTGGCGCGGCTCCTGGCGGCAAGCCCTTCGAACCCTTCGGAAAGGACTCGATATGCTCAGAAGGCGGAAGCACGGGACGACGGACCGACTGGCCCTGCCACATCAACATCGCCGATACGGTGAAATTGCTGAGACCGTCCGTTCAGCTCCCGGCCGGGATCCACGGATGGCGCGGTTTATACGGATTTTGAACGCGCTGGCAAGGGAAAGCCACGAGATCGGAGGGATGGCTGGCTGTGGCCGGAAGGCGGCTGCGGCTTGACACGGGCGGCCCCAGCGGTGTCTTTCGGCCCAACTTGGGCGCGATTGGCAAAATGAAATCCGTCCCTGGTCCGGTGCGGATATAAATTATTGAAAAGTATAACTTATTTCACGTCTGGCCACGAGCTTCAACGGAACATCGGCGGGAACGTGAATATCCAGGGGCGTTGATGACGGCAGCATTTACCTTTCCGGGGCAGGGCTCTCAGGCCGTCGGCATGGGCAAGGCACTGGCCGGGGCCTTTCCGGCCGCTCGCGCAGTGTTTGATGAGGTCGACGCAGCGCTCGGCGAAAGGCTCACGGCCGTCATGTGGGACGGTCCGGCAGAGACCCTGCAACTCACCGAAAATGCGCAGCCGGCATTAATGGCGGTCTCCCTTGCCACCATGCGCGTGCTGGAGGCCGAAGCGGGCTTTTCGGTTGCGGCGCATGCCGCCTTTGTCGCCGGACATTCACTTGGAGAATATTCCGCGCTTGCTGCAGCAGGCAGCCTCAGCATCAGCGACACCGCGCGGCTGTTGCGCATCCGTGGCCTTGCCATGCAGAAGGCGGTGCCGGTCGGTGTCGGTGCGATGGCAGCTTTGCTCGGACTTGATTATGAGGCGGCGGTGGCGGTTGCCAATGAGGCCGCTCAGGGGCAGGTCTGTCAGGCCGCCAACGACAATGGCGGCGGCCAGGTCGTGGTCTCCGGCGACAAGGCGGCCGTCGAGCGCGCCCTTGAGATTGCCAAGAGCAAAGGTGCCAAGCGCGCCATGATGCTTCCGGTGTCGGCGCCGTTTCATTGTCGGTTGATGCAGCCTGCCGCCGACGCCATGGCGCAAGCACTTGCCGGGATCACCATCAAGAAACCAGCGTCTCCCCTGGTATCGAATGTGCTGGCCGCGCCAATCACGGAGCCTGACGAGATCCGTCTTCGCCTGATCGAACAGGTCACGGGAACAGTGCGCTGGCGCGAGTCCGTGGCTTACATGGCAAGCCACGGCGTTACACGGTTCTTCGAAATTGGCGCTGGCAAGGTCCTGAGCGGGCTGGTCAAACGTATCGCCGAGGGCGCCGTCGGAATTTCAGTCGGCGGGCCCAACGATATCGCCTCGGCGAAAGACGCGCTGATTGCGGCGCAATCGGCCTGAGTGGGAGGTGAAATGATGTTCGATCTCACGGGCAGGACGGCACTGGTCACCGGTGCAAGCGGAGGCATCGGCGGCGCGATCGCACAGGCGCTGCACGCACAGGGCGCCACGGTGGCCGTTTCCGGGACACGGCGTGAGGCGCTGGATGCGCTCGCCGCCAAGCTCGGCGCGCGGGTCCATGTTGTGCCGTGCAATCTCGCCGACGCCGCCGAGGTCGAGGCGCTGGTGCCCGCGGCGGAACGAGCCATGGGCCAAGTCGACATTCTCGTCGCCAATGCCGGCATCACGCGCGACAATCTCTTTGTGCAGTTGCGGGATGAAGACTGGGATGAGGTGATCAAAGTTAATTTGACGGCGACCTTCCGCCTTGCCCGCGCCGCAACCAAGCTGATGATGCGCAAACGTTTCGGCCGCATCATCGCCATCACGTCCGTCGTCGGCGTCACCGGCAATCCAGGCCAGGGCAATTACACCGCGTCTAAAGCCGGACTGATCGGCATGATCAAGACTCTGGGCGCCGAATACGCCCGGCGCAACGTGACCGCCAACTGTATTGCCCCGGGATTTATAGCCACCCCCATGACCGACGCGCTCAACGACAAGCAGCGCGAAGCGATCCTTTCCAAGGTTCCTGCGGCGCGGCTGGGGACGCCCGAGGAAATCGCTGCGGCGGCAGTTTATCTGAGTTCGAACGAAGCTGCTTATGTCACCGGGCAGACCATTCACGTCAACGGTGGACTGGCCATGATTTGAGGCTATCGACAGTCCCCTCGGGGAGGCGAAACGCCGCTTGGGGCAGCCGCTCAAGGCGTGTAGTCAAGGCTTGGGAAGTATGATAACCGAACCACCGACGGATGGGCAAAGAACGCCATTGCAGGATGCTGAAACCCTGTATATTGGCGGTGCAGAGCAGCCGTCGTTCGCCGGGTCCGTGTCGGCCATGACGGGGCCAAATCAAGACTATGCGCGATTGCGAAGGAAATTAACGACCACGATGGCTCGTACGTCTTGGGTCGGGTCCAATGGAACAAGCACGAGGTTGAACGATGAGTGAGATTGGCGAGCGGGTTAAGAAGATCGTGGTCGAACACCTTGGTGTTGAGCCCGAAAAAGTGGTCGACAACGCGAGCTTCATTGACGACCTCGGCGCCGACAGCCTCGATACCGTCGAGCTTGTGATGGCGTTTGAAGAAGAATTCGGCTGTGAAATTCCCGACGATGCCGCGGAGACGATTTTGACCGTCGGCGACGCGACAAAATTTCTCGAAAAGAACGCGAAGAGCTGACGCCCCCGCGCGGTGCTGACGAAGCCGGAAGGACCGTGGTCGCGCGGTCCTACGTCTTGTTGTCGGGGACCGCGAATCGCGGGCCGGAGTGGTCATGATGCGGCGGGTTGTCGTTACAGGCCTCGGCATGGTTTCGCCACTTGGCTGTGGTATCGAGCCGACCTGGAAGCGTATCCTCAGCGGCGAAAGCGGCGCCAGGAAGATCGACACGTTTGACGTCTCCGATCTCACGAGCCGGATAGCCTGCGTAGTTCCCCGCGGCGACGGCACCAACGGCACATTCAATCCCAATCAGTGGATGGAGCCGAAGGATCAGCGCAAAGTCGACGATTTCATCATCTTCGCAATGTGTGCGGCGCGCCAGGCGCTCGATGACGCCAATTGGCATCCCGACAGCGAAGCGGATCGGTGCGCCACCGGCACCATGATCGGTTCCGGAATCGGTGGCCTGTCGGGTATTGCGGACACGGCGATTCTTCTGAACGAGCGCGGACCTCGCAAGGTATCGCCATTCTTCATTCCCGGTCGCCTCATCAATCTCGCGTCGGGTTATGTGTCGATCGAGCATGGTCTCAAGGGTCCCAATCACTCCGTGGTGACGGCCTGTTCGACCGGCGCGCACGCAATCGGCGATGCAAGCCGGCTGATTGGGCTCGGGGACGCAGATGTGATGGTGGCTGGCGGAACCGAATCACCGATTTGCCGGCTGGCGATGGCCGGCTTCTGTGCCGCGCGCGCGCTATCGACCGCGTTCAATGATACGCCGGAGAAGGCTTCGCGCCCTTACGACAAGGATCGTGACGGCTTTGTGATGGGAGAGGGCGCCGGCATCGTGGTGCTCGAGGAATACCAGCACGCCAAAAACCGTGGCGCAAATATCTACGCCGAGGTGGTCGGCTATGGATTGTCCGGCGACGCATACCACATCACCTCGCCATCGCCGGATGGCGATGGCGCATTCCGCAGCATGAGTGCCGCCATAAAGCGCGCCGGGATTTCGGTTTCGGACATCGATTACATCAACGCGCACGGAACATCGACACAGGTCGGTGACGAAATCGAGTTGGGGGCCGTGGAGCGGCTGCTGGGCAACGCCGCTTCGAAGGTATCGATGTCGTCGACAAAGTCGTCCACAGGGCATTTGCTTGGCGCCGCGGGTGCGATCGAGACGATTTTCAGTATCCTGGCGATTCGCGATAACATCGCTCCGCCGACGATCAACCTTGAGAACCCGTCGGTGCAGACCGCGATCGATCTCGTGCCGCAAGCGCCGCGCAAGCGCGAAATCAACGTGGCGCTGTCGAATTCATTTGGTTTCGGAGGCACCAACGCCTCCGTGATCTTGCAGCGCGTGGCCAACTGAGGCGCGTCCTATCGAGTAACGTCCACCGTTTCGCCGCATTCGGTGATAATTCCTAGATGCGGGCGCAGACTAACGGCCGTGCAGCGATCGCGAGGCCACGATTGAACCGACAGGATTCAAGTTGTATCGATGAGTGAGAGGCCGCCCATTTCGCCACGGAGTCCGCGCGCCGCGCTGGAGCCCGAGCAGGTTCCGCCGCCGCCGAGGCGATCCGAGCGTGCTCGCAATCCTTTCGTCGTGGTCGGCAACGCCATCATTACCATCATTCTGGTTCTTATGATCGGGGCCGGCGGTATCTACATCTACGGCAAGCAGAAGATCGAGGCGCCGGGCCCGTTGCAGGAGGACAAGGTCGTCAATATTCCGGCGCGGGCGGGAATGACCGACATTGCCGATATTCTGCAGCGTGAAGGCGTCATCGACAACAACCGCTGGGCCTTTATCGGCAGCGTGTTTGCGCTGAAGGCGCGCTCTGAACTCAAGCCAGGCGAATATTTGTTTCCGAAGAACGCCAGTCTGCGGGATGTCATCGGCACGATCGTGGACGGCAAGGTGGTTCAGCACGCCGTCACGATCTCTGAAGGTTTGACCTCCGAACAGATCGTGGCCCGGCTTTCCGAGAACGATATTTTCGCAGGTTCTGTGCGTGAGCTGCCGCGCGAGGGCACACTCTTGCCGGAAACCTACAAATTCCCCCGCGGCACGCCGCGCGAGCAGGTGATCACCCGCATGCAGCAGGCGCAGAAGCGCGTGCTTGCGGAAATCTGGGAACGCCGCAATCCGGATATTCCGGTCAAGACGCCGGAGCAATTGGTCACGCTGGCCTCGATCATCGAAAAGGAAACCGGTAAGGCGGATGAGCGAAGCCGGGTTGCCGCGGTGTTCGTCAACCGGTTGCGGCAGAAAATAAAACTGCAATCGGATCCGACCATCATCTACGGTCTGGTGGGCGGCAAGGGAACGCTCGGGCGACCGATCAAGCGCAGCGAAATCCTGCAGCCTTCTCCCTACAACACTTACGTGGTCGATGGTCTTCCGCCCGGACCCATCGCCAATCCCGGGCGAGCGTCGCTGGAAGCGGCCGCCAATCCCGCGCGAACGCGCGACCTGTTCTTTGTCGCCGACGGCACCGGCGGCCATGCCTTCAGCGACTCCTACGACCAGCATCAGAAAAACGTCGCCAAACTTCGGGCGATGGAAAAGCAGATACAGAACGATACGGTCGAACCGGGCGACGAGCCCGCACCGGCTACGGCGGGTGCACCTGCTGACGCCAACTCAACGACCACGACCGCAAAGCCTCTACCGGCCAAAAAGCCGGCGCGTCCTGCCGCTCCCGCCCGGCAGGGCGCGGCGCAATCGACAGGGGCGCCCCCGGTGGTTCAGCAATAGCGGACAGCTGACCAGCTGCCAGATTCCACTTTGGCCCAATACGCGCTAAGCTTGTGCCGTTCTGGCTTAGCGAATCTCTAGCCTGTATTTTTTCGGAGAATGTCCCGCAATGGCACTGTCGAGCATGACCGGCTTTGCCCGAAGCCGCGGCGCCAGCGGACCTTACGCGTTCGAGTGGGAATTGAAGTCGGTCAACGCCAAGGGCTTCGACCTTCGCGTGCGTCTGCCGCAGGGATGGGACGAGCTCGAGGCGTACGCCAAGAAGCGCGCCGGGGAAGTGCTGTCGCGCGGTACGGTGTACGCCAATTTGAACGTGAAGCGAACCAGCGATGCCTCGACGGTGCGCGTCAACGAGGACGTTTTGGCTTCAATTGTAAAGGTCGCGGGCGTGCTCGCCGGCAAGATCGACGCGGTGGCACCCAGTATCGACGGGCTCCTGGCGATCAAGGGCGTCATCGAGGTTGTCGAACCGGAAAGCGACGAGGCCGAAGACAAGGCGGCGAAGGATGCGGCTATGGCGGCATTCGATCAGGCGCTCGGCAATCTTGTTGAAATGCGGCAGCGCGAAGGTGTCTCGCTCGGACAAATTCTTTCGCAGCGGATGGATGAGATAGAGCGGCTGGCAAAGCGGGCCGAGGCCGTGCCGGGCCGCAAGCCCGATGCGATCAAGGCGCGGCTTGCCGAGCAGATCGCCGCGCTGCTTGAATCATCCGACCGGTTCGATCCGGACCGGCTCAATCAGGAGGCGCTCTTAATTGCGACCAAGGCCGATATTCGCGAAGAACTCGATCGGATCGCCTCACATATCGCGCAGGCTCGCGAAATGATCGCCAAGGGCGGCCCGGTGGGACGACGGCTTGATTTTCTGGCGCAAGAATTTCATCGCGAGGTCAACACCTGCTGCTCCAAGTCCAACGATATCGAATTGACCAATACCGGCCTTGAAATGAAAAATGTGGTGGAGCAATTCCGCGAACAGGTCCAGAATCTGGAGTGAGATATGGCAGCGGACGGCTTTGACGGAGTTGAACGGCGGGGATTGATGTTCGTGCTGTCCTCGCCGTCGGGCGCGGGAAAGACCACGCTGTCGCGCCTGCTGATCGAGCGGATGCCCGGCCTGAGGATGTCGGTGTCGGCGACGACGCGGTCGATACGACCCGGCGAGGTTGATGGCCGCGACTATCTGTTTGTCGACAAGACCCGGTTCGAGCAGATGACGAGGCAGGGCGAATTGCTGGAATGGGCGACCGTGTTCGACAATCGCTACGGCACTCCGCGCGCGCCGGTCGAAGCCGCGCTCTCGGCAGGTCAAGATGTGCTGTTCGATATCGACTGGCAGGGCACCCAGCAATTGCGGGAAAAGGCGCGGGCTGACGTGGTCAGCGTATTCATCCTGCCGCCGTCAGCGGCGGATCTTGAAAAGCGGCTGCATAGCCGCGCGCAGGATAGCGAGGCGGTGATTCGCTCGCGCATGAGCCGAGCGACGCACGAACTCAGTCACTGGGCGGAATACGATTATATCGTCATCAATCGCAACATCGATGAATTGTTCGCCGAAGTGCAGTCGATACTGAAGGCTGAGCGGCTCAAGCGCGAACGCCGCACCGGCTTGACGACTTTCGTGCGAGAGCTGCAGAGACAGCTGGAGAAATAGCCAACCTTACGTTCGCGCTCGTCCGGAGAACCGCGAGTAGAGTTCCGCGGTCCCGTCGTTGGGGATCCTCGTTTCACTGATGCCGCGGGCAAATTGAGGCCGGCGCTTGAGAGCCTTCCTGCCTGGCTGGTCCGGTCGCACGATGCGGTCCCCATCGGTTGTTTCCCGCATCGGGCCCCGTCGGAAACGAACCGCAGCGCGTCGCCGCCTTCGCCGCCGGCCGAATCTCGTGACAAGGGCACCCATCACGCCGGCAAGCATCATGGAGCCGGCAATGGCGGCCAATAATATTTGATTGGCGACGGGCTGATTGCGCGATGAGGGGTCTGCGTTGGCGAGAGGAGCTGCGGCAACGGTGGTTTCCGGCGCGGCAATTGTCGGCGCATTGGCCGCTAGATCGATCGTCGCGGGGCGTGGGGTGGATGTGGGACTTACCCCCGCCGCGGCAGGCTCTGGCCAGCGCGAACCGACGAGTGCTGACGACGCGCGCGCGTTCAATGCGCCCGTTCGCGTGATATCGCCAGACCCGGCCGGAGCCGCGGGCAGAACGGTATTGGGTCCATCGTCGCGGTTGGTCTGGGGCGGCAGTTCGGCATGGGCGTTGGATACCGAGCGTTGTGAGGGTGGCTCCGCTGGCAGCGCGGTCGGCCTCGCCGGTGGCAATATGTTCTGAGGGGCGGCCTGCGAAAGCCTTTCACCCTCCTCGCGGAGATACCAGCATTGGCGCTTGCTGCCGTGCTCGATCCGATAGTACCAATGGCTGCCTTGGGGCGTTTCGCCCTTCGGACTGGTTAGACAACTATCGACCGCGACGGTCTCGCCACGCGATATCGACGTGAGCGTGGTACCTGCGAGAATGCTGGCGAAGATGGCTGACACGAATTTTGCGGTTCGCTTTGGCATCCGCACCTCCGGTGATACGCAATACTTTTTCACATGCCAAACCTCGCCAAAAACTTGGGTCGCAATGCGCCGTAAATCCGGACAGCATGGGGCTTAATTCGGGCTGGCCAAGCCCGCCGCGGGACACGCGGTGGACCCCAAGATAGCCTTTGGATTGCCTCGAAGTGGCCTCACTCGCTTGCGAGGACGTCGCTGAACAGCACGTAGCGCTCACCATCGAAGCGCACCAGTCGCATCTGCTTGATCGGACGAAGGTCTGCGGGGCTGGTCTTCAAGCGGATCCCTGGTAGCAGCATGGGCAATTCCATGTCCAGATGGGAGGCCTGTTTCATGACATTTTCGCGCGTCAGATCATCGCCGCATTGCTTGAGGATCTGCACCACCGCAAAGCCGATGTTGTAGCCGTAGGGAGCGTAATAGTCGCTCTTGTCGATGCGCGGATTGTACTTATCCATCCAGACGTTCCAGGCCTTCATGGCCGGGTCTTCGTGCCATTGTGGGTCGGCTGGATCCTTCTGGTAGGCCACCGAGATCACGCCCCTTGAGGCTTCAAATCCGGCCGGCCTGATCGCGCCCCCGATCGATGAGCCGACGCCGACGACGAATTTCAACGGATGCCAATCGATGTCAAAGGCCTTGCGGATCGCCTGCGCGGCGAATTTGGGTACCGCGGCAATCAACAATACGTCCGCGCCGGAGGCCTTCAGTGAAACGATCTGCGAATTGATCGTGGGATCGCTGGTGTTGTATGTCAGCGCGGAGACGATCATCGACGGTGCGCGGTCTCCAAGTCCTCGCCTGAAGCCAATAATGTAATCGCGGCCGAGATCGTCGTTTTGGGATATGATCGCAACCTTGGCGTCCGGCTTCACCGAGAGAACGTATTTGGCGTAGATCTCGCCCTCCGACGCATAGTGCGGCGTCCAGCCCATTGTCCAGGGAAAATGGCTGGGATCGTTGAAGATCGTCGCGCCTGAGCCGACAAAGAGGTGAGGCACCCTTTTCTGGTTGATGTATTTCAACACGGCCATGTTGGTCGCGGTGCCGACAGTATTGACGAGGAAGAGCACGTCGTCACTCTCGATCAGGCGCCTGATCTGTTCGACCGTCTTCGGCGGGCTGTAGGCGTCGTCGAGGCTGATGAAATTGATCCTGCGTCCGTTTACCCCGCCCTGCTCGTTGACCATCGCGAAATAGGCTGCAATGGAAACCGCTCCCGCCGAATAGGCCGATGCCGGGCCGCTGAAGGGTGTGGTGGTCCCGATCTTGATTTCGGTGTCTGCCGCACCGGGCCCGTACAGCTTTTGTGCGGAAGCCGCAGTCGCGGCCATGCCGAGCGCCGCCAAGGCGGCCAGTGTCGAATGAATTGCGGAGGCCATGAGAGACTCCTTCTTCGCAACCGGCGAAGCAACGAAATCCTTCGCTGTCAGTTTTTCAGCACGATGCGTCCGACGACCTTTCCAGCCCGCAGCGCGTCGATCCATTTCTGGACATCCGGCATCGGTTCTTCCCTCATCGGTGTCGGTCTGATCTTGCCCGCGCGCGCAAGCGCCATCAGTTCCTGCGCCTCAGCCAGCGTTCCGACCATGAAGCCCTCGATGGTCATGCGCTTATAGATCCACTGTACCATGGGCAGGCTGAAGTTGCCGCCCATCAATCCGGAAACGACGATCTTGCCGCCACGCGCGATAACCGAAACCGCAAAAGCCATCGATTTCTCGTTACCGGCGAAATCGACAATTTCATCAAAGCCGCCTTCGGTCTCCTTGATGATGCGCTTGACGACGTCCGTCTCGGAAGGATCGTAGGCGACAGCCGCGCCGTTCTGCAGGGCCGTTTCGCGCGCGGCGGCGTTCAAGTCCGCCACCGCGATTTTTTGCCCGAACATGGCTTGTGCAAAAGCCAGCCCCATCATACCGACGCCACCGAGTCCGATCAGAAGCAGGTTGCGCTGCCGCGGTCGGTCGACCAAGCGCTTGAGCGCGCCATAAGCCGTCACACCGGAGCACATCAAGGTTGCGGCCTGATTGACCGGCAGGGGGTTGTAATCCAGCAGATATTTTGCGTCGGGTACCAATACATGGCTTGCGAAGCCACCATCGATGGTCACGCCAAGAAACCGTTGTTTGGCGCAGAGATTTTCGTCACCCTGTAAACACTCGCGACATTGGCCGCAGCCGATCCACGGAAATACTGCCTTCCTTGTGCCGATCAGGTCCCTCGAAACGTCGGGACCAACCTCCTCGACGACGCCCGCGATCTCGTGTCCCAGCGTGAACGGCAGCTGCATGCCGCGTGTGGTGTCGAGTTTTTTGCCGCCGCCCAGATCGGCATAGCCATCCTGGATGTGAAGGTCGGAATGGCAAAGACCGCAGCGCTCGATCCGGACCAGGACTTCCCTGGCCACGGGTTTCGGCGTTTCGACGATGGTTTCGCACAGCGGCGCGTCGAATTTGACAAGCGATTGGCGACGCATGAGCGGCATGGCGTTTCTCCGAAGGCGGACGTTCAATTGGTAATGCGTATATTGGTCAATTCCCGGGCCATGGCAACAAAGCCGCTGACCGGAATCGTTTCGGCGCGCCGGGTCAGGTCGATCTGGGCAGAGGCGGCCAGCCGGGCCGGATCTGCCCCCAGCGATTTGAGGCTTTGTCGCAGCATTTTCCGCCGTTGGCCGAACGCTGCTGCTGCCACCTGCTCCAGCGCGCGGCGGTCGCAGGCTTCGGGGGCAGGGCGGGGCACCAGCCGCACCACTGAGGAGGTCACCTTGGGTTGCGGCACGAAGGCGGCTGGCGAAATATCGAACAGGATTTTGGTCTCGGCGCGCCAGTTCGCGAGCACACCCAGCCGCCCATAGGCTTCGTCGTTCTCGCGCGCGACGATGCGTTCGGCGACCTCGCGCTGAAACATCAAGACCATCATGTCGTACCAGGGCGGCCACGGTTCGACCGACAGCCAGTCGATCAACAGCGCGGTTGCGATGTTGTAGGGAAGGTTGGCGACGATTTTCGCGCGGGTAGAGCCGAGCAGGGGCTGTGGATCGAAATGCTGCGCGTCGGTGCAGATGATTTCCAGCCGGCCGGGATATCGTTGCGAAATCTCTTCGAGAGCGGGAAGGGCGCGCTGGTCACGTTCCACTGCGATCACGTGGCGCGCGCCCAACGCGAGCAGCGCGCGCGTCAACCCTCCGGGACCCGGACCGATCTCGACGATGGTCGCATCTTCAAGCGGACCAGCGGCGCGCGCGATCTTTGCGGTGAGGTTGAGGTCCAGAAGAAAATTCTGGCCCAGCGATTTGCGGGCCGACAGGGCGTGCTGGCGGATGACCTCGCGAAGCGGCGGCAGGTCATCGATTGCGCTCATGCCGGCCGCGCCGCGACCATCCGGGCGGCGAGCCGCAGCGCTGCGATTAGGCTCGACGGATTGGCCGTGCCGGTTCCGGCAATATCGAAGGCCGTGCCGTGGTCGGGCGAAGTGCGAATGAACGGCAGCCCCAGCGTGACGTTGACGGCGTCTTCGAACGCCAGCGTCTTGATCGGGATCAGCGCCTGGTCGTGATACATGCAGATCGCGCAATCATAAGTCCGGCGCGCGGCCTCGTGGAACATCGTATCCGCTGGCAACGGTCCCCTGATCTCGATGCCTTCGCGGCGCAGGATTTCGACGGCGGGCGCCACGATAGTCTTGTCCTCGATGCCGATTGAGCCATCTTCGCCGGCGTGCGGGTTGAGACCGGAGACGGCGAGGCGCGGACGGGAAAGTCCGAAGCGGGCTTTCAGGCCAGACACCACGATACGCGCCGTGGTGACGATCAGGTCGCTGGAAAGTTGGGAGAGCGCGTCGCGCAGCGAAACATGGATGGTGACGGGGACCACGGCGAGAGCGGCTGACCACAGCATCATGACGGGTTGCGGCTTATGGTCTCCCGTCGCCGCGAGCTCGGCGAGATACTCGGTATGGCCAGGGTGCCGAAAACCGGCACGATAGAGAACGTTCTTGGCAATCGGATTGGTCACCACAGCGCTGGCCCGTCCCGCCATAACGTCGCTGACGGCCTGGCGGATCGAGGCCATGGCGGCGCCGGCACTGGTGCCGTCGGGTGCGCCAGGCAGCGCGCTCGCTGCCTGGCCGGTTGCTACCACCGGCAGAGCTTTTGCGAATGCATCGTAAGCCTGCTCGGGGCGCACTTCGGCGAGCTTGATATTCAGTCCAAGCGTCTTTGCGCGCGCGTGGAGGGAAATTGGATCGCCGAGCAAATAGAAGGCCGGAAGTTTCAGCTCTTCGCGGCGGAGCCACGCCTTGATCGTGATATCGGGCCCGATGCCCGCGGGTTCGCCTGATGTCAGCGCGAGTGGCTTTGCCATACGTCAACGATATTCAGTCATCGCGGTTCTGCGGATCGGCATTCGATCATCGCGGCTGCGCGGGCATCGCGCAGGTACGATTTCGACTTTGCCTCGTACTTTTCAGCAAACATCTTTTCCCGGATCTCTTTTTTCTTAGGCGTGTCGACGGTGGTCTCTTCTCTGGCGCACAACGCGACCATTTCCACACCCTGTTTGGTCAGTTCAGGCGGGGTCAGATGACCGATCGGAGTGCCATCGAGTATTTCACGAAGCGACGGCGGTATGTCGGCCGAGGTCTTGGTCACTGGCTCGCGTATCGCCGCATTTTGCATCGACTTGAAGAAGGCGTTCGCCTCAGCGCAGGTCTGGATTCGGGCGCGCAGGGCCTCAGCCTCCTTTTTCCTGGTTTCGAGAGCGTCAGCGGCGGATCCCCGCGGCACGACCAGCACGATCGGCTGCATCTTGTACTCAAAGCTCTTGGTGTCCGACTTTTCCTCGCCAGCCTTTTCCTGAACGGCAGCATTGACGTCCTTCTCGCTGATCTGGAGGCTTTCCTTGTATCGGCCCCGGACAAGGTTGCTCCAGACCATATCGGCCTTCACGCGCGCCTTCAAAGTGTCAGGGCGAATGCCCTGGCTCTCGAGCGATTTCGTCAGCTGGTCCGGTGTGATTCGCAATCGCGTGCTCATCGCGGCGTAAGACTGATCGACATCGGCGGCCGAAGGGTCGATGCCGAATTTCTTGCCCTCCCTTATCTTTACCTTTTCATCAATCAGCTCATCGATCACCTGCTGTCGGTCAGGCGTCTTTTTTACGCTCAGCATCAGCAGCTTGCTGCGCTGCTCGATATCGAAATTGGTGATTGGCTCGCCGTTGATCATGCAGGCGATTTGTGCACGCGCCGGTGACCAGGGTCCCGTCACGATCAAGGCCGCGCCGCAGCCCAGAACGAGAGCCGAAAGCCGACTGAAGAGTGTATTGGTCATAGTCATATTTTCGCTACGTTAGCCGATCCAAGTTTTGGCAACGCCACGCCGGATACCGTTGTCCGGGGAGCGTTCCCGGTCGCCGATCTTATTGCGTTGTAGCATTGGAGTTGGCAATGGTCCGCAGGCCGAGCTGAAGCATAAAAGCGTGGCCGAGTATTGGTGGCGACGTCGTTGTCGCATAGGAGAACGACGTTACATAATTCGCCGCCAACACGAAACAGTCGTCGACGTAGCCGGCGCCCACGACATATTGGTTGATCTGGTTCGCCACCAGATCCCAGCGGGCGGCGCCGGTTGCCACCCAGTTCGAGGCGATCTTGACCGATCCGTTGACCAGAATGCCCTCGCGGCGCGCCAGGTACCCGATATCCGGTTGCGCGGCGTAGTCGCCGTACAACACGCTGACCGACCAGCGATCGAAGTTGGCACGGGCTTCGGCCTCGAAGCGCTGGACGCTTCCGGTCGCCTGGTCGAATTGCGCACGCGTCGCGATCGTATAGGTCCTGTTCGGTGCATAGCTGAGGCTCGCGACGTAATCCGATTGCGGTGTCTGCAGGCCGGAATCGACCGCGGTATTGGTCATATCGTGCACCGCGAAGGAATTCAGGCCGAACAGCTGATAGGATTGCCCGAACACCGCCGTGACCGCGCCGCCGCGGTCGAATTGGGTGGTTGCCTGCACGCCGGCATTGGCGCGGCCACCGCCTTCGACGCGGTCATAGCCGGAGAATTTGTCGACACTGAACAGATTGCTGGTGTCGAAGGCCATGCTCTGCGCGTCCTCGTTGGGTAGCTTGCCCGCATAGGATTCGTTGGGACGGATGATCACTTGCGCAATCGGCTCGACCGTCGTGGTGCCCCATGGCTGCACGTTGATGAAGGGGTAGCGATATTCGAGGCCGACCGTGGGCATCACGCGCAGCGCCGTGGTGTCGCCAACGGGCAGGAAGTTCGAAACGCCCGGCTGGTTCGAAATCGAGGCATTGATGGCATCGGCGCGGAAGCTGGCAAACGGCGTCCAGATTTCACCGGCGGAATCGGTGAACGACCGCCGCCAACTCACTTCACCCGAAAATCGCGTGTAGGTTCCGGGCATGCCTCGCATCAGGCAGTTCGCCGGCACAATGCTCTTGGCCGGATCGGCCGATGTTGGCAGGCAGGAACCGTTCAGGAGGGCCAGGTTATTGATCGGGTCGAAAACCGCGTTTTCACGGGTGAGGTTGGTGAAGTTGGTCTTGTAGCTGACTTCGCCGCCCAGCACCGCGTGGTTGATCACGTTGGAATAGTCAATCACCGGCCAAATGACCGGCACCTGGGACTGGTTGCCCGAAAGGCTGAGATAATAGATCGTCCGCGCGTCGAAGTAGCTGCGGTTGCCGACGCCTGTCAGGAAGAGCTGCGAAGGGGCTTCCGTCGGAAGCGTCAGGAACGACTGGAACGGGTCCTTGTAGACCGAGAGCCTGTAGTCCGACAGGAACATGTAGTCGGACAGCGCAATGCCTTCCCAACCCCAGACCCATTTGTCGTTCAGCGCGAACTCGCCCTTGGTTTCGACGCCGCCGCGGAACTGGCGGTCTCCGGGCTGGCCGGCGAAAGCGCCGCGGTCAAGCTGGTCGATGGCATAGGTGCGAACCTGATAGGCGCCGTCCGCCAGGCGCTGACGGAATTCGCCCTGGAACAAGACGCCCTGTTCGGTCATGAAGCGCGGGTTGAAGGTCGCGTCATAGTCGGGTGCGATCGCCCAGTAGAACGGGGTCTCGATTCCGAATCCGTATGTCGAATTCGTCGTATAGACCGGCATCAGGAAGCCCGTCTTGCGCTTTACGGTCGGGTCTGGCGTCGAAAAATACGGAATATAGGCCAGCGGGACGCCGAAGAATTCGAGCTGGGCGTTCTCGAAGTAGAGCATCTTGTCGATCTGGTCGTGGATGATGCGCATACCCTTGACCTGCCACAGCGGTGGCTTCCTCGGATCGTCCTTGCAGGGGGCGCAGGCCGTGTAGACACCATTCTCGAAGACGGTGTAGTTGCCGCTGGTGCGGTCGGCACGGGTCGCAGCCATTCGGGTCGCGTCAGCGGTGTCAACGCGCAACGTATCGACGAATCCATCGCGGTAGTCGTCGCTCAAATCCAAGCTGTCGGCGTAGGTGATCTTGCCATCCGCATCGGTCATGCGGATGTTGCCTTCGGCGTGCAGCCGCTTGGTCTTTTGGTCGTAGATGACCTTGTCCGCCTCGACGCTGGTGCCGTTGTAGAACAACTGCACGTTGCCGACCGCCGACACCCGCGAGTTGTTGTAGTCGTAATCGACTTCGGTTGCCTGGACGAGCATCTGCCCGTCATTGGCTGGCCGAGGTGTCACGGGGTGGGGTGGCCGTGGATTGTAGGTAAAACCCTGCGCAGTGGCCGTGGACGCTGTCGCGAGCCCGAGGAGGCCGACCACCAATAGCAGGCCGAGCACGACGGCGAGCACCGGTGTGCAGACGCTGGCCAAGCGAAACCAAGCGCAGCGCGCCAGAGCGCGTCGCCGGTACGCAAGCGAGCTTTCTTGGAGGGCGGCGAAAGCGGCCACTACCCGTCCTCCTGGTACAACAAGGCCAAAAATCCGGTGAGGCCGCCTACGCAGACAGGCAGCCACGCCGAAGCGATCGGATGCATCAACTCAGCCTTGCTCAAATCGTCGGTTACTTTTGAAAGAACATAGAGCAGAAAGCCTGCTCCCACGCCACTCAAAACCATCTTTTGCACGCCGCCGAAACGGAAGAAACGCAAGCTGACAGCGGCGGCCAGCGTGACCATCGTCGCCAGATAAAACGGCTGCGCAAGCAGCTTGTGATATTGCAACCGATACCCCGCAGTCGCGAATCCCGAGCTTTCGGAGGAGCGGATGTAACTGGGTAGTTGCCAAAAAGACACAGTTTCCGGGGTGGAAAAGCTGTTGCGAACCTGCGCTGGCGTCAGGCTGGTGCTCAGCGAGAAGCTCTCCTGCTCGACCGGGGGGCCGTCGAGGGTGAACCGCCGCACGGATTTGAACAGCCAGCGTCCCTCCTCGAGGGTTGCCTGCTGGGCTTCGATTCGCTCCTTGAACTGGTAGTCGTTATCGAACCGGAACAGCGTCAGCCCCGTCAACCGCACGCCCTGTTGCTCGCTGCGGGCCGCGTTGATGATGGCCTGGCCGTCGCTGTTGACCTGATTGATCCAGAAACCGGACGCATCCTGCACGCCGCCGCCGGGCGCGGAGCCGAACAGCTCGGCTTCCATCCGTTTGGAGAGTTCTCGCAGATTTGCAGACATCGGATTGTAAGCGGTGGTGGCCAGTATCCCGAGCACGATCGCGCTGGCCAGCGCCGGCGCAATGAATTGCCACGCAGAAACCCCCGCTGCCCGCGCGACCACGAGTTCCAGTCGCCGCGAAAGCGCCAGGTAGCAGGTCATCGCCCCGATCAGGATGCAAAACGGCATCATCTTCTCGAGCAGTTGTGGAACGCGGAACAGCGATGTTTCCGCGACCGCCACGGCGGAAACCTCGGCCAGTCCCGATGTCTTGCGCACCATTTCGATGTAATCGATCAGCACCAGAAGCGTGAAGATGCTTGCAAAGACGCCGAGCGCCGAAACCACGAAGCGGCCGGCGAAATAGCGTCCCAGAGTATTGGTGATCATGCTCATGCGGTGGCCGGCTGTCCGAAGAGTCGCAGCAGTCGCGCGTTCGATTTGTTGATGGCCTCCATCAATGCAGCCGGCGGCTCTATGACGATGCCCTCGATAATGATCCAAAAGCCCACACCGATGGCCGCGGCCAGCATCAGGTACTGGACGAGCGGAGCAAGTGGCGATTTCACCGCCATGACCGAGCAGGCAAAGCCCGCCATCCGCAGCCCTAACACCGCAAGGATTGCTCCGCCGATCGAGAAATTTCGACTCTGACGCGTCGTGCGGGGAGCGCCGAGAAAAGCAAAGGTGAGAGCCGCGAATGCAAACGGATAGATCGGCGCCATGAACCGGTCATGCAGTTCGGCGCGGAATTGCCCGGGCAATTGCTTGTACACCGGATCTTCGTCCGGCGGCGACATCAGTTCCCAGAGATAGCGCTCGCGAATACCAAGCGCGACGTCGTGGCCCTGATTGGAGAACTTCGACATGTCGAAGCCATAACGGCCGAAGGCCACCAGCGCCGGATCGCGCTTGCCGGCCTCAAACCGCTCGAGATTTCCGTCCTCGAGGATCAGGAAGGAGCCGCCCTCGTTTTTCACGACCGTGCCATGGTCGGCGACGATGCTGATGCGCTCCTTCGGATCGCGCCGGTCATCGATGAAGATGCCGACAAGCAGTCCCCCAGGTTGCCGTTCCCGGATTCTGATGGTCAGGTTCTGATCGAGCTGGGCGAAGCGGCCAGGTTGCAGAATGTTGGCCAGCACGTCCGCGGTGATTTCGGCATCCCACTGCTTGAGTCGGCGCATGCCGTCGGGTGCGAGGTAGGAGCCGATAAAGGCAGCCAGCAGCGCCACCACCAGGGTGGCGAAAAGAAACGGACGGAACAGCCGGAGCGGGGAGAAGCCGGCCGCGTTCATCACAATGATTTCCGAATCGGTCGCGAGCTTGTTCAGCGTGTGCGAGATCGCGATCATCAGAGCGATCGGTGAAATGGTCAGGACGAGTGCCGGAATCACAAGACTGGTGACGCCGAGGAAGGTCAGGATCGTCTGACCCTGGCTGGTCATCAGGTCGATGCCGCGCAGCGCCTGCGTAATCCAGATCACCCCTGTCAGGCTGACCAGAACGACCGCAAACGACGCAAGCGTCGTGCGAAAGATATATTTGTCGATCGACCCCATCGTTATCGCACGATCCCACCTTGCGCGCCGAATCGACGGCTCGCGACCAATCCCGGATGGGATCCCCTTTGGTCGGGCCGCCACGGTTCAGGCTGACTTACTTTCTCACTACCATCCCTTTGATCCGTCAACAAAATGGCTGGGCCATGGCACACTTGCGGTATGGTTAATAAATCGGGTTTGTGGCGCGGCCGCCACGGACGCTTGGCAGGTCGGCGGCGGACGGGCCATAGTGCGCCGGAAGCAGGCTCTTGACGGATGTCTATCGCAGCCGGGAAGAGAACAATCATAGCCCGGCGGCCCCAACCCCAGCGACAGCCCTGATTTTGGAGGATTTTCCCATGACCGACGCCGTCAAGGTCGGCTTCGTCCCGTTTTCCGCCACCCCGCGCGGAATTCTCGTGGTTTTTTGTGATGAAAAGCTCGAATTCGGGCCCGCGACCCGAAGGGCGCTGGGATCAGCCATTGGTTTGGTCAAGCGGGCCGCTGAAACGAACCGATTCAAGGGAAAAAACGGGGGAACGCTCGATATTCTGGCACCGGAGGGCCTCAAGGCCAAACGCCTGATCGTGGTGGGCTTAGGCAAGCTGGGGGAAATCAAGGATAACGATTTTCTCAAACTGGGCGGGACGGTGACTGGCAAGCTCGCCGCCGGGAATGACGCCGTGACAATTGTTGCCGAATTGCCGACGGGCACGACCAGTCCCGGCCAGGCAGCCGCAATTGCTTCCGGCATCCGGCTGCGGGCCTATAAATTCGACCGCTACAAGACCAAGAAGAAGGAGGGAGAGGAGGACGCAGTGCGCGCTGATGTTTCGATCGCCGTTGGCGATTCGGCGGCCGCGCGAAAGGCGTTCGCTCCAGGCGCGCACATTGTCGAGGGCGTCATCACCGCGCGCGATCTCGTCAATGAGCCGCCCAACGTTTTGTTTCCGGTTGAGTTTGCCCGCCGCGCCAGTCAACTGCGCAAGCTCGGCGTGGGAGTCGAAGTGCTCGACGTCAAGGCTATGACGAAGCTTGGCATGGGCGCATTGCTCGGCGTCGCCCAGGGCTCCAGGCAACCGGGCCGAACCGTGATCATGCGCTGGAACGGCGGCAAGCGCGGCGATCAGCCCGTTGCCTTTGTCGGCAAGGGCGTTTGTTTCGATACCGGCGGCATTTCGATCAAGCCGGCGGGAAGCATGGAAGACATGAAGGGTGACATGGGCGGTGCCGCCTGCGTCGTGGGATTGATGCAGGCATTGGCCGCGCGGAAAGCGAAGGTCAATGTGGTTGGCGCGATCGGCCTTGTCGAGAATATGCCCGATGGCAACGCACAGCGTCCGGGCGATATCGTCACCTCGATGTCCGGCCAGACCATAGAGATCATCAATACCGATGCCGAGGGCCGGCTGGTTCTCGCCGACGTGCTCTGGTACGTGGCCAAGAAATTCAAGCCGAAATTCATGGTCGATCTTGCAACGCTGACGGGCGCCATCATGGTTGCGCTCGGTACCGAATATGCGGGATTGTTCTCCAACAACGACGAATTGGCCGAGCGGTTGACCAAGGCTGGGCTTGCAACCGGCGAACGGGTCTGGCGCATGCCGTTGGGCCCAGAGTATGACAAGCAGATCGATTCGCAATTCGCCGATATGAAAAACACCGGCAACCGCAACGGCGGTTCGATCACCGCGGCGCAGTTCCTGCAGCGTTTCGTCGACGGCACGCCCTGGGCTCACCTCGACATCGCGGGGACCGCGATGGGTGCGCCGAAAACCGAGATCAATCAAAGCTGGGGTTCGGGTTTTGGCGTTCGGCTGCTCGATCGGCTGGTCGCGGACCACTACGAACGCTAGCGCTGCCGAATTGGATTTCCTGGAAAACCGGGACAGCGGGTCAATGACGGAAGTTCTATTCTACCATCTGCAGGACATGACGCTGGAAAGCGTGCTGCCACCGCTGCTGGAAAAATCCTTAGAGCGCGGCTGGCGAGTTGTCGTGCAGTCGACCTCCGAAGAGCGCGCCGATGCACTGGATGCTCACCTGTGGACCTACCGGGACGATTCGTTCCTCCCACACGCGACCTGGCGCGCCGGCGATGCTCAGGACCAGCCGATCGTGCTTGCCGTTGAGCACAGCAACCCGAATCGAGCCAATGTGAGGTTTCTGGTCGACAGCGCCCCCTTGCCGGAGGACTCCGGCGTTTATGATCGGGTCGTTCTGGTTTTCAACGGCGACGATGGCGAGGCGCTAGCCGCCGCGCGCAGCGCCTGGACCGATTGCAAGTCGCGAGGATTCGAGGTGACCTACTGGCAGGCGGACGAGCGGGGGCGTTGGAAGCGGCGCGATTAGCAGGTTCTGGCAATTAATGATAACAGTGTGGTTTCGGGGGTTAAGCTTGTAAAAAGCCACGGTCGTGCCGCAAAGTGATGGTGGGACAATCGCTTAGAGCGGGGGTGGATTCAGTTCGTGCGAGACAAATACCTTCACCGGAGATCAGTGCTGGCGCTCACTCTGTTTGCCCCCATGTTGGCGGGCTGCGGCGCCACGACGTCCGACATATTTTCCTCCGACCTTTTGTCAAAGGATGCGGAATGGTTTTCGCGAAGTGGACGGCTTTTCATCAAGAACGTTTCGATTGATACGCCGCCCCTGACCCCGGACAAACCAGTCACTGCGCAGGATCTCGTCAGTACCGAGGGGGCTTGCCCCGGAATGGCGTCCGCGGGCGTTCCGGCGAATGCCAATGCCTTGTCCGACGGAGCGGCGGCTGCGCCAACGACCACCGGGACCGTTGCCCTCGGTCACACCGAGTGTGATGTCGTGCGGGGAATCGGCGTGCCCGACAGCGTCAACATCTCCAACAATGAGCGCGGCGACCGGGTGGCGGTCATCAACTATTCGCGCGGGCAACGCGCTGGAATATACACCTTTACGAGCGGACGGCTGACGTCGGTTGAGCGCGGGTCGGATCCGGTGGCAGAGCCGAAGACCGCAAAGCCGAAGAAGAAAAAGCCTGCCGCTACCTGACCGTCTTCGGTCCGCTTGTTGCCGGCTCAGCCGGCGGCCTCGTCGAATTGTGAACTTGCCGTCAGCCATTCTTCCTCGGCCCGTTGCAGGGCGTCCGCCGCGCTCGCCCGCGCCTTGCTGAGCTGGGCGGCCTGCTTCGGATCGCGCTTGAACAGGTCCGGCAGCGCAAGCGCGGTATCGATCTTGGCGATAATGTCGCTGATGCGCGCGATCTCGGTCTCCGCGTCCGAAATCCTTTGCTTGAGCGGCGCCCGTTTTTCCCTTGGGGGGCGCTGAGCCTTGTCGCGACCATCGTTGCGTTCGTTGCTGTCGCGATCGCGGGAATTGGCGCGCGCACCGCGCGCCGACAATACCAGCCGGCGATAATCATCGAGGTCGCCGTCATAGGTCGTCACGGTGTGATCGGCCACCACCCACAATCGATCGGCGCAGGCTTCGATCAAATACCGGTCATGGGAGACCATGATGACGGCACCGGGAAAATCATTGATCGCTTCGGCAAGCGCGGCGCGGCTGTCGATATCGAGATGGTTGGTGGGCTCGTCCAGGATGATCATGTTGGGGCCAAAGAAAGTCGCAAGGCCCAAAAGTAACCGCGCCTTCTCGCCGCCCGAGAGATTTCTGACCAGCGTGTCGCCGGCCTTGCCCGAGAAGCCGATGGCGCCGGTGCGTCCGCGCACCTTGGTTTCGGGGGCATCGGGCATCAGCTTGCGGATGTGATCGTAGGGTGAAGCGTCGAGGTTGAGCTCATCGAGCTGGTGCTGGGCAAAATACCCGACCGAGAGTTTCTCCGCCCGGGTGAGACGCCCGGAGAACGGCGTCAATTTGTTGGCGAGCAGTTTCACCAGCGTTGATTTGCCGTTGCCGTTGGCTCCGAGCAGGGCGATGCGATCGTCGGTGTCGATCCGCAACGTCACGCGATTGAGGACGGGTCGCTTCGGGTCGTAGCCGACCGAAACGTCATCGACCGCGATGATCGGCGGCGACAGCATCTTCTCGGGCGCCGGGAACGAGATCTCATGCACGTCCTGCGTCACCAGCGCCGTCACCGGTTTCATTCGTTCCAGCATCTTGACGCGGGATTGGGCTTGCCGGGCCTTCGAGGCCTTGGCCTTGAAGCGGTCGACGAAGGCCTGAAGTCGCTTGCGCTCGTCGGCTTGCCGTTTGGCGTGCTTGGCGTCCAGCATTTCGCGTGTCGAGCGTTGCTCCTCGAACGACGAATACGTCCCCTTGTAGAGCGTCAGCTTGCCGCGATCGAGATGCAGGATCTGGTCCACCGACGTCTCCAGCAGGTCGCGATCGTGGCTGATGACGATGACGGTGCGCGGATAGTTGGCGAGATGGTCCTCAAGCCAAAGCGTGCCTTCGAGGTCGAGATAGTTGGTGGGCTCGTCCAGCAGCAGAAGATCGGGCGCGGCGAATAGCGTCGCGGCGAGCGCCACGCGCATGCGCCAGCCGCCGGAGAATTCCGAACAGGATCTATCCTGATCGGCGGTGGAAAACCCGAGCCCGCTCAGGATCGCGGCGGCGCGCGCAGGCGCCGAATGGGCGTCGATATCCACGAGCCGCGTTTGAATGTCGGCGATGCGAATGGGATCGTGCGCGGTCTCGGCTTCGTGCATCAGCGCCTCACGCTCAAGGTCGGCCTTCAGGACGACATCGATCAAGCTCTCCGGACCGTCGGGCGCTTCCTGCGCGAGACTGCCGATCCGCCAGCGCGACGGAATCGCGATGGTGCCGGTTTCCGTGGGCAAATCACCGCGGATGGCGCGAAATAGCGTGGATTTGCCGACCCCGTTTCGGCCGACGAAGCCTACGCGCGCGCCAGGGATGATCTGAACGGAGCTGTGATCGATCAGAAGCCGTCCGGCGATCCGGATCGAGATATCGGTGATTGAAAGCATGCGGGGTTTTCACCGCAGCCGTCAGAAAACGCAACCCGTATAATGACCCTAGTTCGACTTCGGGCCGCCGGCTTCGTCACGCCGGCGCAGTTCGTCAATCAGATGGTGAAGATGGGACGACAGGTGCGACGGCTCTGGGCGCAGCCTCTCCTCCAGGCGTTCGCCCACAGCGTCGCAAATAGACCGGCTGGTCTTGTGGTCGATGGGCACGCTGTCGTCGTCAGTTCGAATTTCCATGATCCGCTCTGCTTTCCGCAAATTCAACGAGTTGATGACAGATCAAGTCACTGAGGCGGAAAATGTTTCGCGCATCCTTCAGCGCGCGCGAACTTTAGTTCAATTTCAGATGAAGGCGGCGGCGGTTCCAGCGGGCGGAGGCAGGCAGAAGCCCCGGTCGCAACGGGACCGGGGCCTTTTGACGTCGAATTGGGCGGTTGGAATCAATAGCAGCGATTGATCAGCCGCCAGCGGGGGCCCCAAGGGGTCGGAACCAACCGCCGCACATAGCAACCGCCGTAACCATAGCCATCTCCGTAGAAGGCCGGGCCGCCGACAAAAATCCGGGGGCCGCCCCATCCCCAGCCGTGATGCCATCCGCCGTGCCAACCACCCCAGGCGGAGGCGGAGGTGGGTGCCAACGCGGCCACGCCCAGCGAGGCTACGGCGACTGCAACAAGCGAGAATTTGCGTAACATGGTGGTCTCCTCAGGTCTTGGCGCTGTGTGGACGCCATCGGTGAAAAGCACTTCCCTGAACGCCTTTCGAAGTCGGCGTTCGGTTGATGGAAAACCTACGCCCTGGAGGGTGAACGAAACCGGGACGACTGTTTCAGAGAGGGTTCATGTTGGTGAAATTGTCGTAATTCCGGGCGCTAAATACCTGCCCGACGATCCGTCGCCCATCGTCGCATCGCTTGCCGTGCACCGGCGGCACCGATATAAGCCCGCAACTTCCATCAGCGCTGCCAAGGACGAAATCAATGGCGATTGAACGCACCTTTTCCATCATCAAGCCGGACGCGACCGAGCGCAATCTGACCGGTGCCATCAATGCGCTGATCGAGAAGGCCGGGCTTCGAATCGTTGCCCAGAAGCGAATTCGCATGAGCCGCGGACATGCCGAAACCTTCTATGCCGTGCACAAGGCGCGTCCCTTCTTTGGCGAGCTGGTTGATTTCATGACTTCCGGCCCGGTCGTGGTTCAGGTTCTCGAAGGCGAAGGCGCCATTCTGAAATACCGCGACGTCATGGGCGCGACCGATCCTTCGAAGGCGGCGGAAGGTACGATCCGCAAGCTGCACGCAAAATCAATCGGCGAGAATTCGGTGCATGGTTCCGATGCCCCGGAGACCGCGGCGATCGAGATCGCCCAATTCTTCTCGGGCAACGAGATCGTCGGCTGATTGACATCAGACTTGGCGCGCCATCTAGTCGACGATAGCCGCGGGCGGCAGCGGCTCGCGGCCCAAGGGGGCAGGCTGTGAATTGGCTGTTGCAGGTCGTCGATCCCGCAAATATCGGCGCCTTTTTCAAGCAGGTCCAGACCGACATGCAAACGCCGTCGTTCTGGCTGGCGGTCGGCAAGATCATCTGGATCAACGTGTTGCTGTCCGGCGACAATGCGCTGGTGATCGCGATGGCATGCCGCGGCCTGCACGGCCGGCATCGCCTGTGGGGCATGATCATCGGCGCCGGCATCGCCGTGGTGCTGCTGATCGCCTTCACCGGCGTTGTGGCAACGCTGATGGCTCTGCCTTATCTGAAGCTCGTTGGTGGCATCGCGCTGCTCGTGATTGCCGCCAAGCTTCTGGTGCCCGAAGACGAGAGCGATGAAATCGCCGCGGGCACCACGCTGTGGCATGCGATCCGCATCGTCGTCATCGCCGACATCATCATGAGCCTGGACAATGTGATCGCGGTCGCGGCCGCCGCCAGCGGTCAGCTCTCGTTGTTGATCCTGGGCCTCGCCATCAGCATTCCGATGATCATCGCGGGTGCTGCGCTGATCATGATGGTGCTCGACCGGTTTCCCGTCCTCGTCTGGCTCGGTGCGATCCTGCTCGGCTGGATTGCCGGTGACGTGATCGAGAGCGATCCGGCGGTTCAGCCGCTGTTGCACCGGATTCTCGACGGGACCATCGCACTTCGCCTCGACGCGACGTCGACGGTTTTAGGCGTATCGCCAAATTTCAGTGTGGAGGGAGAGCTTGACGGCTACATCGCCTCGGTTCTCGGTGCCGTGACGGTACTGATAGCGGGATCGATATGGCGAAGGCGGAAGGCGCAACAGCTTGAAGACCTCGTGCTGCCGAATGCCGCCGAGGTCGCCCAGCCGATCGACCGCTCATAGACGGCCGCTCGCGGAACGCCGCAAAAAGGCATTCGATTTCAGCGGCGCACGATCGATCCGGAACGGCCAACCAGCCGCGCCAGCTGCTTGAAGCGGCTGCCGACACGGTCGGCGACCAGATCGACGAGGCTGTGCTCGAACACCAACATCAGCTTGCGGCCTTGGCTGCGAAAATGGGTGGCCGGCAGCACGCCGGGCCGTGCGGCCGTTATCAGATGCGCGACGCGAAAGGCCGCGCCGAGCAAACGCGCGCGCTCCAGCATCGCCGGAGGCACCAGCTCCTGCATGATCGCGGGGGGCTCGTTCTGCTCGCTCAGACCGGCATAGCGGTAGAAAACTGCCAGCGCCACAAAGACCCGGCCCTGGTGGCTGATCGAACCGAAATTGCCGTTGGTGATGAGATTGAGCGTTTCCTCGCCGCGGTGATCGGGGTGCACCCGCCATCCGATGTCCGACAGGAGGCAAGCGGCATGGCGCAGGCGGCGATCCTCTTCCGTCTCACGCAACTTGACGACTCGCACCAGCCGATCGGTCCACTCGATCAATTCCTGCGCGTGACGGGCCGATCGTGACAAGAGCTCGTTGAGCTTTTGCGCGGCACAGATGAAACCGTCCCTCGAGCGCTCGGCTTCGGGCAGCATCTCGTAGAGCAGGCCCTCGCGCACCCCGAAGGTCGAAAAGACGATCGTCTTCGGTCTGGCGACGCGAATGATGTATTCGAGAACCAGCGCGGCATAGGCCAGCAGCGGTCGCCTTGCGTCGGCAACGACCTCGATATTGGCGAGCATATTCGCCGCCACCAGGCGGCGCAGCCGCCGCGCAAAATCGAGCGCATCCTGCGCCGGTATCGAATAGCCGTGCATTACCCCGAGCGGGTATTCGCTTTGGATGATGTGGATGCGCGCCAGTGCGCGCCAAGTTCCGCCCACGGCGTAAAAAGTGCGGCCACGGCCGGCCTTGATCTGGGCCACCTCGGAGAGCTCGGTCTTGACGATGCGCTCGGCGCGCTTCAGCGATTTGTGCGACAGATCCTGGAGCGCCAGACTTCCGAGCGGCAATGTCACTCCGCCGTGGACCCGATTGCCGTGCACGTCGATCAGTTCCAATGAGCCGCCACCGAGATCGCCGACAATGCCGTCGGGTTTGTGCACGCCGGAGACGACGCCGAGCGCCGACAGCTTCGCCTCGCGCTTGCCTGACAGGATTTCGATTCTTACCCCGCAGATGCGCTCGGCCTTGGCGATGAAGTCCGGGCCGTTGCTGGCGTCGCGGCAGGCTGCCGTGGCGATCGCATACACACGGCCGACTTTCATCACTCTGCAGAGTGCGCGAAAGCGCCGCAGCGACGTCAAGGCCTTGGTGACGGCGTCGGGCGCCAGCAGACCGGTGGACTGGACTTCACGGCCGAGACCGCAAAGGGCCTTCTCGTTGAAGATCGTGATCAGGCTGCGCGCCATCGTTTCATAGACGACGAGGCGCACCGAGTTCGAGCCGATATCAATGACCGCGACGCTGGATGCGCGCATGCGCGGCCGCTTCACAGGCAAATCCCCTTATGACGACTGCTGACGCTCGGTTCGGCGGGTGAGGCGGCGCGGCGATGATTCCTTAAGTGACTTTCCACGGCCTGACAAACTCGGATTCGTCATGAAATAATTATGCAGGTTGAAGGGCTCCTCGCCCTTGGCGGCCTTCATACGCGTTGACGATCCATCCGGCAATAACTGCCAGCTTTGCTCTGTATCCTTCAGATTGGCGACCATGATCTGCTCAAGAACCTGCTGATGCACCGTGGGATTTTGTAATGGACAAAGGATCTCGACACGGCGGTCGAGGTTGCGCGGCATCATGTCGGCTGAGGAGATATACACAGCCGCTTTCGCGCTCGGCAGGCCCTGACCCATCCCGAAGCAATAAATTCGGCCATGCTCGAGGAAGCGTCCGATGATCGATTTGACGCGGATGTTCTCGGATAGTCCGGGAATGCCCGGTCGCAGGCAACAAATTCCGCGCACCACGAGTTCGATCGAAACGCCGGCTTGCGAGGCCTCGTACAGCGAATCGATGATTTCCGGATCGACCAGCGAGTTCATCTTCAGCCAGATCGCGGCCGGCTTGCCGTGACGGGCGTAGGCCGTCTCGCCGTGAATATGTTCCAGCATTCGCTTGCGCAGCGTGAGTGGCGACACCGCCATCTTCTCGATGTCGCTCGGCTCCGCGTAGCCTGTGATGTAGTTGAATACCCGCGCGGCGTCCCGCCCGATGATCGGATCGGAGGTGAAGTAGGACAGATCAGTGTAAATGCGCGCGGTCACCGGATGGTAGTTTCCGGTGCCGGTGTGGACATAGGTCGTCAGGCTGCCGCCTTCGCGGCGAACGATCAGTGATAGCTTGGCGTGGGTCTTCAGTTCGATGAATCCGTAGACCACCTGCACGCCGGCGCGTTCGAGGTCGCGCGCCCAGCGGATGTTGGCTTCTTCATCGAAGCGCGCCTTGAGCTCGATCAGTGCGGTTACCGATTTGCCAGCTTCGGCTGCTTCGGCAAGCGCCCGCACGATCGGCGAATTGTTCGAGGTGCGATAGAGCGTCTGCTTGATGGCGACGACGTCGGGGTCGCGCGCGGCCTGTTGCAGGAACTGCACCACGACGTCGAAGGATTCGTAAGGGTGGTGGACGATCAGGTCCTTCTGCCGGATGGCGGCAAAAATGTCGCCGCCATGATCGCGCACGCGCTCGGGATGGCGGGGTACGTAAGGCACGAATTCGAGATCGGGCCGGTCGAGGCGTGTCAGTTGCGACAGCTCGTTCATGGCCAGCACGCCGTCGACCAGCAGAACCTCGTCGTCGGAGGTGGAAAGCGCGCGCTGCACGAAGGCGCGCAGCTCTTCGGGCATCTTGGCTTCCATCTCGAGCCGAATCACCGAGCCGCGCCGTCGCCGTTTCAGCGCGGTTTCGAACAGGCGGACCAGGTCTTCCGCCTCCTCCTCGATTTCGAGTTCGGAGTCCCTGATGATGCGGAATGCGCCCTGACCCTTGACGGTGTATCCGGGAAACAGCCGGCCGATGAACAGGCCGGTCGCCTGCTCAAGTGTAATCAGCCGCACCGCGCCATCCTTGCCGGCGGGCAGGCGGATGAAGCGGTCGATCTTGCCGGGCATGCGAATGAGGGCGTTCATCGGCTTGCCGTCGGACACGCGCGCAAGCTGCAGCGCGACCGTGAATCCGAGGCTTGGGATGAAGGGGAAGGGGTGGGCCGGGTCGATCGCAAGCGGTGTCAGCAGCGGAAAGATGTTGTGGAGGAAATGGTCTTCGATCCAGGCTCGTTCGGACTTGGTGACATCGCGGCCATCGACGAGCACGATACCCACTTCGGCCAGGATGCTGCGCAAATCGCGCCAGATCGCCTGTTGGTCATTGGCGAGTTTGGAAACCGTCTCGTTGATGAGGACAAGCTGTTCGGCGGGGGTCAGGCCATCGGGGCTGCGCTCGGCGATGCCCTCACGCACCTGCGCCTTGATACCGGCGACCCGAACCATGAAGAATTCATCAAGGTTATTGGCGGAAATCGACAGGAATCTGACGCGTTCAAGCGCTGGATGGCCCGGATTGACCAACTCTTCGAGCACCCGGCGGTTGAAATGCAACCAGGAGAGCTCGCGGTTGATGAAACGTTCGGGGCTGTTGCCGATCGTAGGCGCAGCACCAGAATCGCTCTCTTTTTCTTTAATTACAATGGTTTGCGCGGATTCCATAAAGCTCTGTTCCATCTCATGTCAGGCCGCAAAGCGATCCCGGTCCGGGACGGCTAAAACCATGTGTGATCGCAGTGAAGTTTCAATGACATTGATGTTCCCACCGGGCGCGTCGTCAAGATGCGATGGGGCCGATGATCAGCTATTGCTGCGGAACAGTTCGGCCGCCAGCGCCCGGGTGACCGGCCGGCCGAGCCGCAGGGCTTCGGTGTCGAGAAGCGCCACGGCCTTCCGCACCGCCGCATAGGAGCGCTCCAACCTGGTGGTGAGATAGCCCACGACGGCTTCGTCCACAGCGAGCTGACGGTCCGCGCAGAACTTCACCACCAACGCCCGGAACAAATGATCGTCCGGCGGCAGCAGTGACACGGTCGGTATGGCGCGCAGCCGTGAGCGAAGGTCGCGCAGCTCGATCTGAAACGCAGAAGGCGGCTCGCGGGCGGTCATCAAAACAAACGCCCCGTCTTCGCGCGCCAGGTTCAGCAAATGGAACAGGGCGCGCTCGTCGACATTCGACGATCGTAGATCTTCGACGACGAGCGCGCCGGTTGCCAACGCGCCGGGCACCGCAGTCGCGGTCAGCGCATGTGCCGACGTCGAGCGGGCGCCGGCCTGTTCCGCCCAGATGGCGGCGAGATGGCTTTTGCCGGAGCCTTCCGGTCCGACCACCAACATGATCCGGTTCGGCCAATCGGGCCAACTATCGACCAGTGCAAGGCCTGCGGCGTTTGCCGGTCCCTCGAGGAAATTGTCGCGCGTGAAGCTTTCTGCGTGCGGGAGCGCAAATGCCAGCTGACGAGGTTGGACGCGGCCTGCCACGCAAGTCTCCGTACCGGGATCGAACACGCGATCCTTTAGGCCTTACGAGCCTCGATCGTGCTCATATGCCGTACCCAACCCACGAGATAGAGCGATACGGAAACCAAAGTAAAGACCGTTACGAAGCCCATCAGGATCATATCATACGGCACCGGCTTGAAGCCGAAGCCGAGCGAGGCAAGGATCAGTGCCGCCAACGCCACCTGTGCCACGGTGTTGAGCTTGGATACCATCAACGGCTTCATGGGGATCGGCTTGCCGAACAACCACGATACGATCACGGCGGATACGATCATGATGTCGCGCGAGACCACGAGAATGACGATCCAGCGCGGTGCCGCGCCCCAGATGCCAAGCGCCACATAGATCGAGACCAGAAGCGCCTTGTCGGCGAGCGGGTCGAGCAGCGCGCCTAATTCGCTGGTCATGTTGAAACGCTTGGCGAGAAAGCCGTCGACGGCGTCGCTGACACCCGCGACGACGAAGATAGCAAACGCGATCTCCATCTGGCTGGAGGCGATCGCCCAGACGATAATGGGCACCAATATGATGCGGCCCAGCGTGATGATATTTGGAATGCTCAACTCGGTCGTTTCCCGGCTACCGGTCTGATTTCCCAAAATATCCCGCCCTCTAGCGTAGGTGAACCGGCTCTTGTCTACATAGTATATGCCTGCAGGTGTTGCGAGCCATTGCACACAGGCGGAATCCGACGTAACCAGCGGCCATCATCTGGAACAGGCCATGGCCGAGCGCAGGAACGGGCTCACTTACGCAGATTCGGGCGTTGATATCGATGCGGGCAACCGCCTGGTTGACCTCATCAAGCCGATGGTGCGCGCCACCGCGCGGGCCGGGACCGAGGCCGAAATCGGCGGTTTCGGCGGCTTGTTCGATCTGAAGGCGGCCGGCTTCAGGGACCCTGTTCTGGTCGCGGCGACCGACGGCGTCGGCACCAAAGTCAAGATTGCGATCGAGACCGGTCTGCATGGCGGTATCGGAATTGACCTCGTGGCAATGTCTGTCAACGACCTCGTCGTGCAGGGGGCAGAACCGCTTTTCTTCCTGGACTATTTCGCCTGCGGCAAGCTCGATCCGGAGGCCACCGCGGCGATCGTCGCGGGCGTTGCCGAGGGCTGCCGGGAATCCGGCTGTGCGCTGATTGGTGGTGAAACCGCCGAGATGCCGGGGCTCTACAAGGACGGTGACTATGACCTCGCGGGGTTTGCGGTCGGCGCCGCCGAACGCGGCACGCTTCTGCCGCGGCCCGATATCGCCGCAGGCGACGCCGTGCTCGGTCTTGCTTCGTCAGGCGTCCACTCGAACGGATTTTCCCTGGTCCGCAAGATCGTCGAAACCTCGGGCCTCGGCTTTGAGGCCCAGGCGCCGTTTTCGCCGGTCATGACGCTGGGAGGCGCGTTGCTGACGCCGACGCGCCTCTACGTAAAGTCTTGCCTGCGCGCGATAAGGGAGACCGGCGCGGTCAAGGGACTTGCACACATCACCGGTGGTGGGTTCACCGACAACATCCCGCGCGTGCTGCCGCGTCATCTTGGCGTCGGAATTGACCTTGCGCGCCTGCCGGTGTTGCCGGTCTTCAAATGGCTGGCGGGGCAGGGCAACATCGCCGAACACGAATTGCTGCGTACGTTCAATTGCGGGATCGGCATGATCGCCATCGTCAAGGCCGAGGCGGTCGAAGCGGTCACCGGAGTCCTCACCGATGCTGGCGAGAGTGTGACACTGTTGGGCGAAGTGATCTCCGCCGAAGGCGAGCATCGCGTGGTCTATAACGGTCATCTTGATCTCTCATGGTGAGTTCTGTTGCGCGTGAGGGGGTCTTGAAGCGCCGCGTGGCGATCCTGATTTCAGGCCGCGGATCCAACATGGCTGCCTTGATCCAGGCCGCGAAGGCGAGGGACTTTCCCGCCGAGATTGCGGTCGTGATCTCCAACAGGGCAGATGCCGGCGGCCTTGCAACGGCGCGGGCGAACGGCGTGCCCACGCTTGCGATCGAGAGCAAGCCGTTCGGCAAGGATCGCTCAGCGTTCGAGGCGGTGCTGCAATCGGCGCTCGACGAGCACCGGATCGATTTCATCTGTCTCGGTGGTTTCATGCGGCTTTTCACGGCAGGGTTCGTGCAATGCTGGTATGGAAGGATGCTCAACATTCATCCCTCGCTGCTGCCGTCTTTTCCGGGACTGGACCCTCACGGTCAGGCGCTCAACGCGGGGGTCAAGATATCCGGAGCTACCGTCCATTTCGTCATTCCGGAAACCGACGCAGGGCCCATCGTGATGCAGGGTGCTGTTGCGGTGCGCGCTGACGATACGCCGGACACGCTGGCGGCGCGGATCCTCGAAGTCGAACATCGCATCTACCCGGATGCGCTGCGGCTTCTCGCGAGCGGCAAGATTCGTCTCGATGGTGCTGTCTGCAGGCTGGAAGGTGGCGGTGGCTCCGGCGAGGTCTTGATTTCGCCGACGGCGGCCTCACAAGGCGCCTCGGAATAACAAAATCCCCCGGCAAGGGCCGGGGGTACATCAGGATTGCTTGCGCGGATCGTGACGAAGCTTAGGAGACCTTCAGATTTTCTGCGGAGGTCTTGCCGCGATTTTCCACAAGGTCGTACTCGATAACCTGATTCTCGTTCAGTGTCGTGAGGCCAGCGCGCTCGACGGCCGAGATATGGACGAACACGTCCTTATCGCCGACCATCGGCTTGATGAACCCATAACCCTTTGTCGGGTTGAACCACTTGACGGTGCCTTTTTGCATCGCCTGTCTCCTGGTCTAGACGTAAAAAAGACGCGGCCACGCTTTTCGCGTGCCACGCCACAAGCGGGCTTTCCGGATGTCTGCTGAATTTCCTAGTCGCGAAACGCACAGCCGATCGGCCTAATTCCGATTGTGAGGCGGATTGCAACACGAAAATTGGGCGTTAGCAAGCTTCTGGCGCGGCTCGGGAAATCAGTGAGGCGGTGCGATCGCGCCCCCGCGACCTGTGGCCTGGGAACAACAAGGCCCGCTAATCGCCGTTAACGAATGGCCTTGACCGATTGACGCTCCCTCAGAACTGGGGGCAAATCGTCCACGGCTGACGGCGATTTGGCATCTTTTGGGCTGGCGCTCCATTTTGGGAAAGGCGTTGATGGGCTGCTCATTGCGGTCTTCGCGAGCGGTGGAGACCGGGACCGGCCGGTGGGTCGGAAGGGCCCTCGTCCTCATTTTCGCGCTCGCCGTGACGGCGGTATCGCCGGCTCAAGCACAAACCCCGACCCCGACTCCCACGCCCACCCCGACTCCATCGCCGACGCCCGTTCCGGTCCCGACAGTTATCAACTCCGAACTCTCGGCCGCCGCCGCCGTGGCCAATCTTGGCAGCAATTTCCTGGAGCGGCTCGGAGATCAGGCGACCGGCGGATTCGGCCGCGCGTCGCGGACCAATCCTGGAGGTGGTGGTGCCTCGGAGGCCACCGAGGGGCCACGCTACCGAACCTGGGGGGAGGTATACGGAATTTCGACCCGCACCGGTCCGCAGCTCGATTTTGTCGGCGACCGGCGCCAGACTTTGGGCGGTGTTGCCGGATTCGGTGCCCGCGTTGCGCCGGGCGTCAATGTCGGCTTCTCGATCGATCAAAGCCGGACCGCCATCGACGTGCCGCTGGCGCTGCAGTCGGCAACGCTTGATCTCACCCAGTTCGGCTTCAACGCTTCGGTAGACAGGGGTCCGTGGACCTGGGCTGTCGCGCTCGTCCGCGGCTTTGGAAAGATCAATTCAAGCCGTGACACGGGAATGGGTACCGCCACCGCCGGCTATAGCGGCCAGATCGACGGCGCGCTTACCGAAGTCAGCTACTACTGGACGATGGACCAGAGCCGGATCGTGCCGAAGGCGGCGCTCGAATATGTTCGTGCCTCAACGGGATCGTTTCAGGAGGTTGGTGGTCTCAATCCGGTGGCGGCGACAGGCGCCACGCTTGAGCGCTCGCGAATCCTGCTCGGCGCGGAAATCGGCCGTTATTGGATCGTGGAGCAGAAGATCCTGGATCTGTCCGCTTACGGCAAGTTCGTCGATAATTTCGAACAGAATTTCAATGCGGTCACCGTCAGCCTCGGTCCCGAGAGCATCACGGTTCAGGGAATTGGCGAAAGCCGCTACGGCGCCGATGCGGGCGCGTCGGCGTCGCTCAGCCTGAGCAACACTGCACGTCTTTACCTCAACTATGACGGCAAATTTCGCGCCGCGCTGCAGTCGCATCAGGGAACGCTGGGACTTGAACTGCGGTGGTAGCGCGTGCCGCTCGTGATGGCCTTTCGTTTCGCTCCAGCTGAACGGCAACGTCAGCTTTCCTGATGTGCGATATCGGCCTGCTCATCACGCAACCAAGATCGAATCCGATCTTTCGGCAGGCCTTCTGAAAATCGGGGTCTGCAGAGATTGCCTGTGCTCCAGGCACGACGATGTGCGCGGCCGCCGCGGCGTCACGCGGCGATTGAGCGCGAGGAACGAATCTGATTGTATCAGACGATATATGCTCGCTAAGGTAGTTTCTGGACGTAAGATCAGGACGGGATGTTTTTTGCCGCGCTTGCGCGGATGAGCGCAATTCGGTGGGTGAGCGGCGCTGCGTTCCGAGCTTCGTCGTCTTTCGCACAAGGCTGCTCGATTCGAGGGCCGCATTGACGAGAACCCTATGTCATCGAAGTCAGCAATAGAATCACGGTATGATTAAAACGCATGGTTGAACGTTCGGAATCGACGCCGCGAGGCAATGACTACTTTGCTAGTCTTTCGGCTAGTTCGATGAGGATGCGCCGATCGGACGGGTCCTCGATTTTCCTGAAGGCGACCACCAGCCGCAACCCCTCGACAACGTTCAGATCGATCTGATTTTCCCGAAGCAACCGCAGCAACTTGTCACCGGGATGGTCGGGATCATCGATGTCCACCGCGAGAGCTCCGGAAGAGAGTGAGATATGGCGAGCCCCGAAAACGATCTCAACGAACTGGCTACCATTATTTCCGCGGCGATCGAGAAAGCACGCCAGCTAAATCTGCATACGAGCGCTTATATTCTATCGATGGTTCTGGTGGAAGTATCAGAAGCCACCAAAGCTGCGGATGGCGACAATACCGACCGATCCCCGCCGTGACTATTAGCCCGCATTGGCGGGAAATTGGCTGCGTCACAACCGAAGCAGCGCTGAGGAAACCGACCGGGAGTTAGCTCCGGTCAACCCTTACAACCCTGCCTTTTTCGATCGCGAGCGCCAGCCGGCCATGTTTGAGCGCCAGTGCGGCCTCGCCGAAAAGCTCGCGGCGCCAGCCGTGCAACGCGCCGACATCCGCGTTGTCATCGGCCGCGATCTGCTCGAGGTCGTCGACTGTCGCGATCACCTTGCTCGCGACGGCGTGACGTTCCGACGTCATGCGCAGCAGCACCTTGAGAAGCTCGACGATCGCCGCTCCATTGGAGTTGCCGCGGGGTTTTTCGATTTTCGGCAGGCTTGCGGGATCGCGTGCGAGGCCACGCTGCACGGCGGCAACGATATCGGTGCCCCATTTCGATCGATCGAAGCCCTTTGGCAGCGAACGCAAACCGGCGAGCCGTTCGAGGCTGGTCGGTGCGTGGGTGGCGATGTCGCCGACTGCGTCGTCCTTCAGAACGCGGCTGCGTGGAACGTCGCGGCCCTGTGCCTCTTGTTCCCGCCATGCGGCGACCTCCATCAGCACCGCAAGTTCCTTCGGTTTTCGTACCCGCGTCTTCAGCCGCTCCCATGCGCGTTCGGGATGGAAGTCGTACGTCTTCGGGCTTGTCAGCACCTTCATTTCCTCGCTCACCCAGTCGCTGCGGCCTCGTTTTTTGAGGTCGGCGTCGAGTGCGGCAAACACATCGCGCAAATGGGTGACGTCGGCGAGTGCGTAGTGCATCTGTTCCTTGGTCAGCGGTCGACGTGACCAATCGGTAAAACGATGCGTCTTGTCCGGCCGATGGCCGGTAATGCGTTCGACCAGCTGGTCGTAGGCGATGGAATCGCCGTAGCCGAGCACCATGGCCGCGACCTGGGTGTCGAAAATCGGATGTGGAACGATCCCCGCCCGATGCCAGACGATCTCGATATCCTGACGGGCGGCGTGGAAGACCTTAAGCACCTCCTCGTCGGCCATCAGTGTGAAGAACGGCTTGAGGTCGAGGCCCTCGGCCAGCGTGTCGACGACGACCGCTTCCTCGACGCTTGCCATCTGCACGACGCAAAGCAACGGGTAGTAGGTTGTCTCACGCAGAAATTCGGTGTCGACGGTGATGACCGGGTGTTTGGAGAGACGGTCGCAAACGGCGGCGAGTTCGGCGGTGGTGGTAATCAGTTCCATGAACGGTCCATAACGCTTTCGATAAGGGCGTTCGGCCGAAAGCGCTGATATGTCAAGGGTCTTGCGGCGAATTCGAGACTTGCATTTGCGTTTCGCAAAGCTTTTTTCGGGCACCAGCGACCAGCCGCCGCCTACGTCGGCGGCTACTGTCGGGCTACATCCGCTCGCTGCCGAACTTCAATGCGTCAGAAGTCGCGCAGTTGCCGGCCGGACGGCCGCCGTGCCGAGGGAACCGCCAGCACGACGACGCAAAGCGCGAGCATCGCAAGTCCCATGAATTCGAAAACCAGCGCGTCCACGGTAAATCTCCCAAAACAAACCGCTAGATTTGTTGGGAAGCCATTGACCGCCTGTTAATTTCTGGCGTTTGGCGTCGAGCTGCCGCGCCCAATATTGGACGGAGGGTTAACGATTTAAGTGCCGCAAAACGTCTGAAGCACGCGCTGACCGGGCTGAGGTGGGTCCGCATAATCCGACAACGCCGGCTGGTCCTCATAGGGTTTCGACAGGACCGTCAGGAGTTCCTCGAAGGGTGCGAAGTCGTCGCCGTTGACGGCGGCCTGGATGACCGCCTCGATGCGGTGGTTGCGGGGAATGAAGGCTGGATTGACCGCCCGCATCGCGCGGGCTCGCTCGGCCGGCACTTGCGGTTCCTCGCTGATGCGCTTGCGCCAACGTTCCGCCCATTCGTCATAGGCGGTTGGGTCCGCGAATAATGGACGCACTGCTTGATCGTGGGCGGCATCGAGCGCGGCCTCGCTCAGACGGCGGAAGGTGAGGGTGAAGTCCGCCTGGTTTTTGGCCATCGCGTCCAGGAGATCCAGAACCAGCGCCTCGTCGTCATCGCGGACCGAAAACAGGCCGATCTTTTGCCGGAGCCCGTCCTGGTAGGCCTTGGTGAACTTGGGCGCGAACTCGCCGAGAACAAGCTGCGCCTGTTCGATGGCCTTGTCCTTGTCGTCGCAAAACAGCGGCAACAGGCACTCCGCGAGCCGGGTCAGGTTCCACAGTGCAATTCGCGGCTGATTGGCATAGGCGTAGCGGCCTTGCTCGTCGATCGACGAAAATACCGCCGCCGGATCGTAACCGTCCATGAAGGCGCACGGACCGTAGTCGATGGTCTCGCCACAGATCGAGGTGTTGTCGGTGTTCATGACGCCATGGATGAAGCCGACGAGCAGCCAGCGCGCGACCAGCTCCGCCTGCCGCGCGATCACCCCCTCCAACAGCGCGTGATAGGGGCGCTCCGAATTCGCGGCTTGCGGATAATGCCTGGCGATGGCGTGGTCAGCCAATCGCTGTACGCCTTCGGTGTCGCCGCGGGCGGCAAAATACTGGAATGTGCCGACGCGAATGTGGCTCGACGCAACCCGGGTGAGCACCGCGCCCGGCAGAGCCGTCTCGCGCATCACGTGCTCGCCGGTGATGACGGCCGCAAGCGAACGCGTGGTCGGAATCCCCAGTGCCGCCATCGCCTCGCTGACGATATATTCGCGCAAGACAGGCCCGAGCGCGGCGCGGCCGTCGCCCCGGCGCGAGAATGGCGTCGGCCCGGAACCTTTGAGCTGAATATCGCGGCGAACGCCGTCGATATCGATCACCTCACCGAGCAGGATGGCGCGGCCATCGCCGAGCTGGGGCACGAAGTGACCGAATTGGTGGCCGGCATAGGCCATGGCAATCGGCTCGGCGCCATTTGGTACACGTTTGCCGGAGAGGATTTCGGCCCCCTCCGACGTCTCCAGCCTGTCGGGATCGAGCCCAAGCCGCGTCGCGAGCGGTCGGTTCAACTTGATCAGCCTCGGCGAGGCCACCGGCGTCGGCGCGACCCGCGCGAAAAAGCCGTCGGGCAGCGCCGCATAAGTGTTTTGGAAGGGAAAATGCACCGTCATGCTACCAAGATAGGCATATGTTGCCATTAGACAATCGGTTTGCCGGCTGGCCCGCCATGTCGTGGCCGCCATATGCAGGTTTTTGGGATTAGGCGGCTCGGTCGGAGGCCCGGTTTTGGTCCTTCAGTCGGTTGCCGCGCCTGAAAGCCTCGGCTAAACCCTCAACCTCTTCGGGCAGGCCTTCAGGCCGTTCGATTCGATCCTCCGACATTCATTCCTGGGATATCCATGCATCGTTACCGGTCCCACACATGCGGCGCGCTCCGTGAGAGCGACATCGGCCAGAGCGTTCGTCTGTCCGGCTGGTGCCATCGTATTCGCGACCATGGCGGTGTCCTGTTCATCGATTTGCGCGACCATTACGGCCTGACGCAATGTGTCGCCGACCCGGATTCGCCGGCATTCAAGGACGCCGAGCGGTTGCGCTCGGAGTGGGTGGTTCGGATCGACGGCAAGGTTCGTCACCGTCCCGAAGGCACCGATAACCCGGAATTGGCGACCGGTTCGGTCGAAATCTACGTCACCGAGATCGAGGTCCTGGGACCCGCCGGCGAACTGCCGCTGCCGGTTTTTGGCGAACAGGAATATCCCGAGGACATAAGGCTCAAGTTCCGTTTCCTCGACCTTCGCCGCGAGAAGCTGCACCAGAACATCATGACCCGCGGCGCAATCGTCGATTCCATGCGCAAGCGGATGAAAGAGCAGGGATTTTTCGAATTCCAGACTCCAATCCTCACGGCATCGTCGCCGGAAGGCGCCCGCGACTTCCTGGTGCCCTCGCGCATTCATCCTGGCCGCTTCTATGCGCTGCCGCAGGCGCCGCAGCAGTACAAGCAACTCCTGATGATGTCGGGCTTTG
Source organism: uncultured Alphaproteobacteria bacterium (assembly GCA_963741185.1). Classification (GTDB taxonomy): domain Bacteria; phylum Pseudomonadota; class Alphaproteobacteria; order Rhizobiales; family Xanthobacteraceae; genus Bradyrhizobium. The sequence goes on along the minus strand of CAVUHE010000030.1, from coordinate 61,444 downwards.
ATCGTTACTTCCAGATCGCGCCCTGTTTCCGCGACGAGGACCCGCGCGCCGATCGATTGCCCGGGGAGTTCTACCAGCTCGATCTCGAGATGAGCTTTGTCGAACAGAACGATGTGTTCGCGGCCGTCGAGCCGGTCATAACGGGCGTGTTCGAAGAGTTCGCCAAGGGCAAACACGTGACCAGGAACTGGCCGCGGATTCCGTTCGCGGAAGCCTTGCGGAAGTACGGGACGGACAAGCCCGATCTGCGTAATCCCATCATCATGCAGGACGTCTCCGAGCATTTTCGTGGCTCGGGCTTCAAGGTCTTCGCGCGGATGCTGGAAGACCCGAAGAACCAGGTCTGGGCGATCCCGGCAAAAGGCGGCGGCAGCCGCGCGTTCTGCGACCGGATGAATTCATGGGCGCAGGGCGAAGGCCAGCCCGGGCTCGGCTACATCATGTGGCGCGAAGGCGGCGAGGGTGCGGGGCCGCTCGCCAACAATATCGGCCCGGAGCGGACCGCTGCCATTCGCGCACAGCTCGGATTGAAGGAAGGCGATGCCGCATTCTTTGTTGCCGGCGATCCCGAAAAATTCTGGAAGTTTTCGGGTCTCGCCCGCACAAGGCTCGGCGAGGAGTTGAACCTGATCGACGGGGATCGGTTTGAACTCGCCTGGATCGTCGACTTCCCGATGTACGAATACAACGAGGAAGACAAGAAGATCGACTTCTCGCACAATCCGTTTTCGATGCCGCAGGGCGGCCTCGAGGCGCTCAACGGGCAGGACCCGCTGACGATCAAGGCGTTCCAGTACGACATCACCTGCAACGGCTACGAGATCGCCTCCGGCGGTATCCGTAACCATCGGCCCGAGGCCATGGTGAAGGCGTTCGAGATTGCCGGCTATGGCGAGAAGGAGGTCGTCGAGCGTTTCGGCGGCATGTATCGAGCATTCCAGTATGGCGCGCCGCCGCATGGCGGCATGGCCGCAGGCGTCGATCGTATCGTGATGCTGTTGTGCGGTACGACCAACCTGCGTGAGATCTCGCTATTTCCGATGAACCAGCAGGCCGTGGACTTGCTGATGGGGGCGCCATCGGAAGTAACCCCGAAGCAGTTGCGCGAGCTTCATATCCGGCTCAATCTGCAACCGAACTGAACCGGCCACCGAAGCCTCAAGATCGGGGTCGAAGGATAGCGCAGGGGAATGCATGACGTCCTATTCTGAAGATCTTCACGCAGCCGCGCTCGCCTATCACCGGCTGCCGCGGCCGGGTAAGCTTGAGATCCAGGCGACCAAGCCGCTCGCCAACCAGCGCGACCTCGCATTGGCCTATTCGCCCGGCGTTGCTGCGGCCTGCACCGAGATCGCCAGCAATCCGGCCGAAGCGGCTTCGCTGACCTCGCGCGCCAATCTGGTCGCCGTGGTCAGCAACGGCACGGCGGTGCTTGGCCTTGGCAACATCGGTCCGCTGGCCTCGAAGCCCGTCATGGAGGGCAAGGCGGTCCTGTTCAAGAAGTTCGCAGGGATCGACGTCTTCGACATTGAAATCGCTGCTGACACCATCGAGCGAGTGGTCGAGACGGTGGCGGCGCTCGAGCCGACTTTTGGCGGCATCAATCTTGAAGACATCAAGGGCCCGGAGTGCTTCGAGATCGAGGCGCAACTCAAGGCGCGCATGAAAATTCCGGTGTTTCACGACGATCAGCATGGCACGGCCATCATCGTCGGCGCCGCCATCACCAATGCGCTGCGGTTGAACGGCAAGAAGCTTGCCGACATCAAGATCGTCTGTTCCGGCGCCGGTGCCGCGGCGATCGCCTGCCTCAACCTCCTGGTTTCGTTGGGTGCTCAACGCAAGAACATCTGGGTTTGCGACATCGACGGCGTCGTGTACGAAGGCCGAACCACGCTGATGGATCGCTGGAAGGCGGTCTATGCGCAGAAAACCGACAAGCGCACGCTGGCTGAAGTGATCGATGGCGCCGATATCTTCCTCGGCCTTTCCGCGCCCAATGTTCTCAAGCCGGACATGGTCAAGCAGATGGCTGACAAGCCGCTGGTGATGGCGCTGGCCAATCCGAATCCCGAGATCATGCCGGACGAGGCGCGGAAAGCACGCCCCGATGCGATGATCTGCACAGGGCGTTCCGACTTCCCCAATCAGGTCAACAACGTCCTGTGTTTTCCCTTCATCTTTCGCGGCGCGCTCGACGTCGGCGCCACCGCGATCAACGAGGAAATGAAGAAGGCCGCGGTGGACGCGATCGCGCAGCTCGCGCGCGAACCGCCGATGGATGCGGTGGCGCCGGGTTTCGACAGCGGCGAGGCGCAGGGCTTTGGTCCGGGTTCGCTTATTCCAAGTCCGTTCGATCCGCGGCTGATCCTGCGCATCGCGCCTGCGGTCGCGAAGGCAGCCATGGAATTGGGTGTAGCCTCGCGACCGATCAAGAGCTTCGAGGACTATTCGGCTCAACTCGTGCGCTTCGCGTTTCGATCCGGGCTTGTCATGAAGCCGGTGTTCGCCAAGGCAAAGACCCAGCCGGTCCGCGTGATCTACGCCGAAGGCGAAGATGAACGCGTCCTGCACGCGACACAGGTCGTTCTGGAGGAGAATCTGGCGCGGCCGATCCTGGTTGGGCGACCCTCGGTGGTCGAAGCGCGGATCAAGAGATTTGGCCTCGCCATCAAGGCCGGCAAGGATTTCGATCTCGTCAATCCCGAGGACGATCCTCGCTATCGATCGTATGTCCAGTCTTATATCTCCATCGCCGGCCGCAGAGGCGTGACGCCCGATGCCGCGCGCACGGTGGTGCGGACCAATGCAACGGTGATAGCGGCGCTTGCGGTAAGCCGCGGCGAGGCCGATGCCATGATCTGCGGTGTCGATGGCCGTTACATGAGCCACCTGCGCCACGTCCGCGAGATCATCGGCTTTCTGCCGGGGGTGAGCGATTTCGCGGCGCTCGCGCTGTTGATCACCAGCAAGGGGTCCTATTTCATCGCGGACACGCAGGTACGGCCAAACCCGAGCGCCGAGGAACTCGCGGAAATGGCGGCACTGGCGGCGAGCCACGTGCAGCGTTTCAATATCAAGCCAAAGGTCGCGTTCGTGTCACATTCCGATTTTGGAAGCTATGATACGGAATCCTCGCGCAAAATGCGCCGCGCCACAGCGCTGTTGAGGCAGAACCATCCCGAGATCGAGGCGGACGGCGAAATGCAGGGCGATACCGCGCTCTCCGAAGCGGAGCGGAAGCTGGTGCTGCCTCATTCGCAACTCGAAGGCGAGGCCAATATTCTGATCATGCCGAACCTCGACACCGCCAACGTGGCCTACCAAATGATCAAGACCCTTGCCGATGCGCTGCCGGTCGGACCAATCCTCATTGGCCCTTCACGGCCCGCCCATATTTTGACACCCTCGGTGACCGCGCGTGGCATCCTGAACATGACCGCGGTCGCTGCCGTCGAAGCCCAGGAGCGTGCGGGTCGCCAGCAGCCGTCGCTGTTCAGTTAGCCGACACAAATTCCACCCGGCATGGTGACCAACGGGGAAATTGATTGACTGTTTGAAAAGCTGGGGCGGAACGCCCATAATTGTCCAACCGTTAGCGAACCCGCGATCCAGTGAGGCCGGCCATGTCAGCGTTCATTACTATCGGGCGAGTTCTGTTCGCCGTGCTCTTCATTGTCTCCGGAGCCTCCAAGCTTCTGGACCTGGCGGCGACGGCCCAGATGACGGAAAAGATCGTGCTTCCGGCGGCGCTCGCAACCTACACCTCGCAGCTCGAAGCCATGACCGGAATGTCGATGCCGCAAATGATGGCGATCGCGGCAGGCGCGCTTGAGTTGATCTGCGGCCTCATGATCGCGCTGAACTTCGGCGCACGTTTTTTTGCGGTCCTGCTGATCCTGTTCGTGGCGGGAGCGACGTTCTATTTTCACGATTTCTGGAATCAGACCGGCGCCGACGCAAGGAACAACATGATCCATGCGCTGAAAAACCTGTCGATCATCGGCGCCTTGTTCATGATCGCTGGATATGGCGGGGCGGCGCCGCAGCGGGAACCAGCCTACGACGTTTGAGCCACGCGCCCCCACGGCGTGACGGTGACGCTTTCCTCCACATCGAGCGTTTTGCTTTCGCCGGCGCGCAGGCCGTGAGCGGCCAGAATGTCCTGCGGTGAGCGGCGCGGAACGCCTGAGAAGACCGGCACTCCGCCCGGCAGGACAACACGCGGCGCCTGCGAGAGCCAGAACGTGTCGTAGCGATCCATGAACATGTCGAACACATCCGGTCCGCCAATGATCGCGATCGTCCCTGTCTGAACGCCGGCATGGTCGCAGGCGGCCTCGAAGGAGGCGCCGGCCGGATTCCAAAGCGTGGCTTTCGGATTGGACGGATCGGGCGCGATGCTGTCGATGGCGCGTGTCACGATGATCCGCTTTCTCAACGGCGAGTTCGGCTGGTCCTCATAGGAGCGGCGGCCGTGCACGATCAGGTCGGCGCGGTCGAGGCCGGCGGTGAAAAATCGCTTGTCGCCCTCGAATTTCAGTTCATTGGGCATGATGCGGTCGGCGTTCGCCAGCATGCCGTCGGCGGACACGATGACATAGCCGTCGATGCGGAGCGCCGGCACAGGTGTATTTCGCGCGGGGGCCAGAACTTATTCCGAAATCGTTTGCACCACGCTGGAGACGGGCCGCGAACTTATGGTGGGCAATTTGGCGTCCTTGAGGACCTCTTCGTCGTATTGCGGAAGGGTCTGTACCGGAGCCTTCGCCTTCATCTGCACCACCTTGTAGCCCTCGGTCTTCAGCTTGCGGAGCAGGGCAGGCAGGGCTTCAGCGGTGTGCTTGTGGAAATCGTGCATCAGGATGATGCCCTTGCCCAGCTTGTCGAGCTTCTTCATGGTGACGTCGATCACCTGCTGCGGGTTGCGCGCTTTGAAATCGAAGGAGTCGAGGTCGCAGGAGAACATCGCGATATTCCTGGTGCCGAGATAGGTCACCATTTCAGGCGGGTGCTGGAGCGCGGGGAAGCGGAAGAAAGGTGAGGGCGATGTGCCGAGCGCCCACTTCACGGCGCTGAAACCCTTCTCGATCTCTTCCTTGCGCTGATCTTCGCTCAGTTTTTTGTTGGTGAGGGTCGCGTGCGACCAGGTATGCGATCCGACGGTGTGACCGGCCGCGGCAACTTGCTTGAGGATTTCCGGATAATAGGTCGAGTGCTTGCCGATCGGAAAGAAAATGCCGGTCGTGCATTCGTCCGCGAGCGTCTTCAGGACCGCGGGCGTATTTTGCGGCCACGGGCCGTCGTCAAACGTCAGAACCACCTCCTTCTCGCGCAGAAAATCGAGCTGCTTGAAGTGTTCGAAGCCGAACCCCGGTCCGCCGGTGGTGTCGATCTCAACCACGCGGCCAATTCCGAGCGCATCGGGATTTGCGCAAGGCGGCTTGGCCGGTGCGGGCATGGCGGCCGCAGCCGGGGCCGCCGTCGCGGCGGGCGCTGTGGTGTTCTTGGCGGCGGGGGTCTGCGACCGTGCTGCGCCTGTCGCGCACAGGGAAACCGTGGCTGCAAAGATCAAAACTGCCGAAATTCGCATCTTGCTGTTCCTTTGCCGTGATCAGCACGGGACCCGGCATTTCGCGGCGCCCGAGCGATTTCCTGCCCTGTCATCCTAGACTAGTTGGATCGGTGCGGCCACGGCAAAGGCTTTTTCGCAAATCGTCGATTTGTCAACCGAACCGGTTAATTGCGGGGGAATTGGTCTGCGGCATTGACGCGCTGCGTCAGGTGTCCGCAAGCGCCCGTGCAATGGCGGTCTTGACCCGAGTATCCCCGGGATCGACGCCTTCGGCAAAAACCTCGGCGATATAACCGTCGCGGCCGATCAGATATTTGTGGAAGTTCCAGCGCGGAACATCGTTTGGACGCGCGTTGGCAGCCCATTTGTAGAAGGGATGCGCATTTGTACCCTTCACCACGGCCTTTGCCGCCATCGGAAAGGTAACGCCATATTGGTGTTGCGCCGTCTCCGCAATTTCGGTGACGCCTCCTGGCTCCTGGGCGCCGAAATCGTTGGAGGGAACGCCGACAATCATCAAGCCTCGATCGCGAAACTCGCTCCACAATTGCTGCAACCCCGCATATTGCGGCGTGAAGCCGCACAGGGACGCGGTGTTGACCACCAGCACCGGCCGGTCTGCATAATCCGCCAGCCTGATCTCGCCTCCGGCCAAGGCCGGAAACGAGAAGGCGTAGGCGGTGACCCTGGTCATGGCTGCCTGCGCGAGGGTGGCCCGGGGCTGAAGCGGAATTGTCAGCGCGGCCAGCGATGAGGCGAGAAGTGTCCTGCGGTCAAACATCGAAGCCTCATGGCTCGGCACGATCAAGGCTACGCGAGATTAGCCTAACCGGGGAAGGGCTGCCTCTCAACAACCCGTTATGATGGACGGGTCGTCGGGCACCACGGTAGTGGCAGCAGCGGAAGGTAATGCCGGTTCCATTCGCAGATCGGTTCCGGCCCGCGGCGCATGAGGGCGTACTTCACGGGCTCGGCCTGGCCAACCACGATCTGCAACCCGAAAAGAACAATCGCGACCGGCGGGGCCCATTTGTGGAAGCGCAGCTCGGTCAGGGAATCGAGCAGGATTGCGCCGGCGAGGATGATCAGCGGATCGGTGAAGATGAAATATTCGGATTTCAATCCGCGCCGCACGCCAAGCGTGTCGATAGCGACCGCGGCCAGCAGAAGCCCGAGCGCCCGGATCGCAACCTGTCTTTTGCCGCGGTGCCACGCATAAACGACACCCGGCACGATCAGCCAGGTGAGGAAGACGGTGGGCCGAGGCGAGGAGTGCAGCACGAAGGTGTAACGCGCAAGCACCGATCCGATCCCATCGAGCAGGAGCCAGAAGATTCCCGACGGGTTCGATCCGCTCGCCGCGGCGGTCGTGTCGGCGTCCGCAAAGGTGAGCATTTTTTCCAGCGGATTGAACACCGCGATCACGTTGCTGGTGTTGTATTCAATATTGAGCGCAAGCAACGCCACTGACGCGCCGGCTACAATCGCCGACATCGAAGCCAGCGTCTCGGCTGCGCTGACGCGCCAGATCTGCGCATAGAGGATCATGCAGCTACCGATCAGGATCAGCAGCGCGGCCTGATAGATGCCGAAGCGGCCAAGCAGCAACGGATGGAACTGGGCCGCATCGAGAAGCGTTCGATCAAAGCCCGTGGCGACAAGCGGTGATGCGGCCCACGCCGCCGCGATCGCCGCAACCGTGGCGGCGATCGCCGCGGGAAAGCCAGATCGCGGATTGCGCCAGAACGATACACTGGCACCTTGCGCATCGCCGAAGGCAAGCAACAGCACAGGCAAAGCGCCGATCAGCAGGATCACCTGCACCTTGTTCTGAAGGCCAAGTATGCAAAGCGCTGCTGCCAGCGCTATCCAGAGAGGACGCGCGATGTTCGCGCGGCGTGAGATCACGATCAGGATCATCAGCGCAAGGATGACTGGACACGCCGCCACAAGCTCGCTGCGCAAGATGCGCGAATGCACGGCGACGCCGCTGGAGAACGCGAACGCAAAGGTCGCAATCAAGGCGACGCGCCAGTCGCGCACGATGACATGTATGAGCGCCGCAAAGACCAGCACGCAGCCGGTCGCGATGAGAAAGGCGAAAACACGGCCGGCGCGAACGGCGCCGGTCATCGCGGCGTCGAAGGCCTTCGGGATCGGAAGCCGGCGGAATCGTCGACAGCGAATAACCGTCAAGCAGACCGAGACCGTGCAGCAGTTGAAACCACAGCTTCACGGACAGGATCGTGACATAGCCGGTGTGATCGAAGAATTGTTGCGGCTTGCCGTCATTGAGCAGAAGCGCGTTGTAGATCACCATCAGATCCATGTCGGCGTTACGCCAGTAGATCAGAGCGTAGCCGTACAGGAGGAACGAGAACGCAAGCCCCGCAACAATCGCAGCCAATCCCCAACGCCAACCAAGAAATGTCAGTGGCGCGAGGCCATCTTTCGCCGCGTGGGTCGTCGGGGTCCGGGTGGGAGATTGGTCCATGCCGGCGCTCTTTTAGCCGAGCCGCGCGCCCAAGGCGACCGGCGGCCCGGGGCTTTCCGAAGGCCTAGCGCAGCGAAACGATGAAATCCGTTCCCTCGCCGGTCTCGCCGGCGGTGATACCTTGATCGGAAACGATGATCGATCCCCCGGTCGAAAGCGCCTCGTCAGATTCTCGCCATGACATCCGCCGGAAGGCTGAGACGATCGAGCGCCTCGGCCGCACTGTCGGGTACCGGCAGCGGCTTCACCTCGATCGGACGGGCGCCTGAAGTCTTGCGCCGGCGCGAATTGCGCTCGTCTTCGCCGCGTCGATTGGCGTATCTGGTAGGCGCCGGGAGCGACACTACCGACCAGTGCAGGACATTGGCGTCGTCCTTGTCGACCCGCGCGGTGAATATGTGCGTTCCAAGCGGCCGTTCGTCTTGTGCGATCGTCACAGGCACGTCAAACAGCGGAGAAAAATTCTGCCGGACATAAAGCTTTGAATCCTTGCGGCTGACAAAGACCGCGATCTGCCCGGTGCGCTTGGGCGCAGTGGCCGGATCGACTTTCGATGCCCTCGCGGCCCCGCTCGGGCGGGTCTGATCCTTCTTGGGTTCCGGTATGGCGGCAGGAGCTACCACAGCCTTGGCGTCCGCCTCGACCTTCGGACCTTCAACCTTTGCAGCCTCGACCTTCGCAGTCTCGCCGTTTGCGGCCTCGGCTGGCTTGTCGGAGGCGGGCTTATTATCGAACGAAGCCAATTCATTGCGCTTTTCAGAAATCGCTTGTTTGGCTTCCGGCGCCGCGCCACCGCCGGCAGGCGCCGCATCGGACATCGTGACCGGCGGGCTCGCTGTCGGCGAAGTGTTGCTGGCGTCGGCAGTTCGCGTTTGCGAAGGCGCTGAAACCGATGCTTCGTCAGGCGCTGGCTTTGCGCTGTCGCCGTGGCCAATGGTCGAACGTAAATCGATTTTTGTCTCCGCGACCGCAGGCTTGGTGCTCGTTTCGACTTCCGCCGCTTTGTCGATTTTCGGAGCTGTTGGTACCTCCGGCTTCGGCTCCTCAACCGCGACCGGTTGCGGCGGCACCTTCAATGTCGAAAGAAGCGGATGCACGAAGCTCGCGGGGCTGAGGTCGCCAGGTGTGATGACCACGCGTGCGCCCATCTTGGTCCAGTTCCACATCTTGATGGCAAAGGCCATCGGCATCCGGATGCAGCCGTGCGAAGCCGGGTGGCCGGGCAGTACACCTGCGTGCATCGCCACGCCCGACCAGGTAATCCGCTGCATATAGGGCATCGGCGCGCCACTATAGATGTTGGAATGATGAAACTTGTGTTTCTGGATGACGCTGAAGACGCCCATCGGCGTCGGGTGGCCGGGCATGCCGGTGGAGACCGGTGTCTCCGCGTAGAAGCCGTTGGCGTCGTAAATTCGCAGTCTTTGCTGCGCGATCGAGATCGAAATGACCAAGGGTCCCTGCGGCTTGGCCGACTCCTTATCAGCAATCTCCGACTTCTTGGCCTGATGGCGCGTCTTCTGGCGTCGCTGCGGAGCGATCGGTGCGGGCCGCGAAAAGCCCGGCTCTGAATCCGGCCAGTAATAGATGGCAGCTTCTGTCTGGGAGCTAACGCCGATCGTCCCTGCAGCCGTCAGAAGGGCGGCCTGCCAAAACCGTGGTGCCGCGATACTCACTCGATACCTGTTCACCCGCATTACCTTCGAATCCCAGCCATTTGAAATTAAATGTTGCAGACGGGATACGCGTTCACCAGCGTAACGCTTCCAAATCCTGCGATTTTGGCCTCAAGCGTAGCAAAAAAGCCTCACATTACGTTAAACACCGGATGGTACCCCAGCCTTCCTCTACAAGCCGCCAGCACCTACATCCGCTCGCTTGCTTAGGGAGAAATTCATGACACGCAAGGCCGCAAGGCAATATGACACGCGATGGGGACGCTGGGCCTTGCTGGTACTCGCGCTGACGACTTGGTTTGGATCGCCTGCATCTGCTGCCGACGAGCCAGATCTGATCTTCCGCCGCTCGACGGTATTCAAGTGGTTGAGCCCAAACGACAAGCTCGCGACCTATGGCATCGACGATCCGGAGGTCGAGGGGGTGGCCTGTCACTTTACGGTGCCCGAGCGGGGCGGGATTAAAGGCTGGTTGGGGGTTGCCGAGGAAGTGTCGGACATCTCGCTGGCATGTCGCCAGATCGGCCCGATCCATTTCAAGGACAAGATGGAGCAGGGCGATGACATGTTCTTGCAGCGGCGATCGTTGTTCTTCAAGAAGATGCAAATCGTCCGCGGCTGCGACGCCAAGCGGAACGTATTGGTCTATATGGTGTATTCGGACAAGCTGATCGAAGGCTCGCCCAAAAATTCGACCTCCTCGGTGCCGATTATGCCTTGGGGATCGGGCGATACGACGGTCCAGAGGTGTGGCGACTTCATCCGGTAGGTGGGGCGACAGGGAGCGCTTCCTGGAACTACCGCTTTCCTGGAACAGGGCGCGGGCGTACTTCCGACTCGATGCGCGCACTACGGTCATGGCATCCCACCAAACGCACGAATTTCTGCGGTACTGATTCATTGCCGTGGCCGCCTTGGCCATATTGCTCAGTCATGGCGCCGCAGACCCTCGACCCGTCCTCTTTTCGAAGTTGTCCGCCGTCAATTTGCGGCTCGAGAAAATCGGCCGGCCCAATCAAATTTTCAGCCGTGGGTCGAGCGGTCTTGCGGGCCCGGTCTTTGCTGCCGACATCGATGCTGCCGCTGCCCACGAAATTGTCCTTGGTGAGATTCTTCCGCAACGCGCAACTCCCGAAAAAGTTGCAGGCAATTTCCAAGGAGTCGGCAAAGGCATGGTTTTGGTTCACGTCAAGCGGGCGCTATCGGCCATCGAACTGGCCCGGTGAACGACCAGGGAATGGCCCAATGAACGATTTTTACGGTTGAAATATTTGAATTTTGTAAAATTGTGTCGTCCGGAGGGTTCCGACGAAACAATTCAGCCAGGCGACGAAACCATTTTCGCCTTCGACGCAGAGATCCGGAAACAGCATGTGGTTACCAAGGCGCCAACAAACGGCGCAAGGCGCCGGCAGAAACCGGAGACAGTCAATGCGAACCCTCAGTTTCCTCCTCGCTTTGGCCTTCGTTGTGGCCGGTCCGAACCTCGCTGGCCCGTCCGATGGCGGCCTTCCGGGGATCGGCACCTTCGTCTATAGCGGCTCCCCGAGCATCGGCGGCGGTCCCTCGATGGTCGTCGCCGCCCGCTGAGTGGACTCCTCTTCCGGCAAGGCTTGGCATGCTTTTTCGAATATCTATGGTTGTGATCGTTGCTTGTCTCGTTCGGGGCAGCCCGGCTTGTGCGGAGATCCTATCACCGATGAGACTGCCAGACCCGCGCGCAGAGTTTGTGCGGATGTGCGCACCCCATATGCTGGGACGCTGGGCTCACCCCGAAGCCGTTTGTGGTTGTCTTCATGACTATGCGGTCGCCGTCGTCGAAGACGACGATCTGCGCTCGGCCTTGTTGCGCGGGATCAGCGAGACCGGCGTCCCGACGATTGAAAATGCTTGGGTACCAGCGTCCAAGAGATCTCAGATTGGCGCAACGTTCACCAAGGTCGCCAAGCCGACGCTGCAGTGCATGTTCGAGCCATCGAAACAGGCTGATATCCGGTAAAAACCTACTTCTGCTTTGGTCCCAGGCGCGGGATGCACTTCTGTGCCCGGACGATACCCGTTGGGGTCATCTTGGTGCCGGAGATCTCTTTGACCTGGCCGGCGGGGCAGGTTCCGTCGTCGACCTTGATGCGCTGCCCAAGCCGCAAATCACCAATGTCCTGCTCCCGAGAAACCTGTTGAGCGAACGCGGGCGCAGCGAGCGTGAAGAATTCGCAGCCACCCAGTATCGGAAAAGACAAGGCGAAGTACAAAAGCCGTCTGATGAGAGACGCGCGCGCCAAAGGCGCGCATCCTCTCGCAACCCGCATGCGTTGCCGATCTCCACGCGTGTTTGCCGAGAACGGGGTGTTGCGATTGCCGGTCATCCGGTGTTTCCATGGGGCGTGAGGCCCGCGCCGCAAAACTGTATTGATGCGGCGGCGATTCTGAAAGCGATCGGGCAGGACCAAACGCGGCCAGGATTCAATCCCGCTGGCCAGAAACAGAGAACGTGACGCAATAAATCCTGACGACGTGAAGCGAAAAATTCTCGACGCGGTTGATGCCAACTTCGACACGCAGCTTGCGACCACCAGGGATTTTGTCGCGATTCCCTCAACCCGCGGTGCCGAGGGACCGTGCCAGGACATGATCGGCGATCTCTTGCGCGAACGCGGCTACGAAGTCGACGACTGGCATATCGATGTCAACGACCTCAAGGATTTGCGGGGGTTCGGACCGATTGAGCATGACTTCTCAAAGGCCCGCACCGTGGTCGGTACCTACCGGCCCGCAAGCAATGTCGGCCAATCACTGATCCTCCAGGGTCACTGCGACGTGGTGCCTGCCGGTCCGCTCGAGATGTGGGAGACGCCGCCGTTCTCGCCGGTCGTGCGGGATGGACGCATGTACGGCCGCGGCGCCTGCGACATGAAATCCGGTACCATCGGTGCGCTTTACGCACTTGACGCCATTAAGGCCGCCGGGTTGAGGCCAACGGCGCGGGTTCACTTTCAGTCCGTGATCGAGGAAGAAAGTACTGGCGCAGGCGCGCTTTCGACCCTGCAACGCGGCTATCGCGCCGACGCCTGTTTCATCCCTGAGCCGACCTCGGGCAGGATGGTGCGCTCGCAGGTCGGCGTGATCTGGTTTCGCTTGAAAGTACGTGGTCATCCCGTCCACGTGTTCGAGGCGGGCAGCGGTGCCAACGCGATCAATGCGGCGTATTATCTGGTCCAGTCATTGGAGAAGCTCGAGTCCGAATGGAACGAGCGCGCCAAGGACGATCGCCACTTCAGGGCCGTCACGCACCCGATCAATTTCAATCCCGGCATCATCAAGGGCGGTGACTGGGCCTCCAGCGTGCCGGCCTGGTGCGACGTCGATTGCCGGATCGCGATCCTGCCGGGCTGGTCGGTTGCCGACTGCCAGGCCGAGATAATCAGCCACGTCGCGGCGGCAGCTCGCGAGCATCGGTTCCTGTCCAATAACCCGCCTGCCGTGGAATGGTCCGGCTTTCTGTCGGAAGGTTATGAACTGAAGGATTCGTCTGCGGCAGAAGCCGCGTTTGGGAAGGCCTACGATGCGGTCTATGGTGGCGCGGTAGAGGACCTCGTCTTCACCGCGCTCACGGATACGCGATTCTATGGGTTGAACTACAACATCCCAAGCCTTTGTTTCGGTGCAAGCGGAGCGGCGATGCACGGCTTCAATGAATATGTTGATCTCGAATCCTTGCGAAGGTCGACCAAGACCACCGCGCTTTTCATCGCCGAATGGTGTGGGGTGGAGAAGCTGTAGTTGCTGGCCATAGCGCCGCAACGATGGCGTCGAGCCCGTCGGTCAGAGCCGCCGGGCCGGGTTGCAGGATCAGCGGCGATTTGATCTCGACGATTCGATCGTTGTGGACCGCCGGAACCTCGCTCCATCCCGGCCGCCGTCTGATTTTGTCGGGTACAACTTTCTTGCCGCACCAGGACGCCAGAATGACGTCCGGCGCGGCAGCCCTGACCAGGTCAGGCGAAATGATCCGGTTCGTCGCCGACTGCTGGAATCGCAAGTCGGGCAGGATGTCCTCGCCGCCCGCGATCTCGATCAGTTCGGAAACCCAGCCGATCCCGCTGATCAGGGGATCGTCCCATTCCTCGAAATACACCCGAGGCTTGGGTGAGGGCCGGGCGGCAGAAGCGATGCCGGCAAGACGTCTTTCATAGCCGGCGGCGAGTTGATCGGCGCGCTCTGCGGCGCCGACGAGTGTGCCGAGCATGCGTATCATCGCCAGGATCCCTGCGACGTCGCGCTGATTGAAGACGTGGATGGCAACGCCGGCACGGACTAAATCGGCGACGATATCAGCCTGCAGATCTGAGAAAGCGAGAACAAGGTCCGGTTCGAGCTTGAGGATTTTCGGGATATCGGCCGAGATGAACGCCGAGACCCGGGGTTTCTCGCGCCTTACCTGCGGCGGCCGCACCGCATAACCGGAAACGCCGACAATTCGATCCTGCTCGCCAAGCAGATAGAGTGTCTCGACCGTTTCTTCGGTGAGACAGACGATGCGGCGGGGAGGGAATTGGCGCATGGGAAACGATATGGCGAAATATAAATGGCTTGTCACGGCCGCCATCAGTTGGAAACGTCATTCCCGGTCTGATCTGGTCCATCCAAGTCGGCTGTTGCCGACTGGACGCCGAGATCGCTGAACCCGGTGGACCCGAGTTCAGAAGGCCGGCCGGGACTGACGAAGCGCGGGAGAAATGCCGATCATGACGCTACTTGAAAAAGTCCGATCGATGAAAATGCCCTTTGCAGAACTGAAGGGCGTCGCGTTCACTGAAGCCGAAAAGGACCGCGTGGTCGCGCGCATGCTGGTCCGCCCCGATCTCTGTACGCTCAATCATACGATTCATGGTGGGGCGATCATGGCGTTGGCAGATTCAGTTGGTGCTGCCGCCACGGTGATCAACCTGCCTGAGGACGCGAAGGGGACGACCACCATCGAAAGCAAGACCAATTTCATTGGGAGCGCCATGGAGGGGACCACCTTGATCGCAACCGCAACCCCGGTGCATCGAGGGCGACGTACCCAGGTATGGCAAACCCGGCTGGTAACCGAGGAGGGAAGGCTGGTCGCGGTAGTGACGCAAACCCAAATGGTGCTCTGAACGAATGTCTTAGACCCATCTCTTAACGAATTGGTCGCGAGCTTCTGCCGTTATTTGAGGCCGAACGCGGTCTTGAATTCCATGTTGCAATGCACAATATTGGTAGTCTAGGGATTCGACGCCTCCTCGAGGGCTACCAAGAGGAGTTTTGAAGTGAGCTACCAAAGCGCTATCAGTTCGACGGTCGTCAGAGGCACGGTTCGAACGCTGAGCCAGCAAGAAGAATTGCCGCTTCTGCGTGATCATTTGTTGCGGCTTGATCGGGAAAGCCGCCATGACCGCTTTCACGGCTTCATGGACGACAGTTTCATCGAGCGTTATGCCGCGAAATGCGCAAGCGACGGCACGACCGTCATCGCTTATCTCGAAGATGGTCTGGTTCGAGGTGCGGCGGAGTTGCATCCGCCGGATCAATCCCCGGATTCGGAGCCTGAAATCGCGTTCAGCGTCGAGGCTGGCTTACGCAGGAAGGGCGTCGGCAGCACATTATTCCGGAAATTGATCGCGGAAGCGCGCGCGAAGGGCTACCGCTCGTTGCGGATCACGACCGGCGCTCACAATGAGGCTATGCGGGCGCTCGCCAACAAGTTCGGGGCGCATCTCACCTTCCGCCACGGCGAATCCAGCGGAACCATCGATCTGGCGCCGCAACCGAAGCCCGAAGCAACCAGGCTCGGGATAGCCACGCCGATAGACGCGGCGCGCGCGATGATCAGTTTCAATCGCGCGTACTGGAAGCTTCTGCTGCACATGTATGGCTGGGGGCGGACAGCTTGACGGACCACGCGCTCCAAGCGCGTGCCTTACGTCCCAGTCCGTTTGTCGTTGCCGAACTTCCGGACCACCCGGCGTTCGACGACGATCGAGCGCTGCGCGCCCTGTTCTCCGGCGATGACCCGGGTTTGAGAACGCGCTAACGTGCGTCCTGCCTTCTTCACTTCCGCCATGACGGATTCAATCGGCAGCCCCATGAGGGAGGCTGCGATTTCCGCCTGTTCATTCTGATCGTCAGTAATCCCTGCGGCTGCGAAGATCGCTTCGTCCAGCGTCGGCGGATCGCGCCGGACGCGCCGCGGTCCATACTTTGTATTCCAGTCCTGGCTCATCGCGGCCCCCTGTCTGATCAAACGTATCTAGAGTCGGTTATGTTGCATTGCAATATGAAATTGGTATGGCAATCCAGCTATGCGTGCATCGATTCAGACGTTTTCGATCTTGGTGGCCTGGTAGATTTCGATCGCGGGAATGACGGTGGCGAGGGGCCTGAGCGCACGGACGAAGTCGCGTGATGCTGGCACCGAAAAATGTGCCGCCAGCGCGGCTCGATCGGCCCAATGCTCGATGAATACCAACCGGAGCGGGTTCTCGCAGTCGATATGGACGGCGTGAAATAGGCATCCCTGCTCCTTACGCGAACGATGCACGTGTTCCAGGCTCAATCTGCGGGCTTCGTTGAAGGAATTGTCCCGCGCGGTCACGCTGCCAGTCACCACGATCATCGCGTCGCTCCCGCCATCGCTCGTTGGTCGCGTCTCACGAGGCGGACTCTCCCGCGCCCGTGAAGTCTATCGGCTGCTGTGGCCAGCGCCTCAGCGCGGCACGTCCGGCATCGGTCAAGAGATAAATTCCGCGTTCAGCCCGATCGAACCAGCCGTACACGTTGTGCAGCAGGATTTTCGGAGCGTCTGGAATTTCGGGCGTGAGATCGCGAACCCGCCGCGGTCCGTCCGACAGGGCCAATGCGCAAGCCAGCGCCTGTTGGCGGTAGGCGGTCATGATCGGGGCGCGCGTGCTGCCACCGAGCGCGGGATCGCCTCGCCGCCGCCGATGCTCGGCAACGAGACGGGAGCGTTTCTTCGGGTCGCGTCGCGGGGTGGTCGTTGGGGAGACGACCACCTCGACATCCCCCGTCTTGGTGATCGCAAGCATGCCAAAGCCGAGCCGGCGGCAGAGGTTGCGGTAGCGCGCGTCGCTCTCCCGTCCTTTGCCGCGCTCGGAAAGTCTCGCGGCAAGCCACACCTCGTCGCAGGCGGCCGCGCGATCGACCGCCTGCAGGATCAGTTCGAGATTGAACGTAAGTTTCAATTCGCCGATGACCACGATCGGAGGGTCGTCGCCGCTCAGCGCGACGAGATCGCAGCCGTCGACTTCGCCCTTGACCGTAAAGCCGAGCTTCTCAAGGAAACGTTTGACGGGCAGATAAAGCGCGGTTTCCAAGGGGGCTCCCGTGTCGTGGCCGGCGACTCACCGCCAGAGTTTAGCCCGGATCGCCGTCTGTGCATGCGGCCTGATTTGATCGAGCAGGCTCGGAGCAGTTATTCTGATGCCTAAACCCGTCCGCTCACAGGAAGCAGCGCGCCGGTGACCGCGCTGGCCGCCTCGCTTGCGAGAAACAAGATCACGTTAGCCAATTCTTCCGGCGTCACCCATTTTGCGAAATCTGCGTCCGGCATGCTGGCACGGTTGGCCGCGGTATCAATGATCGATGGCAGTACCGCATTGACCGTGATCTTGCCCTTCCATTCCGCCGCAAGCGCCTCGGTGAGGCGATGTACGCCCGCTTTCGACGCCGCGTAGGGGCCCATGCCGGAGCCTGCCTGTATCGCGCCCATCGCGCCGATATTGACGATCCGTCCCGCGCTCGATGCGACCAGATGCCGGATCGCCGCGCGCGACGCGTTCAGAGCAGTGAGCACGTTGAGCGCATACATACGCTGCCAGGTTTTTGTATCGCCTTCGGCGATGGCCTCAAACGCAAAGCCGCCCGCGATATTGATCAGTGCATCGAGCTTTCCGAAATGCGAGGCCGCCGCATCGATCGCCTTCCGGGCTTGCGTCGCGTCCGTCAGGTCCACACCGCCGAGTTCGATCCGGCTGGGTGTCGGTGCGTCTTGCGAGGTTGCGTGGTCCACGGCGGCCACGCGCGCGCCCATAGCCAGTGCGGATTTTGCCACGACCTTGCCGAGTGCGCCCGAGGCCCCGGTCACGACAATGACTTTTCCGTTCATGATGCGACCTCCAGGCGAAGCGGGATCGGTCCACACTACCGTCAGGCGAAATTCATTTGCAATGCCGCGAAATTCTGCGGCCACATGCCGCTAAGGCCTTAGACCGCCAAAGCTTCGGAACGCTTGGTCTCCCCGATATCCGTGCCGATCACTAAAATTTGCCGGAGTTTTGTAAGCGGAATTCAGAACCATCCGGCTATAGCTGCATGTCGTTCATACTCAGGGGGCTGGAAATATCATGTTGAGACACTTGCCTGACCACGGTTTGCCACTTGTTCAGCTTAAGGAACAGCGACGGGATTTGGTTGTAGCGCTGCAGAACCGCAACGGCCCGGTGAGCGGCTGGGAATTGATGCAGATCGCCGCGGTCCAGCAGGCAATCTCCGCCTTCGAGGACGTCATTGCCGATCTCGACGCGGAAATGGAAATGGAAGCGGCGGCCTGAGTGTTCAAGATTACGCCCGACTGCTGTGGTCTGGGCTATACACTCGCCTTTCGCACGGGTATTGCACGTCTTGCCCCGATTTGATCCGCGGGGAGAGAGAATGCCTCCGAGGGCGAAGATGATTTGGCATAAGAGCGCTATTTCCGGTGTCTTGCTTTTTATCGCAAACGCATTGGCTGGCTCGTCACCGACTCTCGCGCAGACTTTTGAAAGTTATCGCTGCGCTGATGGCACCCGCTTCATTGTCGGATTTTACCCTTACGATTCCCGCGCGTATCTGCAACTCGATGGAAGGGCAGTCACCTTGAGGAAACGGCTTGCCATCACCGGCGCGCGCTATTCCGGGAGCGGCGTGACTCTCGTGATCGCCAAGACTGCCACCACGATCAGACACGTCAAACGGCCAGTGACCGCGTGCGAGCTGACGTAGGAAAGGGCCGAAGCTTTTTCGCTTCGACCCTTCTGGGTTTGTCGGAGTTGCCCCTGATATCGCCTCGGCAACGCCAGCGTGCCGGCCTCGAGCCCGCAGCGCTCATCAGCGATCACGCGCTGGTTTGGACTCCTGGATGGCAGCTTCGTGATACCAGCCGCTTCCGCACGCCGCTTCGCTGACGCGGGGCGAGGCGGGATCAGTGACAGCCTTCGCTTCCTCGTTGCGTCGTCCGCCGAGAGCCGCGCGGCCCCCGGCCGGGAATTGGTAGATCCTGGCGGATCCCTGATTCAAACTCGTATTCATCGGTATCTCCATTGATCGCGGGCTTGCAGCCATGCTGCGCCCGACTCGTTCGTGAGTGGTTACTGAAGAGCTCATATCGGCTCTGCACGCCGGCCGTGCAACCTGATGAAAGAGAAATCATATCATGAATAAAATGTAGGCATTTTTGGCTTTGCCTCCTGGGAGGCAGTTGCAGGCTGACTAACGTGTGGGCCATCGCCAAGGTTGCCGAGCAGATCTCGAATTCTTGCGGAATGTTGCCGGAAGCTGCCGCAGCCTTAATCGGCGCGGGCGACGCGCCCGCCGAGTGCTGCGGAAACAGGCGTCGTTAGGGCCTAAGTACGATCCGGCCGATTCTGCGTCGTGCATCGGCCGCGCGCCTTTGCCGCACCCCGGCGGACGGTCGGAGCCAGAGAGGAAGCCGGTGAAACGAAGCCGATCTCACCTTCGCTCCAACCTTATTGCACCGCACTGGCTGGCACTTTTATTGCTTGGTAAGAGCTGGCCGATGGTGGCCGGGTACGTGTGTGCTGACCAAAGCTTCGGTCTCACACCTTCGCATCATCAAACGCATGAGAGGCTCAATGACAAAGTACAAACTCGAGTACATTTGGCTCGACGGATACACGCCGACTCCGAATTTGCGCGGCAAAACTCAGATCAAGGAATTCGATTCCTTTCCGACACTGGAGCAGCTTCCGCTTTGGGGCTTCGACGGAAGCTCGACGATGCAGGCCGAGGGGCACAGTTCGGATTGTGTGCTCAAGCCGGTTGCCGTGTATCCCGACGGTGCGCGCACCAACGGCGCGCTGGTGATGTGCGAAGTCATGATGCCCGACGGTAAGACCCCACATCCGTCGAACAAGCGCGCGACCATTCTCGACGACGAGGGCGCGTGGTTCGGCTTCGAACAGGAATATTTCTTCTACAAAGACGGCCGTCCGCTCGGTTTCCCGTCGAGCGGGTATCCCGCGCCGCAGGGTCCGTACTACACCGGCGTCGGCTACAAGAACGTCGGCGACATAGCCCGCAAGATGGTCGAAGAGCATCTCGATCTGTGCCTCGCCGCCGGCATCAACCATGAGGGCATAAACGCCGAAGTCGCGAAGGGCCAGT
Source organism: uncultured Alphaproteobacteria bacterium (assembly GCA_963741185.1). GTDB lineage: Bacteria > Pseudomonadota > Alphaproteobacteria > Rhizobiales > Xanthobacteraceae > Bradyrhizobium. Next base: position 41,271 of record CAVUHE010000030.1, on the reverse strand, counting down.
GGGAATTCCAGATTTTCGGCAAAGGCAGCAGGCGCGCCGCCGACGAAATGTGGATGGCCCGCTATCTGATGCTGCGCCTGACGGAGAAGTACGGCATCGATATCGAATTCCACTGCAAGCCGCTGGGCGATACCGACTGGAACGGCTCCGGCATGCACGCCAACTTCTCCACCAAGTTCATGCGGGAAGTCGGCGGCAAGGATTATTTCGAGAAGCTCATGGAAGCCTTCAAGACGAACCGCGCCGATCACATCGCCGTTTACGGACCGGACAACCACATGCGCCTGACCGGCAAGCACGAGACGGCCTCGATCGATACCTTCAGCTACGGTATCGCGGACCGCGGCGCTTCGATCCGCGTGCCGCATAGCTTCGCCAACAACGGCTACAAGGGCTATCTGGAAGACCGCCGCCCGAACTCGCAAGGCGACCCCTACCAGATCGCTTCGCAAATCCTCAAGACGATTGCTTCGGTGCCGACCGCCAAGGCGGCTGCCGCGTAAATCATTCAGGAGCCCTCCCGGACCACTCCTCGGTCCTTCGGGCGCGGCTATCGCAAACTTGATCCGCCAAGGCGCATGCTTTGGCGGATCATTGCGTTTTGGGCGCGTGATTGCCGTGCTAGAAGCGGCGGCCGGCGTGATTGGGATCAAGGGATGGAAAATACGATCCGCGTGCTTTCGACGCTTGCCCTGATGGGTGCGGTTCGCTGCCTTGCGGGCAAGTATGAGGCGATAAGCGGCGCGCGCATCGACGCTGACTTTGCGCCGACGCTTGGGCTGCTTGATCGTTTGCGCAACGGCGAGACCGCCGATGTCCTGATCCTGACCCGCGAGGGGCTTGCCGGCTTGGCGGCGACGGGCAGCATCGTTCCGGAGAGCTGCGTCGATCTCGCGCGCTCCTATGTCGGCCTAGCGGTGAAGGCCGGCAGCGCGCGTCCCGATATCGCGACCGAGAAAGCGTTGCGCGCGACGCTGCTGGGCGCGCGATCGATCGCCTATTCGCGTCTCGGCGCCAGCGGCATTTTCTTTGCGCAACTGATCGCGCAAATGGGGATCGCATCCGATATCAACGCCCGTGCCACCATCGTTCCGCAAGGCTTTACCGCCGAACGTTTGGTGTCGGGCGAGGCGGACCTCGCGGTCCAGCAGATCAGCGAGCTGAAGCAGGTCTCGGGTGTCGAGATCGTCGGCGCCATCCCGCTTCACCTGCAAGCACCTGCGGTATTTTCGGCGGGACGCCTGGCGGAGTCGAAAAAGGTCGAGCAATGCGAGAGGCTCTTGAAGTTCATCGCCTCGGCGGAGGCCGCCCCCGCGCTGCGCGAATCCGGGCTTGAGCCCGTCCGATAAGGCCCTGGAAACACCAAGCCGTTTTCGTCCTTGATCAAGCGCAAGGCGGTTGCCGACGACAGGAACTAGTTTGCAGAAAAATCGCGCCGGCAGATGGCGACGCGAATTGAGCGTTTTGCACGGAGCACCACATGAGATGGCGTAGCTTGATTGTTCTTTTGATTTGCACTTCGCCGCTTTTGGCCGCGGCCCAAACCGGGGTCAACGTGCCACCGTCTTCGCCGTATGTGCCGCGGCTTGGCGCCATTATGAACGCGGCGCAAATCTGGCACACGAAATTGTGGTTCGCCGGCAAATCCGCAAACTGGGAACTCGCGGCCTATGAGGTTGGCCAGCTCAAAGCGAGCCTTGTGGAAGCCGCCGCGCTCTATGAAGGACTTCCCGTAAGCAACGTCACGACCATGGTTCAGCCGGTTCTGGCGGTGGCCGATGCGATCGAGGCAAAGGACGGCAAGAGATTTGCCAAGGCCTACGGCGATCTGACGGTCGGATGCAATGGCTGCCATCAATCGATCGGGCGCGGCTACATCGTCATGCGGGTGCCGGACGTTTCGCCGTTCAGCGATCAACAATTCGCGCCGCCGAAGCCGTAAGCATTGGAACGCGTTGGCGTGCTGCGCGGTTGATAAGAGGTTTCCACTCTAGAAGGCTCATTGCGATGATCCGCAAGTTGAGGTCAGGGGAGTACCGCCTTTATTCCCGCAAGGTGAATCCGAAGACCGGCAAGCGCCGCAATCTTGGCACCTTCAAATCGCGCGCGGCCGCCGAAAGGCACGAGCGCGCGGTGCAGTATTTCAAGCGGCACTAACACCGGCGTCCTTATTTACTTCGTGCCGTACATCCGGTCGCCGGCGTCGCCGAGACCCGGCAGGATATAGCCGTGATCGTTGAGCTTCTCGTCGACGGCAGCGGTCCAGATCGGAACATCGGGGTGCTCGGCCTGAAAGTGCGCGATGCCCTCGGGGGCAGCGAGCAGGCAAACAAAGCGCATGTCGCGGGCGCCGCGCGTTCTGAGAAGGGAAGCCGCGGCGCACGCCGAGTTGCCCGTTGCCAGCATCGGATCCATCAGGATCACGGTGCGATCCGACAGATCGTGCGGGGCCTTGAAATAATATTCGACCGCCTGCAGGGTTTGCGGATCGCGATAGAGGCCGATATGGGCGACGCGGGCCGAGGGCACCAGCGCGAGCATGCCGTCCAGAAAACCAACGCCCGCGCGCAGGATCGGCGCCAAGGTCAGTTTCTTGCCGGCGATCTTCGGTGCTTTCATCGGCATCAGCGGCGTCTCGATGTCAACCATCTCCAGCGGCAGGTCGCGGGTGACTTCGTAGCAGAGCAGCATGCCGATTTCGTTCAAGAGCTCCCGAAAACCCTTGGTGGAACGGTCGGCTTCGCGCATCAGGGTGAGTTTGTGCTGGACGAGGGGGTGGTTGACGAGATGCACGGCGTTTGCGGAAGTCATGGAGTCTCCTGGCGAGGTGGATCTGGCTTAAGCGGCTTGGGCCTGGATGCATCTTGCAGCTTTCGTGCCCACCGGGGAACTGGCTTTTTTGGCATCTTTGCAGGCATGGCTTTCTGCCCACTCAAAAAGGCAATCCACTGCGTCGATATTCTCCTCACTTCATGCAATAGGCGACATGGCTGCGGGCGTCGCGATAGGTCATCTCCAGATAGGGCGGATTGGCCTTCGCCGCGTTCGACGGCGCTGATGCACATGTTCCAATAGTCGTTGGCGTGACCAGGGAAAAATACTTGAAGCAATCATCGTCGAATTCTCACCGCGGCGATGCCCGCGACGGCGAGGTAAGCCAGATACCGCGGTAATGATAGGGGCATATTCATCCTTCCCGGCGAAGCCGATGCGATCGATCCTGACTGGTTGTCGGTGCGCAGACGGCGCAGGTTCATGCCGAATCCGCGCGCGTTGCCGCGCCGCTTTTGGCCTCGGTCACCGGGAAGGGCACCCCAGGAAGGTAAAGCAACACGGGGCGGATTTCGTACGTGGCGGAAGGATTGACCTGCTGCAGATCGCGCGCGGCGTCGATTGCGGCGTCGCGATCGACGCAGTCGACGACGTAAAAGCCGAGGAGCTGCTCCTTGCTTTCGACGAAGGGGCCATCGGTCACGACGCCCTTACCGCGACCGCGCAGGACACAGGCGCCCTTCGTTGCGCCGAGACGCGCGGCCGGTCCGAGCCGCCCCTCCAACGTCAGGCGGTCATGGACCTTGTGCAAATCGACCATCAGCGCCGCGTCCTCCTGGGGCGTCCAGGATCGCACCTCTTCTTCGACGTGATAGGCGAGGATGGCGTAGAGCATGGGTATCTCCGTTCGGATTGACGTTGGCTTCGACCCTGAGGACGGTTTTGGGAGGCCCATTCCGACATTTTGTCTCGTGTCGGCAGGGGGGACTTGAACACGGCACGGCTCGATCTTCCCGCGGCGCGGAGGGCGCCAGGGCTGCGGAACGAACATCCGCCCAAACAGGGGGCATGGGGACATGCCGGGTGCCGCCCGTCGAGCACATCGGCAGCGCCATGACGGATTAGCGAGAAAAAGGCTATGGCTTCATGCCTTCTTGCTCTTGCGGGCTTTCGTTCGAGCAGGCGAACGCGCTTTCTTCTTCAATTTGATCTGGTTGTATTCGACTGCGGCGCGGATGAGAGTTCTTAGAGCGCGCTGGTTAATTCTGTCACCCTCCAAAAAATCGATTGCGCGTCTCGCGTTTCCTTCGAGGCCCGCATTGAAGAGCTTGTCGGGATCCGGAAGGCTCGCCCCATAGGCAAAGGTGAGCTTCACCTTGCCTTTGTGCGCGTTGGCGACCGCGATTATTCCGTCGCGAGACCACACCGGGCTTCCCATCCACTTCCATTCCTCGATGATCTCCCGGTCGGCCTCGAGGATGCTCTTGCGGATGCTGGCGAATGTCTTGCCACGCCAGTCCGTGAGTCCTGCGATCAGCCGGTCAATACGATCTGATGGATTCATTAGGATATTACGCCTCGAGATTTTGGTCCTGTTTCATGCGATCTCAATCGTAACGTAGCGACTATATTATTGAGTGAGATGCAAGCAGCAAGAGGCCGTGGACCGCCTGATCCGCTCGGCACTCATCGCGCCCGGCGCCCAAGCAAAGGCGTCGAAGTCGCGGGTCGCCAATGCCGTGCGCAAGACACGTATCAACTGATGCGCACACGCGCATGGGACGATGCGATGACCCACGCACCGAAACGCCGATGGACAGATTCCAATCCTGAGTCGGTAGCCGGATAGTCAGGACGCCGGGGAAAGGCCGAATTGCGGCTTGACCACACCCGCAATGGGGCCAGCGTGCTTAGCGCGCCTCATCGTCCGGGGCGCGCGTGGCGGACTTGCCACGCGTCGGCGCTTGGGCGGTCGGGCCTACTTCCTGGCATGAACGCTGGACCCACGTGCCATCGGCCGCCTGCTGGTAGGCGTGGCAGCCCTGTGCCGAGGGCTGATCGTCGGCCTTCTGGGCACTGGCGTTGACATGGGAATTCAAAGACGCGTTCTTCGCCAGCGCCGGTGGCGTCAGCGCGGCCAGGATGGCGATTGAGCCAGCGAAGATCAATCGTGCGATCCGCATGAGAGGTTCCCCGAATTGAAAAGAACTCTGTTCAAATAGAAAAGAATTTGGCGATTTTTGGCCAAGTGGCGTACGGTCGGACCAATTGCTTAATAAATTGAAAATGCGGGAAATGGTGAGGGGTCAAAACGGCCCAACAGGCTCACTTCACGAGCGCCATCCACCGTTCGGTTGCTCGGATCGCCGTCGCCCATAGCTGGTCCGCCGGCTGCCCGCGGTGCAACGCCTTTCCAACTTCGCAAATCGCCAGGAAGGTGCTGGATCGCGCCTCTTCGACTTCCAGCCGCTGTTCCTGGTCCGCCTTAACGAAGCCGACCAGCCCGTTGAGTATCGGGAGAGCCTTCTGCGCCGGCTCGCGTTCGGCCCGCCTCAGCGCCTCCATGACTTCTCTTGCCGTCTCGGAATCATTCATGACCGAACACCTGCCTGATCTGACGATTCTAGCAGGTCGGACGCCGAGCCTCAAAGCGCGCCGATCTCGGTGCCGTCGCGATGCTTGGCGTGCCACTTCGGGCCAGGTCCGCGCATGTAGTGAAGCTCGGGCCGATAGCGATCGCTGGCGACCTTGACCAGCCTTTGCCAGTTCGTTGCAATCGAATTGAGGCGCTGGATCGATGCGAGAAGCAGGACAAGCATGACGCACTCCTCAATTCGGCTTGCCGAGCATCGACACAAACGGCACCGCAAAGATCTCTTCGCCGAGATCGTCGCTGACATGCAGGACCCAGTCGCGCCAGTCCTCGGTGCTTTGCGCCATCAGGAGCGACCGCACCACGATGGCGGCCTGCTCATGCGCCTCGACCAGATTGCCGACCGCCGCGCCGCGTCGGTCGATCCAGACGCCTTCGGCGTTGGAGCAATGAAAGAAGACCTGCGCCATATTCCGTCTCCTGCAAAGTGCGAGGTGCGACTGTTTGAATAGCAGCGGCAGGTGAGTCGGAAAATTCGGATAGAATGCGTAAGGGGTTTTACGGACGGGGAAATTACGGAGATGTTGCCGTTGCGCCACGGTGACCGTCGTTAAGGCCCAACATCGCCTGTTATGCTGACCCATCCGGTGGGCCACTCATGCAAGGTCCACGCTGCAATTTCCCCGCGACGGAGTTCCCGCCGATGAGCCTCCTCAATCAGCCGTTCGACCCCGCGCGCGAAGCAGCCCTTGTGACAGGCGCGGGTAACGGCATTGGACGCGCCATTGCGCAAGCCCTGGTCGGCGAAGGAGTTCGCACCATATTCGCCGATGTGAACCGGGCGACGGTCACGGCGGCGGTTCGGTCGTCGCCGCGGCCGGAACTGGCGGTTCCCTTCGTCAGCGATCTGGCCGATCCCGCCGCGCGCGAGGCGCTCTTGGCGGATGCACGGTCGGCCCTCGGGCAGGTGACCCACTTCGTCCACAGCGCATCGCCGCCTCGGCGCGAGGCCGACCATGCCTTCAACGTCAGCAACGAGACCTGGGAACGGATGCGAGCGGTCAATGTCGATGCCGGTTTTCACCTGGCGCGCGAGCTCGCACGGGAACTTATCGCGGCGAGGGCGCCTGGCTCATTCCTGTTCCTGACCTCGCTGCACGCCGGCACGCCGCGCAACCTGCCGCATTACTCGACGTCGAAGGCCGCGATGGCAATGCTGGTGAAGGAACTGGCAAAGACCTTCGGTCGCTTCGGCATCCGCGTCAACGCGCTGGTGCCCGGCGCGATTGCCGCCGGCGGCTTTGTCGCGGACCCAGCGCTGGCCCGGCACATCCCGCTCGGCCGCCTCGGCGAGGGGAGCGACCTCGCGCCGATGGCGCTTGCCGTGCTGTCGAACCGGATTTCGGCCTACATCACGGGCGCCGCGATCGTCGTGGACGGAGGCCTGTCGCTGACGAACTGGTTCGAGCCGCCCAATCTTGATGATCTCTGAGCAAAGCAGCACCTGCCGTGGTTCCGTCAAGCGGCGTCGCCGTCGTATTGCAGATACTTCGACGCGATCACCCTGCCGATGCTGACCTGATCTGCTTCCGTAGGCGAAGAATCGCGAAAAGCCTCCGACGCCCGACGATCTCTGAGAGGCCACGACCGCACAACCGCTGTGGCGGAATAAGCACACCCGACTGAAATCGCCCGGCCGTTGCCATGCAGGTACATCCGTCACGGTTCCGCCCTGATTGGATCGCGCTCTTGTCGCGTTGGGGGCACAGATCGGGGATGCAATATGTCTTCCGCCCACCGTGCCGGAATTGCGTGCATCGATTGTCAGACCGGAGTTATTGATCCCGAGGGGTCAGAAGCCACGGCTGTCGGCAACGGTGTTCGGCTGTTGGTCGTCGTGCTGGGAGGGGCTTTGCTCGCGGCCTGCGCCCAATCGTCGGTCGTTACCAGACATTCTGAATTTGCTGGCACCAGCCGGCACGCATCACTTCAGCATGATCGAACCCCATCATCGTTGACGAACCGGCGTGTTGTGTCGGCGACAACGCATACCCCGTTCGTACGCCGCAAGAATACTAACGGGACGCCGACGGCCTCGCAGGGAATTGCCAGCTTCTATACGGAGGGTACGCGGACGGCGAGCGGCGAAAAGTTCGATACGCATGAATTGACCGCCGCGCATCCGACGTTGCCATTCGGCACCCGGTTGCGTGTGACGAACGTCGCAACGGGCCAGTCCGTGACCGTTCGGGTCAATGACCGCGGCCCGTATATTCCCGGCCGGATTGTCGACGTTTCCTATTCCGCGGCCGAAACGCTCGGCATGGTTGGAAAGGGAGTTGCCAACGTCAAACTTGACGTCGTCCAATAGTTGGCGGCAACGGCCCAACCAATCATTGTCCACACCAGAAACAGCGCCGGACGGGTCTTCACCGAACGAGACGATCCCCGCCGATCAATTGGTCTTGGCGGCGGCGCGCACGAAGGCCGCCAGTTCGGCATTGAAGCGCGGGGCATCCTCGTAGAACGGGGAGTGACCGATCCCCTCATAGACCGAGAGCTTGGCTCCCGGAATGACAGAGGCGGTATACTGGCCGGCGCCGAGCTTGGCGTTACGGTCTTCGGCGCCATGGGTCACCAGCACGGGCAGCTTCAACTTGGACATCGTCTCGGTGGCGTCCAGTGGACGGCCCGAAAGGCCGGCACGCACCTTGGGCAACACCATCATGTTGAATGCGAGCATGGTCTCGTAGTCGTCGGCGCCGGGTTGCCTGGAGAAGCAGCCGTGCAGGAAGGCTCGCGTCGCCGCGATGTTGGTGACGAGATCTTCCGACGCCATCAGCGGCAGGTTCTTCAGATTTTCGCCAACGAGGGCTGGATCGGCCTTGATCGGTGCATCGACGAAATTGATGCCCGCGAGCTGGCCTGCGCCGTGGGTCGCCAGATAATCCGATATGACCCTGCCGGCATAGGACCAGCCGACGACCACCGGGCGCTTGAGGCCGGCGGCGTCGATCACGGCCTGCACCTCGTCACCCCAGGCCTTGGAGTCGCGGAAGCGCGCGGCATCGAGAGGCTTGTCGGAATTTCCGTGACCGCGCAGATCGTAGGTGACGATGCGAAATTCCTTGGCGAGATCGCTATCGACCTGGCGCATCCACGAAAGATGACTTTGCGAGAAACCGTGGATGAAGAGGATTTCCGGGCCGGCCGGGTTGCCCCACTCCTGCGCGGATATCGTCAGGCCGTCGGGCGTCTTCACGCTAATCTGTTTGTACTTCACACTGTCTCCCAAACCCGGCTGCGCCATCGCGACGAATAAGACGGCCGCAATCGTCGTCTTGACGAGATGGCTGTCACGCACGGTCATCGGCATCGAAATCCTCCCTTTTTTTCTTGTGGCGCTTTGCAGCCTAGCACGGACAAGGAAGGCACGTAAATTCGGCCACAGCGTGCGGTTGCATAAACGGAGGCATGGGCAATTGCCCATCGGGTGTGTGTGCGCTCCAGCGCAACACGCGAATTTGTGTTCGGTAAGCCAATGCGTGGAACGAGGCTTCGGCCTATTGGTTTGAAACAAACGCCAGCGTGACGACTGGCGGTTTCCTCGGCGCCCGATCGGGGAAGAAGGGAGGACAATATGATGTCCGAGATGCAAATTCACATAATTGCGCGACAGATGCTTGAGAAGCACGGCTTGGCAGCCATTGCGGAGGCGGCGCAAAACGCTCTCGCCAGTGAGCGGAAGGGCGATACCGACGAAGCGAGGGAATGGCGTCACGTCGAGGACGCCATGAAGATGATGCGGGGACCGCATCAAGGCTAACGACCCCGCGGGGCGCGCGCGACTGGATCCGGCATTGGAATGGTGACGCCGAAAAATTGCATTTTACGCCAAGGCGGCATCCGGCGTGTGGTGATGGAACCCAAGATGCGCTAGTCTCATCGTCGCAAACGCGATGAATGGGAAGTCAGGAGTTGGCGCGCGAGGGTGGGCGGGGCGGCATCATGATGACTTTACCGGAGCTGGCGGCAGACGCGCTGGAAAAATTTCTCGGCTCCTTCATGCGCAGCCAGTTCGGGTCTTCGCAGGCGCAATTCGTTGAAATCGTGCCCGCTGCCGCGCGCATGGCGCTCGAATGTATCGGCAACAGCGATGCGCTCTACCACAATGTCGAACATACGTTGCTGGTCACGCTCGCCGGACTCGATATTCTCCGGGGCCGCACACTTTACGTCGACATGACCGCGGAAGACTACGCCCATATTATCGTTGCCTGCCTTGCCCATGACATCGGCTATGTGCGTGGGCTGTTCAAGGACGACGATGAGGACGGCTTTGTGATCGATGCGGCCGGCAAGAAAGTGGTGCTGCCGCGCGGATCTTCCGATGCCGGCCTGATGCCGCACCATGTCGACCGCTCGCAGCTCTATATCATGAAGAGGGTCGAGGGCATGGCGGCGCTCAACAGGCAGCGCATCGCGGACGCGATCGAGGGCACGAGGTTTCCGCCCCGGGAGGGCCAGGAATTCAGCGAGGAGGCGTCGATCGTTCGCGCGGCCGATTTCATCGGCCAGCTCGGCGATCCCAACTACATTCGCAAGGCCAACGCGCTCTACCACGAGTTCGAAGAAGTCGGCATGAACAGGCAGCTTGGTTATGATTCACCCGCCGACATCGTCAATCGCTACCCGCAATTCTACTTCAATTGCGTGGCGCCCCATATCCAGACCGAAATCCGCTATCTCAACATGACCTCGAGGGGCCGACAGTGGATTGCGAGCCTTTACGGCAATGTCTTCCGCGCCGAACGCGACATCGCGCTTTCCGGGCCGCAACAATAAGCGCGTCTATTCCTTGTTCCCGGCAACCGGGCGCGGTCCAATCCGGCCGAAGCGGCAGGCGTCGTAAACGCGCCGCGTGCGAAAAGAAAGCGGCCCCCGACGAACAAGCCGTCGAGGGCCGCGGATAACTATACACAAATGAGAGAGATCAGTCTCGCTCACACTTGCCGAATTGGTCGTCGCTGTCGCCGTGGACGGAAATATCCGAGTTGGCACAGCCGAAGAACCCTTGCAGTCCGGGCTGGCCGGCGTAGCCGAGATGACGAAGGCCGAAAATGTCCTCGATCGTCTTCAGCATCGAATAGTGATTGAAGGGGACGTTGGACACGGTTCCCGGCTTCAGGAACGGCGACAACAGGACACCACCGATACGATCGCCACCGAAGCTTTTGGTGGTCAGGAAGAAGTTCGGAGGAAGAAGTGCACCAGTGGTCGGGTCGACGTTCTCAAACCCAGTGTGCAGCGGTGTGCCTCCAGCGACCAGCGGTCCCAGATTGGGTCCGGGTTGCTGGCCGCAGCAGGCTACGCCATCCGAGGTAATCTGACTATTCGCGCCGTCGAAGGCGAGGCTACCTTCGTCGAAAGTGATGATGATTAACCCGTCCTCTTTGTAGGCAGGCGAATTCATGATCATCGGCACCACAGACTTCAGGAAGGCGTCGGCCGAAACCAGGCCGCCGGGCTCGACGGTGTTCTTGCACTTCGACGTCGTGCCGTTTCCGTCATGCCCGTCGTGGCAGAGATTGGGCGTAATGAAGGAGAAATTCGCCGTCGTCGATTCGTGCAGCAAGTCTTGCGCCAGATGGTCGAAATTGACCACGTGCTTGGCGCACTCACCGCTGTCGATCAGCGAATGGAAGTAGACGAAGGGGTTATGGCGCGCGGCGTATTGATCGCCACCCGGGAATCCCTCAGCCGATTGTGTGTTATCGACCTTGTTGAGGGCGACCTGGGTGGCCCCGTTAATAGTGATCAGAGGCTGGCCGCAGGTGGCCTGCTCACGCGACGGGTTCTTGCCCATGTCTTCCATGTAGCCGCGCCAGGTCCTGCCGGCCGCCTTGAGCTGGTCGGCAACCGTCTTGATCTGGGCCGGGTAGACGCAACCGGTGCCGGCCGCCTGACCGTCGGGCGTGATGCTGGTGAGCGAGAAATCCTGATAGATGGTGCAATCGACGCGGGTCTGCACCGTCGACGACTGGCCGCTGACCATGGCGATGTAGTTGTCGAGGCTGACGTGCCCAGTGCCGTAATACTGGTTGAGCATCACGCCCTGGCTCGGCAGGGTCTTCGACAGGAAGGGCGCGAGCGAATTGGGCCCAAAGGTGACGTCAAAGCCTTCGTTCTCAAGCACAATGACGAAGACATGGCCGATCTTGCCGTCGCGATCACAGTCGAATGCCATCGCCGACGGCGCAGGCGCGAGCGTACCCAGTAGCATGGCCGCGGCGAGCGGCCATTTGATGAAATTGAACATGGATGATCCCCAGAGCTGATGAAAATCGATGCGCGCGGACGCATTGACAAACCGCGCCGGGGTCTCCTGCTAGCGATCGATTGTTACAAGTGCGCGACGGCGGCATGAACCATGGAAACGCGACGGCCGGCTTTTTTTGCATCACGTGGGAATAAAAAAGGAACCGATGATACGCGGGATCCAGCGCTGCCCTCTCGGTGCTCATCCGGTCGCGCGGAAATGCCTTGGGAAGGTTATTGCGAACCCGGTGGTGAAACGCGACGGCCGGGGGCTGTGATATGCTTTCGAAATCGACCATGATTTAGCCATATCGGTGATAAACCGTGCGGGGTGGATTCGCGGGGGGCACTGGAATGAACCGGCACTTGCGATCGCTGTCTTGTTACCTGGCCGCGGTATTGTTTGCCGCGGGTTCGACCGACGCCGTCGCCCGGTCCGGCCATAACGCGCAGTCGGCCAAAAAATCCCATGAGAAGTCGCATGAAGCGGCCGGCGGGCGGCACCGCCGCCATGCGGCGCTGAAGAAAGAGCGGCATGCCAAACATGGCAGGGGGACTGAGCAAAGGTCGACGCATGCGCGCGAGACCGCGCCGGAGGCCCCGCAGCTCTCGGGCGATCTTGCGGCCGTCAAGAACGCGATGGATCTGGCGCGCAAGGGCAAGACCAGCGAGGCCACCGCCATCCAGAAGACGATTCCCGATCCGGCGGCGCAGAAACTGCTGGAATGGTTCGTCCTGCGCCACCCGGAGGCTGACGCGACCTTCGGCCGGTACGCCACCTTCATCTCCCAGAGTCCGCACTGGCCAAGCGTCGGATTCCTGCGAAAGCGGGCGGAGGCGCGGCTGTGGGAGGAGCGCAGCGATGCGGCCACCGTTCGCAGTTTCATCCGCGATCAGCCTTCGAGCGCCAAGGGTCGCTTCGCACTGGCGCGGGTGCTTCTTGCGGAAGGCGATCGTGACGGCGCCGCCCGGCTGGTTCGCCAGGCCTGGCGGTCGGACGAATTGTCGGAGCGCACCGAGGCCAGCGCGTTCGACATGTTCCGCGACCTGCTCACGCGCGAAGACCATCGCGCGCGCATGGACAAGCGGATCGGCGCCAAGGACCTCGCGGGCGCAAGGCGCGCGGCGCAACGGCTTGGCAGCGACGAGCTTGCGATCGTGAAGGCCTGTGCGGCGGGCAAGGGCGACGACGCGCTCGATCTGCTCAACCAGGTCGCGACTGAAGCCCGCAGCGATCTCGGCTACACCCTGTGTCGGATCCGCTGGACGGTGCGTCACGACAAGATCGATGATGCCACCCGCCTGGTGCTTTCGGCGGCACAAGAGACCATGGCGCTTCAGGACACCGACGAATGGTGGCGCGAGCGGCGCAGCCTCGCCCGCAAGCTGCTCGACCAAGGCAAGTTCGATGCCGCCTACAACGTCGTTCGCGCCGCGGCGTTGCCGGCAAGCGAAACCTACCGGGCCGATTTTCATTTCATGTGCGGCTGGATCGCCTTGCGCTACCGCAACGATCCCGCAACTGCGAGAGAGCATTTCGCCCATATCGACGACGGCTCGGCCAATCCGATCGTGCTGGCGCGGGCCAATTACTGGCGTGGCCGCGCTGCCGAAGCCATCGGCGAGCAAGACGCGATGCGCACGAGCTATGAGGCTGCCGCGCGCTATTCCACCGCCTATTACGGCCAGCTCGCACGCGCCAGGCTCGGCCGCGAGCGAATTGAACTGCGGCCGCCCGATCCCCTTGGCGAGGCCGTGCTCGCGGATGAGCGCGTCCGCGCCGCCGACATGCTCTATGCGCTCGGCGAACGCGACCTCGTCTTGGGTTTTGTCGCCGACCTTGCCGAACAGAGCAACGACGTGGCGTTGCTGGCCGCGCTCGGCGAACTGACCGGCCGGCGCAACGACGCGCGCGCCATGCTGCAGATCGGCAAGCCGGCGCTCGCCCGCGGGCTTGCGCTCGACCACTACGCTTTCCCGACCATCGGAATTCCGCAGCACAGCCCGGTCGGGCCGGAGATCGAGCGCAGCATCATCTATTCGGTGGCCCGCACCGAGAGCGCGTTCGACCAGCGCGACAAGTCGTCGGCCAACGCGGTCGGCCTGATGCAGGTCACGCCGGAAGCGGGGCGCGACACCGCAAAACGCTTCGGCGTCGAATATGATTGGGACCGGATGGTCTCCGATCCCGTCTACAACACGCAAATGGGCGCGGCGGAACTCAGCGCGCTGTGGAAGGAATATGCCGGCAACCAGATCATGACCTTCGCCGGCTATAACGCTGGCCGCGGGCGCGTTCGCGACTGGGTCAAGCTGTACGGCGATCCGCGCGATCCCAAGGTCGACCCGGTCGACTGGGTGGAGCGCATTCCGCTCTCCGAAACCCGCAACTACGTTCAGCGGGTCATGGAGAATCTGAAAGTGTATCGCGTGCGGTTTGAAAAGGCCGCCTCATCGCTGATGTCGAAGTCGGAGGAACGGCCCGCCGGTTCGCACGAGGCCAATTCGGTGCCGCCTCAGGCGGCCCCGGAGGCGGTCGCGCCGTGAGTGCGGCCAGGGAGTTGAAGATGCGTTATGTTGCGTTGATCGCGGGAATGTTTGTCCTTGTCGCACCGGCGCATGCCGAGCCGCGCCTGGCCTATGTCACGTTGATGTTGCAGGCTTTCGCCGCCAAGGTGGAATGCCCCGGCACCGATGTCGTCTACCAGGATCTGGTGCAGAAGGCGCAAGAGATGCAGATGCCGGACGGAACCACCGAGAAGGTGCGACAGGCCATCGCCTATATGCACACCGGTGGAAAGATGGGCGAGAAGCAGGACGACGATCTGATGTCGGAAGTCGCCATCGCGACGCGGTCAATCGACCTCGACCAGAAACGCCTCGGCGTCACGACCTGGTGCGACATTCAAAAGGCGCGGCTTGCCGGGTTTATTCGCACCAAGAACTAGCTTTCCCAAGTCTTGCTTCGCCAAACGATGTCGAACGTGACCGCGAACGCGGTCGCTTTCTGCCGCGGACGCGTCCAATCGGATGCGCGCCGGACGATGACGTCCATGTCGCGCGCCAACCGGTCCGGCTAACGCCGGGATTTCACAAACCCTGTTGCGCCCGTCGAACGGCCGGCTTCAGGCCTCGTTCTTGGGGATATATTTACCCAGGACGCATTTGTATCGCTGCAGCGTCCACTCATGATACGGACCCTTGGAGAGCCAGTCGGCGATGCCGATTTGCCCATTGACCTGACAGGCCGTCATCGTGATTCCCGACTGATCGCTGGTGGTGACGACCTTCTCCATGCATAGCTGGCCGTTGCAGAGAACGGCGACGAGGGTAACAAGCATCGGTGTCCTTTATTAGTGAGGAAGACCCGGTACATGCACACATGCAGGGTTCATGCCACGATTCGGGCGCACCGGATCGCGACGGAACCGCGAAAAAAGTCGCCTTCCGACAGGCTTTTTGATTTGCAAAAGGCCGGTTGATTCGCGGAAAGCCGGGGTGATGCTCCCCGCGCGGAAAAAATTGCTCGCCGCGCCATCGCATCTCGCGCGATAGGTCTTTTTTCTGATTCGAATTTCAAATAGCCAATTCGCCGTCATTGCGAGGAGCGCAGCGACGAAGCAATCTCTTCGGCCCTGGAGGTATGGATTGCTTCGCGGAGCCTGTCATCGGGCGCGCATTCGCGCGACCCGTTGGCTCGCAATGACGCAGCTTGTCGTGATGCGACTCCACGCTCCCGCGGGCGACAAGCGCGCCCCGAGTTGTGCAGCAGGCATGTCCCTCGCAAGAAGAGGGCGCAGGGAAAGCCGGGTGCCCGTCGCACCCGCAGCCTCGCGTGCGAAGTGAATAAAGCACACGAGCGTAGTCACCACAGGTTCGCCGGAACACCCGGCCTTCCCTGCGCAATGGTTTTAACGGTTTCCTTCGTGATCTCCTTGTGACCGGGCTTTCTTGCCACCATCGCCTGCGGGATACCTCCCGCACGCTTGACGCCAGCGTCGGGGCGTCAGGACCACACGACTTCGCCGTCCGCAAATCAACGTCATTCGTCGCTTGACGTTATCCGCGTCCACCGCATCCCGCGCCCAACGTCCGTGACGATCGCGATACGCCCCTCCTGGTGAGGCAGGATGGCGCAAGAAAGCCATCGATCGAGGCTGGATCAAAGCGAAATATTTCTGCGCGAGAGGACTGGACAGCCCAAATCAGGCTGAAATGCTTCGGCAAATTTCGTTTTTGGTGAAACGATGTTTGGCGCCCTCCGGCGCCAGATAAAAGCGCGTCATCGCGGAGAGATTGACGTGATTTGCCCGTCGGGCAAATCAGCGCGAGGCTTTAGGCCCGTGCCGGAATCCTGTGGTGGCTGTCATGATCAGACTATCGATTTTGGCTGCGTTGATGTTTTGCACCGCGACCGCAACGGAAGCGGCGGACGATCTTTATTCCGCGCAGACCGTCGTCACCGGCCAGGGCGAGGCCAACCGCACAAACGGCTTCGCGTCTTGCCTGGAGGATGTTCTGATCAAAGTATCCGGCGCGGTGAAGCTTGCGGGCGATCCGCGCCTTTCCGCCTACCAGTCGCGCGCCGGAGATTTCGTCAAGGCGCCCACCTATCACGACCAGATGTCCGGCACGCCGATCCGCGACGAGCAGGGCACCCGCGACCGGCCCTACGATCTGATCGTCGACTTCGACGAAAAGAAAATCGACGATCTTCTTAAAATCCTCGGCGTCACGCCGTGGCTTTCGCACCGCCCCGTGCTTGCGGTCCTTGTCGCGATGGAGCTCGGTGCAAACAACCTCATCGTCACGGCGGATGCCGGACTGTCGGCGGTCGCGCCGCGTCAATCGCTGCTCGCGGCGAGCACGAGACGCGGGATGCCCATCGTGTTGCCCGATGTTGCGGCCCTGGCGAAGTCGGGCCTCGATGCGGCTGCTCTGGCGAAGATGCCGGCCTCGGCATTGGCCGCGCGCGCCACGGAGTTCGGCGGGGAGGTCGCCCTGGTCGGGCGACTCACATGGGACGATTCTGAACTTGCATGGGCCAGCGAGTGGCAGATGGAATGGCAGGGCCGGCCGCATCGCTGGCAAGTCCGCGGGCCCACCTTCGATGACGCCTTCCGCCGCGCCATCGGCGGCGCCGCGCAAATCCTGTCGGGCAATGGTGATCCCGGATAGCATGGCAGGGCGAAGGATCAGCCAGTCGGCAATTGCGTTGAGGTCCCCAAGCGCTTCCTCGGTGTGGACGACCTTCATCTACCGCGGAATTTTGCAAACACAGCTTCGATCTGCTGATCGCTGGCGAAGCGGCCTTCGGCCGCCGCGCGCAGGCCGCGGTCGATGCCGGCAAGTTCCTCCGGCGTCAACCCGCGCTACGAGGCGCGTTGCTTTAGGGTGCTACGACCGAAACAACGCGAAATAGATCACGTAGAGCCAGCCGAGAATGCCGTGAATGATTGCCCAGAGGATCGAGTGGTTGGCGGTGTAGGAGATCGCGATCGCAAGGGCGGAGCCAAAGCCCACGCCGTATTTGGCGCCCTCGACCCGCACGCCATAGAAACGATTTCCGTTCATGTGAGCACCTCGATCTCGGCGTTTCGTTTCGGGTCTGCTTGTCTATGAAAGCGGGCCGCCGGCCGCGAAGAACTCGCCCAGCGATCGCAACAACCGCAGGGACTTTTCGACGAACCCACGAAACAGCGTGCGCGCTTTGAGCGGCTTGCGCGCCCCGAGCCGTTCGCCAAGCGCGATCGGCGGGTGCGTGACCGGGAGGGCACGTTGGTACATCGGGATTTCCTCCGCGGCCTGCCTTTGAGGCGACAGGTATGACACGCATCTTGTTCGTTCTGGATCGATCTTTCAAGGCGATGTTTGGCCTCGCGGCAAATGCCGGGCAGGGAGAACAGTTTGCAGGGCAACGGGTGCGGCGCAACAGCGTTGGCTCGGCAGATGGATGGCGGTTAACATGGCTGATGGGCTATCGTCGCCTGAGGAACTCCTGGAGCGGGCGAGTAAGTCAAATGCCAAGACCAATGAAGGTCAAAATTTTCATGGATGCAAGCGCCAGCGCGATCGAGGGGCAGATCAACGCCTGGCTTGATGGCTTGGGTTCAGCGAGCATCATAAAAATGGAAACGGTGGTGACGGCGGTCGCCGAGAAGCCGAATGACGGGACCTCTCCCTGCATCGTCGTGACCGTGTGGTATGAGCCACCAACGTCAAGCTAGCGCGTAAGGCTGGTTGGGCCAGCGGGTCCGTGCAGACCCGGGCTCCGGCGTCACCCGCCGTTCTATCCTAGGGATGGGGGATAACGCGGAGTTTATCATCGCGCCGCGCGTTCGCGCGACCGTCGGCTCATCCGTCTTGCGGGCTGGGCTGTTCCAGCGTCGGCTTTTGCGGCATGCTGGTGAAACCAGTATCCAGAATGGAGAATGGCCGTGAAGAAGCTCTTGATGACCGCCGCCCTGGTTGCGTTCGCGTCGCCGGCATTTGCGGGATCGTACGTGTCGACATTGGGCTGCAATTTTTCGCGCTACTACGGCTACTCGAGCTGCATGTCGATATCGACCTACGTTGCCGACCCCGTTCGCAATCCCGAACAGGAGCGGCGGGATGCGATCGCGGAGCAGAAGCAGGACGAGAAATGGGACGCGTTCTGCAAGCCCACCTTCAAGGCCGACGAATATGGCATTCGCCGCGCGTCATATGCCGCGAAGGGCTGCGATGTCGGGCGAAGCGAGTAGGGGCAAAACCAACGGACGGAGACGTGTACGCGGCCGTCCGCAAGGATCTTCAAGCAGTTATGATGTGCAGAGCCCGCATTGTTGCAATGCAGCAATGGACTATCGCAGTGCAGCAAATCGAGTATAGGCTGCGGCTTGAATCCGACTAGGAGAATAATAATGAAGAAGACTTACCTTTCGATCGCAGCCGCCGCCGTGATCTCGCTTGCGGGTGGCACTGCCGGCTTCGCCGCGGAGTTGCCGACCTATGAATTAGCGGGTTTGCCGATATCGGCAGTGCAGGTTCAAGTGCTGGGAGCCGCGAATGTCGGGGAACAGTCGCCGGTGCCAACCTCGACTGCCTCACCCCATCAGTTGAGGGTCCTAACACCGCGGACGAAAATGACGACCGCGACCGCCGCACCAACGCGAACCGAAACCGCTCGCTCAGTTCGTTAATCGACACCTCCAACACGCTTGAGCTCCACTGGAGGACGCTCGTTACCGTTGCGTAGATCGTATGTCCGGGGCGGCGGGCGAGCATCTTACTTCCGGTTGCAAAAAAGCCCGCGACGTCGTCGCCGGCTTTTTGTTTTGTTGGACGGGTTGGCCTTCCCGAACAGAAACGGCGGGATGCGATCGCAGAGCAGAAGCATGACGAGAAATGGGACGCGTTCTGCAAGCCCACCTTCAAGGCCGATGAATACGGCATTCGCCGCGAGTCATATGCCGTGAAGGGCAGTGATGTTGGGCGAAGCGAATAGCGCGTAGGGCGGATTAGCCAAGCTGTCCGCCGTTTTTGCCTTTAGTAATCGGCGGATTACGCTCCGCTAATCCGCCCTACGAGCTGATGCGCCGTACAGGCTGGCGCATTTTAGATAGACGTTAGCTTGCTCCGGTGCGCTTGTGTGTCGGCATGTCGGCAACCACCATTTGCTGAGTTAATGGATCCCATGCATAGTAGAATTCTTAAACACCGGCTCGGATCCCGTGTATTGAACCGCCCCGGGATTGCCGGAGGCTCCAACTCTTGAGAAGGTGGAGCCATGACAAGCGCGTCGACGAACAAAGTCTCTCCTGCGGTCCGGACCCGTGCGTCGCGCATGGTTCTGGATGACGAGGGCGAACATGCCTCGCGCTCCGCGGCGGGCGATTCGATCTTCAGCGAAGATCGGCTGTTCGCCGCAGAGATTGCCTGAATGGGTGAAGAAGGCCGAGATCGACGGCGGCAAACCCGATCCGGCGTGCCACCTGGACGTCTCGGATCGTCGTGAACGCGCTGGTGCGCTTGAACCGCGAGCTTCGCCTGGGCAATAAGATCCTGCGCAAGGCGTCGGCCTATTTCCCGGCGTTCTTAATATGCCAATCAGCAGTGTATCGGTTTCCTTGCCATTCAAAGTCGAAAGCGTCTTGACCGCAATGAGCGCTTTTAACGCCATCTTCCACGGGCTCATCGCGGATTGATCCCTGCGCGCCATTCATTCTTGAGTCCCTACCATCGTTCGCCAACCATAGCAGGCAGCGAGCGGCAAGGGAGAAATCGGCAAACTCTGGTGAACGAACCGACCTTCTTGCGGCTGAGGAGAGCGTAACTCGACCCGACAGATTTACATCACACCAATTTGCAAATTCTGTCCAAGACTCGGGCAGCGAGATATTTGCGTCAACGACTTCGCCTTGCGCCTTAATCTGATCAAGCAATTGTTGAACACGAAAGGCGGATGCGCGCTGCTGGTCTTCAGCAGCTTGGGCTCTTTGCTCCGCCCTCGAATGCTCGCTAGCGAAATACTCAAGTGATGCTTTTTCGTCTTCCACCTGCTTCTCAAGAGTTGAAATACGAAGTTGTGCGGCCTGAAGCTGCTCCACATCACTTGCTCCTTCTCGAGCAAGGCGTTGTTGCTTCAGCTTGAGACTAGAGTTCCTAATACTAGCAAGGCCAACACTTCGTCGCCGATAAGCGTTTGGCGAATGCTTTCACTACCTGCCAAGGTGCGCATCCATCTGGCGCATTGTGTTGGGCCGTCGGTCGTCAACAGATGATCGGCGATCACTAATCGATGGCCGTAGGGAACTTGAGTCCTCCGCAAATCCAGGCAGATAAACTCGTGCAGCTCCGCCAAAAACAGAACGCTGCTTACCAAATTTATCTGTCAGAACCCACGTATAGGCCGCTGGAACGATAACTATCATGGCAATCCCGAGAGTCGCTCTTGCCAAGCTCTGCGCGTTTATAAGCGGCTTTTTTTGATCAACCCAGTCGTCGGGCACGGTCAAGATGAACAGTGGCAATTTGCGGTTGGGGTCAACCATCATCTCGCATAGCCGATTTGCGTCCTTGTAGGAATCTATCGTCCATGGGTCTGCGCTTAGGAGGTAGTCCCCACGGGCTAATCCGCAGTTTTCCGCGACTTGTTGCACGAATCCGGGAACATGAGGCTCAATGTCCAACTCGTTTTCGGATGTGCTCGCTAGAAGTCTAGCGCTAAAGCGGGGTGGTTGGTCCGCGAGGGTTCCTACAACGACCTCGGTTGTCCATATTCTTCCGGGCACTACTTTGTCTGGATCGTCTGCTCGAATCGCCCAGATGTCAGCGCCCTCACTTTCGATGCGGACGCCGATGCTATTTCTGCCGCCAGAAAAATGTTCAAAATCTTGGTGATCCC
The DNA here is from genome assembly GCA_963741185.1 of uncultured Alphaproteobacteria bacterium. Taxonomy (GTDB): domain Bacteria; phylum Pseudomonadota; class Alphaproteobacteria; order Rhizobiales; family Xanthobacteraceae; genus Bradyrhizobium. Next base: position 20,203 of record CAVUHE010000030.1, on the reverse strand, counting down.
ATGCTTCTTTTGGAAGGCGACCGCCGCTCCTCCTTTCAGCCCATATGAGAACCTCGCGACGCGCAGCGCTTGCGGGTTTCGCCATGAATTCACTGGAAATAGTCGCAGCTACTCGAAGTATTTCGTGCTCGCGAACCACCTTCGGCATTCGCGATGCCAATGGCGCCAAAGCGTTCCAAAGTGTCGATGCTGTCATTTAGGGTTCCGGCTCGCTCGCCGACGAAAGCCACGTGTAATCGGAGACCAAATGGGTAAGGGTTAAATATCAATACTCTTCCGTGAAATAACTAAGTGATACTACTGGAGATTGGTCAAATAGAGAAGGCCGCCCTTTCGAGCGGCCCTCCCTTTAGCGTAGGGAATTGATTGGTTACGAACACCCCGTCGTGGACCCACACGTATCGCACTTCATACAGGTGCCGTTGCGCACCAGCGTAAAGTTGCCGCACTCCGAGCACATCTCGCCTTCGTAGCCTTTGGCCTTCGCCTCAGCGCGGCGTTCGGCCTTTGACGGCGCGGCCTGGGCGTGCGCGGCGCCGGCCTTGCTCCATTGCAGGGCCTCGAGCTTCTCCGTCGGCGACAGATCGTGGCTCACTTCCTGCTTCAGTGCGACCGCGCCTTCGATGGCGTCGGAGGCACGCGCGGTGGCGCCGTGCGAGGCCATCGCGGTGACGTTGCCGGTGGTGCTGCGGGCATCGGAAGGCTGCTCGCTGCCGCCGCGCATGACGACGAGATTGTCGGTGCGCGAGCGGGTCAGGCCCTTCGAGAGGTACTTGTTGCTCGGCTGCTCCGGCGCGCGGCCTTCCTCGACGCCCTTGCCGATGGCGTCGAAGTTGGACTCGCTGGGGTCGACATGGGCGAGATCGAAGCGGCCCATGTAGCTGACGGCGAGTTCGCGGAACACGTAGTCGAGGATCGAGGTCGCATATTTGATGGAGTCGTTGCCCTGCACGGGGCCCGCCGGCTCGAAGCGGGTGAAGGTGAAGGCGTCGACATATTCTTCGAGCGGCACGCCGTATTGCAGGCCGAGCGAGACTGCAATGGCGAAGTTGTTGATGAAGGAGCGAAGTGCCGCACCTTCCTTGTGCATGTCGATGAAGATCTCGCCGATCCGGCCGTCGTCATATTCGCCGGTGCGCAAGTACACCTTGTGCCCGCCGACCACGGCCTTTTGGGTGTAGCCCTTGCGGCGATCCGGCATCTTCTCGCGCTCGCGCATCACGACGATGCGCTCGACCAGCCGTTCCACCACCTTTTCCGACAGCGCCGCGGTGCGCGCGGCCAGCGGCTTCTCCATGAAGCTCTCGACCGCATCGTCCTCCTCGTCCTCGTCGCTGATGAGCTGCGAGTTGAGCGGCTGCGACAGTTTGGAGCCGTCGCGGTAGAGCGCGTTGGCCTTGAGCGCGAGCTTCCAGGAGAGCAGATAGGCTTCCTTGCAATCCTCCACCGTGGCGTCGTTCGGCATGTTGATGGTTTTGCTGATCGCGCCAGAGATGAAGGGCTGCGAGGCCGCCATCATGCGGATGTGGCTCTCGACCGAGAGATAGCGCTTGCCGATCTTGCCGCACGGGTTGGCGCAATCGAACACGCTGTAATGTTCGGCCTTCAGGTGTGGTGCGCCTTCCACCGTCATCGCGCCGCAGATGTGGACGTTCGCGGCCTCGATCTCGCGTTTTGAAAACCCGATCGCGGCGAGAAGGTCGAAATTCGGCGCCGTGATGGTCTCGGCATCGAGTTTCAGCGTGTCGCGCAAAAACTCTTCGCCGAACGTCCATTTGTTGAAGGCGAATTTGATGTCGAACGCGGTCGGCAGCGCCGCTTCGACCTTGGCGAGAGCTTCATCCGTAAAGCCCTTGGCCTTCAAGGTGGAAACGTTGATGGCCGGGGCGTTGGAGAGCGAGCCGTGGCCGACCGCATAGGCCTCGATCTCGGCGATATCGCTCTCGCGGTAGCCGAGCGCGCGCAGCGCTTCGGGCACGGCGCGGTTGATGATCTTGAAGTAGCCGCCGCCGGCGAGCTTCTTGAATTTCACCAGCGCGAAATCCGGCTCGATGCCGGTGGTGTCGCAATCCATCACAAGGCCGATGGTGCCGGTCGGCGCCACCACGGTGACTTGCGCGTTGCGGAAACCGTTGATTTCGCCAAGCTCAAGCGCCTTGTCCCAGGCCGCCCTGGCATGGGCGACGATGTCGGCCTGCTTGCACGAGGCATGGTCGAGCGGCACCGGACTGACGGAGAGGCCCTCATAGCCGCGGGACTCGCCGTGCGCGGCGCGGCGGTGGTTGCGGATCACCCGCAGCATGTGCGCGCCGTTCTTCTTGTAGCCGGGGAAGGGGCCGAGCTCCCTCGCCATCTCGGCCGAGGTCGCATACGCCACACCGGTCATGATCGCGGAGAGCGCGCCGCACAGCGCGCGGCCTTCCTTGGAGTCGTAGGAAAGGCCCATGGTCATCAGAAGCCCGCCGATATTGGCAAAGCCCAGACCCAGCGTGCGGAATTCGTAGGACAGTTCCGCGATCGCCTTCGAGGGGAACTGTGCCATCATCACGGATATTTCGAGCACCAGCGTCCAGAGCCGGCAGAGATGCTCGTAGGAGTTGACGTCGAAGTGCCCCCCACCCATCCCTCCCCCGCTTGCGGGGGAGGGATGGGTGGGGGTGTAGAAGGTGATGAGGTTGGCGGAGGCCAGATTGCAGGCGGTGTCGTCCAGGAACATGTATTCCGAGCACGGATTGGAGGCGCGGATGTCGCCGGACGCCTTGCAGGTGTGCCAGTCGTTCATGGTGGTGTTGAAGTGCAGGCCGGGATCGGCCGAGGCCCAGGCGGCGTAACCGATCTTTTCCCAGAGATCGCGGGCCTTGAGCGTCTTCATCACCTTCTTGCTGGTGCGGCCGATCAGGTTCCAATCACCGTCGGTTTCCACCGCGCGGAGGAAATCGTCCTTCAGCGAGACGGAATTGTTGGAGTTCTGGCCGGACACGGTGAGGTAGGCTTCCGAATCCCAGTCGGTGTCGTAGATCGGGAAATCGATCTCCTTGTAGCCTTGTCTGGCGAACTGGATGACGCGCTTGATCATGCCGTCGGTGACGAGCGCGCGGCGGGCGAGCTTGATCTCGCGGCGCAGCGCCGGGTTCTTCTCGGGATCGAAGCAGTCGTCGCCCGAGCCTTCGCAATTGACGCAGGCCTTGAGCACCGCCTTGAGATGCTTCTGGTTGAGCTTGGAGCCGGTGACGAGGGCGGCGACCTTCTGCTCCTCCTTCACCTTCCAGTCGATATAGGTCTCGATATCCGGATGGTCGGCGTCGACCACGACCATCTTGGCGGCGCGGCGCGTGGTGCCGCCGGACTTGATCGCGCCGGCGGCGCGGTCGCCGATCTTGAGGAAGCTCATCAGGCCCGACGAGCGGCCGCCGCCGGAGAGCTTTTCGCCTTCGCCGCGCAAACGCGAGAAGTTCGAGCCGGTGCCGGAGCCGTATTTGAACAGGCGCGCCTCGCGCACCCACAGGTCCATGATGCCGCCCTCGTTGACGAGGTCGTCCTCGATGCCCTGGATGAAGCAGGCGTGCGGCTGCGGATGCTCGTAGGCCGATTTGGACTTTGTGAGCTTGCCGGTCTTCCAGTCGACGTAATAGTGGCCCTGGCCGGGACCATCGACCCCGTAAGCCCAGTGCAGCCCGGTGTTGAACCATTGCGGCGAGTTCGGCGCGACCATCTGCTTGGCCAGCATGAAGCGCAGCTCGTCGTAGAAGGCGCGGGCGTCGTCTTCGCTGGTGAAATAGCCGCCCTTCCAGCCCCAATAGGTCCAGCAGCCGGCGAGGCGATCGAACACCTGCTTGGCGGAGAGTTCGCTGACGAAGCGCTCGGATTCCGGCAAGCCAGCAAGCGCCTCGGTGTCGGGCACCGAACGCCACAGCCAGGACGGCACGGTCTCTTCCTCGACCTTCTTCAGGCGCGCGGCGACGCCGGCCTTGCGGAAGTATTTTTGCGCCAAGACGTCGGAGGCGACCTGCGACCAGAATTCCGGCACCTCGACGTTTTCGAGGCGAAATACCACCGAGCCGTCGGGATTGCGGATTTCAGATGTCGTCAATCTGAAATCAATGTCTGCGTAGGGTGACTGGCCGGCAGTCGTGTGACGTCGTTCGATTCGCATGGTCTTGCCCCGTTCTTCTTAAGGCCGGCCGCCGCCGCGGCTGCCGGGTTGTTGTTCCTTGAGCGAACCCGCCGGACCAAAGTTGAAGACAACTTTGGCCTTGAGTGTCCGCAAGCTCTACCGGTGGACCCGGCCCTTTTCTCTGACCGCAAGCTGGGTGCGAGCGAACTGCCTGCACCTTGGCTTGCGTCGCGTGGTCCAAAGTCGGAACTCCCCAGTTCCGGCTCACCCCACGCACTCAACGCCACCCACTAACGTTTTGAGCCTTTTCTGGCTCGACATTTTGAGCCGTTTGGCTCGTTTTTCGCGCCCCGAAGCCTTCCAAATTCAGGGCAAAAAGCCCCGTACCCGCTGCCTCGACCGGCTGGCGGAGTGTTCATTTTGGAACCCTTCAGGGAGCGACCGGCGGGACCCAAACACACTCGCGCCGAACAGGATGAAAGCTAGGACGACTCCAACGCGCCCGTCAAGGATTAGTACGAGTTCCTGAATCAAATACTAAATATAGTGGAAAGGTGGGAAAAACAGGGGGCCATCGGCGCCGCTGACTGTTCCAAGTATCAGTGAGTCCTCAGGGATTCCCAAGTGAAAAAAATCTGTTCCGATCGCCCCTTCACAGCTTCGCCCCGCTGTTCACAGGCCAACTATTTATTGTGGGCGAGGGCTTGCCTCGGACAAACTCAGGTGAGGCTACGGAGGGGGATGGTCTGGCATGCTGTCCCGCCCATGGTCTGACCGGTCGGCAGGCGGCAATGTGGCCTGCGATTCCCAGCGGTCCACCCCTCCCATGACACTTAAGATTCAGCCGGGCGCGAAAGCGCGCATCGCGCCCGCGGGCCTCATGTTCCTCGCCGTCACCTCGATCGGCTGGGGCTTCAACTGGCCGGTGACCAAGTTCCTGCTCGGCTACCTGCCGCCGCTGACGCTGCGCGGCACCACCGGCGTGGTCGGCGCGAGCCTGCTGGCGCTGCTCGCCGTGCTCCGCGGCCAGCAATTGCGCGTGCCGCGCCAACTCTGGGGAAGGCTGGTGCTGGCCGCCTTCCTCAATGTCGGCTGCTGGATGGTGTTGATGGGATTTGCGCTGCTGTGGCTTCCGGCCAGCGAAGCGGCGCTGATTGCCTACACCATGCCGGTATGGGCCTCGATCCTGGCCTGGCCGATCCTCGGCGAACGGCCGAATCTGTTGCGCGTCATCTCGCTGGTCATGGCGTTTGCCGGCTTGAGCGCGATCCTGGGCGGCAACGGCTTTGCGGCGAGCATGTCGAAATTGCCGGGAATCATCATGGCGCTTGGCGGCGCGATCGGCTTTGCGGTCGGCGCGGTTCTCGCCAAGAAGCTGCCGATCAATCTGCCGCCGGTATCGGCTGCCGCCTGGCAGATCGGGATCGGGTGCTTGCCGGTGGCGATTGTGGGGCTCCTGATCGAGAAAACCAATGTCGAGGCGTTCTCCGATTTCATCTGGATCCTGTTGAGCTATGCAACCGTGATCCAGTTCTGTGTCGCCTATGTCTGCTGGTTCGCGGCACTGGCGCGATTGCCGGCCTCGGTGGCGGCGATCGGCACCATGGCTGTGCCGGTGATCGGCGTGGTCGTCTCTGCGATCGCGCTGCACGAGCCGCTCGGCGTCGGCCAGATCGCAGCTTTGGTGTTCACGCTGGCGGGCGTGGCACTGGCGACGCAATCGTGAGCGGCAAGAGACGGCCAAGCAGCGCTATAATAGCGCCATAATAAGGGCATTGCCCCGGGCGACTTAACTGGACAATTCAGCCTGCGGGTGGCATCAGGTCACCTACTTCGGAAGCGAGGCACGCGGTCCATGATGCAGTTTTTGCTCAAAATATTCACCTGGTGGAACAGCCAGACCTTCGGCACGCAATTATGGACGTGGCGGTTCGGCGAACTGGTCGGCCAGGACGAGCAGGGCAATCGCTATTACCGCACCAAGGGACGCGAGATCGATCCGACGCTCGGCTTCGAGCGGCGCTGGGTCATCTACAACGGCCTCGCCGAGGCGAGCCGCGTGCCGCCGTCATGGCACGGCTGGCTGCATCACACCGTCGACGTCGCCCCGACCGAAGAAAACTACACGGCGCGCGAATGGGAAAAGCCGCATGTCGCCAACATGACGGGGACGCCGGCCGCCTATCGTCCGTCCGGCTCGACGCTCGCGAGCGGCCGCCGCCCTGCGGCCACCGGCGACTATCAGCCCTGGACGCCGGGTAGCTGATTTTTTCCAAATCGTTTGCGGAAGCCTGTGAACAACGGGAACAGCGGGGACATCGGCCGCAGCGTTGTTGCGTCCCGCGTGAGGTGATGGCTCAATGGGTCATCTTACGGAGATGGGAAACCACCGCGACGGTTCGGGCTCCAGTTCGCGACTGACCCGATAAGCAGCGGCTTCCGATCAGGATGAGGCCGGGAGATAGGCCCCCGGCGTCGAGGTTCTGAGATCGCCCGTTGAATGTGAGGCCACCGTAGGACAGGAAAGGCCGCTTGGGAAACCAGGCGGCCTTTTTCTTTTCCCGCTTTGCTTAATCATGCCATGTACGGCCGGCAGCCGCGTCAAAGACGGAGCGCGATGACAATTCAAAGAAACGTCATCTCGCTTTAGTTCTGCGGATCGAAGAATCCCGTGATGCTCGCAAGGCGGCCGTCAGGGGCCAGGGTCGCAAAACTTCGGCCGGTTTGCAGTACGACTTCACCGGGCCCCAGCAACTCCCATTCGGCCAGCATGCGATCGTGATGGTTGATCACGGACAATATCCGGAATCTGCCACCCTTCACGCTTTGCTGAAAGCCTTCCATATAGTTCGAGAGCGCTTCACGCCCCTCGATCACGCCGTTGACGTCGCAATAGCTGCAGGCGCTTTCGAGGCACACCTCCAGTTCGGCTGTACGCGTCGGGCGATCGGCGCTCCAGATTCGGGAATATCGTTGCCAAAGCTGATCAGGTGTCATCGCCGTTCCTTTCGATGTCGTCGAATTCGCAAATGATGGCGCGCCGAATTTTTCCGGGCTCGTAGCCGCCGCGGATCAGCACGAGTACGCCTTGGTAGAGTGCCAGCAACCGGATCGATGCCACCTTCGGATCGAGGCCGCTTCGGAGCTTTTCCGGCAGATTTGGCCGTGGTCATCCGGTCGAGGAACACGCGTTCCAGGATTTCAAAGCCCTTGCGCACGGTTTGATCGGTCATTTCCTTGTCTGGACCAAATTCGATCGCGGAATTGGTGATCAGGCAGCCGAATTTTTCGCCGCCCGGTTCGCGCAACAGCGAAAGGAACAACTGCCGCAATCCGGCCAGGCCATGTGACGGCGCTGCATGGCGAGCGATGCGATACTCGAGCACGGCTTTCAGGTAATGTTCGAACGCTGCGAAAAAGATTCCGCGTTTGTCGCCGTAGCTGTTGTAAATGCTGCCGGCGCTGATTCCGGTCGCCGCCTCAAGTGCCGGGATTGCCGTCGCCGCATATCCGTTCCGACGAAACGCATGCATGGCGTCCGTCAGCACCGCACCTTCGTCGAAAGCCCGCGAGCGTACCATGTCGGCAATCCTCAAATTATAATGATCATATTAAAATGATCATTATAATTTGAGTTGTCAAGTGCGGTGTGCTGGGGCGGTCGCGGTTATGCGATCGGCTGGTCTTGTTCGGTCAACCGTGCCGCGGCGCGCTGGTTGGCGGTCGCGCGCCGCTCCTGGCCGGCCGCATTTCGTTGCCGCAGGCGCGCAAGGATGTCTGGCGGCGCGGTGTCGGGCGAACCTGAATCGAAGGGAGGTGCGGGATTGTACTCGAGCCGGAGCTGGATCGCTTGCGCGGTCGGGCTGGTCGACCAGAATCGAAACCAGCGTCAGCGCGAAATCGATCCCCGCGGTGACACCGCCGCCGGTGATGCGGTTGCGGTCGACACACACGCGTGTCTCGGTCGGCGTCGCCCCGTAGAGGCGAAGAAACTCCATCGCCGTCCAGTGCGTCGTCGCGCGATATCCCCTGAGCAGGCCCGCCGCGCCCAGGACCAGTGATCCCGTGCAGACCGAGGTGACGTACTTCGCGCCCTTCGCCTGATCGCGCAGGAATTCGAGCATCTCCTCGTCATCGACCATGTCGTCGGTGCCGGCGCCGCCGGGAACGCAGAGCACGTCGAGCTGCGGGCAATCGGCAAAGCTGGTGGTCGGTGTGATCGTCAGGACGGTGTCGCTTGGGACGGGCTCGACCCGCTTCCAGATCGAATGCACCACCGCGCCCGGGACGCTCGAAAACACCTGCAACGGGCCGGTGAGGTCGAGCTGGGTCACCTTCGGAAACACCAGAAGTCCAATCTGAAGCGGCGCTGACATGATGAGGCTCTCGACAGTTCGGCTTGACGTCGCCACTCTGGCATGATGGCCTGCTGTCCGAAATGGCATTTTTCCCTCATTTTCGGACATTAAAGACATGATGAGCCTGAAGACATGATCGGCGTTCTCGTATTTCCCGATTTCCAGTTGCTGGACGCAGCCGGTCCGATTTCGGTGTTCGAGATCGCGGGCCGCTATGCCAGATCGCCGGTGCCGATCAGGGCGCTCGCGCAAACGCCGGGTCCGGTGCGCAGCTCTTCGGGCGTCGAAATGCTGGCGCGGAAGTTTGGGCCGGCAAGCGCGATCACCGCGCTCATCGTCGCAGGGGGCGATGGCGTCGAAGCGGCGGCGCGAAACACATGCACGATCAGGTTCGTGCAGGCGGTGGCAAGACGCGGCGCTCGCGTCGCCAGCGTCTGTTCCGGCACCTTTCTCCTTGCCGAAGCGGGGCTGCTCGATGGCCGCCGTGCCACCACGCATTGGCAACGCACGCGGCAGTTCCTCGAAACCTATCCCGATGTGAAGCTCGAGCCAGACCGCATTTTCGTCCGCGACGGCAACATCTGGAGTTCGGCGGGAATCACCGCCGGCATCGATCTCGCGCTTGCCATGGTGGCGGAGGATTACGGCGACGACATTGTGCAGAAGACCGCGCGCCAGCTCGTGCTCTATCATCGCCGCGGCGGCGGCCAGTCGCAGTTTTCCTCGCTGCTCGAATTGAAGGCGTCGACGGGGCGGTTCGGGCCGCTATTGACGTGGGCGAGGGAGCATCTCGATGCGCCCCTCACGGTCGAGAAGCTCGCCGAGCGCGCCGGCATGAGCTCCCGGCATTTCGCTCGCGCCTTCATCGCCGAAACCGGCAGCACACCGTCGAAGGCGATCGAGCGGCTGCGGATCGAGGTGGCGCGGCAACAGGTGCAGTCGACGTCCGAAGCGATCGAGCGCGTCGCTGAAAACACCGGCTTCCGCGACCCCGAGCGGATGCGCCGCGCCTTCATTCGCGTCTTCGGCCAGCCGCCGCAATCGCTGCGCCGCGCGGCGCGGGCGGGTTAAGGAACTACCTGGCCGACGCGCTACGGCGGGTCTTGGGTTTTCAGAAGCCCGAGCCTGCGCCCTAACCATTCCGTGGTGGGAGCTTGAATCAGGATTGTCATCAGGATCGCGATGAACGTGACCGATGCGATCAGCTCCGCGCCGGGCGCCTTGATGCCGAGCAAGAGGCCGGCGAGCGCGGCCGGAATGACGCCGGTCTCGCGCGTCCAGCACATGAAGAGCATCTCGGCAAGGCTCCAGCGCGCGCGACGATCGGGCAGCGCGCACAGGAAGACGGTTACCGGGCGCGCGACCAGCATCAGGATAGTGACCACCATCACTCCGCCAAAGCCATATCGGCCGACCAGCGCGAAATCGACCTGTGCGCCAAGCAGGATAAAAATGAAGAGGCGCATGATGAATGCCGTGGTTAATACGAACTCGTCGAGTTTTTGTGCTTCGCCGGCCTCCATCCGGAAGCCGAACACCTCCTTGTTGCCGAGCACGATGCCGAACACAAAGACAGCCATGAAGCCGCTGGCGTGGAGGCCGCTGGCGGCGAAATAGGCGGCGATCACCGCCACCAGCGTGACCACCGGCGCGTACTCGGCAAGAAAGGCCCATTTCTCATGGGCAATCAGCAGCGCCGCCAGATATCCGAGGGCAACGCCGGCGACGACGCCGACGACCAACTGCTTCAGCAGCGCCGACAAGGACGACGTCAGAGAAAACGCTTCACTGCCGGTGGCCGCGGCCAGCACGCCGAAGGTGACGATCGCGGCCATGGCGTCGTTGAAGGCCAACTCACTCATCACGGTTTGCGCGACCCGATCGCGAATTTGAACCTGCCGAAAAATCGGCACCAGCGTCGCCGGATCGGTTGAAGCCAGCGACGCGCCCAGGAGCAGCGCAATACCCGCGGGAACGCCGAAAATGTAATGGGCGGCAAGGCCAGTGATGACAGCGGTGATCAGCAGGCCGATGGTGGCGATGACCACAATGGTGATCCAGACGCGCTTGAGAACGTCCAGTCGCAGCGACGCGCCGCCGTCGAAGAGAATGTAGCTCGCGCCGAACAGGAGGATGATCTGGTTGAGCGCCGAATCCGCCTTGATATCGATCAGCTTGAGGCCGTGCGGGCCGATCGCAATGCCGGCAATCAGGAACACCGCGACATCCGGAATCCGGATTTTCTGCGCCAGCAGGGCGGCCAGCGTTCCGACGGCCAGAATGAGGCCGCAGGAGAGCAGCGTGTGTCTGGCGATCTCGATGGAGGCCGATGGTTCCAAGTCGCTGCTAATCGTTGACGTGGACGAGGCGGCGTGTTCCGCCCCTCGCAAATGTCGTCGCAACAACACGTCGTGTCATGTAAATCCTCCGCGATTCGCTCGCGCGACTATAATCCGGATCAACGACAGCTTCGCATGCAAAGCGGACCGGTGGGACGCAATGCCGCTTCTCGTCCTCGAGGTCGCTCACGCCTTCCGCGTCGCGGGCTTTGATGCGGGTGAGGTGGGCTGCCGTGCGTTAAGCCGTTCCACGATCGGCTTGAGCAATTGCGGCGACAGATAGATCGGAAACTGGGAGAGGGCAAAATATAGCCAGGTCGTCCCTGGTAGCACGCCGTCGGTCGCCGCCAGCATCAGTCCCATGTTACGCTGCGAGACCATCAGGCCAAGCGCCATCGCGCGGGCGTAACCGGCATTGCGAAATATCAGTGCGGTGCTGCCGAGCAGGGCGAAGAAGACGGCGAAAGCCAGCCCCGTCAATTCGATTGCCTTGAGCGGATCGGCAAGGAAGCCGCCGGCCACGTTGCCCATGACCGCCGCGACAAAGACGAACAGGACCAGGACGGTCAATCCATCGATCGTGCGCGCGTGTCGCTTGATGGCGTCGGAGCCCGCGATCCCTCGGATCGTACCCGCAACCGACAGCGATCCCGCGAGGATCGCAAGCAGCTTTAGCCCGAGCCCGAGCGGCGAGAGCGTCAGCATCGTGCCGAAAAAAGCGTAGGCGAACAGCGAAGTCGTGAACGGGACCAGTGCCGTGCTGGTCACGAGCGTGACGAGCACGAGTGTTGAGTCAAGCCCCATCACGGCGGCGAGCGCGGGGGAAGCCATCATCGGCGACGCCACAGCCTGCAGCATCAACGCCAGATAAAGGTCCGGCGAACCGGCTTCGATGCCGGCCGCAAGACAGATTGCACCTGAGATCAGCGGCACCGCCACCGTCGTCCACGCAGTCGCCGCAAGCACGAGGCCGGGCCGCCGCAAACAGTCGCGCAACGTGCCGAGGTCGACGCGCAGGAACGAAATGCAAAGCAGCAGAAAGACCGCTTCCGTGACGTATGGTTTGAGCAACTCGCCGGCGGGCGGCACCGCGATGCCGATGAAGACGAGCGCGGCTATCGCACGGGTGCCCTGACCACCGAGCCACACCAGCGTTCGCGCCGGAACGGCGACGATGTTTTTCGCAATGGCGGGCATCTGCTTTTCTGAATTTGGCGGAAGGCGGGGCGCGCTTGCCAACATGCGGCAATCGCTCCACTGCGCCAAGTAACATCTGGTTACCTTCTGTTTCCGTGCCCCGGCGCCCGGGTCCCAACTGCATGATGACCAGAGTCGAGGTGGACTTCGTACTGGTCTATCCATCAGCGGAAGTGGCGGACAGTCACCATTCGGGTGCTCGAACCGTCGGCCCGATATCCTCAGGGCCCGGAAGACCCGGCGCAGTCGGTTGAGGCGCGCTGGTGGGCGGAAGCAGATTGCCCCAATCGGTACGTGCGCGCATCTGGTCGACCGTCGCGGCGGTCACGAAGTTGCCATCCACCCGTATCTGCCATCCTCCTCCGAGCGCTCGAAACACCGCAGTCAAGCCGAGCGGAACATTGGCCACGGCACCGGTAAAGCTGTTCTCTGCCTGCAAGAGATTCTCCTCGGACGTCAGTACAGTGGTAAACGACACGCCCCCTTGCTGGTACTGCTCGGTTGCGATTCTCATCGCTCCCCTGGCGGCCTCAACACTGCGACGCAGGAACTCAGCCTGGTTCCGCGACTGGAGGTAGTTCACAAGGCCGTTGTCGACTTCCTGCTGGGCACTCAGCACAGTGTTCTGGTAATCGACCAACAATTGCTGAAGCTTCGCATCCTGTAATCTAACGTTGTTGGTGATCTGCCCGTAGTTCAGGATGTTCCATTGGAACGACGGACCGGCTGCATACGCCACGCCCTTCGACGTAAAGACTTGGCCGAGCGTGTGCCCGTTGGCAGTACTCGCCGAGCCGCCGAACGTTCCAGTGATACTGATAGCGGGATAAAGCTGGGTCTCAGCTATTCCTATCTGTGCGCTCTGCGCCAGAGCAGCAAGCTCCGCGGCGCGAACGTCCGGTCTGCGGCGCAACAGATCGGCGGGGATGCCAACAACGATCGTGCGAGGCGGCGATGGAATCCGGCCCACCGATCGGGAGAGCAACATGCCCAGCGACTGCGGGGGGACGCCGAGCAGCACACAAAGCGCGTTTTCGCCCTGCTGCAATTGTATCTTCAGAAGCGGTATGGACGCCCGAGTTTGTTCGAGTACGTTCGTCGCCTGGAAAACGTCAAGCTCCGAGGCGCCGCCACCCTGAAATTTTGCCTTCGCGATGCTGAGCGCCTGCTCCTGCCTGCGAACATTGGCTCGCGCAATGGCGATAAGCTGCTCCGTGGTGCGGATGCCGATGTAAGTTGCAGTTACATCAGCCAGAAGCGACACCAGAACGTTATCATAGGACGCGATCGACGCCAGATACACACCATCGGCGGATTCGACGCCTCGGCGAAACTTGCCCCAGAAATCCAACTCCCAGGCCGCTTGCGCGGCAAGCGCGTCAGTCCAGAAAAACGAAGGCGTCGCGTTGGGGCCAGACAACGGCGTGGCCGCGCTGGTCCTGTTATAGATGACCGAGCCCGCGCCTTGCTGTACCTGCGGGTAGGACACGCCAATCGCGATCCCCAACAAAGCACGAGCCTGCAAGACTCGGGTCCCTGCACTGAGCAGGGTCAGGTTCTGATTATACGCAATCTGGACTAATTTATTGAGGGTGGGATCGCGAAAACCTTCCCACCAGTTTTGGTACTCAAGCGGACCTGACTTGACCGAGCGTTTGTCCAGGTCGCGAAATTTGTCGGCAAGGGGAGCAACAGGTGCTGTGAAATCAGGCCCGATGGTGCATGCAGCTATCGGCAGAAAAAATGCTCCTGCAAAAATCCAACGCGGTGCACCGTTTCGCGCACTGGCGACAGCAGGCGGCCGAGCAACAGTCGCTTGATATTGCCTGCCCACGACCTTGCTCCCTGCGCGCACTCCGAATTGGACCTAACTCATATGCCACGTCGGCCCTAATGTTAGAATCTCATGACGGCTTTTCCACAGAAGGCATGACATACAATAGCCACTTCTTCATCCGGATCGCGACCTTCGAGATGACGTGAGTGGCTTTGCCCTTTTGCGTGTAGATCGTCGCCGATCCACCGGAACCGATAGAGAGTTTGCGGGCTACGGCATCGTCGGCGAAGTTGATCCGTACCGCGTAAAGTCCATCGGATCCAATGCGAGCCGCATTCGGTACGGTGCCGCTTGTTGTGAACTGACCGCCTCCCGTGGCTGGAATCACGTAGTCTACCTTTCCCAGGAACAGCCTACCCGGATACGGATTGAGCACCATCTCGACATCGTCGCCCGGCTCGACGTTCGAGAGCCAGTTCTGTGGAAACACCGCGGCGACCGCTGTATCTGACACGTTGACGAATGTTCCGGCCGCCGCCAGTGGCACGGGCACCAGCATGGTCCCGACCTGCACCTGCCAGTTCGTAACGTATCCGTCGGCAGGCGCGGTCATCCTGCATTGTTCGAGGTTGAAGCGCGCATCCCGCAACTGAGCCTCAACGGCAGGAACGTTGCTCACGGCCACCTCCACGGCCGCAGCGGCCTGCAGCGCAGACGATTGCGCTTGCACCAAGCCGGCTTCAGCCTGCTGAACGGCGGCATCCGCTTCCTGGCGTTCTTGTGTCGCCTTGGCCACGTTGAGCACGCTGATCGCGGCCTTGTCCTGGCGCTGGATGTTGAGCGCAATTTGTTCCTGCGTTTTGGCGAGTTCGTCGGCGGCCTTGGCCTTGGCTAGATTGGCCTCCGCGTTTGGCACGGCTGCATTCGCAGCTGCAGCGGCAGCTTCGGCTTGTTTTACGTTTGCCTTCGCTGCCGCCAATTGCGCTTCGATCTGGTTCACCGTGTATTGGTAGGGTGCCGGATCAATCTCCAGCAGCAAATCGCCTTTCTTCATCGGCTGATTTGCCTGAGCGTAAATCGTTTTGACCTGTCCTTTCACGTAAGGCACGAGCTGAACCACGTACTGGCTCGTCACCATCTTGTCCGTGATCGGCGCCGACTGGGTCCATGCCACCACCACGCCGCCGATCATGAACACGCCGGCTACGATCATGGACGCGATAATGTAGGCCGTGGGCTTGATGTGCATGACCTTGAACAGCACAAGCACGACGGCAACATAGACAATGATCAGGAATGCGATCATGTGCGCGTCTCCTTGTTGCCGGAAGGTTTGCGCAGTGCAGTCACAGGTGCAGCGGCGGCGCTGGGATCAGCCGAGCCGTCCGTCCGAAGATCGTCTTTGATTGCGGATTTGGTGCCAAACGGCGTCGTGAATGCCCAAATGAACGCGATCGGCCAGAGCAATCCGCCGGTCGCGATCCCGATCCAGCTCGTGGCGTTGATGGCCGCGGCCTGCGGGTGGTTCCACCTATGCGCAAGTTGTCCCGGCAGTTTGCCCAGGCTGACGACGATGATGACGCCAACAAAAATCAGAACCGCGAACACAAGAAAAGCGAACGCATCCAACGGGCCAAATGATGAATCCATCCCGTATCCCTCAAAATTCTCGAGCAACCCTTCAATGAATTTGATCCAGCACAATTGACCTACGTCAAGGTGCGGTCCCCTCGGTTCGGCAGGGTGCGTTTTTTGTCTAATAGAGCAACGGGAGTGTCCGATGAGGGAAATTCGTCGCAGCATGCTTATAGCCGCAGGTCTCGTCTCCTTTTGAATTACGTTTCGGACAGGGCATGAGCTGCAATAGGGATTCGCGAAAGATCTGGGAGGCCTCCGTGAAATGCATTTTCAGGCAAAATTATCTCGTGATGACAATCCTGGCGGCTGGAGCGCTCGGTTTTGCCGGTTCAGCCGCGCTAGCTCAGCAGCGTAACCCCGAGCGCGACGCGTATTTCGGCGAGACGCACATTCACACCAGCTGGTCGGTCGACGCGTGGGTCATGGGCAACCGCATCACCGGCCCTGGTGACGCCTTGAAGTACGCCCAGGGCCAGACCATCAAGCACCCGCTGGGCTACGACATCAAAATTGATACGCCGCTCGATTTCATGGGCGTGACCGATCATTCGGAGTATGTCGGCGTCACCAGGGAGGCCAACACGCCCGGATCATTGGTGAGCAAGCTGCCCGAGGCGCAGCCTATGATCATGAAGGATCCGAACAGCACGGAGGAACAGAACCGGGTCTTCTCGTATCTGCTCAAACTAGCCGCGAGCCCGCCAGTGAAGGCGTTCATGAACCCGAAGATCACGTCCACCGTGTGGAAGGAAAACGTCAAGATCGCCGACGAGAACAATCATCCGGGCAAATTCACCGCGTTCTGCTCCTACGAGTGGACCTCGATGCCCGGTAATCGCAATCTCCACCGTAACGTCTTCTTCCGGGCCTGCGACAAGGTGCCAGACTATCCATTCAGCGCGCTCGAACTCCAAGCGCCCCACGGACCTCTGGGACTGGATGGACACGCAGCGCAAGGCAGGCAACGAGCTGCTCGCCATCTCGCACAACGCCAACGTGAGCGACGGCTGGATGTACCCGCTCGACGTCGACAACACCACCGGGCGGCCGATCGACGCCGCGTGGGCGGCTTCGCGCGATCGCAACGAGCGCCTGGTCGAGATCAAGCAGGGCAAGGGGCAGTCGGAAACGCACCCGCTGCTCTCGCCGACCGACGAGTTCGCCAGCTACGAGCTGTATCAGACCATCCTCGGCCAACCGGCCAATGTCGGCCGCATCGACCACATCACGGGCAGCTTCGCCCGCCAGGCGCTGAAGGACGGCATCGCCATGCAGGATGTGCGTGGTTACAACCCGTACAAGCTCGGCATGGCAGGCGGGTCCGACGGACACAACACCGGCAGCCCCTACCGCCAGGACAATTTCTTCGGCCTTCACGCCGATGCCGATGGTTCGGTCGACCGGCGCTTTGCCGGCGTGCTCATCGGCGGCACCATGGACGTGCGCCTAGAAAACCCCGGCGGGCTGACCGGTGTGTGGGCGGAGGAGAATACGCGCGCCTCGCTCTGGGACGCGATGTACCGCAAGGAGACCTTCGGCGTCAGCGGTCCGCACATCAAGGTGCGCCTCTTCGGCGGGTGGGGCTTCAACAAGGACATCGTGAACGCCGGCGACTGGGTCAAGCAATCCTACGCGGGCGGCGTGCCGATGGGCGCCGACCTGCCGCCGATACCGTCGAGTGGAAAGGGCACGGCCCCGACGTTCGTCGTGTGGGCGGTGAAGGACCCGACCTCGGCCAACCTCGACCGCATCCAGATCATCAAGGGCTGGACGCAGAACGGCCAGAGCTTCGAGAAGATCTACGACGTCGCCTGGTCCGGCGACCGCCAGCCCGACAAGTGGACGCGCCGGGTGCCGGCGATCCAGAGCAGCGTGGATATCGAGAAGGCGACCTACACGAACAGCGTCGGCTCCGTGGAGCTCAAGGGCGTGTGGAGCGACCCGGAGTTCGATGTGAGCCTGCACGCGTTCTACTACGGGCGCGTGCTGGAGATTCCGACGCCGCGCTGGACGCTCATCCAGGCGGTGAAATCCGGACTGCCTCCGCCCGACGTGGTGCCCCTCACCGGTCAGGAACGCGCCTGGACCTCGCCGATCTGGTACACGCCATCGGCAGAGGCCCGCAAGAACGCCCAAGCGGGCACGACCGTCGCCGACCTGAAGAAAAAGGGTGCCGCTGCCCTGAGTGACGCGGAGCTGAAGGCCCTCATCGTCGGCAAGTCCCGCTGGCTGCGGAACAACGTGACGAGAGAGCAGTTCTGGCAGAGCTTCACGGCCGAGGGTCAGACGACCCTGTTCCGCATCGGGATGGATGCCTCCATGCCGAGCGGGTACGGCAACGTCGAGCGTGACGGCTACCAAGGCACGACCAGCCCTTACAAGATCGAGGACGGCAAGCTTGTTACCTTCGTCTCGCAAGACCCGTATGCGCTCACATTCTACAAGCTCGGCGACACCACCTACGCCGCGCGCAGCAACGAGTTCGGCTACGCCAACTACGAGATCGTTCCAGACCCCAAGTTCGCGATCAATCCGCTCAACGAGGTGATCAACCAATTCTCGATCAACCTGGGGCTCACCGAAGCGCAGCGGCAGCAGGTCATCCCGATCCTGAGGGAGGAGATCAAGCAGCTGCAAGCGTTGAAGAAGGACACCTCCTTGAGCGCGGTGCGCAAGGTCGAGCGGGTACGGGAGATCGGTAGTTCCATCGACGAGAGGTTGAAGCCGCTGATCAATCCGGAGCAGCAGCAGAAGTTCCAGGTCGCTGCGCGACGAGTTGCGCAGGCGGCTCGTCGATAAGATGGCGACCGAGGCCAGTAAGAAAATCGAGGCCGATGTGGAGTCGTGGTTCACGGACAAGAGCGTCAAATAATGCCCGGGCAGCGGGAAAGACGTCGAAAGCGGGCGATGGCGTGGTGGCTTTTCACCGCGCTGTTCTTGTGCGCGAGCTCCGTCGCGAGCGCGTGCCCGCTTTGCCTGGGGGCGTTTCGGTCGTCGGTGGCGCAGCAGCTCGTCGACTTGCCGCAGGAGGTGCTGGCACAGCCGTCGGCGGATGGAGGCGGTTACCGGGTCGTCGCCGTGATCAAGGGTGAGCAACCGGCGGACGGGATCATCCCGATGGAGGCGATCCAGCTGGATTTCGTCGCGGACGCAGGTGCCACGTTGCTCCTTGTTCGCGACGAAGCGTGGTCGGAGTGGGTCGGCCTTGGCGCTGTTACCGTTGAGGATGCCGGCTGGCTCCGCCAGATCGCCGCCGGAAAGCGATTGGCCGACATGAGTGCGGACGAGTGGCAAGTCCGCGTCGAGCTGATGCTCCCGTACCTCGAGCATCGCGAGCCGCTGGTCGCCGAGATAGCTTACGGCGGGCTTGCGGGTGCGCCCTACGCCGCGCTGCTGGCGGCGAAACCGCACCTCGCCGCGCCTGCGATCCGAAGCTGGCTCGCCGATCCGCAGGCTCGCGGCAAGGCGACCGCTGTACCTGCTGCTGCTCGGCATCGCCGGCGACGCAGGGGATGCCGCGGCCCTCGATCTGCGACTCGAGGCGTTGTGGACGGCGCGCGACGCCACGAACCTGGCCTCGATGATCGCTGCCGATCTCCAATTGCGCGGGCCGTCGCGCATGGCGTGGGTCGACGCGAAATACATGGGTGATCGCTTGCGCTCGACGCGGGAGCTCGAAGGAGCGCTCCTGGCGCTCAGTGTGCTCGGGACCGCGAATGGCACAATCCCCCGCGAGCGGGTGATCCAGTCCTATCGCCTGTTCATGCAGGAGCACAAGGAGCTTGCCGGATTCGTCGCATGGGATCTTGCGGCCTGGCAATACTGGGCTGCGGTGCCCGAATACATGACGCTGGTCAAATCGACTGTTCGGCAGAATTTCGCATCGCGCGTCGCGATCTCTCGCTTATTTGGGGCAAAGCCCGGTCGGAAACCTGATCGAATCGGACGTGTCGGTGATGTCTGCCCCTGATCAGCCGACAAGCGCGGAACGTCCTGCCATTCCGGTGTTGCCGCAATGATGATCGCCGATCGCATTGGGCCTCTGCTGCCATGAAACGCCTCTTACGCGAGCCGCTCATCCATTTCCTGCTGCTGGGCGCCATCCTGTTCGGCGTGTACGCCTACAAGGAGCGGGGTCATGGCGGTGCCGAGCAGTCAAAACAGATTCAGACTGACGGTCGACGACCTTTCGCAGATGGTCCTCGTGTTCCGATCGCAATGGCGGCGCGACCCGACGCCGGGGGAGTTGCGATCGCTGGTCGAAGACAAGGTGCACGAGGAGGTTCTCTATCGCGAAGCGCTCGCGCTCGGAATCGACAAGGACGACACGATCGTCAAGCGCCGCATGGCGCAGAAGATGCAGTTCCTCGCCGAGGACGTCGCCGCCGCGCGCGAGCCGGCGCCCGAGGAACTCGGAACATGGTACGAGGCGAACCGCGACCAGTTCGCGTCGCCGCCGCGCGTCAGTTTCCGCCATCTCTATTTCTCGCCCGATCGCCGCGGTGCGCACGCGCGTGACGATGCAGCGGCCGCACTGACGAAGCTCGCCGGGCAGCCCGAGGACTCGAACCTGGTCGAGACCCTCGCCGATAAGTTCATGTTCCAGGAGTTCTATCGCGACCGCGCACCGGAGTTTCTGGGCAAGGAGTTCGGTCCCAATTTCGCGCTTGCCGTCGGGAAATTATCGCCGGGGTCGTGGCAAGGACCCATCGAGTTCAGGGTTCGGTTGGCATCTCGTGTTCGTCGACACGCTGATCCCCGGCCGCGTGCCCGCGTTCGA
>CAVUHE010000029.1:0-299666 GCA_963741185.1 uncultured Alphaproteobacteria bacterium | reverse complement strand
GGCGCACCCGACACGATTCGAACGTGTGACCTTTGCCTTCGGAGGGCAACGCTCTATCCAGCTGAGCTACGGGTGCGTGGGGTTCATTTAGCCGATTGGCCAGGCCTCGGCAACGGTCCTGCGAGGGCCAAAGGGGAAAGCCTGGGAGGAACGCATTTGCCGGCGAAAAGCGCGGATGTTGCCGCAAGAACTTCGGGCCCCTAGGCGGCGTTCACCGCCCGATCGCGGCTCTTGTTGAAGAGTTGCCTCACCTCCGGGCCAGGCCTTGCCGCGCTGAACAGGTAGCCCTGCATTTCGGTGCAACCCAGCGCACGCAGCTTGTCCCTCTGCTCCTGCGTTTCGACACCTTCCGCGGTCGTCGTCATGTTCAACGACGCGGCGATGTTCACCACCGCCTGCACGATCGCCGCCGAACCGTCGATTTCCGCGATGTCGCTAATGAAGCAGCGGTCGATCTTGATCTTGTCGAACGGAAAACGTTTCAAATAGCTCAGCGAGGAATAGCCGGTGCCGAAATCGTCCAGCGCGATACGAACGCCGATGTCGCGAAGCTGATGCAAGATGGTGAGCGCCGTGTCTTCGTCCCGGATCAGGACGGCCTCGGTGATTTCGAGTTCCAGGCGGCTTGCGGGAAGGCCGGAGGCGGCAAGCGCGGTCGCGATCTTCAACGCCAGCGTCGGGCATTTCAACTGAACCGGAGAAACGTTGACGGCAAGCCGGACATGGTCCGGCCAGCCCGCGGCCTCGGTGCACGCCGTTCTCAGCACCCATTCGCCGAGTTCGACGATCAGGCCGGTATCTTCCGCCACCGGAATGAATTCCGCCGGCGAGATCATGCCGCGCTCGGGATGGCGCCAGCGCAGCAGCGCTTCGCAACTGGTCACCTCGCCATCGCGAAGATCGACCACGGGCTGATAGTGAATTTCAAAACCACCGTCCACCAGAGCCTGCCGCAAATCCTGCTGCAGCGTGAGCCGCGCCTTTGCGCGCGCATCCATCGCCGGCTCGAAGAAACGATAGGTTCGGCGCCCATTGGCCTTGGCGCCATACATGGCCAGATCGGCATTCTTGATGAGCTGGTCCAGATCGGTGCCGTCGCGCGGAGCCAACGCGATGCCGATGCTGGCATCGGCCGAGAGCTGGTGGCCGAGGCAGTGGTAGGGTTGCCTGATCGCCTCGTGAATACGCGTCGCGAACTGAACGACATCGGCGACATTGCCGATATTTGTCTGGATGACCGCAAATTCGTCGCCACCGAGCCGCGCAACGAGATCGGTCTCCCTGATGCAGCTCCTCAGGCGAGCGGCAACGACCTTCAGCAGTTCATCACCGACATGGTGTCCAAGCGAATCGTTGATGCCCTTGAATTCGTCAATGTCGACATAGAGCAATGCGAATTGCTCGCCGCGACGGGCTCGCAGCAGCTCGCGTTCGACCTGTTCGCGGAACAGCACCCGGTTCGGCAGGTCGGTCAGTGCGTCGTAATGCGCAAGGTGCGCGATCTTCTCATCGGCGCGCCGGCGATCCGTGACGTCATCGACAACGTTGATGATGTAGCGACGTTCGCCTGATTGATCCTTGATTCCGATGCGCTTCGAAGTGATAAAGCGCCTGCCCATCCCCTGGCTTTCCCACGGGCGTTCGTCCAGAAACAAGACTTCCTCCGATTGCAGTGTCTTGTCGTCGTCGGAAGCGATGATGTCGGCGGAGGCCTTCGGGAAAATATCCGCGGCCGTCTTGCCGACAATGTCGGCGCGCGAAAGGTCGAATTGAGCCTCGGCCACCCGATTGACCAGAACATACCGGCGACTGCGTACATCCTTCACCGTGATCTGCGATGGTATGTGATCGATGATCTGGAGCAGGAATGCATAATTGCGGTCGCGCTCTTGCTCGATGTTCCGCCGCTCGGTTATGTCTTCCATGGTCGCGACCCAACCGCCCTGCGCAAGCGGCCGATTGACGATGTGAACCGATCGCCCGTCTGGGGATTCCAGGATGCCGTGAGTGACCTCGCCCTGCGCGACCTTTTTCAAGACGGCCGAACAAAACTCCTCGACGTCGCCCTTGAAGGATCCCGTCTCCTTGCGATGCCGGACGATGTCGTAAAAGCGACTGCCCGGTTTCACGACCGCCGTCGACAGTCCATACATGTCGACATAACGCTGATTGCATACGACCACGCGCGCCGATGCGTCGTACAGCACGAGGCCCTGCGTCATGTTGTTCAGCGCGGTGTCGAGCCGATGCTTCTCCTGCTCCAGCCGCTGCTGCGATTCGCGGTGCTGCCGCGTCAGACGACTGACAATCAGGAACAGCAAGACGACGATCACCAAAGCGGAGAGCGCGGCGGCTGCGACCATGAATTTGGTTTGGGCGCGCCAGTCCTCCAGCGCTGCCGCAACGGTCCTGGTTGCGATGATCACGATCGGCAGGCGGCTCAGTTCGCCCGCCGAGCCGATCCGCTCCTCACCATCGACCGGGCTTGTCAGGCGCAGCGTATGATACCCGCCCTCGGCCAGAACCTTGGTCATCAGCGGCGCCGATTTGAAGTTCTGCCCGATCAACGAATCGACGTGGGGGTGACGCGCCATCATCGTTCCGTCGCGATGGAACATGGAAATCGCCGCACCGTTGCCGAGGGTGACGGAGGCAAAGAATTTTTCAAAATTGGCCGGATCGATCCGCCGCGTCATCACCCCGAGAAAGACCCCATCCGGCCCGCTCAGCCGGTAGGCAAGGATGGTGGTCCATTTGCCCGTGAAGTGACTTAGCACCGGTTCGGCGAAGAACGTCGTCAGTTGCGGATTCGACTTGAAGGTCTTGAAGTAGGCCCGGTCGGCAACGTTGCCATCGGGCGCCGGCCAGGATCCTGATGAATTGATCAGCGCTCCATCTGCGTCGAAGATGAAGACATCTCCGGCATAGGCCAGGGCGCTGACCTTGGACTTCATCATCAGATGGGCGTCGAACGTCGAGAAGTTGCGCTTGAACAATTCCGGCGAGACGATTTCCGCAAATTGCATCTGGGAGGCCAGATTGCGGGCGATGACATCCGAATCCTCGAATTGCTGATCGAAATGGTGGGTCAGCAGCAGCACGGTGTTTTCAAGCTCGCGTTCGCTGTTGCGCAGCGCGTTCTCGCGGAATTCGCCGACCATCGCCACGGTGCCGAAGATGATCGATGCGATCAGGAAAAACCCGCAGAGGACCAGCCAAAGGACCGGGCTCCGCCAACCGGCGGCGCGACACAATTTGGTCGCCTCGTCCAGAAGCCTCCGAACCAGGGCTCCAATGCTGGAAACCATTTTCCGCATCCCCAACTCCTTGGGGATATGCATAAGTTGCATTGATGGCATACCGGTTAGGGAAACCGGTTACTGAAGGTTTAACTGGCGGCTTTTTGGCCCGCTGTAAGCGCACAAGGCCAAGCCCTTTGGCCGCAACCCCTAGGCCGGAACGGAAACCAGATTGCCCGCCGACAATTCGGCTTCGCCGGACCAGCGATAGGCGGTCAAACGGCCTTTCTTTGCCACGCTGAAGTCCAGGCAGGCGGCGTTCGGAGCCGTAATCACGGGGGCTCCGCTCAGCCAATAATGGCCGAAGAAAACCGGTTTGCTTTCGAGGTACCGGTAATCGCGAGGCAAATTGGAGTCAGGCAGTTCGTGCTCGCGCCCGTCCATCTCAAGCGCGGCTTTTCGGAACGTGGTGGCTCGCGGATTCCACCAGCGCAACCGGACCTCGTCGCGCTTGTGGCCATCCTTGTCGTGAAAATGCACTCCGTGCGGCAAACGCTGCTCGGGACCTTTCAGAAGGATGTCGGCGGCGGCATTCGCGTCCGTCCCGCGGCGATAAGTTTCGCGAATACCATCGTCGGTGAGACAGCCTCGCTGGTCGAGAAACGGCAGCAGCGCGGTACGCGAAGGCGCATGCCAGCACGCGTGGACGATGCGAAGAGCCGGCAGATCAAGCCATACGGGCAGGCTCCTGAACCAGCCGATGGCTTCCTCATGATCGGAGGAACCCATCTTGATCTGACGAAGAAACTCCGCGTGCTGGCGCGTGTTTTTATCAGTATGCGGCCGCAAGAATCCCCCGCCATCATCGCAGGTCGCATAACCAATGGCATTGAATTCGTGATTTCCCATCACCGCACTGGCGGCACCGGCTTCACACATCGCACGAACCGTCCGCAACACCTCCCGTTGCTCGGGGCCGCGGTCGATGAAATCGCCGACGAAAATTATACGTCTCGCCGGATGTCGAAAGACACCCTCGACGTCGGCATAGCCAAGCCGCTGCAGCAGGCGGTGCAGGGGGTCGGCGTGCCCGTGAATGTCGCCGACAAGATCGTATCCTTGTTCGATCAAAGATTTTCCTCAATGCCTCGTCGTCGGCCGTCCCTGGACAACCATCTGCAGCCTTTGTTTGCGGATCGAAGCCGTCATGATAGCGTAATTTGGATCATGCGCGGAAATGAGGCGTCCAGGCCACGCCCGATGCGCAGCACGAGCCCGGCTTTTTGAAGCGGCTGGAAGGGTCGAGGGCGGCCCGAACCGGCGCCCATCAAGGGGAGACAGCGGACGATGGGGGATAATTCCGGCTCCGCAAATTCTGCGGGCGCGAACAGATCTTGGCCAGTTCTGAGCTCCCTAAGCGGGTATCGCCTTCAATTCCTCGCTCGCGATCTCTTTGCAGGACTTACACTGGCCGCTATTGCCATTCCTGAGCAGATGGCGACGGCGCGCCTTGGCGGCTTCGCGCCGCAGATCGGCTTTTTCGCGTTTGTAATGGGCTCGCTTGCGTTCGCGGCGTTCGGAAGCAACCGCTTCCTGTCCTCGGGTGCGGATTCGACCATCACGCCGATCTTTGCCGGAGGTCTTGCCGCTCTGGCTGCGGCCGGTTCGCCGGATTACCTGACGCTGGCTGCAGCGCTCGCCCTCATGGTCGGACTATTCCTCTTCGCCGCCGGAATTTTCCGCCTGGGCTGGATCGCCGATCTGCTCTCGATACCCGTAACGATCGGCTTTCTTGCGGGAATCTCGGTCCATATCCTGATTTCGCAATTGCCGGTGATTCTCGGGCTGTCCGCGCCCGAAGGGCCGATGCTGCAGCGCGTCGCGACGCTTGCAGAACATCTCGGTCAAACAAACGGATTCACGCTTGTCATTGCCCTTGGAGTCCTGGCGATCATCGCACTCTCCGAACTGATCGATGCGCGGATTCCCGGCGCCTTGATCGGCCTGGCGTTGGCGAGCGCGGCCGTGGTGCTGCTGCGCCTCGAGAGCCGGGGCGTCAGCGTCCTCGGCGCCGTATCGGTCAAAATGCCGGAGCTTGCGATCCCGGTGATCTCGGCCGGACACCTGGCGGCGCTGGTGTCGCTCAGCCTTATCATTTCCGTCGTCATCATGGTGCAGACAGCGGCGACGACACGATCCTTTCCATCCGATCCCAACGAACCGCCGGACGTCGATCGCGACTTCGTCGGCGTCGGCCTCGGCAGCGTACTGTCGGGATTGATCGGCGCGTTTCCCGTCAACGCCAGTCCGCCGCGCACCGCCGTGGTTTCCGAAACCGGCGGACGATCCCAGCTCGCCGGCATCGCCGCTGTGGCGATCGTGATCGTGTTGCTGGCTTTCGGCGCATCGCTGCTGCATCAGATCCCCAACGCCGCACTCGGCGGCGTTCTGTTGTTCGTGGCGCTCAGAATCATTCGCTTCCGCCAGATCGCGACGATCTATCGGCAATCGCTGGGTGAGTTCCTCCTGGTCCTGTTGACGGCGGCGGCAATCATCATCCTGCCAATCGAACAGGGCGTCGGCATCGGCATCGCGCTGTCGCTCCTGCACGGCATATGGAGCACGACGCAGGCCCGCGTGCTGATCTTCGAGCGCGTGCCGGGTACCTCGATCTGGTGGCCGACCAGCCCAAATTTTCCCGGCGAACGGGAGCCTGGCACCATCGTTGCGGGATTTGAGGCGCCGCTGTCCTTCCTCAACGCCTATCACTTCCGGCGCGACATATTGGCGGCCCTGAAGTCGTCCTCGCAAAAGGCAAGACTGCTCGTGCTGGAAGCGAACGGCATTGTCGAGATCGATTTTACCGCGGCGCAGATCTTAACCGAGATCATCCGTCAGTGTCATGCCGACGGCGTCGATTTTGCCATCGCCCGCATGGAATCCATGCGGGCGCAGGATGCCATGGCGCGGTTCGGCATCAATGCCGTGTTGGGGCCGGATCGGCTGTTCCGTAGCGTGGAAGAAGCGATCCGCGCGCGCGGCAGGAAGGCGTCGGTTCATTAGAGCACGATCATCGCAAAGCCGCGAACCGAGGTCACGAGCCTCTATCTTTTGTTTGAGCATGATCTCCGCGCAAACGCTTTCGCGTTTGTCGCGAGGGAAAACCGGTATCCACTTTTCCGGATCATGCTCTAAGCAGGGACGATCACCTTGCCGATCGGCCACAACGCGATGCCGGCGAGCTTCACATGGGCCCAGGCGAAGGGGATGCCGATGATGGTCACGGCAAGCACGACCGCCGTGACGAGGTGAGCGAGCGCGAGCCACCAGCCTGCCAGCAACAGCCATATCAGGTTGCCGATCAGGCCGAGGGGACCGGTGCCGATGTCGGATTGGCCTGTAACGCTGTCGCGGCGCACGGCCTTCTGCCCGAACGGCAGGAGCGTATAGGCGGCAATGTTGAGCGCGGCCCGCGCCCAGGGCAAACCGACAATGGTGATGGCCATCACGACGGCGGCGACCAGCCAGCCAAATGCCATCCACAGGCCGCCCAGCAGCAGCCAGAGTATGTTCAGGAAAATCGAAACGGGAGGCATGTGACCTCTCTGAAAAAGGGTGAACGCGCGGCTTTGGGACATCCAGGAGGCATATATGCACGGCGCTGCCGCGACGATAGCGAGGAGGGCGAAAAATCAGGAGAAAATGGCCGGGCGCAAGCCGCCATGCAGATCACCATTACGGCGGGCGAGCGCGGTCGTCAGCGCCGATATCGGTCGGGACGCGCATAGGACGGGCGGTTTTCCTGCGGCGGGCGGCTGGCAAGGTTAACGCGCGCCTCGCTCGCATGTGGAACCGCCAGCTTGAGCTCTTCAAGAAAAATTGGCTGGGAGAAATAGAAACCCTGCGCGTAGCGGATCCTGGTGGCGGCCTGCAGGTAGGCAAGTTCCTCGAAGGTTTCGATTCCTTCGGCGATCACGGTCATGCCGAGCGCCTCGCTCAGCGATTCGATCGCCCGCAGGATTCCCTGACTGCGGGGACGCAGATGGATGTCGGTGATGAAGGAACGATCGATCTTGATTTCGTCGGCGGTGATGTCTGCCAGCGCCGACAGCGACGAATAGCCGGTACCGAAATCGTCGATCGAGATCCCGACGCCCACTTTACGAAGCATCGGCAGGATTTCGCTCTGGAACCGGGTCTTGGCAACAAATGCGTCCTCAGTCACCTCGATCATGAAGCGCCTGGGAAAACCGGTCGCTTCCAGCGCCTCCGCAAACGAGCGCATGAACTCCGGATTCCCGGCCTGCCGGGCTGCAACGTTGATGCTGATTGTGGTGCTCGGTCCAAAGGTCTCGTTGATGAGATCGATCGACTTGACGATCTCCGCCAGCACGAGGTGAGTAAGCTCATCGATCAGGCCCAATTCCGCGGCGAGGTTGATGAAGGTGCCGGGCGCCTGAATGACCCCCTCGTCGTCGCGCAATCGAACAAGAGCCTCGATCCCCTTGATCTCCTTGGTCCGAATATCGACTTTTGCCTGAAAGGCGCAGCAGAAACGCTTTTCCAGAATGGCGAGCCGCAGCGACTGCTCGATTTTCATCCGCGCGAGCGCCTCTCGCTCCATGCTGGCGTCGAAGAAGGCCGCTGCACCCTTGCCGTCGTTTTTGACCCGATACATCGCGATATCGGCATTCTGGCGCAACGTGTCGTAGTCACGCCCGTGATCGGGAAACAGACTTACACCAATCGAGGTCGAGGCGAATATTTCCGATCCGTCGATGAAGAACGGTGCCCTCAACCGCTGCAGCGTGGCCTGGATGTATTCCGCCACCTCGTTCTCGCTCTGGATCGGATTGAGCAGCAGCATGAATTCATCGCCACTGATCCGCGACAACATGTCGGATTCGCGCAGATCAAGCCCCAGCCGCTTTGCCACCTCAATCAGCAGCGCATCCCCGGCCGCGTGACCGTAATAGTCGTTGATGTGCTTGAAATTGTCGATGTCGAGAAAGGCGAGAGCAAATCTGGCGCTTGGCCGGTCGCTCTGTATCAGGCCTTGGGCACGACGTTCGATCACACGCCGCATCGGCAAATCGGTCAACTCGTCGAAATAGGCGGAGCGGAACAGATGGTCCTCGACGGCCTTTTGCTCACTGATGTCGGCGGAGCTCGAAAGCAACAGATTGCGGTCGGCGATGCGGACCGGCCGATGGGCCGTAAGAAGAACCTGCCTGCCTTGATGGTCAGCGATGTATTCTTCGGCGACCAGCGCACGCCCGGCGCGGAGCAGTTCAACTCCGACCGCGCGGCGATCACCCAATAATTTCGAAGCGACGACAACCTCCTGCCCGTCAACCATTCCCATCTGCGCCGCGGCCGCATCGTTGACCAATAGAAAGCGGCCCTGCTCGTCCTGCACCGTGACGCCGGTTGGTAGCATTCTGAGGACATCCTTCAGGATGCCGAGCTCGCCGCCGAGAACGGGCTCGCCTTCGCCTTGCGTGGCTGGCAGAAGTTGAAGTGTGACGTGGCTTTGCATGGCCGCGAAGGTTGTCAAAGTCTCTTATAGTTTTGGTTAAGTGCAGCCGCACGGCCGCAGACAAGTGCGCTTTGGACCGGAACCAACATGATCGTCATTAACAGAAGGTCAACGATTTGGCGGGTTACCCTGGGGAACACACGACGGTCTCCGCATAGGCGGGCACCATCTTGCGGGTGCGCTCAGCTCGAAGGTATCCGGCATTGCATCGTGCAATGAACGCCGCTCTTCAGGTAAGCGATTTCGGTTTTGCCGTCGAAAGGCTTGAGTGCCGATATCAACAATTTGCTGCCGAAGCCCGCATCCCCGATCGTTCCGATCGGAGGTCCCTCGGTTTCGTCCCACGCTATACTGAGGCGATCGTCGATCACCGACCACGACACCTGCAACAACCCGCGCGCAGAAGAAAATGCGCCATATTTTCCGGCGTTGGTCGCCAATTCGTGGAAGATCAAGGCAAGGCTGACGGCCAGCTTGGCGGGCAGAAACAGCCGGTCTCCGTTCAAGCTAAAGCGAACATGCCCATAGGGGCCGAGTTCGGACAGCAAGAGATCCTTGATATCGCAGCCAAGGCCATCCACCTTGGCGATCAAGTCATCGGTCGCCGACAATGCGCGCATCCGCCCATCAATACTGGCCCAGACCTGCGGTTGATTTTGCAGGACCTGGTGAAGCACGGCGTGGATGGTCGATACCTTGTTTTTCAGCCGGTGCTGGAGCTCGTCGACGACGAGCTTGCGGTAAGCCTCCTCACGGATCAGGCGCTTCGCAATTTCCCGCTGCTTGGAGGCGACCGACCGATAATGTTCAACGCCCCAAATCGTGAGACCGCAAACGATCAGAAAAATCGCCAATAGCGCGAATCTCGCAAAATCGCTCGGAGTGTCGCCGAAATTCACGGTTACGCCGAGCAGCCCGCTCGCCACCGCCGTGGCGATTCCGATCCGGTGCCCACCAAAGGCGGTGGCGAAGAACACGGCCGGAAAATACGGCGTGAAGTAGACGTCCGGCCGGATCATGGACAGACACCACCGTGCCGTTGTCGATAGGCCAAGGCACGTCAGCGCGAAGGCCACACTGAACGGGAGAGATGGCTGAGTACCTTGCCAACCCCGTCGAAACTCGTCGATCAATTTCGCCATCGGTCACATCAGACGATCGGCCAATCCGGATGAGCTCAATCATAGCGGAATTTTCGTGACCTGCGGCCGCAAATGACCGGCAACCCCAATCAACACCTGGGCATCGAAGCGCCCGGCGCCAGGGATCGGCCGACGAACGACGCATTCGTTCGTCGGCCGAACAGGCTGGGGCGGACCGCCGCCGCAAGGCGTGACTTGCGTTGCCGCGGAAGGCCGGGGATATTTGCAGCCCGCATCGCATAAGGGAGGACAATATGGGACGGCTGGACGGCAAGGTCGCGGTGATCACCGGCGCGACAAGCGGCATCGGACTGCGCACCGCTGAAATATTTGTTGCGGAGGGGGCGAAGATCGTCGTCGCCGGCCGCCGCGCGCCGGAAGGCGAAGCCTTGGCCACGAAGCTTGGCCCAGCGTGCCTGTTTCGCCGCACCGACGTCACCGTCGAAGAGGAGATGCGCGCGCTGATCGGCGTGGCGGTGGAGAAATTCGGCCGCATCGATTGCCTGTTCAACAATGCCGGCGGGCCGGCGCAGACCGGCGGGATCGAGGGACTTGACGTGGCGCGTTTCGACGAAGGGATGGCGACACTGGTGCGCAGCGTGATGCTCGGCATGAAACACGCCGCACCCCATATGCGCCGCCAGGGGTCCGGCAGCATCATCAATAACGGCAGCATTGCCGGCAGGCTCGCCGGCTTTTCGTCGTCGATCGTTTACGGCGCCGCCAAGGCTGCCGTCATTCACCTCACCAAATGCGTGGCGATGGAACTCGGCGAATCCGGCATCCGCGTCAACAGCATTTCACCTGGCGCGATCGCCACCGGCATTTTCGGCAAGGCGCTGGGGCTGCCGGTCGAGGCGGCGGAGAAAACCCCCGACGTGATGCGCGAGGTCTACAAGACCGCTCAGCCGATCCCGCGCGCCGGACTGCCCGAGGATATCGCTCACGCCGCGGTCTTTCTCGCCAGCGACGAGTTCGAGCTTCATCAATGGCCACGATCTGGTGGTCGATGGCGCCATCACCGGCGGCCGCAACTGGACCGCGCAGCAACAGGGCCTGGCGGCCCTGCGCAAGACCTTCGATCAAGCCAAGGGATGAGCGTTCAAACGACAGTCCGGAGCCATCCGGACGGATTCGGGTAGGCGGCATGAACGCAAGGCTCGAAAGAAAGCTGCGATTGCTCGCGGTCGTCGTGGCCACGGGGACGATCTCCGGCATCGTCTTTAACATCGCGCGGGGCCGCACCTTGCCTTCCGCGATGGTCGTGGGAAGCGCGTATGGGCTAATCATAAGCCTCGTGCTCGGGAGCATTGAGCTGTTCGTGCTGGATGGTCCGATGCGCGCGTGGCTCAGCCGTCTTTCGTTCGCCGCCAGCATGGTTGTACGAAGCGCGATTTACGTAACGATTACCGTTGTCATCCAGTTGCTCCAGGTCGGTGAGGCCATCGCCGGACTATCTGAAATGTCCTACGAGACCTTCTGGCTCGGCTTGATCTATTCCGTTGTGCTCTCGGTTTTGATCAACCTTGCCTTGGCAATAACCAACATCATCGGACCGCGAACATTCCTGAACTTCATCACCGGGCGATATCACAAGCCGATCGAGGAAAATCGCTTTGTGCTCTTCGTCGATATCGCCGGCTCAACCGGGCTGGCCGAACGGCTTGGCGGCATCGGCATTCATCGTCTTCTCGACCACACGTTCCGTCTGCTCACCCTTGCGGTCGTGGACTATCGCGGCGAGGTCCTCAACTATGTCGGCGACGAGGTCATCGTGACCTGGCCGGAACGTCTCGGTGCAATCGATTGCCGTCCCCTGCGCTGCTTCATGGCCATGCGGAATGAACTATCGCGTGCATCCAGTCAGTTTGAGCGTGAATTCGGAGCCGTACCCCGGATTCGCGGAAGCCTGCATTTCGGATCGGTGATCGTCGGCGAGATCGGAGATATCAAACGCGCCATCGTCTTCAATGGTGACGTCATGAATACAGCTGCACGACTCGAAGAGCTCAGCCGTAACGTTGACGGCGGGTTCCTCGCATCCCTTGTGGCGATGCAAAGGTTTCAGTCCGCGCCCCCATTTGCGATTCGCGATCTCGGTCGGTTAGCTATTCGCGGGCGCGCCGACGGGATCGACGCGGTCGGTATCGACGTGCCGGCTTTGGCCTGATCCGCTCACCTGAGCGGCGACAGAACCACACGCAATCCGTCTTTTGGCTTCGGGATCGGCCACATCTGCCAATCCGGCGTAGCGCCGGGCTGCAGTGAGACGCTGAGATTCTGCAGGAAATGCCGCGCAAAGCACTTCGCCTGCATATAGGCGAAGTGCAGCCCAAGGCACATATGCGCGCCGCCGCCAAACGGCACCCAGGCGAAGCGATGTCGACCGCGCTGCGCCTCATCGGTAAAGCGCAGCGGATCGAAGGTGTCGGGATCGGGCCATATCTCCGGCATGTTATGCGTGAACAACGGATTGATGCCGACCAACGTGCCCGCCGGGATCGAATACCCGCCAAAACTGAAGTCACGCGTCGCGCGCCGCGGGATAGAGGGAACCGGCGGCCTGATCCGCATCGCCTCCTTGAACGCCATCTCGGCGAGCGGCAAAGCTTCGAGATTGTCGAACGTCGTAGGCTGCCCGGGCGGGATGCCCAGCGCGGTTACTTCGTCGCGCAACCTGTTCTGCCACTGTGGATTGGCGGCGAGAGCCGCCACAAAAGACGTCAGCGATGAGGTCAGCGTGTCGTGCGCGGCCATCACCAGAAAACTCATGTGATCGACGATATCCTGGGTCGAGAGCAGCGCGCCGTCCTCGTGCGTGGCGCGGCAGAGCTGCGAGAAAAGGTCCTCGCCACCCTCGGCGCGACGGATCGGAATCTGTTCCGAGAAATACGCCACGATGCGGGCGCGGCCCTTGACGCCGCGCGCCATTTGCGTCCCGGGCCAGGGTTGGCGAATTGGAGCAACCGAAGCTGCGACCATGTCGACGAAGGCCCGTGTGATTTCCTCCACGTCGGGCCCAATGCCGGTGCCGAGAAACGAAGTCGCCGCAAGATCGAGCGTGAGCTGCTTCATCGCCGGATAAAACAGTACCGGACCGGGCCGCTGCCGCCACTGCGCCACGCGCTCCGAGATGCCGGCGTCGAGCGAGGCAAGATAGGATTTCATCGGACCGGACTTGAACGCGACCGACAGCGCGCGGCGATGCAGGCGATGTTCGTCGAAATCGAGTAGCATCAGGCCGCGCGGGAACAACCGGCCGAGGATCGTTTCCCAGCCGTGCGTCGATGAAAAAAGCCTGCTTTGGTCGAACAGCACGAGTTCGTTGGCTTCAGGCCCGAGCACGGTGATGCTGGTCTCGCCCAGCACGCGGCTGCGATAGACCAGACCGTGTTTCGCGGCCATCCGCTCGACTTCGCCCTTGGGGTCCGCAAGGATCGCCAGCGTCCGGCCAACGACCGGCCAGCCCTCGTCACCGGGAATGTGCGCCAGCGAGTTGCGATTGGGCGGCGTCAGCGCAATCGCGGCGGAAGCCACACTTTGCATCGACATGGGCAATTGCTCCGATCGGCCACGAATTGCATCAAAATAGCGCTTTGTCTCTTATGGGCAATGGCCTTGGCAAATTTCCGGCGGTATTTTGCCGATCTATCTTGCAAAGACCACCCCTTGGCTCGTGATAGACTTAAGAGCAACTTTATTTCGAACTCGCTTTGCAACCGTCCGTGCTTCCGGCCGGCTCCGCGTCAGGAATTTGATTAAGATGAAACGCCGCGAATTCATGGTGGGGCTCGGAGCGGTGGTTGCGGGCCCCTCTTTGCTGGCACCGCAAACCACAATGGCGCAGCAAGCAGCGATGCCCGTCGTTGGTTATCTCAGCAGCAGATCGCCGGGCGAGTCTGCGGCTGTCGTCTCCGCCTTTCATCGTGGCCTCGGCGAGGCCGGATATGTCGTGGGCCAGAACGTGACCGTCGAATACCGTTGGGCAGAGGGCCAATACGATCGATTGCCGACACTCGCCGCAGAACTTGTCGGGCTACGGGTCGCAGCAATCCTCGCAGCCGGCGGACCACCGTCCGCGTTAGCCGCCAAGAAGACAACCTCCAAGATCCCAATTATTTTTTCGGCGGCAGATGATCCGGTGGGTCTGGGACTGGTCGAGAGCCTCAGTCGGCCCGGCGGAAACATTACGGGCATGAGCCTATTCAACTCGGCTCTCGGGGCAAAGCGATTGGCGCTGTTGCACGAGCTGGTTCCATCGGCCGGGACCATTGCATATCTGACCAATCCGGCAAATCCGAGCGTCCGGCTCGAATTAGAGGCGGTTGAGGAGGCTGCAAGGAGGTTCGACATCGATCTGCAGGTTCTTAATGCCAGCAACGATCAGGAGATTGAGAAGCTGCATTTGCAAGATCCACAGAGTTGCGCATCGGCGCAATCATCGTAGCCGGCGAGCCATTTTTTGACAGCCGGCGCGCGGAGATCGTCGATCTTGCCGCCAAATTTGCGATACCTGCGAGCTACAGTTGGCGCGAGAATGTCACATTGGGTGGCTTGCTGAGTTACGGCACCAGTACTTCGAATTCATACCGAAACTCCGGCCTCTACTGTGCCCGGATTCTGAAGGGCGAGAAACCGTCCGATCTTCCCGTCATGCAGCCGACGAAATTCGAGCTGACCATCAATCTCAGGACTGCCAAGGCGCTCGGGCTCACCGTTCCTCCCGCCCTGCTCACCGGCGCTGACGAAGTGATCGAATGATCCGTCGAAGCGACGGCGGCAGTGGCGCGCGCGTCACGCCTTCTTCTGTTTCGCGGCTTCCTTCTGCAAGTCCGGTGCATTGATCGTCGGAATCGCGACGCGGCCGGGCCCGGTGAGCGGCAGCGCTGCGGCGGCCTTGTCGTTTTCCATGATTTTCGCCATCACGGCCTGCCCGGCGCGATCGAACACCTCGCGGTTCTCGATCAGGAATTTCTGCGATTTGCGCAAGGTGTCGATATGGCCGTTGATTTCCGGCACGACGTAGCGCGCCACCATGTCCCAGCTGCGACGGGTATTTTCAGGATTTGCCCAGTCGTGGACAAAGCCGATGATGCTGCCGACGCCTCCCGATACCTCCATCAGCTTCTTGATGGTTTTGACCAGATCGTCGGGCGTGCCGATGGTGGAGGCTGCGCCCTCGCCGCCGGCGGTCCTCTCCACGGCATCCTCAGCCGAGGTGAACGGCTGCAGACCGGGCCGCTGCAACGTGCGGACGTTATACTCGTTGTGCCAGCGCATCAGTCCGGCGCCGGCCTCGGCCCGCGCCTGTTCGCGGCTCTCGGCGATGTGCCAGGAGAGCAGCACGCGCCAGTCGGACCGGCTCACCGTGGTGCCATGCTTCTTTGCGGCATCCTCGGCAAAACCCCACTGCGTCGGCAGCGCCATCAGGCCTTGTGTCGACATCGAGCCGAGTGAAATGATTCCGATGCCGTATTTCCCGGCAAGCGTCATTCCCGATGGCGAGATCTGCGAGGCCACCACGAACGGCATCTCTTCCTGCAGCGGGAGGATCTGAAGCGCGGCGTCGTTCATCGTGAACCAGTCGCTCTTCGCCGTCACGCGCTCGCCGCTGAACAAACGGCGGATGATCGCGATCGCCTCGTCCTGGCGATCCCGTTGCACCATCGGGTCGATACCGAGCGTGTGCGCGTCGGAGGCGAGCGCGCCGGGACCGGAGCCGAAGATCGCGCGTCCCC
The DNA here is from genome assembly GCA_963741185.1 of uncultured Alphaproteobacteria bacterium. Lineage (GTDB taxonomy): Bacteria > Pseudomonadota > Alphaproteobacteria > Rhizobiales > Xanthobacteraceae > Bradyrhizobium. The sequence continues at coordinate 284,008 of CAVUHE010000029.1, read as the reverse complement.
CCGTCATATGGTCGAGCTGTACCATGCGCTGGGCGACATTGAAGGGATGATGATAGGGCAGCGAGATCACGCCGGTGCCGAGCTTGATGCGCTTGGTGCGCTCGCCTGCGGCCGCGAGAAACATTTCCGGCGAGGCAATCATTTCCCAACCCGAGGAGTGGTGCTCGCCGCACCAGAACTCGTCATAGCCGAGCGCATCGAGCTGCTCAACCAGATCGAGGTCGCGGCGGAATTGCAGCATCGGATGCTCGCCGATCGGGTGATGGGGGGCAAGGAAGGCGCCGAATTTCAGGCGGGCCATGGGCGTTGTCTCCGAAACGATTGTTCTTGCTTGCTCGCGGCCAAACTATGGGGTGAGAAGGATCAAGGCAATCGTCTAATACCGGCTCGCGGCGCCGCGCCCCGCGAAAGCGCCAATCGGGGCACCCCTGCCGAATTTACACGTCCAGACCCATCCGCTAAGAGGATTTTCCGCGTTCCGCGTCGAGGTTGAGATGTATCTGAGGCAATCCGACTCCGCTGCTTCTCTGCAGCTTCCAAGTCAGCGGAAGCGCGACCTCGTCGACCACTTCGAGGTCAATGGCGACGAGCTGGATCGCTGGCGCGAATTCAATGCCGCCTACCATGAAGACGACCGCAAGTTCATGCGGTTCCTGATTCCGCCGGGCAAGCGGGTTCTGGAATTGGGCTGCGGTCGTGGAGATTTGCTTGCGGCTCTGGAGCCGTCCTACGGCGTCGGCGTGGATTTCGGCGCCAGGACGGTCGCCAAGGCCAATGAGTTGCACCCAGAGCTTTATTTTGTCCTGGGCGATGTAGAAGATCCGGCAACGCTGGCCTCGATCGAGGGACCGTTCGACTACATTGTGATCGCCGACACGATCGGAATGTTTGAAGATATCGACGGCACGTTGAGGCTGGTGCATCATTTGTGCGCGCCGTCCACGCGGATCATCATCTCCTACTACTCGCATCTGTGGGAGCCGGTGCTCAAGGTTGCCGAAGCACTCAAGCTGCGGGCCAAGCAGCCGAAGATCAACTACATCGCCACCGCCGACTTCCTCAATTTGATGGATTTGGCCGATTTCGAGGTGATCAGTCAGGAGCAGCGGCAGCTCTTGCCGCGCCGCTGGCTCGGGCTTGGCCCGTTCATCAACCGCTTCATCGCACCGCTGCCGGGAGTGCGGAAACTATGCCTGCGGACCTATCTTGTCGGCCGCCCGGTTCGTCAATTTCCGGATCGCAAATATTCGGCGAGCATTCTGATTCCCTGCCGGAACGAGCGGGGCAATATCGAGAGCGCGATTTTGCGCATGCCGAGGTTTGGCTCTTCGCAGGAAATCCTGTTCGTCGAGGGAAATTCCAGCGACGGCACCTTTGAGGAATGCGAGCGCGTCCGCGACGCATACAAGGAAAGCTGGAATATCAAGGTGCTCAAGCAGGACGGCAAGGGCAAGGGCGACGCGGTGCGGAAAGGTTTTGCGGCAGCCAGCGGTGACGTGCTGATGATCCTGGACGCCGATCTGACGATGCCGCCGGAAGCGCTGCCGAAATTTCATGCGGTGATCGAAACCGGCAAGGCCGAATTCGTCAACGGCACGCGTCTGGTCTACCCCATGGAGCAGGAGGCGATGCGTCCGCTCAATCTGATCGCCAACCGTTTCTTTGCCTATCTTTTCAGCTATCTCGTCAATACGAGGCTGACGGATACGCTTTGCGGCACCAAGGTGCTGCTGCGCAGGGACTATGAAGTGCTGGCGCGGGAGCGTGGCTATTTCGGCAATTTCGATCCCTTCGGCGATTTCGACCTGATCTTCGGCGCGGCGAAGCAAAATCTAAAAATTGTCGAGACGCCCATTCATTATAAGGCTCGCACGTTTGGCGAGACTCAGATATCGCGTTTTCGCGACGGGTGGCTGCTTTTGAAAATGGTCTGGTTTGCCTATCGCAAATTGAAGGCGATCTGAGTTTTCGTCGCGATACCGACTGGTTGCATCCTCAATCGTCGCCGTTGCCGTATTTCAGTCACGGATGGGTCATGCAGCACTGACACCTTGTCAAGCATCACAATCCTGTTGAATGGCAGTACGCGGTCTTTTCATTTTGCAGTGCAGCAACTATCTCCTCTAAGTGGCGTTAAGAATTGTTCGCCAAGGAGCTGCCGGTGTCTCTCGCTAAGAATATCGAATTCCTGCGGCAACTGCCCAAGCTGCACGGACTCAATGCGTTCGAGGGCTTCGGTCGGGGGCCGCGGCGCGGAATCCGCAGCCCGCTGGTCGAAACCGAGGGATTCGGCACCAATCCGGGCGATCTCCGGATGTTCTCGTACGCTCCGGAGAACCTGCAACCGGCGCCTGCCTTGGTCGTCGTTCTGCACGGCTGCGGCCAGAGCGCCGACGGCTACGATTTGGGCGCGGGCTGGTCGATGCTCGCGAAGCATTATGGTTTTGCGTTGCTGATGCCCGAGCAGCAGCCCGCAAACAACGCCAACGGATGTTTCAACTGGTTCAATCCGCAGGACAGCAAGCGCGGGCGCGGCGAGGCCTCATCGATCAGGCAGATGATCGCGCGGATGGTGAGCCAGCACAAGATCGACCCACGTCGCATTTTCGTCACCGGGCTCTCGGCAGGCGGCGCCATGACCTCGGTCATGCTTGCCACCTATCCGGAAGTCTTCGCGGCCGGGGCGATCATCGCGGGGCTGCCGTATGGGGTTGCGACCAATGTGAGGGAAGCGCTGAGCGGAATGTTTCAGTCACCCGCCCGGCCGGCCAGCGAACTGGGCGACCTCGTGCGCAACGCTTCGAAGCACCGTGGCCCTTGGCCGAAGCTTTCGGTCTGGCACGGCAGCGCGGACCGCACGGTCAATCCCGCCAACGCCGACGAAATCGTCAAGCAATGGCTCGACGTGCATCATTTGCCTTCGGCGCCGATGTCGGAGGGGACCGTCGACGGCTATCCGCGCCAGATCTGGTGGAATGAGGATGGCGAGACGGTCATTGAATCCTACACCATCACCGACATGGCCCATGGCACCCCGATTGGGACGGCCGAAAACGATCAACGCTACGGCAAACAGGGCGCGTTCCTGATCGAGGCGGGCATCTCGTCCTCGTATCACATCGCGAATTTCTTCGGCCTGACCGCAGCGATTCGCCAGCCCCCAAAGGCTGCCAAGGCACCACGCGCGGCGACGGAGGCACCGAGTGCGAAGCTGATCCCGCTGGCTTCTCCGATTTCGACATCGGCGCCCGACCTCGGCAAGATTCTGCGGCCGTTGGCTGTGGCCAGCCAACCTGCCAAGCCCGCACCCGAGCCGCAAGGCAAACGGCGCCGCGTGCTTGATGTCGGGGCGGTGATTACCCGCGCGCTCACCGCGGCGGGTTTGATGAAATAGCGGCCATCGCGAAGCAGGCAATGACTAGGTTTCGGCGATCAATTCGACCGGGGTCACCGTCACCTCTCCGCCTGCGACCTGCCGGGTCTTCTCCGTGTAGTGCTTGAAGAAATCCCGTGATTGCAGGGTCTTGACGGCCTGTTCGTCGGCGGCCGCGGCGAGATGGAAATAGCTCAAATCGTCGCGGTTCTTCATGCAGCGATAGCTGATTTTTCCTTTCAGTTCCGGATCGGCGTTGAGCGCGGCAATGAAGCGGCCGATCTCCTGATGCCAGTCGGCCGGCGTGCCGTTGGTAAACTGATATTTGATCATGAAGTGTTTCATTTGAGGCTCCCTGGTTGAACCGGAGCGGCTAATCTGGTGCCGACAGGAGCAAAGCCGCAAGTATGGACAAAAATGATAGTAAGGACTTTCCGCGCGGCGCGGATCCTGGTGAGCAAGACAGCCCTTGAGGTGACCCGATGCCCAGGACGATATCGGCGCCGGCGCCGGCATGCCTGTCCGGTTGGCGCCTTCCAGAAGATGATCAGCGGCAAATACAAGCTCAGAATCGTGTGGGACCTGAAAGACGGACCGCGGCGCTACGGCGAGATCAGGACCGGCCTGCTGCGCGGTGCGGCAGGAAGTACGGAAATCGCGCCCCGCGTGCTCAGCCGGGAGTTAAAGGCGCTCACGGGCTCAGGGCTGATCGAGCGCAAGGATCATGGCGTCGTGCCGCCGAAGGTCGAATATCGCCTGACCCGCAAGGGAAGGAGTTTTGTCCCGGTCATTGCCGCGATCCGTAACTGGGGCGCGCGCCATCTCGGCGAAGCCGCAACAAATCAGGCGGCGATCGCGGCGGAATAGCCGCTCACATCGCGCCGGTGAGAAACGGATTGGTCAGCCGCTCCTGCCCGATGCTGGAGCCGGGACCGTGGCCACAAATGAAGCCGACGTCGTCACCGAGGGGCAGCAGCTTGTCCTTGATCGATTTGATCAACGTGGCGTGATTGCCGCCAGGAATGTCGCTGCGCCCGACCGATCCGCTGAACAGCACGTCGCCGACATGGGCAAAGCGCATGTCCTTGTTGAAATAGACCACGCTGCCGGGCGAGTGGCCGGGGCAATGCAAGATATCGAACGTCAATTCTCCGATCGAGACCTGATTGCCCTCTTCGAGCCAGCGATCGGGCGCGAAATCACGCACGCCGGTGATGCCGAATCGCGCCCCGCTCGCCACCACATTGTCGAGCAGGAATTTGTCGGCGACATGAGGACCTTCGATCGGCACCGAGAGCGCATCGCGCAATTCGGCCGCGCCGCCGACGTGGTCGATATGGCCGTGGGTCAGCCAGATCTTTTCCACCGTGACATTGGCCTGCGTGATCGCGGCCTGAATTTTCGGAACGTCGCCGCCGGGGTCGATCACCACGGCCTTTTTGGTGGCCGTGCACCAGAGCAACATGCAGTTCTGCTCAAACAAGGTGACCGGGATGATGATTGCCCCGGCCTTTGCCTGGGTTTCGGATTCATTTGTCATGGGTCGAACAATGCCGATTTTTGTCAAGCCGCCAAGGAAAAGATTCGTGCATAGCTGCGAAACATAGCCCCCAATGTTCCGCGGCTGGCGCCGGGGACGACGATGCCCGCCGCTCCCCCCGGCCGGTTTCGGCAAAGACCGCTTGGCTTCGGCTTCGCCGGAAAACCGTAAAACCGGTTTCCCCTTTGCCGGCCGCGATCTATGCTTACTGCGATGGAATCGCACGCCCGCCAGGTCAATCTCGTGCCCGCGCCCGATCGCCGCCAGTCGGAAACGGCGCTTGCGATCGCGCGCGGCACCGCGCGGTTATTGCGCTCGCTGGGATTTGCTTGCGTCAGCGAATTGCCGCTGCCGTCGGGACGGCGCGCCGATTTGGTGGCAATCAACGAGCGCGGCGAGATCTGGATCGTCGAAATCAAGTCGTCGGTCGAGGATTTGCGCGCCGACCAGAAATGGCCGGAATACCGGGCGCATTGCGACCGGCTGTTCTTCGCCTTCACCCAGGATATGCCGTGCGAGATATTCCCGGCTGAAACCGGCCTGATCATCGCCGATGCCTACGGCGCGCATTTGCATTGCGCCGCGCCCGAGCATCGGCTACCGGCGCCGACCCGGAAATCGATGACCGTGCGGTTCGCCATGGCCGCAGCACAGCGGATCAATCGCCTGATCGATCCGCAAGGTCATAGCGAGTTTTGATTCCAGCAAGAAGCTACCGCGGCGCGCGCTTGGCCAGAATCCGCTGCAGCGTGCGGCGGTGCATGTTGAGCCGCCGCGCGGTTTCCGAGACGTTGCGGTTGCACATTTCGTAGATGCGCTGGATGTGCTCCCAGCGCACGCGATCGGCCGACATCGGATTGCTCGGCGGCTCGGATTTCTCGTTGCCGCTCGCGAGCAAGGCCGCAACCACGTCTTCGGCGTCGGCCGGTTTTGAAAGGTAATCCACTGCGCCCATTTTCACCGCGGTCACGGCAGTGGCGATGTTGCCGTAGCCGGTCAGGATGATCGCCCGCGCGTCGGGGCGCTTGCGCTTCAGCGCGGACACCACGTCGAGCCCGTTGCCGTCGCCCAACCGCAAATCCACCACCGCAAAGGCCGGCGCCTCCCGGCCGATCTGCGCCAGGCCCTCAGCGACGCTGTCGCAGGACGTCACCGTGAAGCCGCGACTTTCCATGGCGCGTGCAAGCCGCTCCAGAAACGGCTTGTCGTCCTCGACGATCAGGAGGGAACGATCGGCATGCCCAGTCAGTTCGGCGATAGCGCTCACGATTTGGGTATCCTTGATGGCGGACATTGCAACATATGGCGTGGCATCCGTCACTGCCAAGACCGCCTAAGGTCGATGTAGCCTCGCTAAAGGGCCCGTTAAGGGGGTTCCGCGGCGGATTCAGGCGCCTCAAAGCGGCTTCGCGGCCAGGCGATCTGGACCACGGCGCCGTGGTCCGGAAAAATCCGGTTGCTGAAGGAAACCTTTGCGCCTGTGCGCTCCAGCAGGGTACGGGCGATAAACACGCCAAGACCGAGACCGCTGCGTGAGCCCTGGACCTCGTCGCCATCGCGCCGCCGCGATAGATAGGGTTCGCCGATACGTTTGAGCATGTCGGGCGCAATGCCCGGCCCGTCGTCGGAAATGATGATTTCGATGGTTTCGGCATTCCACCACGCGTTCACCTCCACGGTCGTCCGCGCGAAATCGACGGCGTTTTCCAGGATGTTGCCGACACCGTAAAGGATGGCTGGATTTCGGGTCCCGACCGGCTCAGGGGTGCCCGCAACCGCGATGCGGACCTTGATCGCCACGCCGAAATCGCGATGCGGCGCCACCGTTTCCTCGATCAGCGCGGACAGTGGCATGCGGTCGAATGGTGCGCCGGTGGAGGAGAGCTGGGTGATTTTGGCCAGAATGTCGCGGCAACGTTGCGCCTGCTCCCGCAGCGTCTTGATATCGCCCGCGAGCTGAGGGGTATCGAGCATGCCCTGCTCGAGCTCGCGCGAAATCAGGAAAATAGTCGACAGCGGCGTGCCAAGTTCATGGGCAGCCGCGGCAGCAAGACCGTCAAGCTGGGTAAGATGTTGTTCCCGCGTCAGCACGAGTTCGGTCGCCGCCAACGCGTCCGACAGTTTGCGCGCTTCCTCGGCAACCTGGAAGGCATAAAGGCTGGTGACGCCGATGGCGACCACGATCGAGAGCCAGACACCGAACAGATAGATCGGCGGCAAGACCAGGGGGTCGTCACTGTCCCACGGCAGCGGCAGATGGAAAAACACCAGCACGGAGGCGCAGGCGACCGCCAGGATGCCGAGCGCGATGGTCAGCCGGATCGGCAGCACCGTCGCCGAGATCAGGACCGGGGCAAGAAACAGAAATGAGAACGGGTTTTGCAGACCGCCGGTGAAAAACAACAGTCCCGCCAGTTCAACGATGTTCAGTGCGAGCAACGCCGCCGCGAAGGCCGGCTCCAGCCGCTGCATCGGGTCGAACCTGATCTGCAGGACGAGGTTGAGCAAGGCCGACAGGCCGACGATGGTCACGCAAGGGACGGCCTCGACGTCGAATTCGAGGCCCTGTGCCACGATAAAGATGGTCGCGAGCTGGCCGAGCACGGCGAGCCAGCGCAACCGCAATATGGTGTCGAGTCGGACATAGCGGCGCGGATGACGAAAATCGGAGGCGTCGACATCGGTCATGCGCGGTGCCTGGCTGGTGCGGGAACTTCAAATGGGCCGCGGTCGAGTTTAGCTGCGCGAGGCGGCGGCGACAAATTCGCCTTCCCGGGCAAGCTCCAGACGACTCGCAAATTGTCGTGGGAGCCTTGCGCTTATGGCGGCGATGGTCAATGAACAAGCCCGCATGATGAACGGTGGCGCAATCATATCCCAGCCTGCCGCGGCCGAACCGAACCAACCGGCTGCGATCGAGGTCGCGCACCTGACGAAATTCTACAAGACCACGCGCGCCGTCGACGACGTGTCCTTTCGTATCGCGCGCGGGAGCATCACCGGACTGCTCGGCGGCAACGGTGCCGGCAAGACCACTACCATTGCCATGATCATGGGGTTGGTGCTGCCGAGTTCGGGGTGGATAGAAGTGTTGGGTTGCGCGATGCCCGCGCAAAGCGCCGACGTGCTGGGCCGGATGAATTTCGAGAGCCCCTATGTCGATATGCCGATGCGGCTCACGGTGCGGCAGAATCTTTCGATCTTCGGCCGGCTTTATGCCGTCGAAAACCTGCGTGAGCGCATCGAGAAGCTTGCCGAAGACCTCGACCTCGGCGAGTTCCTCGACCGCGCCAACGGCAAGCTGTCCGCCGGGCAGAAGACCCGCGTGGCGCTGGCAAAAGCGCTGATCAATCAACCCGAGCTGTTGTTGCTGGATGAGCCGACGGCCTCGCTCGATCCTGACACCGCCGATTGGATCAGGCAGCATCTGGAGACCTATCGCAAGGAAAATGGCGCAACCATCCTGTTGGCGTCGCACAACATGTTTGAAGTGGAGCGCCTCTGCGACCGCGTCATCATCATGAAGCGCGGCCGCATCGAGGATGACGACAGTCCCGACAAGATCATGGCCCGCTACAACCGCGCGACGCTGGAGGAAGTGTTTCTCGACGTCGCCCGTGGTCGCGTCCAGGAGGGCACGCCGTGAGCACACGCGTCTTGTCCAGGGGGATCGCGCCGCATCGGATCAACGCGATGATCCTGCGCTATTGGTATCTTCTGATGTCATCATGGCCACGGCTCCTGGAGTTGCTCTACTGGCCGGCGCTCCAGATCATCACCTGGGGATTCCTGCAAACCTACATCACGCAGAATGCCGGGTTTTTCGCCCGCGCCGGCGGCACGTTGGTCGGCGCGGTGATCCTGTGGGACATCCTGTTTCGCGGGCAGCTTGGCTTTTCGATCTCCTTTCTCGAGGAGATGTGGGCGCGCAATCTGGGCAACCTGATGATGTCTCCGTTGAAGCCGATCGAGTTTCTGATCGCGCTGATGGTCATGAGCCTGATCCGGCTCGCGATCGGCGTCATCCCGATGACGCTGCTTGCAATGATCTTCTTCGACTTCAATCTCTACGGCATTGGATTTCCGCTAATCGCCTTTTTCTGCAACCTGATCTTCACAAGCTGGTCGGTGGGAATTTTCGTCTCTGGGCTCGTGCTGCGGCACGGCCTCGGCGCCGAAAGCATCGTCTGGACGCTGATGTTCGGCCTGATGCCGCTCGCCTGCATTTACTACCCGGTAACGGTGCTGCCACATTGGCTTCAATATGCCGCATGGGCCCTGCCGCCGACTTACGTGTTCGAGGGCATGCGCGCACTGCTGACGGAGCACGTCTTTCGCGCCGACCTGATGGCGGAAGCGCTCCTCATCAACGTCGTGCTGTTTATTGCGTCATTTGCGGGATTTCTTGCACTTTTACGCAGCGCGCGACGGCACGGCTCCTTGATCCAAAGTGGCGAATAAGTCCGCTGATTCCGGTGATTTGAGCGATCTTTGTGCTTGTGCGCCGGGAAGAAATGCCGATCTGTGCATTGACGCTTTATTACGCATTCGGCACTATGCTGCGATGCAAAAGGAATGGGGAATCAATGCCGATTGGTGAGTTTGGCGGCGCACCGCCACTAGTGGCCGAAGGCAGTCCGGCGCTCACGACGCCGATGTACTGGATGTACGAAATGGCGCACGCATCGCTCAATCCCGCGCGCGCCGTGACCGATGCCACGAAAATCCTGTTTCAGAATCCTCTCAATCCGTGGTCGCACACCGAGGTGGGCAAGTCCGTTGCCGCCGCCTGCGAGCTGTTCGAGCGAACCACCCGCCGCTACGGCAAGCCGGAATGGGGCCTCAACGATACCGACGTCAATGGCGTACGCACCGCAGTAGAAATTCGCGTCGTGTGGGAAAAGCCGTTCTGCCGTCTGTTGTACTTCGACCGCAAACTGACGCGTCCGTTGCGCACCCCGCAGCCGCGCGTGCTGATCGTCGCGCCGATGTCCGGTCACTATGCGACACTGTTGCGCGGCACCGTCGAAGCCTTTCTGCCGACCCACGAAGTTTACATCACCGACTGGGCCGACGCCCGAATGGTCCCGCTCACGGAAGGCCGTTTCGATCTCGACGACTACGTCGACTACGTCATCGAGATGCTGCACGTACTCGGCGGCAACATGCATGTGATCGCGGTGTGCCAGCCTTCGGTGCCGGTGGTGGCGGCGGTTTCCATCATGGAAGCCGAAAACGACCCCTTCGTTCCGCTTTCAATGACGCTGATGGGCGGCCCGATAGACACAAGGCAAAATCCGACGGGGGTCAATGACCTTGCCGCCGAGCGCGGCATCGACTGGTTCCGCAATCACGTCATCACCAAGGTGCCGTTCCCGCATCCAGGCGTGATGCGCGACGTCTATCCGGGCTTCCTGCAGCTCAACGGCTTCATCACCATGAACCTTGATCGGCATATGGACGCCCACAAGGACCTGTTCCGGAATCTGGTGAAGGGCGACGGCGACCTGGTCGACAAGCACCGCGATTTCTATGACGAGTATCTGGCGGTCATGGACCTTTCGGCCGAGTATTATCTGCAGACCGTCGATACCGTTTTCATCAAGCACGCACTGCCGAAGGGCGAGATGACCCATCGCGGCAAGCCGGTTGACCCTTCCAAGGTCAGACGCGTCGCGTTGATGACGGTGGAAGGCGAGAACGACGACATTTCCGGGCTCGGGCAGACCGAAGCGACCCACGCGCTGTGCAGTTCGATCCCGAAACACCGCCGCATCCACTACGTCCAGAAGGGTGTGGGCCATTATGGCGTCTTCAATGGCTCGCGCTTCAAGTCGGAAATCGTGCCGCGCATCTCCGATTTCATGATGTCGGCGGCAAACTTGAAACCCTCGCTGGCCTATGCCGCGGAGTGAGCCGTGATTTGGCGAGTTCGCCGCTGAATCGCACATCATCGAGAAAAAGTGGCTCCGATTCGAGGGGGATACGTAACCCCCTGAATTGGCCCATGAAAGCCCGATTCGGGCTCCCTGAAAGAATGAGTTTCGTTTCATTTTTTGGCGGGCCGGATCGGGCGCTTTTGGAGCCGATTTTTTTTAATCTGGGCCCATCCTGTAGGGCCAGTTGACCCTCCAGCCCCTGTATATTGGGCAAATGATTTGTTTTTGCGCCGAGCGATTTCCCTGGCGGCGGATATGGCAGAATCCGGGCGAACTCCTGATCCCCGGAATCGCAGACATGGCCACTCGCGCCCTCCTTTATCGGCGGCCTTACGAACCTTCTCGGCTTCTGGTCAAGCACGGCTCGCAAATTTACTCGGTCCGGCTGCGCCGCCATCGGCGCGCGCGTCGCTACACCTTGCGCATTCATCCCAGCGATCGCGAAGCGATCCTGACCATGCCGCCACGCGGCACCATCGCCGATGCCAAGGATTTCGCGCAGCGTCACGGCGGCTGGATCGCCGCGCGCCTCGGCCGTTTGCCGAAGGCTGCACCGTTTCTTCCCGGTACCGTGGTCCCGCTGCGCGGCGTCGCGCACCGAATCGTGCACCGCTCCGGTCAGCGCGGCACGGTCTGGACCGAAATACGAGAAAGCGGCGAGCGTATTATCTGCGTCGCGGGCGGCGCCGAGTACATCGAGCGTCGGGTCCATGATTATCTGAAGCGCGAAGCCCGCAAGGAGCTGCAGAAGGCTTCGACCTACTATGCCCACGCGCTCGGCGTGAAGGTCAGGCGCCTGTCGATTCGCGACCAATCGAGCCGCTGGGGTTCCTGTACCTCCGCAGGTTCGCTGTCGTTCTCCTGGCGGTTGATCTTCGCTCCGCCTTATGTGCTGGACTACCTTGCCGCCCATGAAGTGGCCCACCTCGTCGAAATGAACCATTCGGCGCGGTTCTGGAGGGTCGTCGCCAAGGTTTGTGACCATGTCGAGCGCGCCAAGAACTGGCTCGATACTCACGGCAACGACCTGCATCGCTACGGCATCCAGGATTAGGCGGACTGGCTGCGCTCACAACGGCGCAACGCCGCCGAGCACCACCCGCGCGACATCGACCTCGCAGCAAAGGTATCCACGGTTGCGTGGGGCTCTACGGGGGCCCTCGCAGGTATGCGCTTTTTCTCAGTTCATGAATTGCATATGGATGTTGTCAGGCGGCATGTGCCGTCGGATAAGTGAAAAATGCTTGGCAAAGTCATGAGCGGAGTCGCGGCGGCGGTTCTTCTCCTCTTTCAGATGGCCGCAACCCCAACCTGCGCCGACACCATGGAGGCCGCGCTGCGGCGCGCCTATCAGAACAATCCGCAGCTCAACGCGCAGCGCGCCGCGGTGCGCGCCACCGACGAAGCCGTGCCGCAGGCCTTGTCCGGCTACCGCCCCAAGGTCGCGGCGGCCGCAAGCGGCGGAGGTCAATTTACCAATCAGCTTGCCGTCGGCTCGAGCGGCAAGAGAATCGCAGAGGGGCCACAGAGCCCTCACGCCGTGGGCGTCACGGTGACCCAGACGCTCTTTAACGGCAATCAGACCGCCAACAAAACCCGCGCCGCGGAGAGCCAGGTTTTGGGAGCACGCGAAGGTTTGCGGCTGATCGAACAATCCATTCTTCTGGCCGCGGCCACCGTCTACATGGACTATCTGCGCGATGCCGCCATCCTGGAGGTTCAGCGCAGCAATACGAAGGTCCTCGAAGAAACCCTGAAGCAAACCCGTCAGCGCTATGCCGCCGGCATCGTCACCCCCACCGATGTCGCCCAATCCGAGGCGCAGCTCGCGGCGGGCCGCACCCAGGAGCTGGCTGCGGAGGCCAATCTGACGACGACGCGCGCGAATTTTCGCCGCGTCATCGGTAACGAGCCGGAACAGCTCGCGCCGGCCTCCCCGGTGGACCGCTATTTGCCGGAGACACTTCGCGACGCCGCCGATGCCAGCCTGGTGGAAAATCCAAATGTGACGGCGGCCATGTTCGGCATCGATGTCAGCTTTCTCAACGTGAGGATCAACGAGGGCGCGTTGTTTCCGACCGTCACGCTGCAGGTCAGCGTTCAGAAAGCCTGGCAACAGACCATTACGCAGACACGGCAATTCACTGCGTCCGCGGTCGCGCAAGTGAGCGTGCCGATCTATCAGGGCGGTGCGGAATATTCTTTGATACGGCAGTCGAAGGAAACGCAGGAACAGCAGCGACTCAATCTCGAGCAGGTTCGCGATCAGACCCGCGCCGATCTCGTGACGGCGTGGGGCCAGCTGTTGGCGGGAAAGGCGCAGATCGCATCCTCGCAATCGCAGGTCGACGCATCGGAAGTCGCCCTGCTCGGCACGCGCCAGGAAGCAAGTGTCGGCCAGCGCACCGTGCTCGACGTCCTGAACGCACAACAGGCCGTGGTCAACGCCCGCGTTGCGCTCGTGACCGCGCAGCATGATCGCGTGGTTGCGTCCTATGCGGTTTTGAGCGCCATCGGGCGGCTCTCACCCCAGGTGCTCCATCTCGCCACACCGGTTTACGACCCAACCGTCCACTATCGCCAGGTGCGCGACAATTGGACCGGCGTTCGTACCCCGGACGGCCGCTGACCATCAGTTGCGCTAACGCGACCCTTCGGGGCCGGATCACGCCTAGAACGCGATAACTCTTCTTCGAATCGTTATCGAGCTCTATCTTTTTGTTTGAGCATGATCTCCGCGCAAACGCTTTCGCGTTTGTCGCGAGGGAAAACCGGTATCCACTTTTCCGGATCATGCTCTAGCGACCGAACAGCCGATCCATCAGCCAGCCATCAAGCCCGCGCGCCGCTTCGGGGCGCACGGACGTCCGCGTCGGCGCCGGCCGGCCGGCCGCGGCTGCCGGCTGGTTGACGGCAACACCGGCTTGCGGCGTGGCCTGGGCGATGTTCGCGAAGAAACCGCCCGCTTGCGAGGCCGGCAACGCCGCAACCGGCACGCCCTGGTGGGCTGCGCGCATGAAACGGGACCAGATCTCCACCGGCAAGCCGCCGCCGGTCGCCTTCTTGGTCGGCGAATTGTCGTCATTGCCGAGCCAGACGCCGGTCACGAGATTGGACGTGTAGCCGATGAACCAGGCGTCACGGAAATCCTGGCTGGTGCCGGTCTTGCCGGCGGCCATCCAGCCCGGAAGCTCCGCCTTGTGCGCGGTGCCGCTGAGCAGCGTTTCCTGCATCATGGTGTTCATCATCGCAACGTTGCGCGGTTCGATCACCTGGCCGAGCTGGTCTGCGGTTCGCATGTAAAGAACCTTGCCCTCGACGGTGCGGATCTTGTTCACGACATGCGGGGAAACGCCAAGACCACCGTTCGCAAACGGCACATAGGCGCCGACCAGTTCAACCAGCGAAACTTCGGAGGTGCCGAGGGCGATCGACGCGTTCGCATCCAGCTTCGACGAGATGCCGAGCCGATGCGCGGTGCGCACCACGTTCTTCGGCCCCACTTCGAGCCCGAGCCGGACCGCGACCGTATTGAGCGACATCGCCAGCGCCTGGGTCAGCGTCACCGCGCCGAAATATTCATGGCTGTAGTTCTCGGGCTTCCATCCCTTGACGTCGAGCGGCGCGTCCTGGCGGATCGTCTCCGGCGTAAGGCCGGTTTCGATTGCCGTGAGATAGACGAAGGGCTTGAAAGCCGATCCGGGCTGGCGCTTGGCGGTCACCGCGCGATTGTACTGGCTTTCGGCGTAATTGCGGCCGCCGACCATGGCGCGCACCGCGCCATCCGGCGCCATCGCCACCAGCGCACCCTGGCTGACGTTGAATTTGACGCTCTTCGCCGCGAGTTCATCGATCACGGCGGCTTCCGCGACCGCCTGCAGTTTTGGGTCGATCGATGTTTCCACCACGACGCTCTGATCGATCTGGCCGATGAGATCGTCGAGCACCTCGCCGATCCAGTCGGCGACATAGTTGACCGTACCGGCGCCGACCGGCTTCACATTGTAGGAGGGGTGTCCGATCGAGGCCTGTGCCTGCGCTTCGGTGACGAATTTGGCTTCCGCCATCGCGGCAAGCACCGTTTGCGCGCGCTGCTCCGCGCCTTCGGGGTTGCGATTGGGCGCAAGCCGCGACGGCGACTTGACGAGGCCTGCGAGCATTGCGGCCTCCGCCAATGTCACGTTCTTGGCGGACTTGCCGAAATAGCGTTGGGCAGCGGCCTCAACACCGTAGGCGCCGGAACCGAAATAGACGCGGTTGAGGTAGAGTTCGAGAATCTCGGCCTTGGAATGCTTGCGCTCCAGCCAAAGCGCGAGTTCGACTTCCTGTAATTTTCGCTGAAACGTCCGCTCCTGGGTCAGGAACAAATTCTTGGCCAGTTGCTGCGTGAGCGTCGAGCCGCCCTGCGAAACGCCGCGATGCACGATGTTCGTCACCGCCGCCCGCGCGATACCGATCGGATCGATGCCGTGATGCGAATAGAACCGGCGGTCCTCGATGGCAATGAACGCCTTCGGCAAATAAGGCGGCAGGTCCTTCAGCGCCACATTGGCGCCGGGCATTTCACCGCGGATTGCGAGCACGCTGCCGTCGGCACCGGTGATCTGAATCGTCGGCGGCCGTTTCGGGATTTCGAGCGACTGAATTGCGGGCAGATGCGCGCCGACCCAGACAATGACGCCGACGAATGCGATCGCGCCCCACAGGCCGAGCACGGTGCTCCAGTAAATCAGGCGGAACAGTCTGACGCGGGCCCTGCCAGTGGATTTGCGCTTCCGCGCAGCGCGGCTGACGCGCGGCTTTCGCTCGCGCGGCGCTTCGTCTTCGTCGTCATCTTCGATGATCTTGCGCCTGGTTGATTGCCTCTTCGGCTTTTCGTCTTCGGCCTGCGCCACGCGATCTTGCGGACCGAGACGCAGTCCGGCAAGCGAGGCGCCGAGGCCGAATTGCGGCTCCTTGCGCCCGCCGCCTTTTTTCCGTCCCCACGCCATACGCGAACGCCCACACCAGCCGATGCCGGCCAAGGTAGCGGGGCGGGTTTAAAGCCGTCTTAAACGATGGTTAATCGCAACGCTTGGCGAGATGCGTAACTGCCTGACATACGAGGCGTTTACAGGGGCTTAACCCTACCGCGGTCATCAATTTCCGCTGCCATGGCCGGGCTCTTTCCGGCCATCCACGTCTTTCTTGGCGACTGCTCCCGAAGACGTGGATGCCTGGCACGAGGCCGGGCATGACGCCACTTGTCGGGCCTGTCAGCCTCCAACGCTCACCACCATCAGCCGGCGGCACCCGTGTCCTCGAGGATCGGGCCAAACAGTTCCCAGCGTTCGCCGTTGAATTTCATCATCTGCAACTGCTTGTTGACCCGATAATCGTTGGGCGTGGTGTTGCCGACGATGCCGGGCAGCGAGAGGTCGAGCTGGACATTCTTCAAGTTGGTGGCCTGCCTGAGCACGTTTTCCCGGGTCAGATCGTCACCACACTGCTTCAGGACATGGACCATCAGCTGTGCCGTACCGTAGCCATAGGTATTGAAGCTCGAAGTCTTGTCGCCGTCCGGATAGTACTTCGCCATGAAGTCGAAATACTTCTTCATGCCGGGATCGTCCTTCCAGGTCGGATCGAGCGGATCCTTGCCATAGTTGACGCTGATCACGCCTTTGGAGGCCTCAAGGCCGGCGGGCTGCATCACCGCGCCCACCGACGTGGCGTTGATGTCGAGAATATGCACCGGCTTCCAGCCGAGTTCGGCATTCTTCTTGATCGTCTGCGCCGCAAATTTCGGCGTCGAGGCGCTGAACAGCAGGTCGACGCCGGCGGATTTCAGCTTGAGGATTTGCGAGTCGATGGTCGGATCGGTCATTTCGTACGACGCTTCGGCCACGACCATCGTCGCCGCCTTGTCGCCAAGCCCGGACTTGATGCCGCTTAAATAATCCCGGCCGAGATCGTCGTTCTGGTAGAGCACCCCGACCTTGGCGTCGGGATATTGCTTGAGAATATACTGGCCGTAGATGCGACCCTCGACGAAATAGTTGGGGTTGAAGCCAAGTGTCCAGGGGAAGTTCTTGGGATCGGTGAATTTGGAGGCGCCGGTCGCGGCGAACAATTGCGGCACTTTCTTCGCGTTGAGATATTTCTGGACCGCCGCGTTGGAAGGAGTGCCGATGATCTGGAAGGTCAGCAACACCTCATCGCTCTCGACCAGTTTGCGCACCTGCTCGACCGCCTTGGGTGGACTGTAGGCGTCGTCATACTGGATCAGGTTGATCTTGCGGCCATTCACGCCGCCTTGCTCGTTGATCATGTTGAAATAAGCCGCCTGGGCCTTGCCGATGGTGGCGTAGGCGGAGGCCGGTCCGCTGAAAGGCACGGTCTGGCCGATCTTGATTTCGGTGTCGGTCGCACCGGGATCGTACTTTTTCTGCGCATGTGCCGACGTCGCAGATAATGCGAGCACAACCGCCGACGCGCTGACGAAATGAAAAAGGCTGTTCCTCATGTCGCTACCTCACCTCGAAGTTTTTTTGATTGTGCGATGATCTCGTCCGACCATGACGGTCGTCACCGCTTCAGCCGGATTGTGGATGAACGATGATGGCAATGCAAGGCAAGGCCGGCTGGAACAACGTTAAGACAGCCAGAGCAGGACCAAAGCAACGGCCGCCGGCGCCGCCTGGACAAGCAAAATCCGGCGGCTGACGGTCGCCGCGCCATAGACGCCGGCGACGATCACGCAAAGCAGGAAGAATGCCTTGATCTGGAATGCAAAAGCGGGGACGGCCTGGACCAGCCCCCAGACCAGTCCGGCGGCCAGAAAGCCGTTATAGAGCCCCTGATTGGCGGCAAGCACCGCGGAATCGGTTGCCTTCTCCGGCGAGTTGCGAAACGTCTTCAGGCCCAGCGGCTTGGTCCAGAGGAACATCTCCAGAATCAGAAAATAGACATGCAGCGCTGCGACCAGCACTACCAACGCGTTGGCAATTGTGCTCATTTTGCTCTCCCCCGGACGACGGCGAGTAAGTCCTCCGCATCATGCTAGCACGACGCGGGCGGACGCAGGCCGCGATGCTTGGTAGCGAGGCAGTGACGATGACAGGCTACATCGATCCGACAAAGGAAACGTTCGGCCAGTTCCGCGACAATAATCGCGCAGGCCCAATCCACATGCTCAATCTGGTCCGCTTGCGCGATCGCGCCGCCTATCCCGACGGACGGACCGCCAGCGGCGCGGAGGCTTATGCCGCCTATGGCCGCGAAAGCGGCCCGGTCTTCACCCGCCTCGGCGGCAAGGTGGTCTGGCAAGGCGGCTTTGAATTGATGCTGATCGGGCCACCCGAGGAACGCTGGGATCATTGCTTCATTGCTGAATATCCCAGCGTTGCCGCCTTTGTTGAAATGATCCGCGATCCTCTCTATCGACAAGCCGTGAAACACCGGCAGGCCGCAGTCAAGGATTCGCGGCTGATCCGCTTGAAACCACTCGCAGTCGGCAAAACGTTTGGCGAGATTCCGGAGCGCGCGTGACGATAGCTAGAGCGAGATGACTTTTCTTCGAATCGTCATCGCGCCCTATCCTTTTGTTTGAGCATGATCTTTATCGGAAAACCGGTATCCACTTTTCCGAATCATGCTCTAGCGGTCTCACGCCGCGGCCTGCTCATTGGCGAGCAGGTGCACGAGTGCGCTCTTGATCGCGGCCTGCCGCGTCGGCGCCGAGATCTGCGCGCCGAGCAGATCGGTGACGTAGAACACGTCGCGGGCACGTTCGCCGAAGGTCGCGACATGGGCCGAGGCGATGTTGAGGTTGAGCTTCGATATCGCCGTGGTCAGCTCGTAAAGCAGGCCCGGCCGATCGAGGCCCGAGACTTCGATCACCGTATAGCGGTCCGACCATTGATTGTTGACGGTCACTTCCGGTTCGACCACGAAGGGTCGAATCTTGCCGCGTCCGATGGCCCGGCGCGCCACCACTTCGGGCAGACGCAGCTTGCCCTCCAGCACGTCTTCGATCATCTCGCCGATCCGGGTCGCTCGCCGCCCCTCGTCCTCGTCGCGGTCATATTCGCGCGAGATCGCGATGGTATCGAGCGCGCGGCCATCGGTGGTGGTGTAGATCTGCGCGTCGACGATATTGGCGCCCGCCGAAGCGCAGGCACCGGCGATGATCGACAGCAGCCATGGATGATCCATCGCGAGAATGGTGAGCTCGGTAACGCCGCGCGCTTCGTCGAAGCCGACATTGATCGCGAGCTTGTGGCCGGCGTGTTCGCTGGCGCGCAGGAAGCGGGCATGGCGAATTTTGCGCGGCAGTTCGACCTTGAGCCAGTAGGCGGGATAATGCCGCGCGACGTAGGCATTGAGTTCCTGCTCCGGCCACTCCGTGAAGGCGGCGCGAAATTCCGACTGCGCCACGGCGATGCGCTGTGCGCGGTTGACCTCCGAGAAACCGCCGGTCAGCACCGGTTCGGTCTCGTAGTACAGCGTGCGCAAGAGTTGCGCCTTCCAGCCGTTCCAGACGCCCGGACCGACGCCGCGAATATCGGCGGTGGTCAGGATGGTCAGAAGCTTCATCTGCTCGACCGACTGGACGACGGCCGCGAAATTCTCGATGGTCTTGCGGTCAGAGAGGTCGCGCGATTGCGCCACCGTGGACATCGTCAAATGCTGTTCGATCAGCCACGCCACCAGCTCGGTATCGGCCGCGCTGAAGCCAAGCCGCGGACACAGCCGCCGCGCCACTTTCGCACCGGCAATCGAGTGATCCTCGGGACGTCCCTTGGCGATATCGTGCAGCAGCGTCGCGATGTAGATCACCGCGCGGTGTTCGGGGCGGATCTTGCGCATCAGATCGCTGGCGACGATGAATTCATCGTTGCCGCCGCGCTCGATCTCCTGGAGGTAGCCGATGCACCGCAACAGATGCTCGTCCACCGTATAATGGTGGTACATGTTGAACTGCATCATCGACACGATCTTGCCGAAGGCGCGGATGAAATGACCGAGCACGCCGGTTTCGTTCATCCGCCGCAGCACGACTTCCGCGTCATTCGACGTCAGAATCTCCATGAACAGGCGGTTGGCTTCCGGATCGTCGCGCAAGTCCGTGTTGACCAGCTTCAGCGAGCGCGTCACCGTGCGCATGGCGTCGGGGTGGAAGGCCAGATTGTTTTTCTGCGCGAGGCGGAAGATCCGGATCAGATTGACCGGATCATGCTTGAAGACGTCGGGCGCAGCGAGATTGATGCGATTGTTGTCGACGATGAAGTCGTCGCTTTCGGGCACGCGGCGGCGGTTGGAGCTCGGCCGGAACCGCGCCATCATGCGGCTGAGCACGGGCACCGGCTTTGCCTGTTCGTTTTCCAGCTTGGCGCACAGGATCGCCGTGAGATCGCCGACTTCCTTGGCAACCAGGAAGTAGTGCTTCATGAAGCGTTCGACATCCTGCATGCCGGGATGCGAGGTATATCCGAGCCGGATCGCGATCTCGCGCTGCATGTCGAATGACAGGCGCTCCTCGGCGCGGCCCGCGAAGAAATGCAGGTTGCAACGGACCGACCACAGGAAATCAGCGCAGCGACGGAAGATGCGGTATTCCTGCGCGTCGAACACGCCACGCTCGAGCAACTCGTCTGTTTCGCGCACGCGATAGACATATTTTGCGATCCAGAACAGCGTGTGCAGGTCGCGCAGGCCGCCCTTGCCGTCCTTGACATTGGGTTCGACCAGATAGCGCGATTGCCCGGCGCGGCGATGCCGCTCTTCGCGCTCGGCAAGTTTGGCCGTCACGAACTCGGAGGCGGTGCCCTGCACCACCTCCCTGTCGAACCGCGCCACGAGTTCGTTGTAGAGCGGCTGGTCCCCGGTGAGAAACCGGGTCTCGAGAATCGCGGTGCGAATTGTCATGTCGCCGCGGGCCTGCCGGATCGATTCATCGACCGAACGCGTGGCGTGGCCGACTTTCAATCCCATGTCCCAGAGACAGTAAAGCACGGCCTCGGCGACCTGCTCGCCCCACGCGGTTTGCTTGTAGGGCAGGATGAACAACAGATCGATGTCGGATTCCGGCGCCATCAGGCCGCGGCCGTAGCCACCGGTGGCGACAACCGCCATGCGTTCGGCGCCCGAGGGAATCGGCGAACGGTAGAGATGGCGCGTGGCGGCGTCGAACAGGATGCGGATGATTTCGTCCTGGACGAAACACAGCCGTTCGGCGCACCGCCGGCCGTGACGATCCTTCAACAGCACGGCCTGCGCGGTGACGCGCGCGGCAACAAGCTCGGCCTTCAGCAGCTTTGCTACAGCGGCACGAAAGACATCTTCGCGGCCGGCATGCTCGGCGGCGAGCGCGTCGACCGCGGCGGTGATCCTTGCGGTATCGAAACGTTCGTCGGCCTCGGGCCGGGCCTTTGTGACAACGCTATCCATCGCCTACCCGATATCGGACGGTGCCGACCCTGTCACGGGACATTCCAAAAATAGCAGCATATCGATGCTGCATTCCCTCAACTTTGAATAACGCTGTTCTTATTGCTCGGCTTGAGCGACACGGATTTTCTGGTTGACGGACAAACTAACTATTTGAAATAACACAGTGTTTCTTGACGCAGCCGAAGCGAGTTATGGGCGTTTGCGCGGTCGCGTTGACGCCTCGCCACAATCTGCTTTGATCAAGTCCATCCCCTCATGGAGAGTTCGACAATGTCCAGGGTTTCACGGCGCGCCGTCGCCGCGACGATCGCCCTCCTGGTGCTGATTCCCGGCTACGCTTCCGCCGCCGACGCGCTCAAGGAGATTCGCCTGGATTGGGCGACCTATAATCCCGTTTCGATGATCCTCAAGCAAAAGGGGTTGCTGGAGAAGGAGTTCACCAAGGACGGCGTCAGCATCGTGTGGGTGCAATCGGCCGGTTCCAACAAGGCGTTGGAGTTCCTCAACGCCGGGTCGATCGACTTCGGCTCGACGGCGGGTTCCGCCGCGCTGGTCGCCCGGATCAACGGCAATCCGATCAAATCGATCTATGTCTATTCGCGGCCCGAATGGACGGCGCTGGTGACGACCAGGGATTCAAAGATTGCGGCTGTTGCCGACCTCAAGGGCAAGCGCGTCGCGGTGACCCGTGGCACCGACCCGCACATCTTCCTGGTGCGCGCGCTGCTCGACGCCGGTTTGAGCGAAAAGGACATCACACCTGTGTTACTGCAGCACGCCGACGGCAAGACCGCGTTGATCCGCGGCGACGTTGACGCGTGGGCCGGCCTTGATCCGATGATGGCGCAGGCGGAGATCGAGGACGGCGCCAGGCTGTTCTTCCGCAAGCCCGACGCCAACACCTGGGGCATTCTCAACGTGCGGGAACAGTTTCTAAAAGAACATCCCGATGTGGTACGCCGCGTGCTTGCGGCATACGAGGAGGCGCGCAAATACGCCATCGCAAATTATGACGAGCTGAAAAGGACGATGGTTGCGGTGACGAAACTTCCGGACGGAGTGGTCGACAGGCAACTCAAGGAACGCACCGAGCTGACTTTCAGCCGGATCCGCGCGCCGCAGCGGGAGTCCATTCTGGCCGCGGGCCTGGCACTGCAGCAGGCGGGCGTGATCGACGCCAAGGTCGACGTCAAAGCGTCGCTTGACACGCTGATCGACGATCAGGTGCTGCTGCCGACGAATTGAATCCTAACCCCTTGGAGGGGAGTCAGCCGCCTTGCAATCCGGCACGAGACACGGTTTTGCTATGGGCATGAGGCTGGATACGATCGCGGCTGCGAAGACTGACATCCCAATAGGTGAGGCGGCTTCCCGCCGTCTTGGCGGTCACGCGCGGCCGCTGCTCGGATTGCTGCTGCCCCTTGGGCTCGCGCTCGCCTGGGAGATCACCGTCTGGCTCGGCCTGTCCTCCGGACGGCTGGTGCCACCGCCTTCGAGGATTTTTTTCACCATTCTTGAGCTCGCGCGCAGCGGTGAATTGACGCTCCATGTGACGGCGACGATGACGCGCGTCATCGCCGGGTTTGGCCTCGGCGTTGCCGCCGGCACGATTCTTGGTGCTATCTCGGGCTATTGGGATTTGGCGCGGAGGCTGCTCGATCCGACCGTGCAGGCGCTGCGCGCGATCCCGTCGCTCGCCTGGGTGCCGCTGTTCATCCTATGGCTTGGCATATTCGAGACCTCGAAAGTCGCCTTGATCGCCGCGGGCGTCTTTTTCCCGGTCTATCTCGGCGTGATGGGCGCGATCCTGTCCGTCGATCGCAAGATCGTCGAAGTCGGCCGCACCTTCCGCCTCTCCGGGCCGGCGATGATCCGGCGCATCCTGTTGCCCGCGGTCTTGCCGGCCTATGTCGTCGCGCTGCGGGTTGGCCTCGGACTGGGATGGATGTTCGTGGTCGCCGCTGAACTCATGGGCGCGTCCGAGGGGCTCGGCTATCTCCTGCTCGATGGCCAGCAACTCGGCAAGCCGGCGCAGATCCTGGCGGCGATCGTGATCTTCGCGATTCTCGGCAAGCTCACCGACTGGCTGATCGAAATCGCAACGGCGCCCCTGTTGCGCTGGCAGGACGCCTTCGGCCGCCAGGGCGGAGCGACTTGATGCTCGTGCTTGACAGAATCGGAAAGATCTATCCGAACGGCGTCCATGCGCTGGAGCGTTTTTCCGCCGCCATCAATCTCGGCGAGATCGTCGCCATCATCGGGGGCTCGGGCTGCGGAAAATCGACGCTGTTGCGGGCCATTGCGGGCCTTGATCGCGCCACATCCGGCACCGTGACGCTCGACGACATCGCGATTTCGGGACCCCACGCGAAAATCGGCATCATCTTTCAGGAACCACGGCTGCTGCCCTGGCTCAGCGTCGCCGGCAATATCGGCTTCGGCTTGTCTGAATTGCGCGCAGATGTCAGGCGCGAAAAGATTGCGCGCGCGCTGGCGAGGGTTGACCTCACCGACAAGGCCAATGCGTGGCCGCGGGAGCTTTCCGGCGGGCAGGCCCAACGCGTCGCGATCGCGCGGGCACTGGTGCCGCAGCCGGAAGTCCTGCTGCTGGACGAGCCGTTCTCGGCGCTCGATGCCTTCACCCGTCGCGATTTGCAGGATCATCTGCTCGACCTCTGGGCTGATACGCGGCCGACGCTGGTGCTGGTGACCCACGATGTCGACGAGGCCGTGGTGCTGGCCGACCGCGTTTTCGTGATGCGACCGCGGCCGGGCCGCCTGTTCGCGGAAATCAAAGTCAATCTGGCGCGGCCACGCGATCGGAATTCGCCGCTGTTCGACAATTTCAAGCGGCGCGTGCTGACCGCGCTCGATCGCTCGCTCGACCGCAACGTGCCGGATACCGAGCCCAAATCCAACGCCGGCGAAGCGATGTGGTGGTGACATCCGCGCTCCGACCCATTAAATCCGAGACCTGTTTTCATTCGGGAGGAAAGAAGAATGGACGCCGCCCAACTCCGCGCCACGCAGGCCCCCATCAAGGAAAAATACAAGACCGATCCCAAGGCTGCTCTCATCACATTGAAGGCCAAGGGCTCGACCGAAAACGAAGGGATCGCCTGCAAGGTCGAAACCGGCCGCGCCTTGGCGGTGGCCGGCCTCCATCCGGCGAGTGGTGGCTCCGGGCTTGAACTGTGCTCGGGCGACATGCTGCTGGAAGCGCTCGTCGCCTGCGCCGGCGTCACTCTGAAATCCGTGGCGACCGCGATCGAGGTGCCACTGAAGGCCGGCATCGTGACCGCTGAGGGCGATCTCGATTTTCGCGGCACGCTCGGCGTCGACAAGGAAGCCCCGGTCGGCTTTGCCGAAATTCGCCTGCGCTTCGATGTCGATACCCCCGCGCCGCAGGACAAGCTCGATCTGCTTTTGAAACTCACCGAGCGCTATTGCGTGGTCTATCAGACCATCAAGAACGGGCCGAAGGTCTCGGTGACGATGCAAAGAGTGTGACGTCCTTCACCTTGAGGAGGTGTGGCTCACCCCCTCCCGACCCTCCCCCGCAAGGAGGGAGGGAGATCACTTTCTGCTCCGAGCGTCCATGTCCCCCGACCTCACTTTCGTTCTGATGCTCGCGCTGCGGATGGCGGTGGCGGCCGCGTTTGTCGTCACGGCATCGATCATCACCGAACGGTCGGGCCCGGTGATCGGAGCGTTGATCGCGACGCTGCCAATTTCGGCCGGGCCTTCTTACGTTTTCCTTGCGCTTGACCACGATGCGCCCTTCATCGCCGAAGGCGCGCTGGCGAGCCTTGCGATCAATGCCGCGACCATTTTCCTTATGCTGACCTACGTGGTGCTGGCTCAGCGCCGGAATGCATTTGTCAGCATCGCTGGCGCAATTGCGGTTTGGATCTTGCTCGCTGTCCTGGAGCGAAAAATCCAATGGACGCTCGTCAGCGGATTGATCGCCAACGCCGTTGCCTTCGCGATCTGCCTGCCCCTGCTGCGACGCTTCTGCCATGCCAAAATGCCGCTGATCACGCGCCGGTGGTACGATGTGCCTCTGCGTGCAGGTATGGTCGCAACCCTGGTCGTCACGGTCGTAACGCTCTCAAGCTGGATCGGCCCGGAACTGAGCGGCACCATTGCCCTGATTCCGATCGTGCTGACCAGCATGATGCTGATTCTGCACCCGCGCATCGGCGGACCCGCGACGGCGGCGCTGATCGCAAATGGCGGCTGGGGCCTGATGGGATTTGGTCTCAGTTTTGTCATCCTGCATCTTGCTGCGTTAGCGTTCGGCTCGGCAATCGGCCTTAGCCTCGCGCTTGCGACCTGTATCGGCTGGAACCTCGCACTGTGGTGGCTGGGCCGGAGGAAATTCGCGCGCTGAAGCCGTAATTCCGAGATAGTGCGTTAGCAACAGACCCGGAATAGATGTGCAATTGCATATCAGAGCTCACTCGTTTCACTCGCGCCCCGGAATGACTGAACTATTCCTTCGGCAGTTTCGCCTTCAGCGCGTAAAGCGCTTCCAACGCCTCGCGCGGCGACATTTCATCGGGATGCAGCGCCTTGACGGCTTCGGCCAACTTCTCTGCGTCGCTTGGCGGCGCGGGTTCGGCCGCGGCGCGCGAGGGCACCGCGAACAACGGCAGGTCGTCGGCGAGTGCTCGCGCGGTCTGGCCGCGGTCCTGTGCCTCAAGCTTTGCCAGCACCGACTTTGCGCGCGCGATCACCGGCGCGGGAAGGCCGGCGAGTTTTGCGACCTGAATGCCATAGGAGCGGTCGGCCGAGCCCGGCAACACTTCATGCAGGAACACGACATCGCCCTGCCACTCCTTGACCCGAACGGTCGCGTTGAACAGCCGCGGCAGTTTGGCGGAGAGCGCGGTGAGCTCGTGATAGTGGGTGGCGAACAGCGCGCGGCAACGATTGGCTTCGTGCAAATGCTCGATCGCCGCCCACGCGATCGACAATCCGTCGAAGGTCGCGGTTCCCCGACCAATTTCGTCGAGGATCACCAGCGAGCGCTCGCTGGCCTGATTGAGGATGACCGCGGTCTCCACCATCTCCACCATGAAGGTGGAGCGGCCGCGCGCCAGATCATCCGCCGCCCCGACGCGCGAAAACAGCCGGTCGACGATGCCGATCCGCGCCCGCGACGCCGGCACGAAACTGCCGATCTGCGCCAACAGCGCAATCAACGCGTTTTGGCGCAGGAAGGTCGATTTGCCCGCCATGTTGGGGCCGGTAATCAGCCATATCTGACCGGACTTCTGACCCGGACCCGGCGAGAGATCGCAGGCGTTGGCGATGAAGGCCTGGCCGTCGCGCCGCAATGCCTGCTCGACCACCGGATGGCGGCCGCCCTCGATTGCGAAGCCAAGCGAGGCATCGACCTCCGGCCGAGTATAATTGTCGTCGACCGCAAGTTTCGCCAGCGCCGTGGCCACGTCGAGAATGGCAAAGGCACGGGCTGCGGCGCGCAGCTCGTCACCGGCGGCGACCGCAAGCGCGCAAAGCCGCTCGAAGATTTCCAGCTCGAGCGCCAGCGCGCGGTCGCCGGCATTGGCGATCTTGGCCTCGATCTCGCCGAGTTCCGAAGTGGTGAATTGGACCTGACCCGCGAGCGTCTGCCGATGGATGAAGGTGGCATTCAGTGGCGGCGCCATCAGCTTGTCGCCATGCTGCGCCGTGACCTCCACGAAATAGCCGAGCACATTGTTGTGGCGGATCTTCAGGCCCTTGACGGAGGTCACCTCGGCATAGCGCGCCTGCATCGAAGCCACGACAAGCCGCGAGGCATCACGCAGACTGCGCGCCTCATCGAGCGCGCCCTCGTAGCCTTCGCTGACGAATTCGCCGTCGCGTTTGGTCAGGGGTAATTGTTCGGAAAGCGCGCGCTCGAATTCCCGCGCGAGCTGGCGCGAGGGCCGGCGCAACGCCTCCATCACCGCGACGATCTCCTGCGGCGGCTGGTCCATTGCGGCAAACCGCGAAAGCGCTCGGTCCGCGGCGAGGATGCCGTCACGCAGACCGGCAAGGTCGCGCGGGCCGCCGCGCCCAACCGATAATCGCGCCAGCGCGCGCGACATGTCGGGCGCCGCGCGTAGCGTGGCGCGAAGATCATCGCGAATCGCCGCGTCCACGACGAGCGCCGCCACCGCATCCAGCCGCCTCGCGATTGCTGCACTGTCGGTCAACGGTGCGGCCAGCCTTTGCGCCAGCAGCCGCGATCCGGCAGGCGTTACGGTGCAATCGATGGCATTGAGCAGCGATCCTCGCCGTTCGCCGGCGAGCGTGCGGGTCAGTTCGAGATTGGCGCGGGTCGCCGGATCGATCGCCATGGTGGTGCCGGCCGCTTCGCGCGAAGGCGGCGACAGCGGCGGGCGCTTGCCGACCTGCGTGCGATCGATATAGGTGACGGCGGCAGCCGCGGCGGTTGCCTCCAGCCGTGACATCGCGGAAAGGCCGTCCATGGTGGCGACCGCGAAATAATCGCACAGCCGCCGCTCGGCGGTCGAACCATCGAAGACGTCCCGGGTCAGCGGCGTCACCGCCGGCCATTCGCGCAAGGTAGGGCCGAGCTCGGCATCGCCATAGAGCGCGTCAGTGACAATGATCTCGTTGGGATTGATGCGCGACAATGTCGCCGCCAATTCGCCGGTGGAACATTCCGTGACGATGAATTCGCTAGTTGAGATATCGATCCAGGCGAGCCCGATGCGATCGGCACCCACAGATCCTCGCGCGCGTGCGATCGCCACCAGATAATTATTGGCTCTCGCATCGAGCAACGTGTCTTCGGTCAGCGTGCCCGGCGTCACCAGCCGCACCACGTCGCGACGCACCACGCTCTTGTTGCCGCGGGCGCGGGCGGCAGCGGGATCCTCCGTCTGCTCGCACACCGCGACGCGATGGCCTTGTGCGATCAGCCGATGCAGATAATCGTCCGAGCGTTCGACCGGCACGCCACACATCGGAATGTCCGCACCTTGATGCTTGCCGCGTTTGGTCAGCACGATGCCAAGCGCGCGCGAGGCGATTTCGGCGTCCTCAAAGAACAGCTCGTAGAAATCGCCCATCCGGTAAAACAGCAACAATCCGGGATTGGCGGCCTTGATCTCCAGGTACTGTTCCATCATCGGTGTGACGCGCGCCGCTGCCTCGGCGGCGGGCTGGGCGTCTGATGGCGCGGGAAACGTCGGCTGGATGGTCATCAAAGCGTTTTCGAGTGAAGTGGGTACCGGTTCGCGTGAAGAAAACGCGTCAATATGAGAAATCCGGAGCTCGCGCAAACTACAAAATTTCGGCCGTCGATCCTATTGGTTTGCTACCGCCATGCGTGTTTTCCACTCCCTGCGGCAGCCGGTTTGCAAAGCACCCCAGACCTGCGGGCATAACCGACCTCACGCGAAAGCGTCCCAAGGACCAACACGATCAATTGACCTGCCGCATACCCACTTCTAAAACTTGCCCCCAATTCGAGCCAATCGGCACGGAACCGCGGCATTTCAGGGAGAGAGCAATGGGTGATGTATTTTTATGTGATGCCGTGCGGACCCCGATCGGTCGCTTCGGCGGTTCGCTCGCCAAAGTCCGCACCGACGATCTCGCGGCCGCGCCGATCAAGGCCTTGATGGCGCGTAATCCCAAAATCGACTGGTCTGCGGTCGACGAGGTGTATTTCGGCTGCGCCAACCAGGCCGGCGAGGACAACCGGAACGTGGCGCGGATGGCGCTGTTGCTAGCCGGCATGCCGGAGACTGTTCCTGGCCAAACGCTCAATCGCCTTTGCGCGTCGGGATTGGACGCGGTCGGCGCCGGAGCCCGCGCGATCCGCGCCGGCGAGATCGATTTCGCCATTGCCGGCGGCGTCGAGTCGATGACGCGGGCGCCGTTCGTGATGGGCAAGGCGCCGGAAGCCTTTTCACGCTCGGCCGAGATTTTCGACACCACGATCGGCTGGCGCTTCATCAACCCGCTGATGAAGGCGCAATACGGCGTCGATGCGATGCCGGAGACCGGCGAAAACGTCGCTGAGGAATTTCAGGTGTCGCGGGCCGACCAGGACGCGTTCGCGATCCGCTCACAGCAACGCGCCGGAAAGGCCATCGCGTCGGGCTATTTCACCGAGGAGATTACGGCGATTTCCGTGCCCGGCGGCAAGGCTGGACCGGTCATCGTCGACAAGGACGAGCATCCGCGCCCCGAGACCACGCTCGAGGGTTTGACCAAATTAAAACCGATCGTGCGCAACCCCGGCACGGTGACGGCCGGCAATGCGTCGGGCGTCAATGACGGCGCGGCGGCGATGATCTTGGCGTCCGAAGCCGCCGTGAAAAAGCACGGCCTCAACCCACGGGCACGGATTCTCGGCCTCGCCTCGGCCGCCGTGCCGCCGCGCATCATGGGTATCGGCCCGGTGCCGGCGACGCGCAAGCTGATGGAACGGCTCGGACTGAAAATCAGCGATTTCGATCTGATCGAACTCAATGAGGCCTTCGCCAGCCAGGGGATCGCCTGCCTGCGTCAGCTCGGCGTCAAAGATGATGCTGATTTCGTCAACCCGCATGGCGGCGCCATTGCGCTCGGTCATCCCCTCGGCATGAGCGGCGCCCGGCTGGCGATGACCGCGGTGCACGGGATGGAGAAGCGCGGCGGAAAGCGCGCGCTCGCCACCATGTGCGTCGGCGTCGGACAAGGCGTCGCGATGGCGATCGAGAAGCTGAACTGAGTTTCGGACATTGCGTCATGTCCGCTTATTTTCAGACTTCAGCGCGCGCATCAATGGTCTGGAGAAGGGCGAGTGCAGGGTTTGAACACTGCTATGCGGCGATCAAGCCGCCATAGTTCCATGTCGTTGGTGTCAACTAATTGCTGGATGTTTTCCTTCGCTGCCTGCTCGTCGGCACAATAAAGATTGGCCGCGGATATGACGTGGCGGTGTTCATCCAGAAGGTAAGCCCGATAATGCAGCATCCCCACGTTCCCCATAGTAACAATGCCATGTTCGGCGATGCCGTCCTTGACTTGGATCAAGGGGACACCGTGCGGATTGCACAATCAGAACATTAATAGGTCAGTGCTTCGCACCCGAGACCGGGCGAGAGCAGCGGGCAAGGACTGAGCCGAGGAGTCCATTTGCGTGGCGACTGTGCTGGTCTCGCGATTTCCCTTGGCCTTTGTTGACTTGTCCGACTTGTTTGGACAATAGTACAAATATGACCAGAACGTCCGCCGGGAAAGAAAAGCTGCGCAAGCCGAACATGCGGGAAGCGATTCTCGCTTCCGCGGAGGAGCTGTTCTCGACCAAGGGCTTCAGCGCCGTGACGGTGCGCGATATCGCGCATGCCGCCGGCGCAAATCCAGGCAGCCTCACATATCATTTCAAGACCAAGGACGAGCTGCTTCTGGAGATCTACCGCCGTCACTGCAGACCGATGAACCTCCGCCGCTCCGAACTTTTGGCTGCCGCCAAGCGGGTGCGCGACCTGCAAGACAGGCTGGAGGCGATCGTGCGTGCCTACGTGCTACCGGCATTTTCCTCGGGCAGCGATCTTGCCGGCGGAGGAGCGCGTTTCACGCGGCTGCGCGCCATCATGTCTGCCGAGGGAAACGAAGTCACCCGACGGATCATCGCGCAGACCTTCGACGATACCAGCCACGCCTTCATCGATGCGATCCATGACAGCTTGCCGCATATCCCGCGCGCGGAGATCGTCTGGCGCAGCCATTTCCTTCTCGGGGCGCTTTATTACACGTTGGTGACGCCTGAGCGCGTCTCTCGCCTGTCGCGCGGCGATTCCGATGGGAGCGATGCCGGAGATGCGATCGAGCAGCTCGTACGGGCCACGGTCGCTTCGTTGCAAGCGCCTGCGCTCGATCGGCCCGCGCCATCGCGGCGGCGACCCGTCGCGCCAACCAGGGTTCACGCGGACGACGGTCGCACGATAGGGTAAAACGGATTTCCTGGCTCCGTCGGAGGGTTCTCTGACGAGGAAGAGGAAATGAACGGGCAGGAATGCTTGCTGATGTTCAGTGGTCTTGCCGGAACAGAGGCTCGGGACCTATAGCGTCGCTCGACAGACCGCCATTGCTGATGGGGAGATCAAGTGATCATCGACGTGCACGGCCACTACACCACCGCGCCCAAGGCCCTCGAGGATTGGCGCAACCGACAGATCGCAGGCATCAAGGATCCTGCGGTGAAGCCCAACGCGAGCGAGCTGAAGATCAGCGACGACGAGCTGCGCGAATCCATCGTCAACAACCAGCTCAGGCAAATGAAAGAGCGGGGCAGCGATCTGACCATCTTCAGCCCGCGCGCCAGCTTCATGGCCCATCACATCGGCGATTTCGAAGTGTCGTCGACGTGGGCCGCGATCTGCAACGAGCTGTGCTGGCGCGTCAGCAAGCTGTTCCCCGACAGTTTCGTCGGCGCTGCGATGTTGCCGCAATCGCCGGGCGTGGATCCAAAGACCTGCATTCCCGAACTTGAGA
This sequence comes from uncultured Alphaproteobacteria bacterium, assembly GCA_963741185.1. GTDB lineage: Bacteria > Pseudomonadota > Alphaproteobacteria > Rhizobiales > Xanthobacteraceae > Bradyrhizobium. The sequence continues at coordinate 252,216 of CAVUHE010000029.1, read as the reverse complement.
AATGCGTCAAGGACTACGGCTTCGTCGGCATCAACCTCAATCCCGACCCCTCCGGCGGACACTGGACCTCGCCGCCGCTTTCGGACCGCCATTGGTATCCGATCTACGAGAAGATGGTCGAGCTCGACATTCCGGCCATGATCCATGTCTCCACCAGCTGCAACGCTTGCTTCCATACCACCGGCGCGCACTACTTGAACGCCGACACCACCGCCTTCATGCAATGTCTGACGTCGGACCTGTTCAAGGATTTTCCGACCTTGAGATTCCTGATCCCGCACGGCGGCGGTGCCGTCCCTTATCACTGGGGACGCTTCCGCGGCCTGGCGCAGGAGATGAAGAAGCCGCTGCTCAAGGATCATCTTCTGAAGAATATTTTTTTCGATACCTGCGTTTATCACCAGCCGGGCATCGACCTGCTCACCAAGGTGATCCCGGTCGAGAACGTTCTGTTCGCCAGCGAGATGATCGGCGCCGTTCGTGGTATCGATCCGGAAACCGGATTCCACTATGACGACACCAAACGCTATATCGAAGCCGCCGCCACGCTCAGCGCGCAGGAACGGCACAAGATCTACGAAGGCAATGCGCGGCGGGTATTTCCACGGCTGAATGCCGCCTTGAAAGCAAAGGGACACTGACCATGAGCGTTGCGATGAACGACCTTGGAATCGTCAAGCGCAATATCGTCAGGGCGGACAAAACCGCCGTCGATAAATTGTCGCGCTTTGGCGTCGCTACCATCCACGAGGCGATGGGCAGGGTCGGCCTGATGCATCCCTATATGCGCCCGATCTACGCCGGAGCCCGCATGTGCGGCACCGCCGTTACCGTGCTGCTGCAGCCGGGGGACAACTGGATGATGCATGTGGCGGCCGAACAAGTGCAGCCCGGCGATGTCGTGGTCGCGGCCTGCACCGTCGACAATACCGACGGCTTTTTCGGCGATCTGCTCGCCACCAGCTACCGCGCCCGCGGCGCGAAAGGACTCATCATCGATGGTGGCGTGCGCGATGTGACCGATCTCACCGAAATGCAGTTCCCGGTGTTTTCGCGGGCGATCAGTGCTCGGGGCACGGTCAAGGCGACGCTCGGCTCTGTGAACATTCCTGTGGTCTGCGCCGGCGCAACCGTCAATCCAGGGGACGTGGTGGTCGCCGATATGGACGGAATAGTCGTCGTCCCCGCCCGGATCGCACATCAGGCAGCGGACGCTGCGGAAGCGCGCGAAGCCAACGAGGCAGACAAGCGTCAAAAGCTCGCGGAAGGCGTTCTCGGACTCGACATGTACAAGATGCGGGAGCCGCTCGCAAAGGCCGGATTGAAATATATCGATTGAAGTTCGACGATGGTGCGGAAGAGTCAATAAATGGCGGCACAGATAGTTGGCATTTCGTCGATGGCCACCCGTCAGGTTCTGGCGGAACTCGGCGCCGCGTATCAGCAAAAGACCGGACAATCGGTCGCTATCGAATCCGTCGGCGGGGTCGACGCAGCGCGTCGTATTCGAGCCGGAGAGAAATTCGATATCGTTGTGCTTGCGGATGGGGCCACGAGCCAGCTCGAAGCGGAGGGATTTATCAAACCGGGCAGCCGCGCTGCCTTTGCCGATTCGGCGATTGCGGTGGCGGTGAAGTCACAAGCCAAGCGTCCGAGCCTCGCCGATGAGGAATCAGTCAAGGCAGGAATTCTTGCGGCGCAATCCATTTGCTACTCCACCGGCCCCAGCGGCACCCACGTCATCAGACTGCTGGAGAAATGGGGCATCGATCGGCTCATGTCCGAGCGAATTGTCCAGGCCCCGCCCGGCGTTCCCGTGGGCGCTCTGGTGGCGCGGGGCGAAGCCGAACTCGGCTTTCAGCAATTGAGCGAGTTTCTGGACGTGCCAGGCATCGACATCGTCGGAACCTTGCCTCCGGAGATTCAATCCGTGACCCGGTTTTCATGCGGGGTGTGCGCGCTGGCATCCAATGAAGCCGGCGCGCGTGGTTTCATCGCATATTTGACTTCGCAGGAGACGGATGCGCCCAAGCGACGCCATGGCATGGAACCGGTATGACGACGGCCACGCCTCAGCGCCTGACGAAAGATCGAGAGGACGTTTTTATGTCGAAACCTGCGACCGGGCCATTCGAGAAGACCCCAGGCTGGCTCGATTGGTATGCCGGTCCATCCAAGCCCCGGTTCAAGTTGCCGGCCGGCACCGTTGACGCGCATTGCCATGTGTTCGGTCCGGGCGCGGAGTTTCCTTTCGCGCCGGAGCGGAAATACACCCCGTGCGATGCGTCGAAGCATCAGCTTTACGCGCTCCGCGACCATCTCGGCGTAACCCGCAATGTCGTGGTGCAGGCGACGTGTCACGGCGCCGATAATCGCGCAATGATCGACGCGCTGGTTTCTTCCAGAGGCAAGGCGCGAGGTGTCGCCACCGTCAAGCGCAGCGTCAGCGATGTGGAGCTTGAGGCGATGCATGCGGCCGGCGTGCGCGGCGTCCGCTTCAATTTCGTCAAGCGTCTGGTCGATTTCACGCCGCGGGACGAACTCAACGAGATCGCCGGCCGCATTGCAAAGCTCGGCTGGCATGTCGTAATCTATTTCGAGGCCGTGGATTTGCCGGAGCTGTGGGATTTCTTCACGTCGCTGCCGACCACGGTCGTTGTCGACCATATGGGCAGGCCCGACGTCGCCAAGCCGGTCGACGGCGGCGAGTTCGCGTTGTTCGTGAAATTCATGCACGATAATCCGAACGTCTGGTCCAAGGTCAGTTGCCCGGAGCGACTGTCGATTTCGGGGCCGCGGGCACTCGACGGCGAACAGAATGCCTATCGTGACGTGGTCCCGTTTGCCCGGCGCATCGTCGAAAACTTTCCGGATCGCGTGCTCTGGGGCACCGACTGGCCGCATCCCAACCTGAAGGATCACATGCCGGACGACGGCCTGTTGGTCGATTTTGTTCCGCACATCGCCGTCACGCCCGAACTTCAACGCAAACTCCTCGTCGACAATCCGATGCGACTGTACTGGCCCGAGGAATCCTAAAGGAGGCACTCCCGATGGCACTCGACAAACCCTACACCGACGTACCCGGCACCACGATCTTCGATGCCGACATGTCGCGGCAAGGCTATCACCTGAATCAATTCTGCATGTCGCTCATGAAGGCGGAGAATCGCGCGCGCTTCAAGGCAAACGAGCGCGGCTATCTCGACGAATGGCCGATGACCGAAGAGCAGAAGCAGGCCGTGCTCGCGCGCGACCTCAACCGCTGCATCGAACTCGGCGGCAATATCTACTTCCTTGCCAAGATCGGCGCCACCGACGGCAAGAGCTTTCAGCAGATGGCCGGCAGCATGACCGGCATGAGCGAGGAACAATACCGCGAGATGATGGTGAAGGGCGGCCGTCCGATCGAAGGCAATCGCCGCATCGGGGAGAAGAAGTGATGGCCCATATCACCGCAAGCGTCTACACCTCCCATGTGCCGGCCGTCGGCGCGGCGATCGATCTCGGCAAGACCGCCGAGCCTTATTGGCAGCCGGTCTTCCAGGGCTACGATTTCTCCAAGCGGTGGCTGAAGGAGCAGAAGCCGGACGTCATCTTCCTGGTCTACAACGATCACGCCAACGCGTTCAGTCTCGACATCATCCCGACCTTCGCGATCGGCACCGCGCCCGAGTTCGCGGTCGCCGACGAGGGCTGGGGGCCGCGTCCGGTACCCAAGGTGATCGGCCACCCGAAGCTCGCCTCCCATATCGCGCAGTCGGTGATCCAGGACGATTTCGATCTGACCATCGTCAACAAGATGGACATCGACCACGGTCTCACCGTGCCGCTCAGCCTGATGTGCGGCCAGCCGCAGGCTTGGCCGTGCCCGATAATCCCGTTCGCGGTCAATGTCGTGCAGTACCCGGTGCCATCGGGCCGGCGCTGCTTCATGCTCGGCAAGGCGATCCGCAAGGCGATCGAATCCTACGAGGAGCCGCTCAATGTGCAGATCTGGGGCACCGGCGGCATGAGCCACCAGTTGCAGGGGCCGCGCGCCGGGCTGATCAACAAGGAGTGGGATCAGGCTTTCCTCGACCGCCTGATCGCCGACCCGGACGGGCTCTCCAGGATGCCGCACATCGACTACGTCCGCGAAGCCGGCAGCGAGGGTATTGAGCTCGTGATGTGGCTGATCGCGCGGGGCGCCATGAGCGACACCGATGGCGGCAAACAACCGACGGTTCGGCACCGTTTCTACCACGTGCCGGCGAGCAACACCGCCGTCGGCCATCTGATCCTGGAGAACAACTGATATGGCCAAGACCATCAAGGTCGCGCTCGCCGGCGTCGGCGCGTTCGGCATCAAGCATCTCGACGGCATCAAGAACATCGACGGCGTCGAGGTGGTGTCGCTTGTCGGCCGCAGGCTCGAACCGACCAGGGAAGTCGCCGCCAAATACGGCATCAAGCACGTCTCGACCGACCTCGCCGACAGCCTTGCTCTGCCGGAGGTCGATGCCGTCATCCTCTGCACGCCGACGCAGATGCACGCTGGCCAGGCGATCGCCTGCATGAAGGCCGGCAAGCATGTTCAGGTCGAGATTCCGCTCGCCGATTCGCTGCGCGATGCGCAGGCCGTCGTCGATCTGCAGAAGACGAGCGGACTGGTCGCGATGTCCGGTCATACAAGAAGGTTCAATCCCAGCCATCAATGGGTGCGCAACAAGATCGTCGCCGGGGAATACAACATCCAGCAGATGGATGTGCAGACGTTCTTCTTCCGCCGATCCAACATGAATGCGCTGGGCCAGCCGCGGAGCTGGACCGATCACCTGTTGTGGCACCATGCCGCGCATACGGTGGATTTGTTCGCCTACCAGGCGCGCTCGCCGATCGTGAAAGCCAACGCGGTCCAGGGACCAATTCATCCGACGCTAGGGATCGCGATGGACATGTCGATCCAGCTCAAGGCCGAGAGCGGCGCGATCTGCACGCTCAGCCTCTCCTTCAACAATGACGGCCCGCTCGGCACCTTCTTCCGCTACATCGGCGACACCGGCACCTACATCGCGCGCTATGACGATCTCTTCAACGGCAAGGAGGAAAAGATCGACGTCTCCAAGGTCGACGTATCGATGAATGGGATCGAGCTGCAGGATCGCGAATTTTTCGCCGCCATCCGCGAGGGTCGCGAGCCGAACGCGAGCGTGGCCCAGGTCCTGCCCTGCTATCAGGTGCTGCACCGTCTCGAGCAACAGCTCGCCGCCGATTGAAGTCGACAGCCGCGCTCTACTCGATCACTGCGTTTTCGGGCCCCGCCGCCTGCTCGCGCAAGGCGGCCTTGGTCGAACCGATCATGATCGCGAGCGGGATCGTGCACAGCGTGAAGATCATCACATGGCTGCTCATGGAACCCGAACGTCGGGGTGGGATTTTGATTTGTCCGCCGAAATGCTAGGTTGGCGACAATGACGCTGGCCAAACCGACATTTCCCGCGCCCGATCACGATCACGGCCGCTGCACCGCGGACGCGATGCGGCATGCCGAACGGGTTTGCGCGTCAAAGGCCCAGAAGTTCACGCGGATTCGCCGCCTTGTACTGGAAGCCCTGCTCTCGAGCCACAGGCCGCTCGGTGCCTATGAGGTGATCGACGAACTTGCCAAATCGATGCCGCGGCCGGCGCCGATCACGGTGTATCGCGCGCTCGATTTCTTGATGGAAAATGGTCTCGTCCATCGCATCGAAAGCCGCAACGCGTTTCTCGCCTGCGCGCACGACCACGACGCGGCCGCGATGGTGGCATTCCTGATCTGCGAGCGCTGCGGTTCCGTCGGCGAGATTCCGGCAGCGCCGGTGGCGCAAGGCCTCAATACGGCCGCACGCGCCACCGGCTTCGCGCCAAAAATGTCGGTCGTCGAAATCACCGGAATTTGCGCGCATTGCCAGAACTGATTTTGACAAGACCGCGACAAGCCGGCACGGGGGTTCATGACTTCGGAAAAATTGGCGATTACCTCGGCGGGGCGTCCGCTCAGCCCGGGCGCGGTTGCGCTGATGCTCATGCTGTGCCTGAGCTGGGGTTTCAACCAGGTCGCGGTGAAGCTCGCCTTGCCCGACATTCCGCCGATGCTGCAAGCAACGATCCGCTCCGTCGGCGCGCTTCCAGTGCTGCTGCTGATCGCCCGCCTGCGCGGCGTGAAGATCTTTGCTTCCGACCGCACACTCGGCCCCGGCCTGTTCGCGGGACTGCTGTTCGGTTTCGAATTCGTGCTGATCTATCGCGGACTGCTGTTGACGTCGGCATCGCGCGCGGTGGTGTTTCTCTATACCGCGCCGTTCTTTGTCGCGCTCGGTTCCTATCATTTTCTCGGCGAACGGTTGCGCGCCTCGCAATGGGCCGGGCTGGCCTTGAGCTTCGCCGGCGTGGCGCTGGCGATTGGCGTTCCCCAGGCCAACGTCGATGCCAATGTGTTGCTGGGCGACGTGATGATCGTCGGTGGCGGGGCGTTGTGGGCGGCCACCACCCTGCTTGTGAAGGCAACGCCGCTCGTCAAAGCCCCGCCCGAAAAGGCCCTGGGCTATCAGGTCGCGATATCGATCCCGATTCTGGCCCTCGCGGCCTGGATTTCCGGGGAATCGCTAAGCCGCCTTCCCGGACCGCTGGCGTTATCACTGATGGTTTATCAGGCGATCTGGGTGGTCGGATTGACGTTTTTGCTATGGTTTGTGCTGGTCAGGACCTATTCGGCCAGCAAATTGTCGGCATTTACCTTTATCACCCCTTTGTTTGGCGTCGTGGCTAGCTATTTCATCCTCCATGAAGCCCTGACCCTGACGTTCGGCGCCGCGGCGCTCCTGGTAATTGCTGGACTTTACTTGGTAAATCGCCCTGGCCCTGCCCCGGTTCCGGTTCCCACTGATCCATTGCTGACTGTCACCGAAACCTGATATTTGAGACGCCATGAACAAGCCCATAAAGCCGCTCGAAAACGACGTCGCAGGCCCCAAGGCCCGGCACACAACCACTCAAGTGATGGTCGGTAATGTCGCCATCGGCGGCGGCGCGCCGATCGTCGTGCAGTCGATGACCAATACCGATACCGCCGATGTCGAGAGCACGGTGGCCCAGGTCGCAGCCCTTGCGCGCGCAGGCTCGGAAATGGTGCGCATCACGGTCGACCGTGAGGAAGCCGCCGCCGCCGTCCCCCATATTCGCGACGCGCTTCGCAAGCGTGGCATCACCACGCCCTTGATCGGCGACTTCCATTACATTGGCCACAAGCTGCTGGCCGAATATCCCGCCTGCGCCGAAGCGCTCGACAAATACCGGATCAATCCCGGCAATGTCGGCTTCAAGAACAAGCGCGACACGCAATTTGCCGACATCATCGAGATCGCCAACAAGAACAACAAGCCGGTGCGTATCGGCGCCAATTGGGGTTCGCTCGATCAGGAACTCCTGACCAAACTGATGGACGAGAATACCGCCTCGCCCGATCCACGCGATGCGCGCGCGGTCACCCGCGAAGCCATGGTGCAGTCGGCGCTGCTCTCGGCCGCGCGGGCCCAGGAGCTTGGCATGCCGAAGAACAAGTTGATTCTCTCGGCCAAGGTCTCGGCAGTGCAGGATCTGATCGCGGTTTACCAGGACCTCGCCCGGCGTTCGGATTACGCGATTCATCTTGGCCTCACCGAAGCCGGCATGGGATCGAAGGGCATCGTTGCCTCATCGGCAGCGCTCGGAATTCTCCTGCAAGACGGCATCGGCGACACCATCCGTATTTCGCTGACGCCCGAACCCGGCGGCGATCGGACGCTCGAAGTGCAGGTCGCGCAGGAATTGCTGCAGACCATGGGCTTCCGCACCTTCGTGCCGCTGGTTGCGGCGTGCCCCGGCTGCGGCCGCACCACCTCGACCACGTTCCAGGAACTGGCGCGCTCGATCCAGGATTTCATCCGCGACGAAATGCCGAGTTGGAAGACGCGTTATCCCGGCGTCGAGGCGCTCAATGTCGCGGTGATGGGCTGCATCGTCAACGGACCCGGCGAATCCAAGCATGCCAACATCGGCATCTCGCTCCCCGGCACCGGCGAAGCGCCGGCCGCGCCGGTCTTCGTGGACGGCAAGAAGTTCCGCACCCTGCGCGGCCCGACGATTGCCGCCGACTTCAAGGCGCTTGTCATCGACTACATCGACCAGCGCTACGGCGCGGACGCCAAGCCGACGGCGGCGGCGGAGTAAAACTCCGGCCGCCCGACGGGTTATGTCGGAACGACCGTCCGCTCCAAAGCCTTCTCAAACCGGTGTGATTGCCGGGGAATGTTTTTCCCGGCGCGGTGTACCGTCTGTGGGCCTCCACACAGGATCGGGAGAGGCGTATGAACAAATTTGCGATCAGGCTTTTGACGCTGGCCATGTGTGCGACCGCGCTGGGGGCGGTTCCCATGGTTGCACCGGCGAACGCCACCACGCACAACGGCAAGCACATGAACCATAAGAAAATCCACAGGCACTTGGGCGGTTCCTGGTCTGCCGGTCAGGCATGGGATGTGACCAGGCCTTACTATGGCACAGGCGAGGTCTGCCCAGGTATGGGCCGAAGCTTCGATTGCAAAATATGGCCTCCTCCATTTGCAGATGATCCTGATCGAAGAATTCCAGGCAGGCGCTGACGGCGGCTAAGTGGACCTGAAGCCCCAATGATTATCGAGGCGAACACTTCGAAGCGACCTGGCTGGTCACCGAAGAAAGGTTGGCAACGGCCATGGAGATCACCACTCGCCATGCCGGCAATGACCCGTTCTGATTTGCCCGACGGGCAAATCACTGTCGTTCGTCGATCCCGCGTCCAGCCCTTCTTTCAAAAATAATTCCCTTCGCGCCTGACCCAAATCACTTCATGAGTCACGCCGTCCCGGGCCCCTCAAGAGGGGCGTTTCGCGATCGTCACGGACGTTGGGCTACGGGATGCGGTGGACGCTTTGGTGCCAAAGTACGAGCGGCGCGAAAGCGGACGGCGAAGTCGCGTGGTCCTGACGCCCCGACGCTGGTGTCAAGTTGGCGACGATGCTTCGCATCGTGGCCTGCGATGGTGGCAAAAGAGCCCGGTCACCAAGGAGAGCGCGGAGGAAACCGTTAAAACCATTCGCGTGCGGGAATGCCGGGTGATTCCGGTGCGACCGTGGTGTACTTACTCGTGTGGTTTTTATTTTTCCCACGCGAGGCCGCGGGTGCAACGGGCGCCCGGCATTCCCCACGCCCTCATTTACGAGGGCGGACGGATGACACACAACTCGGGCGCAGTTCGCGCCGCGAGAACAAGTTGCATTGACGCCCCGCCTGACCTGCGCCAAGCTCGACCAAAATCAAGACCAAGCCTCGGAGGCGCTCATGCTCCGCGCGGAGGACAACATATTCCTCACCGAAAGCGGTGCGGGCACGCCGATGGGGGCACTGCTGCGGCGTTTCTGGTTGCCGGTGCTGCTGTCGGAAGAATTGCCGGAAGCCGACTGCCCGCCCAAGAAGATTATCGTCATGGGCGAGGAACTGCTCGCCTTCCGCGACACGCGGGGCGTGGTCGGTGTCATCGATCAATATTGTCCGCATCGGGGGGCCAATCTCTGGCTCGGCCGCGTCGAGGAATGCGGCATCCGCTGCGTCTATCATGGCTGGAAATTCGACACCGAGGGCGCTTGCGTCGACATGCCGACTTCCTATCCTGACCTCAATGCCAAGGACCTGATCCGCATCAAGTCCTACCCGGTGCGCGAATGGGGTGACATGATCTGGGCCTATATGGGCGCGGCCGGCGAAATGCCCGAATTGCCGGCGCTGGAGATGGCGCTGCTGCCGGCTTCGCACCGCTACGTCTCGAAGAAGTGGCAGGATTGCAATTGGGTGCAGGCGCTCGAAGGCTCGATCGACACCGCGCATTTCACCTTCGCGCACTTAAGCTTCGACAAGGACGAGGATGAAATCCTCGACATCAAGAAGCACTTCGTCAATCCGCTTGCGCGCATGAACACCGATCACATGCGCTGGATCGCCGACGATCCCCGCCCCGTCATCAGGATCACTCCGCATGAGGCCGGGTTGACGATCGCGGGCGGGCGGCTCGCCGATCGTGACAACATCTATTGGCGCATCGCCCAATTCCTGATGCCGGTGCATAGCTATGCGCCGAGCTCGATGCCGGGCGAAAATATTTTCGGCCAGAGTTTTGTTCCGGTGACCGACAGCAATTGCTGGATCTACACCTACGCCTGGAACCCCGAGCGTCCGCTGACGCAAGCCGAGCGGGACGGCTACGCCAATGGCAACGGCGTGATGGCGGTGGTCGACGACAATTACGTGCCGCTGCGCAACAAATCGAACGACTATTTGATCGATCGCAAGCTGCAGAAGACCAAGAGCTACACCGGGATCATCGGCGTATCGGAACAGGACGCGGCGGTCCAGGACAGCCAGGGCCCGATCGCCGACCGCACCCGCGAACATCTCGGGCCCACCGATCTCGGCATCATGCATTTCCGCAAACTGGTGATGGATGCGGCTCACGCGCTGCAACAGGGCACCGCACCCACGCATCTGGCGCATCAGGACCGCTACGCGGTGCGTTCGGGGGCCTGCGTGACCGATAAGAGCCAAGGATCTGCCCGCGGTCATGGTCGAGCGCTTTGGCGAGGCGACCGGCTATGTCGGGCGGCCGCGCATCGCCGCGGCGGAATAAAGGCAAAACAGAATGGAAAAACCATGAGCTGGCTTCCGGACAACGACCCCGTCCTCGGCGATACCAAATCCTGCGATGCGCTCGAATTGGTCATCGTGCCGCGCACCCGCGACCTCGGCGATGGATTTGCGGTGCGCCGCGCGCTGCCGCACGGCAGGCGGCAGATGGTCGGCCCATTCATCTTCTTCGATCACTTCGGGCCGGTGCAGTTCGTGTCGGGCAAAGGCATGGATGTGCGTCCGCACCCGCATATCGGACTTGCCACCGTCACCTATTTGTTCGATGGCAGCATCATGCATCGCGACAGCGAGGGCAACATCAGGGAAATCCAGCCCGGCGCCATGAACCTGATGACCGCGGGGCGCGGCATCGCCCATTCCGAACGCACGCCGGATTTGCAGCGCAAGACCGGCCAGAAAATGCTCGGCCTGCAGAGCTGGATCGCACTTCCGGCGGGTTCGGAGGAAATCGCGCCGACGTTCCAGCACTACGCGGCCACTGATCTGCCGGTCGTGAGCGACCGCGGCTTCACCGCGCGCGTCATTGCAGGCAACGCCTTCGGCGCCAAATCGCCGGTCACGATGGTGTCGCCTTGGTTTTATGTCGAGGTGACGGCGGACGAAGGCGTCAGTGTCCCGCTCGATCCGGACCATGAGGAACGTGCCATCTATCTTGTTGACGGCGAGGTCGAGATAGCGAACGAGCGCTATGAAGGCCCGCGCCTTCTGGTGTTTCGGCCCGGCGACCGCATCACCGTAAAGCCGGTCAAGCCGACGCGAATGATGTTTCTCGGTGGAGACGCGCTGGAAGGCCCGCGCCATATCTGGTGGAACTTCGTATCTTCCAGTAAGGAGCGGATCGAGCAGGCCAAGCAGGACTGGAAGTCCGGCCGCTTCGCTCCCGTGCCCAACGAACACGAGTTCATTCCGCTTCCGGAGTGAGGTCTCCCGACAATCAATTTTCTGCCGTGGTGCATCCCGCTCCGACCCTTGTCTTCGAAAGTACGACCATGACCACCATGCTCGCGAGCGACCTGCCCCTTCCACGAATCGGGCGCGGCAAGGTGCGCGACATCTATGCCGTCGGCGCCGACCGCGTGCTGCTGCTCGCCACCGACCGCATCAGTGCGTTCGACGTGGTCATGGCCGAGACGATCCCGATGAAGGGCGCGGTGCTGACCCAGATCAGCGCCTGGTGGTTCAACGAACTTGAAGGCGTGGTGCCGCACCACATGATCAGCGCCGACGCCGATGTGATTATTGGCGAAATCCCCGCGCTGGGCGATCATCGCGCTTCGCTTGAAGGACGCGCCATGTTGTGTCGCCGCACAACGGTGTTTCCGATCGAATGCGTGATCCGCGGCTATCTTTCCGGCTCGGCCTGGAAGGAATATGCAGCACTTGGGACGCTGGCGGGCGAGAAGCTCCCGCCCGGCCTGATCGAGAGCGGCAAACTCGAGCCCGCGATCTTCAGCCCGGCCACCAAGGCCGAGACCGGTCACGACGAGAACATCACGGTAACGCGGATGCGCGAGATCGTCGGCGACGAGGTGGCTTACACGCTGGAGAGCATGACGCGCGCGATCTATACGCTCGGCGAGACGATCAGCCGCGACCAGGGCATCATCATCGCCGACACCAAATTCGAATTCGGCCGGGATGCCGACGGCCGCGTCATCCTGATCGACGAGGTGATGACGCCGGACAGTTCGCGGTTCTGGGCGACGGACGTCTACAAGCCGGGTCAGCCGCAACCAAGCTTCGACAAGCAGCCTTTGCGCGATTATCTTGATGCCGAGCGTCGCGCCGGCCGCTGGAACGGCGAGGCTCCGCCGCCGCCCTTGCCGGTTAGCGTCGTGGAGGCGACCAGCAAGCGTTATCTCGAAGCCTTTCGCCGCATTACCGGCGCCGACCTCCGTGTTGCCCCTTGACGAGCTCACCTTACCACAGCCGGTCTCGGTAACCATTTTGAGAGCGCGTTGAGAACTTCCGAATTACGGCCTATGATGGTCGAGCAGCCCTTGGCTACGCACGATCCTTCCATCAGCTTACAGGAGAGCGCCATGCGTGAATTTCTGTTTGCAGCGACGATTGCGACGGTGACGGTGCTTGGTCCCTGCGCGACTTGTATCGCCCAGGACGATGCGGACCAGAAATTTGGCAAGGTGCATTTCGCGACGTCGTGCAACGAGACGGCGCAACGGCGGTTCGATCGCGCGATGCGCTACCAGCATTCGTTCTGGTACGCCGAATCGAAGGATATCTACGAGGAGGCGGTCAAGGCCGACCCGGGATGCGCCATCGCCTATTGGGGTATCGCGCTGGCGCTTCTCAACAATCCCCACAACGCCATACCGGCGCCCAACCTTCCGCTCGGGCTTGCAGCGATCGAGAAGGCGAAAGCGACCGACGCCAAGTCGGAACGCGAGCGTGACTACATCGACGCTCTGTCGGTGATGTATGTCGACTACGACAAGACGCCGCATCAGGCGCGTGTGCAGTCTTATTTGAAGAAGATGGAGGCGCTCGCGGCAAAATATCCCGACGACGACGAGGCGCAGATCTTCTACGCCATCACCCTGAACGTGGCCGCCTCGCCCGCCGACAAGACCTACGCCAACCAGCTCAAAGGTGCCGCCATTCTGGAGCCGATCTGGCAGCGGCAGCCGCAGCATCCCGGCGTCGCCCATTATCTGATCCACCTTTACGACTATCCGCCGATCGCCGACAAAGGCCTCACCGCGGCGTTGCGCTATGCCAAGATCGCGCCGAATGCACCGCACGCGCAACACATGCCGTCGCACATCTTCACGCGTGTCGGATATTGGAAGGAATCGATCGCGGCGAATTTGGCTTCGGTGCAGGCGGCGAAGGCCAGCAGCGAAGGCGGCGATCAGCTTCATGGTGAGGATTACCTCGTCTATGCCTATTTGCAATTGGCACAGGACAACGCGGCGCGGGCGGTTGTCGACGACATCCGGGCGATGCCGGCCGATCCGGATTCTTTCGCCGGCGGGTATTCACAGGCCGCCGCGCCGGCGCGCTACGTGGTCGAGCGCGGCGACTGGAAGGGCGCAGCCAATCTCGACGTCAAGCCGAGCAAATTCCCGCACGTGATGGCGATCACTCATTTCGCACGCGCCCTCGGCGCCGCGCGTTCCGGCGATCCGGTTGCCGCCAAAGCCGATGTCGCGAAACTCGCCGAAATTCGCGAAAGCCTGCGGGAGGCCAAGAGCAACTATTGGGCCGGACAGGTCGATGTCCAGCAGCAGGTGGCGAATGCGTGGGTGCTTTACGCCGACGGCAAATATGATGACGCGCTCAAGGCCATGAGCGCGGCCGCGGACGCCGAGGACAACACGGAGAAGTCGCCGGTCACGCCCGGGTCGCTGGCGCCCGCACGCGAATTATATGGCTCCATGCTGCTCGATCGCGGCATGGCGAAGGAGGCGCTATCGGCGTTCGAGGCCACAATGGCGAAGGAGCCGAACCGCTTCAACGGCTATGCCGGAGCGGCGAAAGCCGCGCAGGCGCTCGGCGACACGGCGAAAGCGAAGGTCAATTATGAAAAGCTGATCGCGCTTGCGTCCGGCTCGGACTCCGATCGACCGACGCTTGCCGCTGCCCGCACTTTTGTCGCAAGCAATTAGGACGAGAGCGAAGGCCGATAGCGAGCGATGAAAAGGTTTGCCGTCATTGCAGGGTTGGTCGGCTTCGCGCTCGGTGCGATTGCGGGTGCGTCGGCTTTCTTCGTCTGGCCGACGCTGGTCCAGAGCAAGGCGGTGACGCCTCCGAGCCATCCGAAATTTGCCGAGGTGCAATGGCCGTTCCCGACCGACGAATGGGGCAAGGGCAAAGCCTTCCGCTGCGAGGCCGCGAACTGCGGCGTCGAAGTCAACCTTTACATCCGGGCCAAGATCGGCTTTTGCAACTGCCAAACCGGCGTTTCCGACGATGCCGAACTCGATCGCCTGAGCGATTTCACCTTGATGGGCGAAAAGCTTGCGGTGTTGGGACCGGGCCGCGAGATCGGCGTCGCGTGGATGAAAGGCCGCAGCCGCGCTTACGCGATCGCCAAGCCCTATCGCGCGCCGAACTCGGCGCTGGCGATTGCGTTCAACGATCGCTGCGATGCCATCGTCGCGACAGCCCTGGTCGCTCACGATCATCCCCAAACGATCGAGCCCAGTGTCATCGGTTTCCTCAACAGCGAGGCCGTCGTGCACTGGGCTGAAGTCACGCTGGGTCTCTGAGCCTTGCGCGGTCTGATGACAATTTGGCGCACTGCCCGAAACCGATGTCCGTGGCTGACTAAACCCCGGCCATCATCACATATTTGATCTCGACATATTCATCCATGCCATGATGCGAGCCCTCGCGGCCGAGGCCGAACTCCTTGACGCCGCCGAACGGCGCGACTTCGGTCGTGATCAGGCCGGTGTTGACGCCGACCATGCCCGACTCCAGCGCCTCCGCGACCCGCCAGACCCGGCCGAGATCGCGCGAATAGAAATAGGACGCGAGCCCAAATGGCGAATTGTTGCACATCGCGATCACGTCGGCCTCATCCTTGAAGCGAAACACCGGTGCCAGCGGACCAAAGGTTTCTTCGTTTGCTACCAGCGCGTCGGGCCTGACGTTAGCGAGTACCGTCGGCTCGAAGAAGCTGCCGCCGAGCGAATGACGCTTGCCGCCGACCACGATCTTGGCGCCACCCTTGACCGCATCCGCGATGTGCTTCTCGACCTTGTCGATCGCTTCCATGTTGATCAGGGGACCCTGCGTGACGCCCTGCTCGGTTCCGTCGCCGATCTTCATCGCCGCGACCTTCTTGGAGAGCTTTTCGACGAACTGATCGTAAATCTTGTCCTGGGCGTAGATGCGGTTGGCGCAGACGCAGGTCTGGCCCATATTGCGATATTTCGAGACCATCGCGCCCTCCACCGCGGCGTCGATATCGGCGTCATCGAACACCACGAACGGCGCATTGCCACCGAGTTCGAGCCCGAGTTTCTTCACGCCGACGGACGCCTGCTGATAGAGAATCTTGCCAACCTCGGTCGAGCCCGTGAAGCCGACAAAGCGCACGGAGGGGTGCTCGCACAACACCTTGCCGATCGCCGACGAATTGCCGGTGATAATATTGAACACGCCCTTCGGCACGCCCGCCTTTTCTGCCAACGCGGCAAGTGCGAGCGCCGAAAGTGGCGTCTCGTTGGCAGGCTTGAGCACCACGGTGCAACCCGCGGCGAGCGCCGGCGACACCTTGCGGGTGATCATCGAATTCGGGAAGTTCCAGGGCGTGATCGCGCCGCAGACGCCGATCGGCTGCTTGATCGCCAGCAGACGGGCGTCGGCCCGCTGGGTCGGAATGGTTTCGCCGTAGACGCGACGCGCCTCTTCCGCGAAAAATTCGACGTAGGCGCCGCCGATATCGACCTCACCGAGCGCCTCCGCAAGCGGCTTGCCCTGCTCCGAGGTCAGGATGAGCGCCAGGTCCTCGCGATTGGCGACGATCAGTTCGAACCATTTGCGCAGGATATTGGAGCGCTGCTTGGCGGTGAGCTTCGCCCACGCCGGAAATGCGCGCTCGGCGGCCTCGACCGCCTGCGTCGCTTCGGCCGTGCTCATGACCGGCACTTTCGCAAGTTCGACGCCGTTGACCGGGTTGGTGACGGGACGGGACGGCGTACCGACCCAATTACCGTCGATGTAGCAGTGATCACGCAACAGCGAGGCGTCTTTCAGACGGTCGCGCAACGATGGCGTGGGGGGGTGCGATGCGCGTGCGGCGGCAGTCGGGGTCATGGCGTTACTCCTCGGATTTTCTGGGTATTGATGTTGATTATAGGCCCAAATGGACCGCAATGCATCGCCTGCAAAAGCACGGCAGCGCCGAGCAAATTCGACGGCTGCTGACCGGAAAGGGCCGCAACCTCAAGCGCGGAGACGGCCTTAAAGGTAAAATGCGGGTCGATCAGGCCGCGCCGCTCAAATAGGTTTCGCGGCGACCGATCATGCGCTCCGCCACGGCTTTGGCGTCGGCCTTCGTGGAAGTTGCGCAGGTGCGATATTCGAGGTCCGGTGTTTCGGCGGGCTCGCGCCGCCCGAACCACGATTTGGAGCCAACGGGCAACAGCGCAAGCGCCTGGGCGACGTTATCGACCGCACCGAAAGAGTGCAGCGCACCCGTTGACGCATAGCGAACCTCGTAAATACCTGGAGTGATCGGCGCCTCTAGATTTTCGCCACGTCCGGCCCGCGGATATCGCTTCCATTCGCTCCAGGTCGAGATCATCGGACTTCCTCCGCGGCAACAAACGCCGTCATCAGTTGACCCAAACACCAGCCGGATGCAACATTTCGTGCTGCATTTATGCTGTGATTTGAACGCATTACTGAATTGCCGGCTCCAGATCCGCCGCATCGGGGATAGCGGCTACCAGCCGGAAGATTACCGACAATGCGGCGCGATTCGCTGCAAATTGTGGCAATTGTGGCAATTCATTTCGCTCCATCCCCAGATCATTGATCACGAGATCGCGACAGGCCTCCTTCCCTCAAGCCACCCTTGCGGGAACGGGTACCCGGGAGGAAGATCGCGCGCTTCAAAAAATAACCTGGAGGTGACCCCATGCAAAGCAAAGCCGAGATCGACCAGTTGCTGCGCCAGAGAAGCGACGCCAGGGAAATTCCCGGCGTGGTCGCGATGGCCGCCAACAGCAAGGAAGTGATCTATCAGGGCGCGTTCGGCAAACGCGACCTGTCCAAAGACGACGCCATGACGCCCGACAGCGTGTTCTGGATCGCCTCCATGACCAAGGCGATTACGTCAGCGGCCGCCATGCAGCTGGTCGAGCAAGGCAAGCTCTCGCTTGACGCACCGATCGGCAAGGTTTTGCCCGATCTCGCCTCGCCGCAAGTGCTCGAAGGTTTCGACGCCAAGGGCGAGCCGAGGCTGCGGCCCGCCAAGAACCCCATCACGCTACGCCATCTCATGACCCACACCGCCGGCTTCTGCTACGACCTGTGGAACGGAGACATGGCAACGTATCTGCAGAAATTCGGCCTCCCCTCCGTCACCAGCTGCAAGAACGACGCGCTCAAAACCCCGATCACGAGCGACCCCGGCACGCGCTGGGAGTACGGGACCAATATCGATTTTGTCGGCAAGGCGGTGGAAGCCGTGAGCGGCAAGCGGCTCGACGCCTATTTGCGCGATCACATCTTTACGCCGCTCGGCATGAACGACACCGGTTTCAAGCTGACCGAATCGATGCGCAAGCGCCTGGTCGGCATGCATGCGCGGGGACCCGACGGATCGCTTGCGCCGCTCCCGTTTGAACTCGAGCAGGACCCCGAATTCCATATGGGCGGTGGCGGCCTTTACGGCACCGCAGGCGACTACATCAAGTTCACCCAGATGATCCTGAACAAGGGCCGCGGCAACGGCAACCAAGTGCTCAAGCCCGATACGGTCGCGACCATGGGCCAGAACCACATCGGCGAGATTGTCGTCACGAAGCTGACTTCGGCGGCGCTGATATACACCAACGATGTCGATCTCTTCCCGGGAATGGTGAAGAAGTGGGGCTTGAGCTTCCTGATCAACACCGCGAAGACGCCGGAAGGGCGCAGCGCTGGCAGCCTCGCCTGGGCGGGCCTTGCCAACACCTATTTCTGGGTCGATCCGTCGCGCGACGTCGCCGGCGTGATCCTGATGCAGGTGCTGCCATTCTTTGACCAGAAGTGCCTGGAGGCCTTCGCGGGATTTGAGCGCGGCGTCTATGCCGGGCTTGATGCGTCCGGTCAAAAGGCGGCCTGATCACCCGCTGCGCTTCACTGTCCCCTCCCCCTTTGCGGGGGAGGGTTCTAGACCGGCAGCCTGTTTTGCTGCGCCAATTCCTTCAGCGAGACTTGCGGGCGGGCGCCGATGTGCTGGATCACCTCGGCTGCCGCGAGCGCCCCGAGGCGACCGGCGTTTTCAAAACCTGTGCCGCGCGCCAGCCCGAACAGAAAGCCGGCCGCGAACAGATCGCCGGCGCCCGTGGTGTCGACGATTTCTTCAATCGGATATGCCGGCACCGCGGTAACGCCATCTTTCGACGTCACCACGCAACCCTTCTCGCTGCGCGTCACCGCCGCGAGCTTGACGTCGCTGCGCAATTGCTTCAGCGCCGTTTCGAAATCCGATGTCTGGTACAGCGAATGCAACTCCGCCTCGTTGGCAAACACCAGATCGACCGTGCCATTGCGCATCAGGTCGAGAAATTCGCCGCGATAACGATCCACGCAAAATGAATCCGACAATGTCAGCGCGACCTGGCGACCGGCCTGATGCGCGATCGTCGCCGCCTTCACAAAGGCTTCCTTGGCATTTTTGGGATCCCACAGATAACCCTCAAGATAAAGCAGCGCGGAGGCCGCGACCTGCGCGGGATCGATATCGGCGGGCACCAGTTCCTGTGCTGCGCCGAGATAGGTGTTCATCGTGCGCTCGCCATCCGGGGTCACCAGAATGTAGGAGCAGCCGGTGGCCGGGCCGTCCGCTGCGGGTCTGGTCTCGAACGCGACCCCTGCGGCACGGATGTCGTGGCTGTAAAGCCGGCCGATCTGATCATCCCTGACCTTGCCGACATAGGCGGCCCGAGCGCCCAGATTGGCGACGCCGACAATAGTGTTGGCTGCCGATCCGCCGGACATCTCCGTGGCCGGCCCCATGTCGCGGTAGATGGCGGCGGCGCGGGCCTCGTCGATCAGCGCCATGCCGCCCTTGGTCATCCCATGGCGGCTAAGAAATCCTTCGTCGGTCCTCACCAGCACGTCGAAAAGCGCATTGCCGATGCCGAGAACGTCGTATTTCGCTGAGCTCATTCAAATGTCCTGTCGCGGCGATTGCGCTGGTGCGGGAAATCCGGTCCAAAACCGGCTGGAATTGATGCAGCGGCCTATCACGATCCTCCCGCCACGGGCAAGCGACGCTGGTATAGAAGTGCCGATGATTCGCTCCTTCCTGACGGTATCGACGGGAACGCTGGCCTCACGGCTGCTTGGCTTCGCGCGCGACGCCATGGTCGCAGCGCTGCTCGGCGCAGGGCCCGTGGCGGACGCATTCCTGGTGGCGTTTCAACTCGTCAATGTCGTGAGACGACTTTTGACCGAGGGCGCGCTGAACGCTGCGCTGGTACCGGCCTGGCTGCGCGTGCGCGAGGTGGAAGGCCCCGTCGCCGCGACGGCCTTTGCAGGCCGCGTGCTCGGCACCGTCAGCGCAGCGCTGATCGTGACGGCCGGCATCATCGGCTTGCTGATGCCCTTCGTCGTTACCGCTCTCGCGCCGGGCTTTGTCGGACAGGAGACACTGCAACTCGCCACAGACCACGCTCGGCTGATGCTGCCGTACCTCGCCTTCGCGGGCCCCACCACGGTGATGATGGCACTACTGAACGCGCAATCTCGTTTTGCGCTCACGGCATTCTCGCCACTCCTGTTCAACATCGTGCTGATTTGCGTGATGTTCGTTCTCCTCTTCTGGCGATGGAACGCGACCCAGGCGGCGCTCGCGATCGCCGCCGCGGTCGGGATTGCCGGGCTCTTGCAACTGTTGGTCCTGGTATTGCGACCGGGCGGCAATCGCATCGCGACCCCGCTGCGGGTTGCATTCGATCCGCCGATGCGCGGCTTTCTCTTGAAGGCAATTCCCGGCATGATCGCCGGGGCCGGGCCACAATTGCTCATGATCGGCGGCGCGATCATTGCGTCGGCATCGCCCTCGGCGGTGTCGTGGCTCTATTTCGCCAACCGCCTGATCGAACTGCCGCTTGGCATTGTCGGCGTCGCCATGGGCGCTGTTCTGGTACCCGAGCTGACGCGCGCCGTTCGCGGCGGCGATCGACAGACAATGGGGCATGCCGAATCGCGCGGCCTCGAACTCGCGGTCGGCCTGGCCCTGCCGGCAACTCTCGGCCTGATCGCGCTCAGCGAACCCATCGTGCGGATGCTGTTCGAACACGGTGTCTTCAACGCCGCCGATACTGCCGGCACCGCGCACGCGCTTGTGTGGCTCGCGCTCGGCCTGCCCGCTCACGTGCTGGTCAAGGCACTGTCGCCGGCCTTCTTCGCACGCGAGGATACTGCCACGCCGCTATTGGCAACGCTGAAGGGATTGGGCGTCGCGATTGCGTTGGCTGTCGTGCTCGGCTGGTTGTTTGGTGTCGGCGGTATCGCGGCCAGTATTGCGCTCGGTGCCTGGAGCAACGCGCTTTCGCTGATCCGGCAATGGTGCGGCGACGTTCGGCTTCTCGATCGATGCAGCGGCGCGCCAACGGTTGCCGCGCATTGGGGCAGCGGCGCTCGCGATGGGCGCCTTGCTGTGGCTGGGGACGCCGTTCGTGCTGGGACCGGAAAAGGCTGCGCATGGCGGGCTCGCACCGGCCATTCTCGTCGTGATGC
Source organism: uncultured Alphaproteobacteria bacterium (assembly GCA_963741185.1). Classification (GTDB taxonomy): domain Bacteria; phylum Pseudomonadota; class Alphaproteobacteria; order Rhizobiales; family Xanthobacteraceae; genus Bradyrhizobium. Next base: position 231,051 of record CAVUHE010000029.1, on the reverse strand, counting down.
TGATAGCGGGCGGAATGGCGATCTATGGCCTGCTTCTGGCCCGGCTTGGCGCGATCCGCTGGGGGGACGCGGTTAACGCAATCCGGCAAACATCGGGCCCCGACTTGCACCGCTGATGCGCACGTGGCAATTGACGGCGCATGGCGCCTACTGGCAATTGACGGCGCGAAATCAGACGGGCGCGGGAAGCTGACAATGGCTTTTGTTGAACGGGTATTTTCAGGCGTCCAGCCGACGGGCAACCTGCATCTCGGCAATTATCTCGGCGCGATCGTCAATTTCGTGAAGATGCAGGAGACGCATGATTGCATCTATTGCGTGGTCGACATGCATGCGATCACGCAAGGCGTGGACGTGTGGGGCGGCCCGACCGAACTCGCGCGCAACACCAGGGAGGTCACCGCGGCCTTTATCGCCTCAGGCATCGATCCGAAGAAGCACATCGTGTTCAACCAGAGCCAAGTGTCAGGGCATGCGGAACTGGCCTGGATCTTCAACTGCGTGGCGCGCGTCGGCTGGCTCAGCCGCATGACCCAGTTCAAGGAGAAGGCTGGCAAGGACCGCGAGAATGCCTCCGTCGGGCTCTACGATTATCCGGTGCTGATGGCGGCCGACATTCTGCTCTACCGCGCCACCCATGTGCCGGTCGGCGAGGACCAGAAGCAGCATCTCGAACTCTCCCGCGATATCGCGCAGAAATTCAACAATGATTTCGGCGACTCCATCCGCGGCCACGGCTTTGCCGACGGAATGTTTTTCCCGCAGCCCGAGCCCCTGATCACGGGCCCGGCGACGCGGGTGATGTCGTTGCGCGACGGCACCAAGAAAATGTCGAAGTCGGATTCGTCGGACAATTCGCGGATCAATCTGACCGACGATGCCGACACCATCGCGCAGAAGATTCGCAAGGCCAAGACCGACCCCGAGCCGCTTCCGACGGAAGAAAAGGGTCTGGAGACGCGTCCCGAGGCTGATAACCTCGTCGGGATCTATGCCGCGTTGTCGGGCCGTACCAAGTCGGCGGTGCTCGCCGAATTCGGCGGCGGACAGTTCTCCAGTTTCAAGAATTCGCTGGTGGAACTCTGCGTCGCAAGGCTGTCGCCGATCGCCTCTGAGATGAAGCGGCTGGTCGCGGACCCCGGCTATGTCGACGCCATCTTGATTGACGGCGCGGATCGGGCGCGAGCCATCGCTGACGAAACCATGAAGATGGCGAAAGACATCGTTGGTTTCGTCCGGAAGAAATAGTTCCACCTGGCGTCATGAAATGACGCAGCGCACCTAGTGGCGCGTGTGTTGCGTTTCCAAGGCGGTATCCACTTTTGAGAATCTCCCGCCGAGGACGGCGCTTGTCGGAGACGGCCGCGGCGTGGCAGCATGTAGCCTGCTTGGCGCAGCATCGGGACATGCATGACCACCCAGCGACGTAGCTACGAGACGGGTCACAAGCCAAAATGCCTTGTTATCGTTGACGACACCGCGGAATGGGACCGCGCGGTGTACTATGCGAGCCGCTGGGCGATGCGGGTCGGCGGCGGCGTAGTGATGCTTCGCATCATCGAAACCGAGGATCAGAACCAGCAATGGCTCGGCGTTGCCGACATCATGCGCGCCGAGGCGCTGGAAGACGCGAATGCCGCGCTCGATCGCGCATCCGGCCGCGCCAACGGCATTGCCGCGATCACCCCGGAGCGCGTGATCCGCGAGGGCGATCCGACCGACCAGATCATCGACGTGATCGAGCAGGACGTCGATATCTCGATGCTCGTGCTCGCCGCCAATCCTGGGCCCGAGGGACCTGGCCCGATCATCACCATGATGGCGAACGCGGTCGGTACTTTTCCTGTTCCGGTCGTCGTCGTGCCCGGCGGCCTGAGTGACGCCGAAATCGACGCGTTATCGTAAGAATCTGTTGCTTCCAAGGGCCTGGAACAGCTTGGCATGGGAGCCATGCCAGCCCCCTTGACCGTGCGCTCCGGCTCGCCATCTGCTAGAAGGGACTCACGCGCCGGCCTTGAACCGGCGACGCCGGAGAAAGCCATGTTTATTCAGACTGAAGCCACGCCCAATCCCGCCACATTGAAATTCATTCCCGGCCGCACCGTGCTCGACGGCGGCACCATGGAATTCGCCGACCGCGAGGCGGCTACGCGTTCGCCGCTCGCCGAAAGGCTGTTCAGCGTGCCCGGCGTTATTCGCGTTTTTTACGGTTCCGACTTCGTCACGGTCACCAAGGACGATAGCGACTGGCAGCATCTGAAGCCGGCGATCCTCGGCGCCATTATGGAACATTATATGTCCGGGGCGCCGCTATTGGCCGACGGCAGCGTTGGAAGTGACGAGGCCGCCGACGAGGCCGACGAGTTCTTCAACGAGGCCGATGCCGAAACGGTCGAGATGATCAAGGATCTGATCGAGACCAGGGTGCGGCCGGCGGTCGCCAATGACGGCGGCGACATCACGTTTCGCGGCTTCAAGGACGGCATCGTCTACCTCAACATGAAGGGCGCCTGTGCCGGCTGCCCGTCATCGACCGCGACTTTGCAGCACGGCATTCAGAACCTGCTAAGACATTTCGTGCCTGACGTGGTCGAAGTCCGGCCGATGTAATACTGCGCGACAGCACCGCTTTTTACCGACGTCATGCCCTGGGCATCCACGTTTTGGCCCGAGTAAAGGCGTGGACGGCCGGGACCAGCCCGGCCGGGACGGCTCAAACAGTGCTATCATCCAGCACATGCTGATCCTCGCCATCGACACTGCGCTGGATGCCTGCGCCGCCGCGGTGCTCGACACCGAGGCGGGCAGATTGATCGCGCAGGAATCCCAGGCCATGAAGCGCGGCCACGCCGAGGCGCTGATGCCGCTGATCGGGCGTGTCATCGTCCAATCCGGCGCAGCCTTCGCAGCCCTTGACCGCATCGCGGTGACCACCGGTCCCGGGAGCTTTACCGGGTTGCGGGTCGGTCTCTCCGCGGCGCGCGGCATTGCCCTTGCCGCCAACAAGCCGGTGGTTGGCGTGACGACGTTAACGGCCTATGCCGCGCCCGTCGTCAGCCAGAACGGCGAGCAGCCGGTGGTTTCAGCGATCGACGCCCGACACGACCAGATCTATCTTCAGGTCGTCAGCGGCGACGGCAGTTCGCTGATCTCGCCGCGGGTCGTGCCGATCGAGGAAGCGCTCGGCGCCGGGCGGTTCGGCGCGCCCTATCTTGGTCGGCAACGCCGCCAGGATTCTCGCCGACCGTTGGCCGTCGTACGCCGTCCCTCCATTCAAAGTCGATGCGCAAGCAGCGCCCGACATCGCCTGGGTGGCGTGGCTGGGCGCCGCCGTCAGTCCGAACACGGCGCCGGCCCGCCCCTTCTATCTGCGTGCGCCCGACGCCAAACCCGCGAAGGATCCGCCGCCCAACGCCGCGCAGCCCGCGTCCTCATGATGGCATGGCTTTCCGAACTATGGGGCGGCCGCACCGCGGCGGTTGAACCTGCAAGCCTGCGCGACGCACCGGCACTCGCGCAAATTCACAGCGCATCGTTTCATCGCGGGTGGGGCGAAGGCGAATTCGATAGTATGCTGACCGAGCGCAATACGCTGGTGCATCGCCTGAGGATGGGACGAAAAACCATCGGCTTTGCGGTGTCTCGCATGGCGGCAGACGAAGCCGAAATTCTTTCAATTGCCGTTGCCGAAAGCCATCGCGGGCGCGGCCTGTCCTTTAACCTGTTGCTGACGCATCTTGGCCACCTTGCCGGCCGCGGCATACGGACGGTATTTTTGGAAGTGGAAGAGAACAATCAGCCGGCACGGCGGCTCTACGAACGCGCCGGGTTTGCCATTGTCGGCCGCCGTGACCGCTATTACCGGCAACCCGGCGGGGAACCGTTGAACGCGCTCCTGATGCGGCGCGACTTGTCGTAACGCCCGCGCGGTGGCAGAACGTGTTATTATCAAAGACGGAAAACCGAAACCGCCCTGGTGACTGCCCCGAAATGACCGCGTTGAAATCCACGCCCACGCTCAAGGCCACCGGCATCGAGGCGCGCTGCGCCGCCACCGGAATGCGCATGACCGAGCAACGCCGCGTCATCGCACGTGTGCTGGCCGAGGCGGAGGATCATCCCGACGTCGAGGAACTGTACCGCCGCTGTGTCGCCGTCGACGACAAGATCTCGATCTCGACGGTCTATCGCACGGTCAAGCTGTTCGAGGATGCCGGCATCATCGAGCGGCACGATTTCCGCGAGGGCCGGGCCCGCTACGAGCAGATGCGCGACAGCCACCACGATCACCTGATCAATCTGCGTGACGGCAAGGTGATCGAATTCACCTCCGAGGAAATCGAGAAGCTGCAGGCCGAGATCGCCCGCAAGCTCGGCTACAAGCTGGTCGATCATCGCCTCGAACTCTATTGCGTCCCGCTCGACGACGAAAAATCCTGAATTGATCGCGTTTCTTGCGCGCAGTGGGAACCGGTTCGCGTGAAGACAACGTGTCACGACGGCGACCCGAATTTTGATCTCGTCATCTTCGACTGCGACGGTGTCCTGGTCGACAGCGAGGTCATTTCATGCCGCGTCCACGCCGACGTGCTCACCCGGTACGGCTACCCGATCACCGCCGAACAGGTACGCGAGCGGTTTCTCGGGCGGACGGCGCACGAGGCGACGGCGGAAGTGGAACGGGAGCTCGGACGGCGGCTTGCGGAGACTTACGATCTTGAACGCCGGACGACATTGCTGGCGGCGCTTGCTGACACCGTCGAGGCGATTCCGCATCTTGCAGATGCGCTCGACGCCATCGATGCGCAGATGTGCGTCGCTTCCAGCGCCGCGCATGAGAAGATTTTCACGACCCTGTCCCGGACGGGTTTCTACCAGCGCTTCGCGCCGAATATATTTTCAGGCTCGCAGGTGAGCCACGGCAAACCCGCGCCCGACCTGTTCCTGTTCGCCGCCAGACGAATGGCCGCCCTCCCCCGGCGATGCGTGGTGATCGAGGACAGCGTCGCTGGAATTACCGGCGCGTTGGCCGCGGGAATGACCGCGCTTGGCTTTCACGGCGGCAGCCATTGCCGGCCGGGCGACGGCGAAACGCTCCGCGCGGCCGGCGCGGCGGTGACATTCGACGATATGCGGCAATTGCCCGATCTGATCGCGCGAATCGCTGCAGACCGACCGCTGTCGCTACGGAAAGTCGGCCCGGAATAGCGACTCCAGAAGCTGGATTTTCGCCCTCTTAGCCTATATCTGAACACCGCGCCCTAATGGCGCATTTCGGTCCCAACATTTCCGGTTCCATGACGCCGCCGCGCAAACTGCATATCAAGTCGTATGGTTGTCAGATGAATGTCTACGATGCGCAACGCATGGTGGACACGCTGGCGGACGAAGGCTTCGTCGAGACTGCCAACGTGGCCGACGCGGATCTGGTGATCCTCAATACCTGTCACATCCGCGAAAAGGCCTCCGAGAAGGTTTTCTCCGAACTGGGTCGGCTCCGCGCCGTGAAGGAGGAGGCCGCGCGAAATGGCCGCCTGATGAGCATCGCGGTGGCGGGCTGCGTGGCGCAGGCCGAAGGTAGCGAGATCATCGCCCGCGCGCCCGTGGTCGATGTGGTGGTGGGACCGCAAAGCTATCATCATCTGCCGGAATTGCTGGCGCGCGCGAAAAAAGACGGCCGCGCGCTGGAGACCGAATTTCCAATTCGAGACAAATTTGAATTTCTGCCGCAGCCCAGGCCGGACGCCATACGCGCCCGCGGAATATCGTCGTTCGTGACGGTACAGGAAGGCTGCGACAAATTCTGTACGTTCTGCGTGGTGCCTTATACGCGTGGCGCTGAGGTGTCGCGACCGACGGCAAAAATCATCGACGATGTGGCGCGGCTGGCCGACAATGGCGTGCGTGAAATCACCCTGATCGGCCAGAACGTCAACGCTTATCATGGCGAGGGGCCTGACGGGCGGACCTGGTCGCTCGGCACCCTGCTGCACCGTCTTGCCGACATTCCCGGTATCGTGCGCTTGCGCTACTCCACGAGCCACCCCCGCGATGTCGATGAGACGCTGATCGAGGCGCATCGCGATCTCGCCGCGCTGATGCCCTTCGTGCATCTGCCGGTGCAGTCCGGCTCCGACCGGATTCTCGCGGCCATGAACCGCAAGCATACCGCCGATGATTACCGGCGGGTTATCGACCGATTTCGCGCCGTCCGCCAAGATATTGCGTTCTCATCGGATTTTATCGTCGGCTTTCCCGGTGAAACCGAGGAAGATTTTCGGGCCACCCTCGCGCTGGTCACACAAATCGGATACGCTGGCGCTTATTCGTTCAAATATTCGCCGCGGCCCGGCACGCCGGCGGCGGACATGCGGGAGACGGTGCCAGCGGCGGAAATGGACGAGCGATTGGTGCGGCTTCAGGAATTGATCGACAGCCAGCAATCGGCCTTCAACAAGGCCATGATTGGGAGCACGGTCGATGTGCTGTTCGAACGCGCCGCCCGCAACCCCGGCCAGATCGTCGGCCGCACCGCCTATCTGCAGCCGGCACATGTGATGGCGCCCGAGGAGATCATCGGACAGGTCCTGCCGGTGAGGGTCGAAAGCCTGGAGCGCTACAGCCTGCTCGGCGAACTTGCGGTCCTTGCGCAACCTCGATCGGCGCTTTCGCAAATGACCGGGTCCTCTGAAACGAGAATGGGAGCCTGAACCCTTGCCAAAAAGCGCATCGGATTCACCCTCGCTCGCTCCCAGCCGCAAACTCGACCGCGACATGCAAATCCCGCCCGAAACGCAGTTTGTCATCGACTTCGATGACAATCGTGCCGCCTCGGCACTGGTCGGACCCTACGGCCAAAACCTGGCGCTGATCGAGCGCCGACTCGGCGTTGTCGTGGATTCGCGCGGCAATCACATCACCGTTGCTGGCTCGCGCGACGGCTGCGACGCCGCGCGGCGCGTGCTGGAGGCGCTCTATGCGCAAGCGATCCAGGGGCACGACCTCGCGCAAGGCGATGTCGAAGGCGCGATCCGCGCCGTGATTGCCCAGGGCTCGCTGTTCGAATTCGACGCCAAGACGGTCAAGTCGTCGTTCGAGACGATCAATCTGCGCAAGCGCCCGGTGCGCGCGCGCACCGCCGCGCAGGACTCCTATATCCGCGCGCTCAAACGCCACGAGCTCGTATTCGGTATCGGCCCGGCGGGGACCGGCAAGACCTGGCTCGCGGTGGCCCATGCCGCGCAATTGTTCGAACGCAAGGAAGTCGACCGCATCATCCTGTCGCGTCCCGCGGTCGAAGCCGGCGAGCGGCTCGGCTTCCTGCCCGGCGATTTGCGCGAGAAGGTCGACCCGTATTTGCGGCCGATTTACGATGCGCTGTACGACTTGATGGATTCGCGCATCGTCGAACGCGCATTGCAAACCGGCGAAATCGAAATCGCGCCGCTGGCCTTCATGCGCGGTCGCACGCTCACCAACGCCGTCATCATTCTGGACGAGGCGCAGAACACCACATCGATGCAGATGAAGATGTTTCTGACCCGGCTCGGCGAGAACAGCCGCATGATCGTCACCGGCGACCCCTCCCAGGTCGACCTTCCGAACGGTCAGACCTCGGGTCTCGCGGAGGCCGCCAGGCTGCTCAACGGCGTCGAGGGGATCTCCCAGGTGAATTTCACCGCCGAAGACGTCATCCGCCACGAACTGGTGGCGCGAATAGTGGCCGCCTATGAAGGATTGCCGCAGCGACCGGCAACCAGCAAGACTTGATGCCGAAGATTGCCGCCGAAAGCGCGCCGGGGGTAACTCCCCGCCGCAAACAGAATTCCGGACCGATGGCACCATCTGCCCTTCCCACTTTGGAAGTTCTTGTGGTCGCCGATTGCTGGCAGGCAGAGCCTGACGCCGACGCCGTCATCCATCGTGCCATCGCGACCGCCGCCGAGTTCGTCGCCGCGGACGTCGGGGACAGCGAGCTGGCGGTCATGCTGAGCGACGACGCCGGTATCCGGACGCTGAACAGGAATTGGCGCGGCACCGACAAGCCGACCAACGTGCTGTCGTTCCCTGCCCTGCAGCCGAGCGGCCCGCGCGGTCCTGACGATGCGCCGCGCATGCTTGGCGACATCGCCGTCGCCTACGAGACGACACGGCGGGAAGCCGACCAGGAACAAAAGCCGTTCGACCATCATCTCAGCCATCTCGTGGTTCATGGCTTCCTGCACCTGATCGGTTACGATCACGAAAAAGACGATGAAGCCGAGACGATGGAGGCGCTCGAGCGGGAAATCCTGTCGCAACTCGGCATTCCCGATCCCTATGCGGAGCGCAAGGACTGAGATGGCCGACTCAGAACCGATCCACGACAATCCGCGCAACACGCGCAACCTTCCGGCCGTGGTGCAGGAAGGCGAGGTCATGCGCCCCGTCGCCGACAACTGGCTGATTCGGGCGATCCGTACGCTGTTCGGATGGAAGCCCGGATCGGTGCGCGACGACCTTCAGGTCGTGCTTGACGCGAGCACGCCGGACGAGGTGGGCTTTTCCGCGATCGAGCGCACGATGCTGCGCAACATCCTTTCCCTGCATGAGCGCCGTATCGCCGATGTCATGGTGCATCGCGCCGACATCGTCGCGGTCAAACGCGACATTCCGCTCGGCGAATTGATGGGCCTGTTCGAAAGCGCCGCACATTCGCGGCTGGTGGTGTACAACGAAACCCTCGACGATCCCGAAGGCATCGTCCACATCCGCGACCTCCTGGCGTTCATGACCGCACGGGCCCGGATTTCAGAGAAAGGCAAGGGCAGCGCCAAACGCAAGAAGCCGTTCCCCGCCGGGCTCGATCTGCGCGCGGTCGATCTGGCACTGCCGCTTTCGGACGCCAACATCATCCGGAAGCTGCTGTTCGTGCCACCCTCGATGCGGGCGATCGATCTGCTCGCGCAGATGCAGGCCTCGCGCATCCACCTGGCGCTCGTGGTCGACGAATATGGCGGCACCGACGGATTGGTCTCGATCGAGGACATTGTCGAGCAGATCGTCGGCGAGATCGACGACGAACACGACAGCGATGAGCCGCCGGCGATCGTGCGGCAAGCGGATAATTCCTTTATCGCCGATGCGCGCGCCAGCCTCGATGACGTCCGTTCCGTCATCGGCGAGGAATTCGTTACAGGTGAAGCCGGCGAAGAAGTCGAGACGCTTGGTGGCTATCTCGTGACCCATGTCGGCCGGCTGCCGGTGCGCGGCGAAGTCATTTCGGGACCCGGCAACTTTGAAATCGAGGTGCTCGATGCCGATCCGAGGCGCGTCAAGCGCCTGCGCATCGCGACGCGCAAGGAACGCGCGACCTTGCGCACCCAGCGCGAGAGCCGCCGTCGCGAATCCGCCACCGACACTCCCGGGGCTGCGCAAGCCAACGAGCAGCCGAACCCGCCGAGCGACGGAGCCGGCTCATCGTGACCGTCGCAGGCAACCTCCGCGCGGCCGCTCTTGCGATCATCCTGGCATGGGGATGGAAGCGCGCCACGATTGCGCTGCTCGCAGGAGCACTCTCGGCGCTCGCGATGGCGCCGTTCAATGCCTGGCCGATACTGTTTGCAACCTTTCCGGTCGCGGTCTGGCTGATCGACGGCGCCGGCGCCGGACGACTTCGCGGCGTGCCGGCGGCAGCGATGGCCGGCTGGTGGTTTGGGCTCGGCTATTTCGTGCCGGGGCTATACTGGATCGGTTACGCCTTCCTGGTCGATGCACCGACCTTCGCATGGCTGTTGCCGGCGGCAATCCTGGGCCTGCCCGCCTATCTCGCGCTGTTCACCGCGTTGGGCTTCGCATTCGCGCGACTGCTCTGGACCAGGGACGCTTCGCGGGTAATCGCGCTCGCCGCAAGTCTTACGCTGAGCGAATGGCTGCGCGGCTACGCGCTTACGGGCTTTCCCTGGAATGCGTTCGGCTACGCCCTGACCGAACCGCTGGCGCTGGCGCAGACCGCTTCGCTGATCGGCCTATGGGGCATGACGTTTCTTGCCGTGGCGATCTTCGCAAGCCCCGCCGTTCTGATCGACGGAGGTTCGCGCGGACGCAAACCCTGGATCGCGCCCGCGATTGCACTGGCGCTGCTGCTCGTGATGGCAATATTCGGCGCCGTGCGTTTGAATATGCAGCCGACCGCAATGCTTGCAAACGTCAAGCTGCGGATCATGCAGCCCGATCTGCAGCAGGATGTGAAGTTCAATTATTCCGCCAAGGCGGCGGTCATGCAAAAATATCTGACGCTCTCCGATCGTGCGTCAGGGCCGCAATCAACCGGCGTGCGCGACGTCAATATCCTGATATGGCCCGAATCGGCCTTCCCGTTCTTCCTGACTCATGAAGCCGACGCGATGGCGCAGATCGCCGATCTCCTGCCCAAGGGGACCGTCCTGATCACCGGCTCGGTCCGCGCACCCGACGTTCCGCCGGGTACGCGGGTGACGCGCGCCTATAATTCGATTTACGTCATCGACCACGACGGCAGTGTGCTGTCGGTTTACGACAAGCTGCATCTGGTGCCGTTCGGCGAATTTCTCCCGTTCCAGAACTGGCTGGAAAAAATCGGTCTGGAGCAGCTTACCAGGGTTCAGGGCGGATTTATTCCCGGGACAAGACGACGCACCATGGAGATCCCGAATGCACCGCGCGCGCTACCATTGATCTGCTACGAGGCGATCTTTCCCGGCGACGTTGTCGACCGCAACGACCGCCCGGGCTGGATCGTCAACCTCACCAATGACGGGTGGTTTGGAATTTCGACCGGCCCCTATCAGCACCTGCAGCAGGCGCGCCTGCGTGCCATCGAACAGGGGCTGCCGGTCGTGCGTGCGGCAAACACCGGCATATCCGCGGTGATCGACCCGCTCGGACGGGTGGTCGCTCGGCTGGACCTTGGGCTTGAAGGAGTGCTGGATTCCGGCCTGCCTTCCGCCATCCCGCCGACCATCTATGCGCGGATCGGCGACATCCCGACCGCAATCATCGTCGTTGTCGCCTTGATCTTCGTCATCAGACGTCGCATTGCGAAGCGTGCTTCATAATTGCGACCTTGTTTCGAATCCCTGCGGAAAGGTTCAGCCGTCGAAATCCCCCAGTTGACAGACCCGCTGTGCAATTCGCATTGTGTCGGCTTCTAAAAAAATCCGTCAGCACGTTGCTCAAATTTCCCGAAGTCGCGGTTCACCACCCCCTGAGTAGAATTTGGCGGTATTGGCACCTGAGGCATAATCCGTCTTTGTTCTGCTTCTTCACCGGCGTAATCCCAAGGAGTGTTGGCGATGTCGACCAAAGCGCCCAACCCTGTTGACAAATATGTCGGCAGTCGTGTGCGCATGCGGCGCATCATGCTCGGTATGAGCCAGGAAAAGCTCGGCGAGGCGCTGGGACTCACATTCCAGCAGGTGCAGAAATACGAGAAGGGGACCAACCGGGTCGGCGCAAGTCGCATTCAGCAGATCTCTGAAATCCTTCAGGTGCCGGTATCGTTCTTGTTCGAGGGCGGACCTAGCGGGACGGCGAATGCCGACGGCTTCGCCGAAGGGACCTCGCCGTCCTACGTGTCCGATTTCCTCGCGACCTCGGAGGGTCTGGCGCTAACCCGCGCATTCACGCGCATCACCGATGCCAAGCTTCGGCGTAGCATCGTGGAGCTGGTCGAACAGATCGCCACACGCGAAGCTCCCGACAAGCGCTGAAAATTGGCCGTCTTCCGGCGCGCGAGCCGGGCGAGCGAATCTGCTTGCGGGACCGCCATCCAGTCGGACGTTGCCGACTTGGAAATCTTGTTATTGAACTCGGATATAAGATGAGTGCGACAATCCGCGATCCCGAAACTCGCGATGCATCGTCCGGCGATGCCACCACCGTGCATCAGCAGGGCTCCTTCTTTGGCCGGCGCAAGGGCCACCGGCTGCGCGCGCACCAGACCGACCTGATCGAAAATTTCCTTCCGCGGCTTTCGCTGGATATTGCCGGGGCGCAACTGCCCGACCTTGCCGGGCTGTTCGATCCGCTGGTCGATGAGGTCAGGCTCGAAATCGGATTTGGCGGCGGCGAGCATTTGGTCGCGGAGGCCCGCGCGTTTCCAAACACCGGCTTCATCGGCTGCGAGCCTTACGTCAACGGCATGGCCAAGATCCTGGCGCTGATCGAAGCCCATAACATCGGCAATATCCGGCTGCTCGCGGGCGATGCCGCGGAATTGCTGGCGTGGGCGCCGAAGCACTCGCTGGCCCGGATCGACCTGATTCATCCCGACCCCTGGCCGAAACGACGGCACTGGAAGCGGCGCTTCGTCCAGGACGCGACGATTGCGGCCATGGCCCGCATTCTAGGGCCGGGCGGCGAATTTCGCTTCGTCAGCGATATCGACGATTATTGCGCGTGGACGTTGGCGCATTTTGTACGCTCGCCCGATTTCATCTGGAGCGCGGAACGTGCGTCCGACTGGCGCGAGCCCTGGCCCGATTACACGATGACACGCTACGGCCGCAAAGCCGAACGCGAGGGCCGCCGGGCGGCCTATCTGCTGTTCAGGAGGATGGGCTAGTTCATCGACTTGACGATCTCAAGTCAAGCCGACCGCCGGGCGCGCCAAAAATTCGCCACGCGCTCCGCGGTCGAAGGCATCAGACGCATGAAGTTCGATCGCACGTTCTCGATATCGGCGGGAGCCGGCATACGGGCCGGACCCAGCCGGAGCATGATCAAGGCACGCACCGTTGCCCATTCGAGGCCGATCGCCTTGCTAACGATCAGGACCGGGTCGTGACGATCGCCCTCCATCAGGCGGCCCAGCGTCGCGATTTGTACGCCCGACATCGCCGATAACGCCGCAACCGATTCCTCGAATCTGTAGGCCTTGGCAAAACCAAGCAACGCCGCCTCGTTCAGGTCGCCGGCGCGATACAACGCCAGGATCGTGCGCTGCGCCGGTGCAAAGTCCCTCCGGCTCTCGGGCAGCTCAGCTACTCCGGAAATCTCGCTCATGGCCCGGCCGATCGCCACCTGCCTTTCGGGCTTGACGGTCTCCAACAAGCGGCGGCGGATGACTTCCATCGATCCTGCCAAAAGCTCCTTCAACATATGGTCCGGCAGATCGTCGCGCTGGCCAACCGTGACCGTCAGCACGCCGTCCTTGCCGGCGCGCTTGATCAACGTCGAATATCCGGCCTGCGAAAACAGCGCTCCCGAATTGGCTGCAGTCCGCCTCACGACGTCACGGTCACCGCGGCGCACGATGACGTCGGTAAGATCGGGTGAAAGCTTCGGCCGCTCCGTCATCGCCAGCAGGTGACCTTGGCCCTTGATGCGCGCAATTTCGATCAGAACCTGCTCTTCGAGCACAGGCGATCGGCGCAGCACGGGACCAGCGACCGATATCTCGTCCGCGCGCGCGAGTTGGCGGACCAATGTGCGCGGCGCGTTGGCAACAACGGACATTCGCTCGGCAAGATCGGCACGGGCGGGAATTTCGGTATGCGGAACGAGGTCGATGAGGACGCGGTCGAACAGTTCGACATGATCGGAGCGGAAATTCGCGGCCCCCTGCACGAACAATTCGGCGATCCGGCGGGCCACCTCTCCAAGGCGTTTGGGATCGCCCTGCCTGACGATCTCATCGAGCCCGGGGATCAACGATGTGGCGACGGTCATGAAACACACTCAACCCGGCGTGGGACGGGCTTTTGCGGAATTTAGGCGGCCATGGTGAAAGAAGGGTTAGGCTCGAAATCGCCTCTCGAGGCGGCTCAAAATTAGCGCGCGCTGGGCACCACGGCCCTTGCCGGATCGGGGGAAAACCGCTATATCAGCCGCAACTTACAGTTCTCATACGATCGCGTATTGAGAGTGGGCCCCCCGGGACCCGCTCTTTTTTATTACCTGGACGGACCCCGCGGCACGCGACGCCGGGTTCGGCTCGGGCAGACCAGCTGGACCGAGCGCTTTCGGTCCCGCCCAACCCAACGCAAGTCAGAAAATCGCAAACAAGGCCGCCCAGAAGGCAAAATTTGACACTGGATATGATCGATCCGACCGCTGGTTCCGTAGACACCGATTTGCTCGCCGAGCCGCGCCTCGTCGTCGAGCCGGGCGTGGCGGCACGCGTGTCGGCGGTTGCGGCGCCGGTGTTGCAGGGAATGGGCTACCGGCTGGTACGGATCAAGATTTCCGGAGAGGCCGGCTGCACCGTCCAGATCATGGCCGAACGACCGGACGGATCGATGCAGATCGAGGATTGCGAGGCGATCTCGCGGGCGCTGTCGCCGGTGCTCGACGTCGCCGACCCGATCGAGCGCGCCTATCGGCTGGAGATTTCCTCGCCGGGCATCGACCGGCCACTGGTGCGCCGCTCCGACTTTGAGCGCTTTGGCGGCCACCTCGTGAAGATCGAAATGGCGGTCGCCCATCAGGGCCGCAAACGGTTCCGCGGCACGCTGGCCGCTGTCGAGGGCGGCGCGGTACGGCTGCATCGCGACGACGCCAAGGCGGGAGAGGATTCAGAGGTCCTGCTGCAGATGGAGGACATCGCGGAGGCACGGCTCGTGCTCACCGATGAATTGATCGCGGAATCGATGCGGCGCGGCAAGGCCGCCGAGCGCGAGCTGAAGCGCAGTCTCGGCCTCGAGCCGCCACCCGCACCGCATGCGGGCGGCCATCAGTCGAAATCGGCGAACAAGCCGGCCCCAAAGAACACCAAGCAACACCGTCTCGCCGCCGAGAGGGCGCGCAGAGGCGACACCGATCCCGATAGAGGAGACTAAGCCATGGCAGTCAGCGCCAACAAACTCGAATTGCTGCAAATCGCCGATGCGGTTGCGCGCGAGAAATCGATCGACCGCGGCATCGTGATCGCTGCGATGGAAGACGCCATCGCCAAAGCGGCGCGCGCCCGCTACGGCAGCGAGACCGACGTTCACGCCGAGATCGACGCCAAGAAGGGCGAGCTGCGGCTGTCGCGCCATATGCTGGTGGTCGAACAGGTCGAGAATTCCGCGAACCAGATTTCGCTGGAAGACGCCCGCCGCGCCAATCCCGGCGCGCAGATCGGCGACACCATTGCCGACACCTTGCCGCCGCTGGAATATGGCCGTATCGCCGCGCAATCGGCCAAGCAGGTCATCGTGCAGAAAGTGCGCGAGGCCGAGCGCGACCGGCAATACCAGGAATTCAAGGACCGCATCGGCGATATCGTCAACGGCATCGTCAAGCGCGTCGAATATGGCAGCGTCATCGTCGATTTGGGGCGGGGCGAAGCCATTGTGCGCCGGGACGAGATGCTGCCCCGCGAGGTGTTCCGCAACGGCGACCGCGTCCGCGCCTATATTTTCGACGTCCGGCGCGAAACGCGCGGGCCGCAGATTTTCCTGTCCCGCACCCATCCGCAATTCATGGCGAAACTGTTCGCGCAGGAAGTTCCGGAAATCTATGACGGCATCGTCGAGATCAAGGCGGTCGCCCGCGACCCCGGATCACGCGCGAAAATCGGTGTGATCTCGCGGGATTCTTCGGTCGATCCGGTCGGCGCCTGCGTCGGCATGCGCGGATCGCGCGTGCAGGCCGTGGTCAACGAATTGCAGGGCGAGAAGATCGACATCATCCCGTGGTCGCCTGACATCGCGACCTTCGTCGTCAACGCGCTCGCGCCGGCCGAGGTCTCCAAGGTCGTTATCGACGAGGATCGCGAGCGCATCGAAGTCGTGGTGCCCGACACCAACAACCAGCTGTCGCTGGCCATCGGCCGGCGCGGGCAGAATGTGCGCCTTGCCTCGCAGCTCACCGGCTGGGACATCGACATCCTGACCGAGCAGGAGGAATCCGAACGCCGTCAGGCCGATTTCGAGAACTCCACACGGGTGTTCATGGAAGCACTCAATGTCGACGAAGTCGTCGGTCAATTGCTCGCTTCCGAAGGTTTCACCTCGGTGGAGGAACTGGCGCTGGTCGACGTCCGGGAATTGGCCGGCATCGAAGGCTTCGACGAGGAAACGGCCAACGAGCTGCAGAATCGTGCCAAGGAATATCTGGAACGGCTCGATACCGAGCTTGAAAACAAGCGTAAGGAGCTTGGCGTGGATGATGCGATGAAGAACGTGCCCGGCGTGACTTCGAAAATGCTGGTGAAATTCGGCGAAAACGACATCAAGACCGTCGAAGACCTGGCCGGTTGCGCCACCGACGACCTGGTGGGCTGGACCGAACGCAAGGAAGGCGGAGAGCCGACCAAGCACCCCGGTATCCTCGACGGCAACGAAATTTCGCGCGACGAGGCGGAGAACTTGATCATGCAGGCGCGCGTCCTCGCCGGCTGGATCACGCAGGCCGACCTCGACAAGAGAACCGAGGAGACCGAGGCCCCCGAAGGCCAGCCGGCCTGACGCTAGGAGCATGTCGCCTCGATGCTTGCCCTCGCTGACCCCGAACTCGACCATGGACCGCGGACCGACAAGTCCGCGACCATGCGGATGTGCGCGGTCTCCCGCGAAGTGCGGCCGATCGACGAATTGATCCGATTTGTGGTGGCGCCGTCCGGCGAGGTGACGGCGGATCTCAAGCGCAAACTTCCAGGCCGCGGGCTCTGGGTCTCGGCCACCCATCACGCGGTTGCGGAAGCAGTCCGCCGTCACCAATTCAGCAGGGGATTCAAGCGCGATGTGCGCGTGGCGCCCACGCTTGCCACCGATACCGAAGCCTTGCTGGCGCGTTTTGCGGTCGAGGCCCTGGCGATGGCCGCCAAGGCGGGGCAAGTCGTCTCCGGCTTCGGCAAGGTTGCGGACGCCCTCGGGCGGCGGATTCAGAGCCCGATCACGGCCCTGATCCATGCTTCCGACGGGGCCGTGGACGGAATCCGCAAATTGGACGCCATGGTCAGGCAAAATGACGGGAATAGCGATGATTCCGCCGAAATCGTCATGGTTAAGACGCTGACCTCGGAACAATTGGGTTTGGCACTGGGCCGGTCAAATGTGATACATGCTGCGCTGCTCGCGGGCCCGGCGAGCAAGACGTTCCTGTCACGTAGCCATTTGCTGGTCCGATACCGGATGGCGGACGACGGCAGGACACCCGGCAATGCGGCCAAAATTTCGCCGATTAAGACTGTGCAAACACGCACGACTAGTAACGATTAGGACTGCTGAATGGTTGATACCAAAACGCCTGGCGACAAGACACTCAGTGTCCCGACCAAGACCTTGACGCTCAAGCCGCGCGTCGAGACGGGCACCGTGCGCCAGAGCTTCAGCCACGGCCGGACCAAGCAGGTCGTGGTGGAGAAGCGCGGCAAACGTCGGGTCGGTGGCGACGGCCCCGGTCCCGAAACGCACGCGCCCGAACCGGCGACGCCCAAGCCGGCGGCCAAGGCGGCCGCGCCAGCACCGGCGACCCGCGCCGCACCTCCCACAGCTGCGCCGCGCAGCAACTCCGGCGTGGTGTTGCGTACCCTGACCGAGGACGAGCGCTCCGCCCGCGCCAGCGCGCTGGCCGACGCCAAAATACGCGACGTCGAAGAGCGGCGCATCGCCGAAGAGGAAGCCAAGCGGCGCAGCAGCAAGGAAGGCATCGAGCAGGCCGAGCGTGAGGCCGCCGAGGCGCGCCGCAAGGCCGAGGAAGAGCGCCACCGCCAGGACGAGGAAGCCAAGCGCAAGGCCGAGCTTGAGGCCAAGAAGCGTTTTGGCGAGGCCGAGGCGCGCCCGGCGGCGGCTCCGGCTCGCCCCGCGATACCCGTCGCGCGCGCGCCAGGTATTGCGGCCGACATTTCCGACGAAGATGAGGGTCCGCGTCAGGTCCGTCGTGGTCCTGGTGGCGCCGTCCGCCCCGCGGCGGCCCCCAAGACGACGGCAAAGCCCGCGCCGCAAAAGCAGCGCGGACGTCTGACGCTGGTTACCGCGCTCAATGCCGATGACGTGCGCGAGCGCTCGATCGCGTCGTTCCGCCGCCGCACCCAGCGCCTCAAGGGACATCAGTCGAACGAGCCCAAGGAAAAACTGGTCCGCGAGGTCGTCATCCCGGAAGCGATCAATATCCAGGAACTCGCCAACCGCATGTCGGAGCGGGCCGTCGACGTCATCAGATTGCTGATGAAACAAGGCGCGATGCACAAGATCACCGACGTGATCGACGCCGACACCGCGCAGCTGATTGCCGAGGAAATGGGCCACACCGTCAAGCGCGTGGCCGCCTCCGACGTCGAGGAAGGCCTGTTCGACATCGCCGACGATTCCACCGACACCGAGCCGCGCTCACCCGTGGTGACGGTGATGGGTCATGTCGACCACGGCAAGACCTCGCTGCTCGACGCGCTCCGACACGCCAACGTGGTTTCCGGCGAAGCCGGCGGCATCACCCAGCACATCGGCGCCTATCAGGTGACCTCGCCGGAAAGCGGCAAGAAGATCACCTTCATCGACACGCCTGGCCACGCCGCGTTTACCGCGATGCGCGCCCGCGGCGCCAAGGTCACCGACATCGTGGTGCTGGTGGTGGCGGCCGATGACGGCGTCATGCCGCAGACGGTGGAAGCGATCAACCACGCCAAGGCGGCCAAGGTGCCGATGATCGTCGCCATCAACAAGATCGACAAGCCCGACGCGAAGCCGGATCGCGTGCGCACCGAACTGCTGCAGCACGAGGTTCAGGTCGAATTGCTCGGCGGAGACGTCGTCGACGTCGAGGTCTCCGCCAAGAACAAGACCAATCTCGACAAGCTGCTCGAGATGATCGCGTTGCAGGCCGAACTGCTCGACCTCAAGACCAACGCGGCACGTCCTGCCGAAGGCACCGTGATCGAAGCCAAGCTCGATCGTGGCCGCGGCCCGGTTGCAACCGTGCTGGTGCAGCGCGGAACATTGCGGGTCGGCGACATCGTCGTTGCCGGCGCCGAGATGGGCCGCGTGCGTGCCCTGATTTCGGATCAAGGCGACACCGTCGAGGAGGCAGGCCCCTCGGTGCCGGTCGAGGTGCTCGGCTTCAACGGTCCGCCGGAAGCCGGCGATCGCCTTGCCGTCGTCGAGAACGAAGCCCGCGCCCGTCAGATCACGAGCTACCGCGCGCATCAGAAGCGCGAGAACGCCGCCGCCAACATTTCCGGCATGCGCGGCTCGCTCGAACAGATGATGTCGCAGCTCAAGACTTCGGGTCGCAAGGAATTCCCGCTGATCGTCAAGGCCGACGTGCAGGGCTCTCTCGAGGCGATCCTCGGATCGCTGGAAAAGCTCGGCACCGAGGAAGTCGCCGCCCGCATTCTGCATGCGGGCGTCGGCGGCATCTCGGAATCGGACGTGACGCTTGCGGAAGGCTTCAATGCCGCCATCATCGGCTTTTCGGTCCGCGCCAACAAGGAAGCTGCCGCGGCCGCCAAGCGCAACGGCATCGAAATCCGCTATTACAACATCATCTACGATCTCGTGGATGACGTGAAGAAGGCGATGAGTGGCCTGCTCGCGCCGACGCTGCGCGAGACCATGCTCGGCAACGCCCAGATCCTGGAAATATTCAACATTTCCAAGGTCGGCAAAGTCGCGGGCTGCCGCGTCACCGACGGCACCGTGGAGCGCGGCGCCAATGTCCGCCTGATTCGCGACAACGTTGTCGTGCATGAAGGCAAGCTGTCGACACTGAAGCGCTTCAAGGACGAAGTGAAGGAAGTGCAATCCGGCCAAGAATGCGGCATGGCGTTCGAGAATTACGGCGACATGCGGGTCGGCGATGTCATCGAGTGTTATCGTGTGGAGACGATCCAGCGCTCGCTGTAAGTCCAAGTCTTACTAGGACGCTGAAATTCAGGGCTAAGCCGTCATTCCCCAAGGCGGGGCATCCAGTAGTCATCGCAATAATTCTAGTCAGGGAATACTGGATCACCCGCTTTCGCGGGTGATGACGACCATCAGGATTTTAACGATGTCCCGCCAACACAAAAAGAGTTCCGCCGCCGGCGGCTCGCAACGCCAATTACGGGTCGGCGAAATCGTGCGCCACGCGATGGCGGACATCCTTGCGCAGGGCAGCGCCCACGACGTCGAGCTCGAAGGTCACATCATCACCGTGCCCGAAGTGAAGATGTCGCCGGACCTCAAGCTCGCGACGATCTATGTGATGCCGCTCGGCGGGCGCGATACCGACAAGGTGCTTGCGGCGCTGGAGCGCACCAAGAAGTTCCTGCGCGGTGAAGTGGCGCGGCGCGTTAACCTAAAATTTGCGCCTGATCTTCGTTTCCGCGTCGACGACCGATTCGACGAAGCAGAACGAATAGAGAAATTACTGCGAACGCCTGCGGTGCAAAGAGACCTTGCGCCGGGCTCGCATGATTCGGAAGAGTGACGGATGATCATGACCAGCTCAAACACCCTGATCGAGCCGCCGATCGGCGATTCGGACGAGCTTGAAGAAAATATTTCTTCGTCGGCGTCTCGCGACGAGAATCAGGCACGCGGCGGCAAGCAGCCGCGCCACAACAATCAGCCGCGCCGCGACAAGCGGGACGTCCACGGCTGGGTCGCCCTCGACAAGCCGATCGGCATGACCTCCACCCATGCGGTCGCGATCGTGAAGCGGTTGTTTCAGGCCAAGCGCGCGGGCCATGCCGGCACGCTCGATCCGCTTGCCTCGGGCGGCTTGCCCATTGCGCTCGGGGAAGCCACAAAAACGGTTCCGTTCGTGATGGACGGTCGCAAGCGCTATCGCTTCACCGTAGCGTGGGGCGAGGAACGCGATACCGACGACACCGAGGGCCGCGTCGTCAGGACCAGCGAGATCAGGCCTTCCGTTGATGCAATTTCCGCGCTGCTGCCGCGCTTCACCGGCCTGATCGAGCAGGTCCCGCCGCAATACTCCGCTATCAAGGTCCAGGGCGAGCGGGCCTATGACTTGGCTCGGGACGGCGAAACCGTTGAGCTGAAGCCACGCCCGGTCGAAATTCATCAATTAACCCTTATAGAACAGCCAGATGATAGCCATTCCGTGTTCGAGGCGGAGTGCGGCAAGGGAACCTATGTGCGGGCGCTGGCCCGCGATATCGGCCGGATTCTCGGCTGTTTCGGCCATATCTGCGCGTTGCGGCGGACCCTGGTCGGTCCGTTCGGCGAGAACGACATGATTCCGCTGGAACAGTTGGAGGCTTTGTGCGATAGAGCCGCGTCCGGCGAGGGCAGCCTCGCCGACGCGCTTTTGCCTGTTGAGACCGCGCTGGACGACATCCCGGCACTGGCCGTCACACGGGCTGATGCGGCAAGGCTCCATCGGGGCCAAGCCGTTTTGTTGCGCGGACGGGATGCGCCCAATTGTAGCGGCACAGTCTATGTCACGGTGGCAGGCCGTCTTCTGGCGCTTGCTGAAATTGGCAATGGCGAACTCATCCCCAAGCGCGTGTTCAACCTGACCGGACTGACTGCCAGTCCGGCTCGCAACAATGAAAGTGTTTGACGATGTCGATTACCGCCGAACGCAAAGCGGAAGTCATCAAGAAGAATGCCAACAAGGCCGGCGACACCGGCTCACCCGAGGTTCAGGTCGCGATCCTGTCGGAACGCATCAACAACCTCACCGGACATTTCAAATCCCATGTGAAGGACAACCATTCACGTCGCGGACTGTTGAAGATGGTCGCGACGCGCCGTTCGCTCCTCGATTACCTCAAGAGGACGGACGAGGCGCGTTACCAAGCGCTGATCGAAAAGCACAACATTCGGCGTTGAGTTTGTAGGCTTCACGCGCGCTTGTGGCGCGCGTTCTTGCGCGTGGTTTCGCAAAAAGCGGCTTTTCGGCTTTTCGCCAAGAACCATGCGTATATCATGTGCGGGTCATCGATGGCTCGCATCAGGGCACGTTCTTCGAAGCGTTGCTTCGAAAAAATCTCGTGCCCCGGCAGAAGTTCGTCCAGCAGCACTCCGGCGACTGGACGATGACGGGCAAGGTGCCTGTCGCGCGGGTTGAAGGCAAGGATGCCTTTGCCCGTACCAGAACGGAAGGATGAATGCCATCCCGCACATCGAGACCATGGCAGGATCGCCGGACGCTGATCGAAGAGGACGATCAGCGTCCCGCAATCTTGCGCATGGTTTTTGTGTGCCGGACTTTCATGCCTTGCGTGAAACCATGAAAGAAAACCGCAATGTTCAATATTCATTCAGTCGAGATCGACTGGGGTGGACGACCCCTCAGACTTGAAACAGGAAAAATCGCCCGTCAGGCCGACGGCGCCGTCATCGCGACCTATGGCGAGACCGTGGTGCTCGCCACCGTCGTTGCCGCCAAGACACCCCGCGAAGGCGTCGACTTCCTCCCGCTCACCGTCGACTACCAGGAAAAGACCTACGCCGCGGGCCGTATTCCCGGCGGCTATTTCAAGCGTGAGGGCCGGCCGACCGAGAAGGAGACGCTCGTCTCCCGCCTGATCGACCGCCCCATCCGCCCCCTCTTCGTCGATGGCTGGCGTAACGAGACCCAGGTGATCCTGACGACGCTGTCGCACGACATGGAGAACGATCCCGACATCCTCTCGATGGTGGCGGCTTCCGCCGCGCTGACGCTGTCGGGCGTGCCCTTCAAGGGCCCGATCGGCGCAGCCCGCGTCGGCTTCGTCAACGACGAATATGTGCTCAACCCGACGCTCGACGAGATAGTTGAAACCCAGCTCGACCTCGTCGTCGCCGGCACCGCCGACGCCGTGCTGATGGTGGAGTCGGAAGCCAAGGAACTCAACGAAGACATCATGCTTGGCGCCGTGATGTTCGGACACCGGCACTTCCAGCCGGTGATCAGTGCGATCATCGAGCTCGCCGAGAAGGCCGCAAAGGAGCCGCGCGAGGTTCAAATCGTCGACGAAAGCGCGCTGGAGAAGGAAATACTGGCGCTGATCGAAACCGAACTGCGCGCAGCCTACGCCATCCCGGTCAAGCAGGACCGCTATGCCGCGGTCGGCAAGGCCAAGGAAAAGGTGATGGCGCATTACTTCCCGGAAGGTCAGGAGCCGAAATACGACAAGCTGCGTATAGCCGCCGTGTTCAAGGAACTGGAGGCCAAGATCGTCCGCTGGAACATTCTCGACACCGGCAAGCGCATCGACGGCCGTGACGCCAGGACCGTCCGCAACATCATCGCCGAAGTCGGCGTATTGCCCCGCGCCCACGGCTCGGCGCTGTTCACCCGCGGCGAAACTCAGGCGATGGTTGTGACCACGCTTGGCACCGGCGAGGACGAACAGTACATCGACGCATTGTCGGGAACGTACAAAGAGACGTTCCTGCTGCATTATAACTTCCCTCCCTACTCGGTCGGCGAAACCGGTCGTCTCGGCGGCACCAAGCGGCGTGAGATCGGCCATGGCAAGCTTGCCTGGCGCGCGATCCACCCGGTGCTGCCACCGCACCACGAGTTCCCCTACACGGTGCGCGTGGTTTCCGAGATCACCGAGTTCGAACGGCTCATCGTCAATGGCTTCGGTCTGCGGCGCCTCGCTGGCGCTGATGGATGCGGGCGTTCCCTTGAAGCGGCCGACCGCGGGCATCGCCATGGGACTCATTCTCGAAGGCACGCGCTATGCGGTGCTGTCGGACATCCTCGGCGACGAGGATCATCTCGGCGACATGGACTTCAAGGTGGCCGGCACCGATCACGGCATCACCTCGCTGCAGATGGACATCAAGATCGCCGGCATTACCGAGGAGATCATGAGGGTCGCGCTCGGCCAGGCCAAGGAAGGCCGCATCCACATCCTGGGTGAAATGTCGAAGGCGTTGACGGCCGCGCGCGCCGAGCTCGGCGAATACGCACCCCGCATCGAGACCTTCAAGATCGCGACCGACAAGATTCGCGAAGTGATCGGCACCGGCGGCAAGGTGATCCGCGAGATCGTCGAGAAGACCGGCGCCAAGGTCAATATCGAGGACGACGGCACGGTGAAGGTCGCTTCCAGCGACGGCGAATTGATCAAGGCCGCGATCAAGTGGATCAAGTCGATCGCCTCGGATCCGGAGATCGGCCAGATTTATGACGGCACCGTAGTCAAGGTGATGGAGTTCGGTGCGTTCGTGAATTTCTTCGGCGCCAAGGACGGCCTCGTTCATATCAGCCAGCTTGCGTCCAGCCGCGTGCAGAAGACCTCCGACGTTGTCAAGGAAGGCGACAAGGTCAAGGTCAAGCTGCTCGGCTTCGACGATCGCGGCAAGACGCGTTTGTCGATGAAGGCGGTGGACCAGGCAACCGGCGAGGACCTCGAGGCCAAGCAGAAGACCGAGGCGCCGGCGCGCGAAGCCGCCGGCGAATAGGTTCTGCCGACATCGCAAACGACGGAGGGCGGCTTTTCAGCCGCCCTTTTTGTTTTGTTGTCTGCTGTCGTCGGCCCGGCTCTTGCCCGTTGTATTCACCGCCGCCAAATCAAGACTCTGCCTCACCATCTCGCCCAGCGCGGTAAAATCGGCCTTGCGCGGCGAGGTGCGGCGGAAGGCAAGCCCGATCGAGCGACCGGGTTGCGGATTCTCCAGGCGCAGGAATTTCACCCTGCCGTCGCGCCGCTCGACATCGGCTGCGATTTGCGGAATCAACGTGACGCCGTAGCCATTGGCGACCATCTGCATCACGGTGGTAAGACTGCTGGCGCCGAACGCCGTACCCTCGGGGGCGCCGGCGCGGCGCCTTCGCGCGGCGGTGGCGCAAAATGCCAGGGCCTGGTCGCGCAGGCAGTGACCTTCCTCGAGCAGGATCAACCGGGCTGGATCGATGTCATCAACGGCAACCCGTTTGCCTTCGGCGCGCGGGTCGTTTGACGGCACCGCAAGCAGAAACAGATCATCGAACAATTCAATTGTATCGATGTCCGGCTCACCCACCGGCAATGCGAGCATCGCCGTGTCCAGCGTGCCGCTCTTGATATCCTCGACAAGTTGCTTGGTCTGGGTTTCGCGCAATTCCAGCCGCAATTCCGGGAATTGGGTTTGTAGCTTGGGAAGAATCCGCGGCAGCAGATAGGGCGCAAGCGACGGAATCATCCCGAGAGTGAGCCGCCCCGTCAGCACGCCGCTCCGATGGCGGGCAAAATCGACGAGATCGCGAGACGCCGCGAGCACATCTTCGCCGCGGCGGGCGATCTCGCGGCCGACCTCGGTCAGGATCACCTCGCCAGGCCGCCGCTCGACGACCGCTACGCCCAGTTTGCGCTCGAGATCGCGAATCTGCATCGAGAGCGCCGGCTGGGTCACGGCGCAGGCCTCGGCGGCGCGGCCGAAATGACCGAATTTGGCCAACGCCAGGAGATACTGAAGCTGTCGAAGCGTGATCATGTTCATCAGATAAACTGATCGAGAGTGAAAGACAATTCGACTGGACCTGATATCAATTTTCTTCCAAGGTCGAGTTCTTGCGGAGTTGACCAGAGGCCCTGCGGCCGGACCAACCTTGTTCCGGATCAATGCGTCTTTGGATGGCAAACCGGGATCGTCGTCGGCAACGGCCCCCGGAAGTCATAATCGTTCCATACGGAACAACTCCAAGAAAATTGCAGAGAAAATTGCAGAACAGGATCGGAGAGAAACATGGACGCAAAATCTGACAACGGCGCGGACAAGTGCCCGTTCACCGGAGCCCACGCGCACACGAACCGCGACTGGTGGCCGAAGCAGCTCGATATCGGCGTGCTCCACACGAACGCGCCCGCCGCCGATCCGATGGGCGAGGCGTTCGACTATGCCAAGGAATTCGAGAGCCTCGACATCGATGCCCTGATCAAGGACCTGCATGCCTTGATGACGAACTCGCAGGAGTGGTGGCCAGCCGACTTCGGTCACTATGGCGGATTGTTCATCCGCATGGCGTGGCATAGCGCCGGTACGTACCGCATCAGCGATGGTCGCGGCGGCGCCGGCGCCGGCCAGCAGCGCTTCGCGCCGCTCAACAGTTGGCCGGATAACGCCAATCTCGACAAGGCGCGCCGCCTGCTGTGGCCGATCAAGCAGAAGTACGGCCGCAAGATTTCCTGGGCCGACCTCATGATTCTGACCGGCAACGTCGCCCTGGAATCGATGGGCTTCAAGACCTTCGGTTTCGGTGGCGGGCGCGCCGATGTGTGGGAACCTGAAGAGCTCTATTGGGGTCCCGAGGGCACGTGGCTGGGCGACGAACGCTACAGCGGCGAACGTCAGCTGGCCGAACCGCTCGGCGCGGTGCAGATGGGCCTGATCTACGTCAACCCTGAAGGCCCGAACGGCAAGCCGGATCCGCTCGCGGCGGCCAAGGACATCCGCGAAACGTTCTTCCGCATGGCGATGAACGACGAAGAGACTGTGGCGCTGATCGCTGGCGGTCACACCTTCGGCAAGGCCCACGGTGCCGGTGATCCATCGCTGATTGGCGCCGAGCCGGAAGGTGCAGCCATCCAGGATCAGGGCCTCGGCTGGAAGAGCAAGTATGGCACCGGCATCGGCGCCGACACCATCACCGGCGGCCCGGAAGTGACGTGGTCGCAAACACCGACAAAATGGAGCAACCACTTCTTCGACAACCTGTTCAAGTACGAATGGGAGCTGACGAAGAGCCCGGCCGGCGCGCAGCAGTGGAAAGCGAAAGGCGCCGAAGCCACGGTCCCTGACGCGCATGACAAGTCGAAGAAGCATGTTCCGACCATGCTGACCACGGACCTCTCGCTGCGCTTCGATCCGACCTACGAAAAGATCTCGCGTCGTTTCCACGAGCATCCGGACCAGTTCGCGGACGCCTTTGCCCGCGCCTGGTTCAAGCTCACGCACCGCGACATGGGACCGATCGTGCGGTATCGCGGCAAGCTCGTGCCGGAGGAAACGCTGATCTGGCAGGACCCGATCCCCGCGGTCGATCACAAATTGATCGACGACAAGGACGTCGCCGCACTGAAGACGAAAATCCTCGCCTCGGGCCTCACCGTGTCGCAGCTCGTCTCGACCGCCTGGGCATCGGCCTCGACGTTCCGCGGCTCGGACAAGCGCGGCGGTGCCAACGGTGCACGCGTTCGCTTGAGCCCGCAGAAGGATTGGGCGGTAAATAACCCGACCGAGTTGGCGAAGGTCGTGCACAAGCTCGAGGCGATCCAGAAGGAGTTCGGCAAGAAGGTGTCGCTTGCCGACCTGATCGTTCTCGGCGGCAGCGCCGCAATCGAGAAAGCAGCGAAGGATGCTGGTCTGACCGTGACGGTCCCGTTCGCGCCCGGCCGCATGGACGCGTCGCAGGAACAGACCGACGCCGCTTCCTTCACACCAATCGAGCCCCGCGCTGACGGCTTCCGCAACTATATCAGCGGCAAGAGGCAGTTCATGATGCCGGAGGAGGCCCTGGTGGATCGGGCGCAATTGCTGACGCTGAGCGCGCCCGAGATGACGGTTCTGGTCGGCGGCCTGCGCGTACTTGGCGCAAATGCCGGGCAGTTCAAGCACGGCGTTTTCACCAAGCGACCCGAGACGCTGACCAACGACTTCTTCGTCAACCTGCTCGATATGAGCACGCAATGGCAGCCCTCCGCGGGCTCCGAGGGCGTGTACGAAGGACGCGACCGCAAGACGAACGAGGTCAAATGGACCGGCACCCGCGTCGACCTGATCTTCGGTTCGCATTCACAGCTCCGCGCGCTCGCGGAAGTCTATGCGTGCGCGGACTCGAAGGAGAAATTTGCGAAGGACTTCGTGGCGGCGTGGAACAAGGTGATGAACCTTGACCGCTTCGACCTTGCCGCGAAGTGAGTTTTTCACTTTGAAGTTGGAGAAGCCCTCGCGATAATACCGCGAGGGTTTTTCTCGTCTTGCGTGAGTTCGTTCCAATGAAGCCGCCAGCGATACGTCCCGCCCGGGCCGACGAATATGACCAGATCGCCCGCGTCTGGATGAACAGCTGGACTTCAACCGGGCTTGAAGAGACGAGCAATTTCCTGCTGGCGAAATTGCGCGCGCGCGTTCCACTCGAGATCGAGCGGGGCTGGAGCTTGTTTGTGGCCGACGACGACGGCGCGATCGCGGCAATGCTGGCGCTGCACCTGCCGAAGATGTATCTCGACCAGCTGTTCGTCGCCCCGGAATATCAGGGACGTGACCTCGGCCGCAGGCTGCTCGCCTTCACCCGAGAGCTTCTGCCCGATGAAATCCATCTGCGTTGCGTGCGCGAAAACGAAAAAGCGTGGCGCTGGTACGAGCGCGAGGGTTTTGACCTTTGAGAAAGAGCAGCTCGAGCCGATGACCGGCTTTGTCATGAAGTATTATCGATGGAAGAAGGAAATGGCGTCATGATGAAACTCTATTGGTCGCCGCGGTCGCGGTCGTTTTCCGCGCTGTGGCTGATGGAAGAAACCGGGCAGCCGTATGAGCGCGCGCTGATCGATATCTCAAAGGGCGCACAGAAAACGCCGGAATATCTCGCCATCAATCCGATGGGCAAGGTGCCCGCGCTTCAGGACGGCGAGGCGATCCTTGCCGAGTCGGCCGCGATCTGCGCCTACGTCGCCGAGCGCTATCCGCAGGCGAAGCTCGCGCCGCCGCCCGGCGATCCCTTGCGGGCAAAATATCTCTATTGGCTGTTTTTCGGCCCGGGCTGCGTCGAACCTGCGATGGTGCAGGTTGCAACCAAGGTCGAGATGAATCCGGTGGCTGCCGGCTGGGGCGACGCGCAACGGGTGTTCGACGTGCTCGACGCCGCGCTGACCAAGGGACCGTGGATTCTCGGCGAGAATTTCTCCGCAGCCGATATCGTGATCGGGTCGGGGCTGAATTTCGCGGTCAGGCTTTTCAAGATGGTGCCCGCGCGCCCCTCATTCGACCGCTACATCGATGCTTGCGCGGCGCGGCCGGCCTTTCAGCGCGCAACCGCGCTTGCGGCGGGCTAAAACTCACTCCGGCGCGTCCTTCAGGTTTTCCGGCCGTGGCATGGAAATGACGTTGTAGCCAGAATCGACGAAATGCGTCTCGCCGGTGACGCCGCCCGACAGGGAGGACAGCAGGTACAGCGCCGATCCACCAAGCTCGTCCAGCGTCACACCACGGCCAAGCGGCGAGTGCCTCTGCTGAAAGGCAAACATCGCGCGCGCATCGCCAATGCCGGAACCTGCCAGCGTACGAACCGGGCCTGCCGAAATCGCATTCACGCGAATGCCGCGCGGACCGAAATCGGCAGCGAGGTATCGCACCGACGCCTCCAGCGCGGCCTTGGCAACGCCCATCACGTTGTAGTTCGGCATCACGCGCGTCGAACCGCCGAACGTCAGCGTGATCATCGCGCCCCCGGTTTCCGGCATCAGCTCGGCCGCGAGCCTGGCAAGTTCCGTGAATGAAAAACACGAAATGAGCATAGTGCGCGAAAAGTTTTCGCGCGTTGTGTCGGCGTAACGGCCCTTCAGCTCGTTCTTGTCGGAGAAGGCGATGGCGTGGACCAGAAAATCCAGCCGCCCCCATTTCGTGCGCAGCGTCTCGAACACGGAATCGACGCTTGCGAGATTCTCCACGTCGCAAGGCAGCACGAGATCGACGCCGAGCGATTCGGCGAGCGGTTTGACGCGCTTGCCGAGCGCGTCGCCCTGATAGGTGAATGCAAGCTCGGCGCCCTCGCCCGCGAGCGTCCTGGCAATTCCCCAGGCGATCGAGTGATCGTTGGCGACGCCCATGATCAATCCGCGCTTGCCTTTCATCAGATCATTCATGTTCGGGTCGCTCTCTCTTTCATCATGCCCAGCATAGCGTCCCTGCTTCAAGCAGTCCGCCGTGTCCGGCCATGAAGGTAAATGAAGGATTCCGGCCGCGAAAGAGACTACGCATCCATGCGCTTGAACACCAGCGTCGCGTTGGTGCCGCCAAAGCCGAAGGAATTCGAAAGCACGGTTCCGAGCCTGGCGTTGTCGATGCGTTTGCGCACGATCGGCATGTCGGCAAACACCGGGTCGAGTTCGCTAATATTGGCGCTTTCGCAGATGAAACCGTTGTTCATCATCAGGAGCGAATAAATTGCCTCCTGGACGCCGGTGGCGCCGAGCGAGTGACCGGTCAGCGCCTTGGTCGCGGAAATCGGCGGGCACTTTTCGCCGGTTCCGAATACCTTGCGGATCGCCTCGATTTCCGGCGGATCGCCGGCCGGCGTCGAGGTGGCGTGCGGGTTGATGTAGTCGATCTTGGTGTCGACCGTCGACAGCGCCATTCGCATGCAGCGCTCGGCGCCTTCGCCGGAAGGCGCGACCATGTCGTAACCATCGGAGGTTGCGCCGTAACCGACGACCTCGGCGTAGATTCGCGCGCCGCGCGCCTTGGCGTGCTCGAGTTCTTCCAGCACCACCACGCCCGCGCCGCCGGCGATGACAAAGCCGTCGCGGCTGACATCGTACGGCCGGGAAGCCGTCGCAGGCGTGTCGTTATACTTCGACGACATCGCACCCATCGCGTCGAACAGAACCGACAAGGTCCAGTCGAGTTCCTCGCACCCACCGGCGAAGATCACGTCCTGCTTGCCGATCTGAATCGTCTCATAGGCATTGCCGATACAATGGTTCGAGGTCGCGCAGGCCGAAGAAATCGAATAGTTCACGCCCTTGATCTTGAACCAGGTGGCAAGTGTCGCCGACGCCGTGGACGACATCGCTTTCGGCACCGCAAAAGGGCCGACCCGCTTGGGGCCTTTGGTTCGGGTGATATCGGCCGCTTCGACGATGGTGCGCGCCGACGGACCGCCGGAACCCATGATGATGCCGGTGCGAACATTGGACACTTCCGAGGGCTCAAGGCCGGAATCCTGGATTGCCTGTTCCATCGCGATATGATTCCAGGCCGCGCCCTCGCCGAGGAAACGCATCGCGCGCCGGTCGATGACGCCGGCTGGATCGAGGGTGGGCGCGCCCTGCACCTGGGAGCGGAAACCAAGCTCGGCATATTTGTGCGCGCGCGTGATCCCGGACCGGGCCTCGTGGAGGCTCGAAAGCACTTCCTGAGTGTTGTTTCCGATGGATGAGACGATGCCCATCCCCGTGATGACAACCCGCCTCATGACCGCCTCACCCTGTCGTTGTGTTCTTCTGTGATGCCCGTGGTCAAACCGAAAGCCGTCCTGGCCGCGGGAACACCTATCCTCATGTTCCCGGCTGGGCGTCCTGCTTGAACAGCCCGACCTTCAAGTCCTTCGCGCGATAGATAATCTCGCCGTCCATGGAAAGCCAGCCGTCAGCAATCCCCAACCAGAGCTTCATGCGCATCACGCGTTTGATGTCGACATTGTACACAACCTTGCGGACGTTCGGCAGCACCTGCCCGGCCAGCTTCAACTCACCGAGTCCCAGCGCCCGGCCGCGTCCTTCGCCACCGCTCCAACCCAGGAAGAAGCCGACCATCTGCCACATCGCGTCCAGGCCGAGACAGCCGGGCATGACGGGATCGTTCTTGAAATGGCAGCCGAAGAACCAGAGGTCCGGCCTGACGTCGAGTTCGGCGCGAACCAGACCCTTGCCAAATTCGCCACCGGTCTCGCTGATTTCGCTGATGCGATCGAACATCAACATCGGCGGCAGCGGTAATTGCGCATTGCCCGGGCCAAACATCTCGCCGCGGCCGCAGGCCAGCAAATCCTCATATTCATAACCGCCGCGCCGATCCAGCATGGTGCCAGCCTTTTCAAAAACCCTGATGAAGCGCTTTTTGAGCGAAATAGACCCGTTTTGGGCGGAAAGCGCGCCAATTATTGCAGGTTGGCGCTGACACCGCAGGCCAGGACCGCCTGGGTCACCGATGCTCGCCTTTGTCAAACTCGCACTAACCTTAAGTTTGCGCGCTCTCTATCACAGGCCTTGCGGGCGGCAAAGCACCAGGGGCAAATAGCCGCTTCTCCTCGTGGCCGCCCTTAACCCTGGGGCTATTCTAGTTGCGAAAAACTTGCATCTGACGGAATTCCTCCTTATATATCGCGGCGATAGTAACGCGGTAGTCTCTAGTGTCTGAAGTGGAAATGAGCGACAGCGGTTCAGTTTTGAACGAAGAAGCCAACGGCTCCGAGCCCCACCTCGCGGGGCGCCAACCGGCGCTGACCGGCTGTCCGTGGCACGACGTCAACGAAATGTTACAGGCCGCGGGTCTGCGTCCGACCCGCCAACGCATGGCGCTTGGCTGGCTGCTGTTTGGCAAGGGCGCGCGCCATCTCACTGCGGAAATGCTGTACGAAGAAGCGACGCTGGCGAAGGTGCCGGTATCGCTCGCCAC
This sequence comes from uncultured Alphaproteobacteria bacterium, assembly GCA_963741185.1. Taxonomy (GTDB): domain Bacteria; phylum Pseudomonadota; class Alphaproteobacteria; order Rhizobiales; family Xanthobacteraceae; genus Bradyrhizobium. The sequence continues at coordinate 198,844 of CAVUHE010000029.1, read as the reverse complement.
CGTCTACAACACGCTCAACCAGCTCACCGACGCAGGCTTGTTGCGTCAGGTCAGCGTCGACGGCACCAAGACCTATTTCGACACCAATGTGTCGGCGCATCACCATTTCTACCTCGAGAACAACCACGAACTGGTCGACATTCCCGACCCGCATCTGGTGTTGCAGAAGATGCCCGAGGTCCCCGAAGGCTACGAGATCGCGCGCGTCGATATGGTCGTGCGACTGCGCAAGAAGCGCTGAGTTTCTTCTTCAACTTTGCCATTGATTGGAGAACGAACTTCTGGTGATGAGGAGCGCGTCTTCGCGCGTCTCGAACATGAGGTCGCTCATCCCTCGAGGCGCGGCCAAGTGGCCGCTCCTCGGAAAGAGGATCGTCAATCCACCTTCTCGTCGGCGTAGACTCCCCAGAGCCGCCGCTGTTCGATCCAGCCGTCGAATCCGTTGCCGACGACGTGGCACCAGTCAGATCCGCAATGCTTGACCTGGGCAACCACGCCGGCCTGCAGGCGGGCGGCGACTGCGCTGGTCGGATCGGCACGCTCGTAGAGCGTCGCAAGGTCATCCTTGCTCTTCATGGTGATCACGGCCGTCCGGCGGCCGGACAACAGCGAGTGATAGACCCAGCCCTCGGCGCCTTCGGAATCGCGAACCCGGCGCCAGTTCTCGAACTCAGCCGTGATCTCAACCGGCAGACCGGAGCGGGTGTAAACCCAGGCAACGTCATTGTCCTTGGTCGGGCCGGCGCGGACGTTCACATGATCGGATTTGAGACTGACGTAGCGCGGCACCGGCAAACCGCTGGCGGTGGGAGCTGAGTCCTTTGCCGAAGATGCCGTGACGACCGACCCAACCAGCAGGCAACCCGCAAGCACCGCCACAGAACAAGAACGCCCCAACCCCATCAACTCGTCTCCTGCCGAGAGATCAGCCCAGTTTCCTTGAGCTGGAACACCTGCAACCACCGACCCCAGACCCCCTGTGCCGCGCCCCGATTAGCCTCGACTTGTGAATCCCGGTTCCCCAGGGGTTCTTGTCTTGGCCCAGCCTTCTGCTAGAGAGGACGGAAAGCCAAAAAGCCAAGAAAAGCCCGAAAGTCCCCGCAGGAAACCAAACGGCGATTACGGGGGAACCCACGAAAAACGCCCGGACCACACGGCAGCGGCAGTGTCGAACACCCGGGTTAATGAGGTCTGAACAACCTCATGAGAGCAGGATATGTCAGTTAAGAAAAAGCCTCTCGTTGTCGTCACGCGCAAGCTGCCGGACTCGATCGAGACCCGCATGCGCGAGCTGTTCGATGCGCGGCTCAATCTCGACGACACCCCGCTGACGAATGAGCAAATCGCCGATGCCGTTCGCGCCGCCGACATCCTGGTCCCGACCGTCACCGACGAGATCACCGAAGACCTGCTCAAGCAGCCCGACTGCAGGGTCAAGCTGATCGCCAATTTCGGCAACGGCGTCGACAATATCGATGTCCTCGCGGCGCACGCCCGCGGCATCATGGTGACCAACACGCCGAAGGTTTTGACCGAGGACACCGCCGACATGACCATGGCGCTGATCCTCGCGGTGCCGCGCCGCCTGATCGAGGGCGCTTCGATCCTCACCGAGGGCAAGAACTGGCCGGGCTGGTCGCCGACCTGGATGCTTGGTCACCGCATCGGGGGAAAACGCCTCGGCATCATTGGCATGGGCCGGATAGGCCAGGCGGTGGCGCGGCGCGCGCACGCCTTCGGCTTGCAGATTCACTATCACAACCGCCGTCCGGTCGCGCCGCAGATCGCGGAAGAATTGGGCGCGACCTATTGGGAGAGCCTTGACCAGATGCTGGCGCGGATGGACATCATCTCGGTGAACTGTCCGCATACGCCTGCCACGTTCCATCTGCTGTCGGCGCGCAGGCTGAAACTGATCCGCAAGGACGCCTATATCGTCAACACCGCGCGCGGCGAGGTGATCGACGAGGAGACGCTGACCAAGCTGATCGAAACCGGCGAGATCGCCGGCGCCGGCCTCGACGTGTTTGAACACGAGCCAGCGGTCAGCCCGAAACTGGTTCGCCTGGCGAAAGCCGGCAAGGTGACGCTGTTGCCGCATATGGGCTCGGCCACCATCGAGGGCCGTGTCGAGATGGGCGAGAAGGTGATCATCAACATCCGCACCTTCCTCGACAATCACAAACCGCCGGATCGGGTGCTGCCGAGCATGCTGTGAGGCGTGTCGGGCTCTTCACCGGTGTCCGCTGAGATCGGTGATGACGAGCGCATCGCCATTGAGCGGGTTTAGCGGATCGCGCGCGTAGCGCAGGGTCTCGAACCGCATCGCGCGCGCATCCACCATCAACAGCCGCCCGACCAGGCCTTCGCCGAAGCCAACGATTTCGCGGATCGCCTCCAGCGCCATCATCGACCCTAGCACGCCGGCGAGCGCGCCCATGACACCGGCCTCGGCACAGGCCGGCACCGTGCCCGGTGGCGGCGGTTCGGGAAACAGGCACCGGTACGTCGGATTATACTCGCCTTCGGCGTTTTTCTCGTGCGCGCGGATCGTGGTCAGCGAGCCGTCGAACATGCCGAGTGCTGCGGTGATCAACGATTTTCCCGCCAGAAAACACGCATCCGAAACCAGGTAGCGGGTTTCGAAATTATCGGAGCCATCCAGCACCAGATCGTAGCCGCCGATCAGCTCCATCGCGTTGGCTGCATTGATCCACGTCGCATGCGCGGCAAATCTGACATGAGGGTTGAGGCCGGCGATGCGCTCCGCCGCGCTGTCGACCTTGCGACGGCCGATGTCCGGCGTGGCGTGAATGATCTGGCGCTGCAGATTGGACAGCGAAACGACGTCGTCATCGACCACGCCGAGCGTACCGACGCCTGCGGCGGCAAGATACATCAGCGCCGGCGCGCCAAGGCCGCCGGCGCCGATCACCAGCACGGAAGCCTCCTTCAATGCGGCCTGGCCGGGACCACCGACCTCGCGCAGCACGATGTGGCGGGCGTAGCGTTCGAGTTCGTCGGAACTCAGCATTTTGCAAACTTGCCCCTTGGTCTTGCGGCCATTTGCTGAACCCTCCGCCCGTTGTTGCCGACCAAGCAGATGTGCTTAATTGAGCCTACGTCAATGGAGCCCGAGACTTGTCATGAGATCGACGCTGACGGCAACATTGATATTCGTGGCCACGGGCGTTTCCGCCCAGGCACAGCTGACCCCGCCCTCCACCGCCGGCGCCAAGCCGAAGCAGGTCGCGACCGTACCGATCCGGCCCGGCCTGCAAGCCCCCGCTGATACCGCCGGCGCGATGGCGCAGGCCGAGCGCCAGGCGATCCAGTCCGATCTCGCCTGGGTGGGCCAGTACAACGGCGCGATATCCGGCGACGTCAGCGAGCGCATGGTGGAAGCGATCAAGGAATATCAGAAAGCCGGAGGCGGCAAGCCGACCGGCGCCCTCAATCCAAAGGAGCGCAGCGTTCTGGCCGAGACCGCCAGACGACGGCGCGACAATGCGGGCTGGAAGATCGTCACTGATGCCCTCACCGGAGCGCAGCTCGGCATCCCCACCAAATTGGTACCGCAGCAAACCACCGACGCCAGCGGCACGAAATGGAGTTCGTCCACTGGAACCATTCAGATCCAGCTCTCGCGGCGCAAGGAGGCGAACCCGACCACGGCCAGGCTCGCCGAGCGGGAGAAGAAGGAGCCGGCCGGGCGCAACATCGACTACACCGTGGTCAAGCCGGACTTCTTCGTACTCTCGGGACTGCAGGGCCTGAAAAAATTCTACCTGCGCGGCACCTTTAAGGGGGACGAAGTGCGCATCCTCACCATTCTGTATGATCAAGCCACTGAAAATACCGTCGAGCCGGTGGTGATCGCGATGTCGAGCGCGTTCAATCCGTTCCCCGCAAACGCTGGCCCGCCGCCGCGCAAGACCGTCGAATACGGCACGGGCGTGGTCGTCACCGATGACGGCGCGATTGTGACCGACCGCCAGATCACCGACGGATGCCTTGCGATCGCGATTGCGGGCTTTGGCAACGCCGACCGCCTTGCCGAGGACAAGGATCACGATCTGGCGCTGCTGCGCATCTACGGCGCGCGTGGATTGAAGCCGCTCGGCCTCTCCGCCGACAGCACCGGCAAGACCGGCGTCGAGCTGACCGGTATTTCCGATCCGCAAAGTCAGGGCGGCGGAAACGCCGTGAGCAGTGTCAAGGCGCAGGTCGCCCAGATCGGCGGCGGCGACCTGGCGCTGTCACCACCACCAGTGGTTGGTTTTTCCGGTGCGGCGGCGCTCGATGCCGACGGCAAATTTGCCGGCATTGCGTTGTTGAAGCCGGTCGTCGTCGCGGGGCCCGCCGCGGCGGTGCCACCGGCACAATCCGTGCTGGTCTCAGCAGAGTCAGTGCGCGAATTCCTCAAGGCCAATGGCGTGAATGCGACCGGCGGATCGCCGGATGCGAAAGCGTCCGTGGTTCGCGTCATCTGCGTGAGGAAGTGACCCAAACGTCATTTCTGGCACTTCGGACACCAGAAGGTCGAGCGCCCGTTCTGGGTGAACCGCCGCACGATCCCGCTACAACCCGCAGTCTGGCATGTCTCGCCTTCGCGATCATAGACCTGAAACGAATGCTGGAAATAACCGAGTTCGCCTGAGGTTTGACGGTGGTCCCGCAGCGAGGAGCCGCCGGCCTTGATGGCCTGACTGAGAACCGCGTGAATCGCCTCGACCAGCCGCCTGGCGTGATCGGTCGGCTCGCCCCCGGCAACGCCCTTGCGTTGTCCGGCCTTAGTGGACAGCGTCGCGGCCAGCCGTCGCGGCGACAAGTGCGCGCGATACAGCGCCTCGCAGACATAGATATTGCCCAGCCCGGCGACCACGCGTTGGTCGAGCAGCGCGGCCTTCAGGCTTGTCTTCTTGTTGGCGCATGACCGTGCCAGCATCTCGGCGTCGAATTCGTTGCCGAGCGGCTCGGGGCCGAGCCCCCGGAGCAGCGGCTCGTCTTCGAGCGCGTTGCGGGCGATCACCTTCATGTAACCGAACCGGCGCGGATCGTTGAAGACGATCGCCGCCCCTGATGACATGTGAAACACGACGTGGTCATGGGTGCGGTCCTCGCCGCGCGGATGATGAAATCGGCCCGGCGTCTTCTTGGTGTGCTCCTCAAGGACGCGGAACGACCCGGACATGCCCAGATGCATCAGCAGCACGTCACCGGAGCCGAGATCGGCCATTAGATATTTGGCGCGACGGCCAAGCCCGGTCACGGTCTGGCCTTCGAGACGAGCGACAAAGTCCTTCTGGAACGGAAATCGCAGGTCTTTGCGCCGGGCTTCGGCCTTCACAATTCTAGCCCCTTCCATGGCCGGCTGCAGGCCGCGGCGGACGGTCTCAACTTCAGGTAATTCAGGCATAGGCAGCATTCACCTTGAAAGGCTGACGTGATAGCGCCATTGCGGCGGGCGCGCTATGGTCCGGGCGGGCGCCCCATTTTCCGAAGTTCGCAAGCCCTTGCAGCACCTTCGGACGAACTTCGGAAAGTGAAGGGCGCCAGCAAGATAGATAATTCTAGTGCCGCTCTGCGATTTGAAGTTCCTGATAGAAGCTGCCGCTGGCTGTCCAGGACCTTCAAATCGGCGGCACTAGCGGAGACGACTTGATGAACCATCCGAACGAAACCACGCATTTTGGCTTCAGGGATGTCCCCCTGAACGACAAACAGACGTTGGTTAACGACGTATTCCATAGCGTCGCCCAGCGCTATGACCTGATGAACGATTTGATGTCGGCGGGTCTGCATCGGGTCTGGAAGGACCTGATGATCAACGCGCTCAATCCGCCGCGCGGCGACACGCCATTTGCGCTGCTCGATGTCGCGGGCGGTACCGGCGATATCGCCTTCCGCGCCGCAAACGCCGCGGGGCCGGGGTTCAAGGCGACGGTTTGCGACATCAATTCCGACATGCTCGGCGTCGGTCGCGAACGCGCGGCCGCGCGCCACCTTGACGACCGGGTTTCATTTGTCGAGGGCAATGCCGAAGAGCTCGCTTTCGCAAGCGGCACGTTCGATGCCTACACCATCGCGTTCGGCATCCGCAACGTGCCACGGATTGATCACGCCTTGCGCGAAGCATTTCGCGTGCTGAGGCCCGGTGGAAGGTTTCTGTGCCTGGAATTCTCCACCGTCGACATGCCGGGGCTTGATCGGATCTACGATCTGTTTTCGTTCAAGGTGATCCCGCCGCTCGGCCGCGCGGTGACCGGCGACGCCGAGTCGTATCAATATCTCGTGGAGTCGATCCGGAAATTCCCAAGGCCCGGCGCCTTCGCTGATATGATCGGCGCCGCCGGCTTTTCCCGCGTCAGCTGGCAAAGCTTCTCGGGCGGCATCGTGGCATTGCATTCAGGCTGGCGTTTGTGATTTCCGCAGTAACCCACATCGCGCGGCTTGCCCGCGCCGGGTTTGTGTTCGCGCGTGAAGGCGTGTTCGGGGTGGTGGATCCCTCATTGGTGCCGCCACCCGGACAATTGGCCCTGCGCCTGGCGCGGATCATCGAACGCCCCGGCGCCAAATCCGGTCCGCGGCTGTCGCGCGCGCTGACGCGGCTTGGCCCCGCTTATCTCAAGCTCGGTCAGTTTCTCGCTACCCGACCCGACGTGGTCGGCGTCATGATGGCGCGCGACCTGGAAAGCTTGCAGGATCGGTTGCCGCCTTTTGCCCAAAGCGAGGCGGAGGCCGTCATCGCCGCCTCGCTCGAACGCCCTGTGGCAGAAGCGTTTGCGAGCCTCGGCCCGGCGGTCGCGGCCGCCTCGATCGCGCAGGTGCATCGCGGCGAAGTCGAACGCAACGGCGTGCGGACAGCCGTGGCGGTGAAGGTGCTGCGGCCCAATGTGGCCGCGCGCTTCCGGCGCGACCTTGCCGATTTCTTCTTTGTCGCGCACCAGGCCGAGATCTATTCGGCCGAAGCGCGGCGACTGCGGCTGGTCGAGGTCATCAACACCATGTCGCGCTCGGTCGCGATGGAGATGGATCTTCGGCTGGAAGCCGCCGCGCTGTCGGAGATGGCGGAGAACACCCGCAACGATCCGGACTTTCGCGTGCCCATGGTCGACTGGGATCGCACCACGCACAACGTCCTGACCATGGAGTGGATCGACGGCATTGCGCTTTCCGATCATGCGCGGCTCGAGCAATCGCAGATCGACCTGCCCGAACTCGGGCGCAAGGTGATCCAGAGTTTCCTGCGCCACGCGTTGCGCGATGGTTTCTTCCATGCCGACATGCACCCCGGGAATCTGTTCCTCGACGATGCCGGCCGGCTCGTTGCCGTCGACTTCGGCATTATGGGACGCCTGGGGCCGAAGGAGCGGCGGTTCCTCGCCGAGATTCTTCTGGGCTTCATCACCCGCGACTATCGCCGTGTCGCCGAAGTGCATTTCGAGGCCGGTTATGTACCGGTGCACCATTCGGTGGAGAATTTCGCGCAAGCCATCCGCGCCATCGGCGAGCCGATCCACAACCGCACCGCCGAGGAAATCTCGATGGCGAAGCTGTTGACGCTGCTTCTGGAGGTGACCGGCCTGTTCGACATGCGAACCCGCCCCGAATTGATCCTTCTGCAAAAGACCATGGTGGTGGTCGAAGGCGTCGCCCGCGGCTTCGATCCCAAGCTCGACATCTGGAAAGTCGCCGACCCGGTGGTCCGCGAGTGGATCGAACTCAACCTCGGCCCGGTCGGACGCATTCAGGGCGCGATGCTCGGCGCCGGAGAACTCGGCCGTGTGATCGCAAGCCTGCCCGGAATCGCGACACGAGCCGTTGCCGTGCTCGAGAACCTCGAAACCATGACGCGGGAAGGCTTGACGCTTTCGCCGGAGACCATCGCAGCGATGGGGAGAACCGAGGGCCGCAAGAGCCGCTGGCGGGCGCTGGCGCTGTGGATCATAGCGCTCACCTTCATCGGAATCCTGTTCGCGATTCGACAACTGTGATTGCACTGCAATCATAGTTGTGATAGCATTGCTGTCAAACCCGGTCACGGGAGCCAGCTCATGGCCAGCTTGACGATCCGAAAGCTCGACGACGCGATCCGGGACGCACTGCGGCTGCGGGCTGCCCGCAACGGCCGCTCGGTCGAGGACGAGGTCAGGGTGATCCTGCGCGACGCCTCGCAAAATGGCCCCTCCGGTGGCTCCCCTGCGCCCCTGGGAGCGGCGGCGCGGGGCGCTTCTGGACAACCAACTTCCCGCGCCGTCGCGAACCTGCCGCGCGTCACCCTGATCATCGGTGGTGGCATCGCCGCCTACAAAGCGCTCGACCTGATCCGGCGGCTGAAGGAACGGCACATTCACGTCCGCTGCGTGCTGACCAAGGCCGCGCAGCACTTTGTCACACCGTTGACGGCAAGCGCGCTGTCGAACGAGCGCTGTTACACGGATTTGTTCGATCCAGAGAGCGAGTTCGACGCCGGGCACATTCGCCTGGCGCGCGATTGCGATTTGATCGTGGTAGCGCCGGCGACCGCGGACCTGATGGCCAAGATGGCCCACGGCGCTGCGGACGACCTCGCGACCGCCATTCTGCTCGCATCCGACCGGCCGATCCTGCTGGCGCCGGCAATGAACCCGCTGATGTGGAACAATGCCGCGACCCGGCGCAATGCCGCGCTTTTGGAACGCGATGACATCGCGATGATCGGACCCAATGCCGGCGAGATGGCGGAGGCCGGCGAAGCCGGGATCGGCCGGATGGCCGAGCCATTGGAAATCGCCGCTGCCGCCGAGCGTCTTCTGCGCCCACCGCAGAAGCGGCCGCTCGCTGGCCAGCGCGTCCTGATTACCGCGGGGCCGACGCATGAGCCGATCGATCCGGTGCGCTACATCGCCAATCGCTCCTCGGGCAAACAGGGCTATGCCATCGCCGCGGCCGCACAGGCCGCCGGTGCGGAGGTCACCTTGATCTCGGGCCCGGTCGATCTCGAAGAGCCCCCCGGCGTTGCGGTGACCCATGTGGAATCCGCGCGCGAAATGCTGGACCGGGTGGAAGCTGCCCTGCCGGTGGATATCGCGATCTTTGCCGCGGCCGTTGCTGACTGGCGGGTCGCCAACGAGGGGCAACAGAAATTGAAAAAGACATCAGCCGGCATGCCGCCGCTGCAGCTTGTGGAAAATCCGGATATTTTGGCGACGGTCTCGAAACTTAGGGATAAACGGCCACAGCTCGTGGTCGGCTTCGCTGCCGAGACCGAGCATCTGATCGACAATGCCAAGGCAAAACTCGCCCGCAAGGGCTGCGACTGGATCGTCGCCAATGATGTCTCCCCAGTGACTGGCGTGATGGGTGGCGACCGCAACGCCGTCCATCTTCTGACCCGGGAAGCCGGCGGAACCGATATCAAAATCGAGTCCTGGCCGGTCATGACCAAGGAGGAAGTCGCCGGCGCGCTGGTGGCGCGGGTAGCCGAGGCCCGCGCTTCGGCGGAAACGGACAAAGGAAAGCGATCTTGAGCGCCAGCATCAAAATCGACATTCGGCAGTTGCCACACGGCGAGGGCCTTGTCTTGCCGGCCTACCAGAGCGCGCTCGCGGCTGGCCTTGACCTGGTCGCCGCGGTTCCGGAGGGCGCGCCGGTCATTCTCGCGCCGGGAAAATATGCGCTTATCCCCACCGGCCTGACGATCGCGCTGCCCGCTGGCTACGAGGCCCAGGTGCGGCCGCGCTCCGGATTGGCGGCAAAGCATGGTGTAAGCGTCCTCAACGCGCCAGGTACGGTGGATGCGGATTATCGCGGCGAAATCGGCGTACTTCTGATCAATCACGGCGATGCACCGTTCCCGGTCCGGCGCGGTGAGCGAATCGCCCAGATGGTGATCGCAGCCGTGGTCCGGGCGGAACTCGCCCCGGTGACGTCACTTTCCGCAACCGACCGCGGCGGCGGCGGGTTCGGATCAACGGGTCGCTGATGCCACCGAAGACAGTGGCCAAGACAGCGGTTTCATTTTCATAAAACTTGCGTGAGCGACGCCTTAATCCCGCATATTTTTGCGGAGCGATTCACGTTCACGGTCTGGACTCTTACCCCCCAACTCCCGTTGGGGATATTGTCACTCGATTCGCGCACGGCGGGGGGACGCCGGGCGTAAAGTCGTGCGGTTTGGGGCAAACCATGTCGGGCGTGATCGCGTTGATGCGTCGGACCCTGCTGTCGTGCACCTCACTGGCGCGCAACGGCCTGGCTCCCCTTGGAATTTCTCTTGCCGCCGCCCTGGTCTCGGGACGGGCGGCCCACGCTAGCGATCTGCCTCTCCTGAACGCCATCACCACCTTCATCGACATGAACCACCAGGAGGTCGCGGCACTGACGACGGCGCTGTCGTTGCTCGGCTTTTCGGTCGTGGCCGCCATTCTGCTGATGGGCACAAGGCTGCGCGCGGCGAAGACCGAGACACGGCTGCGCGCCGAAATTCAGGGCCTGCAAAGTGAGGCCGATCGCTTTCGCGCGCTGCTGTTCGCCGAGCCGCAGATTTTGATTGCCTGGGCCGCCGGCGATAATCACCCGCAAATCACCGGGGACACCTCGCTTGTGACCTCGCAGGAGCCGCCGCAACGTATTCTTGCGTTCGGAGCCTGGCTCGCGCCAGAGCCGGCTTTGCAGATGGACCGAGCGGTCGACGCCTTGCGCGAAACTGGCGAGAGTTTCCTACTCAGTTTGACCACCTCGAACGGACATGCCGTGGAGGCCTTGGGCCGCGCCATCGGCGGCCAAGCCATTGTTCGGATTCGTGAACTTTCCGGCGTGCGGCAGGAATTGGCCGAGACCAATGTTCGGCACAAAGCGCTGTTGGAAGAGACCGAGATGCTGCGCGGTTTTGCGGCGGCGGCGCCCTGGCCGATATGGACCAAACGCGCGGGCGGTGGCCTGCTCTATGCCAACGAGGCCTATGTCCGCGCGACCGAGGCCGCCAGTGTCGCCGATGCGATCGACCGCAAGCTGGAATTGCTCGACAGCGACGACCGCAGCGACATGGAACGCGCGTTGCACGACAAGGCGGTCTTTTCCGCGCGGCTGCCAATCGTGGTCGGCGGCGAGCGACGTTTCTACGACGTGCATGCGCGCAATGTCGGGGGCGCCAGCGTCGGCCTGGCGATCGATGCCTCCGAAGCGACGGCGCTGAGCGCGGCGCTGGTGCGCATGGCCGAAGCCCATCGCCGCACGCTCGACCAATTGTCGTCCGGCGTCGCCATATTCGACGGCCAGCGCCGGCTGGCGTTTTACAATGATTCATACCGCCGCCTTTGGGACCTCGACCGCGCCTTTCTCGACGGCAATCCCGACGATTCAAGCGTACTCGACCGGCTCCGCGCCGCGCGCAAACTTCCCGAACAGCCGGATTTCCGGGCGTGGAAGGTCAAGCTGCATGAAGCTTACCGCGCCGTCGAGCCTGACAAGGATACCTGGTATCTGCCCGACGGCCGCGCCTTGAGCGTCGTCACCACGCCCAACCCGGAAGGCGGAGTGACCTATCTGTTCGACGACGTCACCGAGAGCCTCGACCTCGCCCGCCGGTTCGACGGCCTGATCCGGGTCCAGCGCGAAACGCTCGACAATCTCGCCGAAGCGGTGGCGGTGTTCGGCAGCAATGGCCGCGCCCAGCTCTTCAATCCGGCGTTCGCGAAGATGTGGAAACTGTCGCCGGAGGCGCTGCGGGAGCAGCCGCATATCGAAACGGTGGAAACCTGGTGCAAGCCGCTGTTCGACGACGCCGCGACCTGGCGCACGATTCGCGAGGCGATCACGCGGATCGAGAACCGGGTCGAGGTGCCGCTGAAACTGGAACGCAAGGATGGCAGCGTGCTCGATTGCATGACCATGCCATTGCCCGACGGTGCCACCATGCTGACGTTCCAGGACATCACCGACACCGAAAACGTCGAGCGCGCGCTGCGTGAACGCAACGAAGCGCTGGAGACCGCCGACCAGATGAAGGTCGATTTCGTCCACCACGTCTCCTACGAATTGCGCTCGCCGCTGACCACCATCATCGGATTTGCCCACCTTCTGAACGATCCGACCACCGGTCCGCTGGTCCCAAAACAAGCCGAGTACCTCAATTACATCACGACCTCGACCAACTCGCTGTTCGCCCTCATCAACAACATTCTCGATCTCGCCAGCATCGATGCCGGCGCGATGACGCTCGAACTCGGCCCGGTCGACATTCGCAAGACGATCGACAATGCCGCGGAAGGAATCCAGGACCGCCTCGCCCGCGACCGCATCGAGCTCGAGATCGATGTCGATCCCAGCATCGGCTCCTTCGTCGCCGACGGCAGCCGCGTGGTGCAGGTGCTGTATAATCTGCTCGCCAACGCCGTTGGATTCTCACCCAGGATTCCGCGATCACGCTGAGCGCCAGACGCAACGAGCACAGTGTGGTTTTTGCCGTGACCGATCGCGGTCCCGGAATTCCGGCCGACGTCAAGGACAAGGTGTTCGACTGGTTCGAGAGTCATTCCAACGGATCGCGGCACCGTGGCGCCGGACTTGGCTTGCCGCTGGTGAAATCATTCGTCGAGCTGCACGGGGGCAGGGTGCGCGTCGATTCAATCGTCGGCAGAGGAACGACCGTTACCTGCGACTTTCCGGTCGATCAAGCCGCGCACCGCAACGCCGCGGAATGACCGCCACAACGACATTCTCGCTTGCGCTTGCGAACGAGACGGCGACCGCCGGCCTGATGGCCGATCTTGCGTTGCTGATCGGCCCTGGCGACGTCATCACGTTGTCGGGCGATCTCGGCGCCGGCAAGACCGCCGCGGCGCGCGCCTTGATCCGATATCTCGCCGGCGACGATTCGATCGAGGTCCCAAGCCCGACCTTCACGCTTGCCCAAAGCTACGACCTGCCGGCGTTTCCGCTGATTCATGCGGACCTCTACCGCATCAACGACGCGTTGGAGCTGGAGGAGATCGGCCTGTCGCCCTTGCCGGAAGGCGTCGTGGCCCTGATCGAATGGCCCGAACGCGCGCCCGCGGTACTGCCGGCGGACCGGATCGATATTGCGCTGAACCACCGTCCAGCGCTCGGATCGACGGCGCGCGCCGCGGAAATCACCGGCTACGGAAAAGGAGCCGGCCAGGTCGCCCGACTTGAGGCGCTGCGGCAATTTCTCACTGGTGCCGGTTTCATCGAGGCCGAGCGCCGGTGCATGGCCGGCGATGCCTCGACGCGTTCCTACGCGCGGCTGATCCGCGACGATGGCGTCGTGATTCTGATGAACTCGCCGCGCCGGCCTGACGGCCCGGCGATCTATGACGGCAAATCCTACAGCGCGGCGGTGCATCTGGCCGAGGACGTCAAGCCGTTTGTCGCCATCGCCAATGGCCTGCGTGAGCGTGGCTTCTCAGCGCCCGCCATCGATCACGCCGACCTCGACAATGGATTCCTCATCACCGAGGATTTCGGCAGCGAAGGCTTTGTCGAAGGCGATCCGCCGCGGCCGATTGCGGAACGTTATCAGACGGCCGTCGAAATGCTCGCGGCGTTGCATTGGAAAAAACTGCCCGAGATCCTGCCGCTTGGGCCGCAAATCAACTATGCGATTCCGACCTTCGACATCGATGCGATGCTGGTCGAGATCGGATTGATGATCGAATGGTATCTTGCGGATCGCGGCGCCGAGCCTTCCGAGAATTTGCGCGTCGAATTCGTCACGCAATGGCGCGATTTGCTGGCAAAGGCCGCCGCAACGCCCAAGACCTGGGTGCTGCGGGATTTTCATTCCCCGAACCTGATCTGGCTCGGCGAACGGTCAGGAATTTCCAGGGTCGGCCTCATCGACTTCCAGGATGCCGTCCTTGGCCCTGCCGCCTATGACCTTGTCTCGCTATTGCAGGATGCGCGGATCGACGTGCCGGAGCAGCTCGAATTGGCGCTGTTGACGCGGTACATCAAGGCGAGGCACGCAGCCGACAACACCTTCGATCCTGCCGGCTTCGCCGAGATCTATGCGATCATGTCGGCACAGCGCAACACCCGGCTGCTCGGCACCTTTGCGCGGCTCAACCGGCGTGACGGCAAGCCGCAATATCTGCGCCATCAACCGCGAATCTGGACCTATCTGACCCGCTCGCTGGCACATCCGGTGCTCACGGGGATCCGGGCTTGGTATTCCGCCAACGTGCCCCCGCCGAGCACCTAGAGCGAGATGACTTTTCTTCGAATCGTCATCACGCTCTATCTTTTTGTTTGAGCATGATCTTTTTCGGAAAACCGGTATCCACTTTTCCGGATCATGCTCTAATTTACCGGTTGTTAGCCGTCTTCCCGCTAATCTGACGACTGACCCCTGCTCTGGAGCACGGGGGGCGGCTGCTTGAGGGCGGAGCGAGACTATGGTGACAGAACGGCGCAAGGGCGAGCGCGTCACATTCGAGCGCGGGATCGCTGCGCATATGATGGGCATCGACGGCACTTGGCGGCGCGATTGCACCATGGAAGATATTTCGGAGACCGGCGCCAAACTCACCATCGAGGGCTCCGTCGAGGGATTGCATCTGAAGGAATTCTTCCTGCTACTGTCGTCGACCGGCCTTGCCTACCGCCGGTGCGAGTTGGCCTGGGTCAATGGCGACCAGATCGGAGTCAACTTCCTGAAGACCGGCGACAAGAAGAAAAAGGCGCGTCGCACGGCCGAGGCTTGAACGGCATCGTTCGCCGTCTTACCACCGTCATGTCCGGTGACTAAGGCGGTCGGCAATGCTGCGCCAGCGGAATCGCCGTGGTATGATTTGAGGCACGCTTGACAATTCGCGCCTATTCCAATCGCGCTGATGCAGAATAGGGTTGATACAGAACAGACCTTGGAACAACGGCTCGAGAAATCCCTGAAAATGTCCGTCAAACCCGCCAAAGCCATGGTTCTCGCCGCAGGCCTCGGCTTGCGTATGCGGCCTTTGACGGAACGGATGCCGAAGCCGCTCGTGACGGTGGCTGGCCGCTCCCTGCTCGATCATGTGCTCGATAAGCTCGGCGATGCCGGCGTGAGCGAGACAATCGTCAACGTCCATTACTTGCCCGACCAGATTATCGGTCATGTTGCTGGCCGCACCAAACCCCGCGTGACCATTTCCGATGAGCGTGGCGAGGTGCTTGGTACCGGAGGGGGTGTCGTCAAGGCACTTCCCTTGCTTGGCCAAGCGCCGTTCTTCCTTGTCAATGCGGACACGCTGTGGATCGACGGCGTGCGGCCGAACCTGGCCAGGCTCGCCGAAACGTTCGATCCCGCGCGCATGGACATTCTCCTGCTGATGGCGCCGACGGCCAGCAGCATCGGTTACGAGGGAAGCGGCGATTATGCCATGCTTCCGGACGGCGCGCTGCGAAAGCGGAAGGAGCACCAGGTTGTTCCCTTCGTCTACGCGGGCGCGGCAGTCATGTCGCCGTCCATTTTCGCCGGTGCCCCGTCGGGAGAATTCTCGCTGACAAAAATGTTCGACGCGGCCAACGAGCAGGAGCGATTGTTCGGCCTGCGGCTGGACGGCATGTGGATGCATGTCGGAACACCCGACGCGGTCGGCGCGGCCGAAGAAGCCTTTCTCGAAAGCGTGGTCTGATTTTTCACGTTACTCCGGCGTGATCCGCGGGATCTTTTCCGGAATCCCGAGATTCCAGTTCGCGCAAAACTGCGTGCCCCGGAATGACGGCGCGAGCGACTCCCTCCACATTGCCGCCCATGCCATGATGCAGCCTGATCGCGAATCAGGAAGCCCATGCGCGTTTTCAGCGTCCCAGCATCAGTGCCATTCTTGCGCACCGTCATCGCCGCCCTGGTCGATGGCAGGCTGGTCGATGGCTTTGAGGCCCGCGCTGATCCGCAGAGACTGGCAGAGGCTACGCTCTACCTGCCGACCCGCCGCGCCGGGCGATTGGTGCGGGAAGTCTTTCTCGAGGAGTTGAACAGGGAGGCGGTGCTGCTGCCTCGCATCGTCGCGCTCGGCGATATCGACGAAGACGAACTGGCATTCGCGGAAGCGTCGGAGTCATACGGTGGGGCGGCTTCGCTGGAGATTCCGCCAAAGCTCGGGGAACTCGATCGCCGGCTGACTCTTGCAAATCTCGTCGCGGCTTGGGCGAAGCGTCCGGTATTGGCGCCGCAGGTGGTCGGCGGGCCGGCGTCGACGCTTGCGCTCGCAGGCGACCTGGCGCGGCTGATGGACGACATGGTCACCCGCGGCGTCGGATGGGATGCGCTGAACGGGCTGGTGCCGGACCAACTCGATCAATACTGGAAATACTCGCTCGAGTTCCTGCAGATCGCGCGGCAGGCCTGGCCGGCACATCTGGCGGAAATCCACAAGATCGAGCCCGCGGCGCGGCGCGATCTCCTGATCGATGCCGAAGCAAGGCGCCTCGCCGCACATCACGCCGGCCCGGTGATCGCGGCGGGCTCGACCGGATCGATGCCGGCGACCGCGAAATTCCTTCAGGTGATTGCGTCGCTTCCGCAAGGCGCGGTCGTTCTGCCGGGGCTCGATACCGATCTCGACGACGACGCGTGGCAGATCATCGGCGGAATCAAGGACGCGCACGGCAAGTTCACGACGCCACCTTCATCGAATCACCCCCAATACGCCATGCAGGCGCTCCTGCAGCGGTTTGGGATCAAGCGCACCGACGTCGAAATACTGGCAACGCCTGCTCCACACGGGCGCGACGTTCTGCTTTCCGAAGCGATGCGGCCGTCAAGTGCGACCGCACAATGGCATCGGCGGCTGGCCGAGCCCGATATCGCCGAAAGGGTTGCGCTCGGCATGACAAACCTCGCGGTGATTGAGGCGGATAACCCCGAGACCGAAGCGCTGGCGATTGCGGCGGCGATGCGCGAGGCGCGTCACCTCGAGAAATCGGCAGCACTGGTGACGCCGGATCGCGCGCTCGCACGGCGCGTGATCGCAGCTCTTGGCCGCTGGAATCTCGCTTTCGACGATTCAGGCGGCGATGCGCTGACGGATACACCTGCCGGAATTTTTGCGCGACTCGCCGCCGAAGCCGCTGCAAGGCAGCTCGAGCCGCCGACGCTTCTGGCGCTGCTGAAGCATCCGCTGTGCCGGCTTGGCGCCGCGCAAGGCGCTTTCAAGGAGGCCGTCGAGGTACTTGAACTGGCTCTACTGCGTGGAACGCGGCCACCTGCCGGAACCAGCGGATTGGGGCAAGAACTTCGCCGCTTTCGCGATGAGCTCAAAAACTTGCGCACCGGCAAAACCTCCTCGCTGCATCGCGCCGAACCGCGAACCCGTCTGACGGACGGAGAACTCGACGACGCAAATCTGCTGATCGTCCGTTTGCAAAATGCGCTCGCACCGCTCGAAACTCTCAAACCCTCGACGCCGAACGATTTCGCGGAACTTGCGGAACTCCATCGCACCGTCCTGATCGAATTGTCGCGCGATGAGTATGGCGTTGCGTCCGTGTTCGAGGGCACACAGGGGTCGGTGCTGGCTTCCGCGTTCGATGACCTGCTCGGCGGCCGATCGCCAAGCGGCCTTATGGTGCAGCTTTCGGACTACCCGGAAGTTTTCCAGACCGCGTTTGCCGACCGCATGGTGCGGCGGCCGGAAGGAGCCAATGTACATCTCAAGATATATGGACCGCTGGAAGCGCGGCTGACGCAATCCGACCGCGTCATCATCGGCGGCCTGGT
This sequence comes from uncultured Alphaproteobacteria bacterium, assembly GCA_963741185.1. GTDB lineage: Bacteria > Pseudomonadota > Alphaproteobacteria > Rhizobiales > Xanthobacteraceae > Bradyrhizobium. The sequence continues at coordinate 181,137 of CAVUHE010000029.1, read as the reverse complement.
CGAAGGGGTCTGGCCACCCGCGCCGCGGATTGATCCGTGGCTGAGCCGGCCGATGCGGCATGAACTCGGCCTCGATTTGCCCGAGCGGCGCATCGGCCTCTCCGCGCACGACTTCGCGCAATTGCTCGGCGCCGATGAAGTCATCCTCAGTCACGCGGCGAAGGTCGGCGGCGCGCCAGCGGTCGCTTCGCGCTTCCTGCACCGCCTGGAAGCCGTGGCCGGCGAAGCGCGCTGGAGCGCAGCGAAATCCTCGGGGCGAAAATATGTTCGCTTCGCAGGCCGCCTCGATGCCCCCGAGAAGGTCGAACCATTGGCGCAGCCGGCGCCGAGACCGCCACGCGCGGTGCGGCCGCTGAAATTGTCGGTGACCGAAATCGAAGATTGGCTGCGCGATCCCTATACGATCTATGCCAAGCACATTTTGCGGCTCAATCCGTTGGATCCGGTCGACATGCCGCTGTCGGCCGCCGACCGCGGCTCGGCGATCCACGATGCCATCGGCGAATTCACCCAGACCTTCGCCACAACGCTGCCCGACGATCCCGTCGATGTCTTGCGCGGCATCGGCAAGAAATATTTCGCACCACTGATGGAGCGCCCTGAGGCGCGGGCGCTGTGGTGGCCGCGATTCCTGCGCATCGCGGCCTGGTTTTCCAATTGGGAGATTGCACGACGCGGCGATCTCGCCGCAATCGAGGCCGAGATCAGGGGCGAGATTCCGATTCCGCTCGGCAATGAGCGCACCTTCGTGTTGTCGGCGCGCGCGGACCGGATCGAACGGCGCCGCGACGGAACCTTCGCCATTCTCGACTACAAGACCGGGCAACCTCCGACCGGCAAACAGGTGCGGATGGGGCTCTCGCCGCAACTTACGCTTGAGGCCGCGATCTTGCGGGAAGGCGGCTTTGCCAACGTTGCCGCGGGCGCCTCCGTGGGAGACCTCGTCTATGTGCGCCTGAGCGGCAATAATCCGCCGGGCGAAGAGAAACGGCTGGAGCTGAAGGTCAAGCAGAATGACACGCCGCAGCCACCCGACGAGGCGGCGGACTATGCGCGAGCGCAACTCGAAGCGTTGATCCGAAAATTCGAAGACGAGAACGAGCCCTACACCTCGCTCAATCTGTCGATGTGGACCAACCGATATGGTCGATACGACGATCTTGCCCGCATCAAGGAATGGTCGGCGGCCGGCGGCCTGGGGATCGAGGAATGGTGAAAGCGCCGCGCCAGATACCCGAAGCGGTGCGGGCCACACAGGCTCGCGCCTCGGACCCGGCCGCGTCGGCCTTTGTCTCTGCCAATGCCGGCTCCGGCAAGACCCACGTATTGGTGCAGCGGGTGATCCGGCTGCTTCTCGACAACGTCCCGCCGGAAAAAATTCTCTGTGTCACCTTCACCAAGGCGGCCGCGGCCAATATGGCGGAGCGGGTGTTTTCCACCCTCGGCCATTGGGTCACGCTCGATGACACAGCGCTCGACAACGCCATCATCGAGACGGGAATTGCCCGCCCCGACGCAAGACTTCGCGCCACCGCCCGCAAGCTGTTCGCCAGCGCGCTGGAGACGCCCGGCGGCTTGAAGGTGCAGACCATCCACGCGCTATGCACGCGTCTGCTGCAGCAATTCCCGTTCGAAGCCAATGTGCCGGCGCGTTTTGCCGTGCTCGACGATCGCGACCAGAACGAAATGATGGAGCGCGCCAATCTGAAAGTGCTGCTCGATGCCTCCCGCGATCCCGACAGCGCAACGGGCAAGGCGCTGAACATCGCGATGGCCAGCGCCGCCGACGTCACCTTCAAGGAAGTGGTGCGCGAGGCTTGCCTGAGCCGCGATCACTTCATGGCCTGGACCGACGCCGCGGGCAGCGCCGATATTGCGATAGCGCAATTGTCCGCGGCGCTCGGCGTTGCCGACTGCGACCGCATCGAAGACGTCGAGCGCGCGATTGTCGATGGGCCCTATATGCCGAGATCGCGGTGGGAGGAGATCGCCTCGGTCCTCGATACCAGCAGCAACGCGGACCGAAAGCAGGCGGACCGGTTGCGCGAGGCGCAGGCGCTGACCGGTATCGAGCAGGTGGACAGTTATCTTGGCGTCTTTCTGACCGATACTGAACGAACACCGCGTGCCAACGTGGTGACGGGCAGTTTTGCAAGAAAAAATCCCGCCGTCGCTCACCTGTTCGAGCAGGAGGGCTTGCGCCTCGGCGCCCTGATCGAACGGCGGCGCGCGGTAACGATCCGTGACCGCACCCAGGCGCTGCTGCACATCGCGACCGCGGCGGCCGCGCACTACCGGCGCGAGAAGCAGGAGCGCGGCCTGCTCGACTACGACGATTTGATCGACAAGACACTTGCGATGCTCGACCGCGTCTCCCCGGGCTGGGTGCACTACAAGCTCGACCGCGGCGTCGACCATGTGCTGATCGATGAGGCGCAGGACACGAGCCCTCGGCAATGGGACATCATCGCCCACATCATTTCCGAGTTCACTTCCGGCGAAGGCGCGCGCGACGGAATCGTTCGCACGATCTTCGCGGTTGGCGACGAGAAGCAGTCGATCTTTTCGTTCCAGGGCGCCGCTCCGCATGAATTCGACAGCCGCCGTAGGTCGCTCGAGAGCAAATTCAAATACGCCGGGCTGAAATTCGATCCAGTATCCTTCACCTATTCGTTCCGCTCGGGGGCTGCGATCCTGCAATCCGTCGACCGTGTCTTTCGAGAGGAGACGATCTACCGCAGCATCCATTCGGCCGAGACCGGATATCCGATCCACCATTCGCTCGCCGATGCCGGGCCGAGCCTGATCGATTTCTGGGAATTGCAACTGCCGGACGGAAAGCAGGACATCGAGGGCTGGCGCGCGCCGTTCGATGCGGTGTCGGTGATGTCTCCCGAAGTCCGGCTTGCCCGGCGCATCCAGGCCGAAATCAAATCACTGATCGAGGGCGGTACGATGACCGGCAGGGCCGGCGATCGTCGTCCGCTTCGCTACGGCGACATGCTGGTGCTGGTCCGGCGGCGCGGCAACGCCTTCGACGCGGTGATCCAGGCGCTCAAGCACGCCAACATTCCGGTCGCTGGCGCCGACCGGCTGAAATTGACGGAGCACATCGCCATCATCGATCTGATGAATCTCGCCGACGCGCTGCTGTTGCCGCAGGACGATCTGGCGCTCGCGGTGGCCTTGAAGAGCCCGTTGTTCGGCCTCGACGATGACGAGCTGTTCAAGCTGGCGTGGCAGCGGCGCGGATCGCTGCGCGACGCCTTGCGCCTTCATGCCGCTGGCGGTGAGAAATTCCGCCTTGCGCTGGAGCGCCTCGAAGCGTGTGCACGCCATGCCGCAAGCGAAACACCGTTCGCCTTTTATGCCTGGCTGCTCGGCGGCGACGGCGGCAGGAGGCGCATACTGCGGCGGCTCGGACATGAAGCCAACGATGCGCTCGATGAGTTTCTCGAACTCGCACTCGGCTACGAGCGGAAGGCGCCCGCCTCGCTGCAGGGCTTCATGGCTTGGTTGCGCACGGCCGACCTAGAGGTCAAGCGCGACATGGAGATTTCGCGCGACGAAGTCCGCGTCATGACGGTGCACGGCGCCAAGGGACTGGAAGCACCGGTGGTGTTTCTGGTGGATACCACCTCCTCGCCGTCGGATACGCAGCGGTTGAGGCTCGTTCATTTGCCGCGCGGCAATGCAGTGCCGCAAATGTCCGGCGTCGTGGTCTGGGCCGGCAAGAAGGCTGACGATCCGGCTACCGTCGCCGCGGCGCGCACCGCAATGCTCGCAGAGACCGAGGACGAATACCGCCGCCTGCTTTACGTCGCGATGACGCGCGCGGCCGATCGCCTGATCGTCGGCGGCTGCATGCCGGGCAACATGAATACGGTGCGCAAACTCTGCTGGTATGACCTGATCGGCAAAGGTCTCGAAAGTTCTGGACTGGATCTGCAGTTGATCGAGACGTCCGACAACGGCGTGGTGAAGCGCTACACACGGCTTGAGGACGGCGCGGCCGAGACAGGCATGGCCGCGGCAGCGGAAGCTCCGCCAATCGAGCTGCCATCGTGGCTGCAGAAGTCGGTGCCGCTGCAGGCCGCATCCGATATTCTCCTGCGCCCCTCCGACCCCGCCGAAGATCAAAGCCGCCGCTTCCGGACCAGTGAATCCGTTCAGACCCGAACTAAGGCGTTGCGACGTGGCACGCTGGTGCACCGGCTGCTGCAATCCCTGCCCGACATCGCAAGCGAGCGACGCGGCGACGCCGCGCTGAACTACCTTGCCCGCAACGCCGCCGACTGGAGCGACAATGAGCGCGATGCGCTCGCGGGACAGGTGCTGACCCTGATCGGGGACAAGCGCTTCGCGCCGGTCTTCGCCACCGGCAGCCGCGCCGAGGTCGCGATCGCGGGCCGGCTGGAGCGGCCGGGCAAGCCGCCTGCCCTGGTCTCCGGGCAAATCGACCGGTTGGTCGTGACCGCTCACGAGATTCTGATCGTGGATTTCAAGACCAACCAGGCTCCGCCGGCCGCCGCTGCGGAGGCCCCTTTGGCCTATATCCGCCAGCTCGCGCTCTATCGCGCCGTGCTAGAGAAGCTTTATCCCCAACGGCCCGTCCGCACAGCATTGCTGTGGACCGAAACCCCTGAATTGATGGAAGTTTCTGCTCCCGCGCTGGACGCTGAACTGGCATCTCTTGTCCGGGGGAGCGGTGGAGCTTGACCCGGCAACGGCGCGTTCATAGGTTTGATTCCATCATCGAGGCGGCGATTCTTCAAAGCCGCGTCTTTCCCAAACTGAACGAGGTATCCCAATGGCCGTTGGCAAGGTTTCTGACGCCGATTTCGAAGCCGAAGTGCTCAAGGCGACCGGCCCGGTCGTGGTCGATTTCTGGGCTGAATGGTGCGGTCCATGCCGCATGATCGCGCCTGCGCTCGACGAGATTTCGGGCACCATGGGCGACAAGGTCAAGATCGTGAAGCTCAACGTCGACGAGAGCCCGAAGACGGCCTCGAAATACGGCGTGATGTCGATCCCGACGCTGATGATCTTCAAGGGCGGCGAGATGGCATCGCGCCAGGTCGGCGCCGCGCCGAAGGCGAAGCTGCAGCAGTGGATCACGGCTGCGGTCTGATCGCCTCAGGCCAGTATTTGCGCGAAACGGCCGGCGAAAGCCGGCCGTTTACGTTTCGCGCGGCCTGTCTGCGAAGCGAGGCTATCCCGGCGGCGTGCCGTTGGCCGACAACACGTGGCCGGCAAGGTACAGCGAGCCTGTAATCAGAATACGCGGCGGCACATCGTAGGCGAGCCGCGCGAGCGTGCGCAACGCCGCTTCCACGCTCGCCGAGTTCTCCACGCGCATGCCGAGAGCGCGTGCGGCATCCGCCAGCCTGTCGGGCGGCATGGCATTGTCGCGACCGGGGACCTGCACCGCGATGATATGGCGGGTGAGGCCGGCGAAATTGGCGAGAAAGGCGCTCGCGTCCTTGTTTGCCATCATGCCGACAATGACCACAAGCGGTCGCGATACCCGCTCTTCGAGGTCGCCCAGGGCCGCCGCCGTCACCCGTCCACCCTCGGCATTATGGCCGCCGTCGAGCCAGATTTCGCTGGCCTGTGGTCCTTGATCCACCAACGGACCCGAGGTCAGGCGCTGCATCCGCGCCGGCCATTCCGCACTCACGATTCCGGCCTCGAATGCCGACGACTCGATCCTGAGGGCGTCGAGCGCGCGCAGCGTCGCAATCGCAAGGCCCGCATTGTCGAATTGATGACGGCCGAACAGCCTTGGCGCCGCAAGATCCATCAGGCCGTGATCATCCTGATAGACCAGGCGTCCGCGTTCGACATTGACATGCCACTCCCGCCCCGCCGCACGCAGCGGCGCACGCATGCGCTTGGCGTACTGCTCGATCACGGCGATCACCTCGGGCACCTGCTCGGCGCAAATCACCGGCACGCCGCGCTTGATGATGCCGGCCTTTTCGCCGGCGATCGTCATCAGCGAGTCCCCAAGAAATTCTGTATGATCCAGACCGATCGGCGCGATCACGCTCGCCAACGGCTTCTCGATCACGTTTGTCGCATCCAGGCGGCCGCCGAGACCGACCTCGAGAAGCATCACGTCCGCCGGATGCCGCGCGAACAGATCAAAAGCCACCGCGGTTTGGGCTTCAAAAAGCGTGATCGGTTCTCCCGCATTGACGCGCTCACAATTTTCGAAGACGCTGCGCAATTCCTCGTCGTCAACCAGAACGCCGCCGCCGCGACGGCCGAGCCGGTAGCATTCGTTGATCCTCACCAAATGAGGCGAGGTGTAGACGTGAACGCGCAACGACGCGGCCTCCAGAATCGCGCGCAGATAGGCGATGGTGGAGCCTTTGCCATTGGTGCCGGCGACATGAATTGCCGGCGGCAATTTGCGTTCGGGATGACCGAGCCGTTCCAGCAGTCGGTGCATTCGCTCAAGATCGAGATCGATGGGCGCAGGATGCAGCGCCGACAGCCGCGCGATCAACTCGCCGAGCGGCAGCGGCCTGGCCGCAGCGGCGTTCACGCGTGGGGCGCGGCCGGCGCCATGCCCACGCCTGACGCGACCGGAGCCGGGATGGTGGCCTGCGGCGCGGGCTTCGATATGGCTTCCAAAGCAGGCGACTTGGTCAGCAAGCGACAGAGCCGCGCCAGCGTCGGGCGAAGATCGTGGCGATGTACGACCATATCGACCATACCGTGGTCCTTCAGATATTCGGCGCGCTGAAATCCGTCGGGCAGCTTCTCACGGATGGTCTGTTCGATCACGCGTGCTCCGGCAAATCCGATCAACGCGCCGGGCTCCGCGATCTGCACGTCGCCGAGCATGGCATAGGACGCGGTGACGCCGCCGGTGGTCGGATTGGTCAGCACGACGATATAGGGCAGTTTCGCCTCACGCAGCATCTGCACGGCGACCGTCGTCCGCGGCATCTGCATGAGCGATAAGATGCCTTCCTGCATTCGCGCGCCGCCAGAGGCCGCGAAGACGATGAACGGCGATTTCTTTTCCAGCGCAAGCTCAAGCCCGCGCACAATGGCCTCGCCCGCCGCCATGCCGAGCGAGCCGCCCATGAAATCGAAATCCTGCACCGCGATCACCACCGCCGCGCCCTCAAGCTTGCCGTAGCCGACCTTGACGGCGTCGTTCAGCCCGGTCCTGGCGCGCGCATCCTTGACGCGATCGGCATACTTGCGTTCGTCGCGGAATTTCAGCGGATCGGCAGTCACTTCGGGAAGCGCCACGTCGAACCAGGTTTCGTTGTCGAAGATCGATTTGAGGCGCGCCGCCGCGCCCATGCGCATGTGGTAGTTCGAGCCGGGAATGACGAACTGATTGGCCTCGACGTCCTTGTAGAACACCAGTTGCCCCGAATCGGGGCACTTGATCCACAGATTCTCCGGCGTCTCGCGCCGCAGGATGTTGCGGATTTTCGGCCGGACGACGTTGGTGAGCCAATTCATGTTTCGCTCCGAATTGATCACGATCCGATTGGTTCGAATCAGATCAAGATCCTAATCTCTTTGGTCCGAGCATGATCCTTTTTGAAAACCGGTTTCCATTTTGCGCTAACGCGGCCTCCGGCTCCGGATCGTGCTCCAGCAACATTGGCGTTGAATATATGGCGTTCCGGAGGGTGCCCGGCAAGCCGCCGCCTTGTGATCTATCTCCCCGGCAATTGTGGCTTATTCAGCAGCCTGCTTGGCTCCCCGAACACCCTGCGCGAGCGAGGCCGCAAGGCCTGCAACCGCATCGACCGTCCTTTCGGTCGCCCGGCCGTCCGGGTCGAGGCTGCCGCGCAAGGCGTCGACCAGGGCGGTGCCGACCACCGCGCCGTCCGCGTTCGCGGCGATAGCGCGCGCGGCTTCGGGCGTGCGAATGCCGAAGCCGACGCAGACGGGCAGTCCGGTGTGCCGCTTGATGCGGGCGACGGCCGGGCCGACCGCGGCCGAATTGGCGTTCGCGCTGCCGGTGATGCCGGTGATGGAGACGTAATAGACAAAGCCTGACGTGTTGGCGAGCACCGCAGGCAGGCGCTTGTCGTCGGTGGTCGGCGTCGCCAGCCGGATGAAATTCAGCCCGGCCTTCATCGCCGGCAGGCACAATTCGGAATCTTCCTCCGGCGGCAGGTCGACGACAATCAGGCCGTCGACGCCCGCGGATTTTGCGTCGACGAGAAACTTGTCGACGCCGTAAATATAGATCGGATTGTAGTAACCCATCAGCACGAGCGGCGTGGCGTTGTCCGCTTTGCGGAACTCGCGCACCATCGCAATCGTTTTCTTCAAGGTCATGCCGGCCTTCAGCGCGCGCAGACCCGCGGCCTGAATCGCCGGGCCATCGGCCATCGGATCGGTGAAGGGCATACCGATCTCGATGACGTCGCTGCCGGCCTTCGGCAAGGCCTTGATGATCTCCAGCGAGGTCGCAGGATCAGGATCGCCGGCCATCACGAAAGTGACAAAGGCGGAGCGGCCTTGCTTTTTCAGCTCGGCAAAGCGGGCGTCGATGCGGGTCGTCACTTCTTCTTCCCCTGCAGAATATCCGCCACTTGCGGAATATCCTTGTCGCCGCGGCCGGACAGGTTGACCACCATCAGATGATCCTTCGGCCGCTTCGGCGCGAGCTCCATCACCTTGGCGATGGCGTGCGCCGGCTCCAGTGCGGGAATGATGCCCTCCAGCCGCGACAACAATTGAAACGCCGCGAGCGCCTCGTCGTCGGTGGCGGAAAGGTAAGTCACCCGTCCGGTTTCGTGCAGCCAGGAATGTTCCGGCCCGATGCCGGGATAATCCAGCCCCGCGGAAATCGAATGCGCGTCCTGGATCTGGCCGTCATCATCCATCAGGAGATAGGTCCGGTTGCCGTGCAGCACGCCCGGCCGTCCGCCGGCGATCGAGGCGGCGTGCAATTGGGTGAGCCCGTGGCCGGCGGCCTCGACGCCGAAAATCTCGACAGAGGGATCATCGAGGAAGGGGTGAAATAGCCCCATCGCATTCGAGCCGCCGCCGATGCAGGCCACCAGCGAGTCCGGCAGGCGGCCTTCAGCCTCCTGCATCTGCGCGCGGGTCTCGATGCCGATCACCGATTGGAAATCGCGCACCATCATCGGATAAGGATGCGGGCCCGCCACCGTGCCGATGCAGTAGAACGTGTTGTGCACATTGGTGACCCAGTCGCGCAACGCGTCGTTCATGGCGTCCTTGAGCGTGCGCGAACCGGATTGCACCGGGATCACCTTGGCGCCGAGCATTTCCATGCGGATGACGTTGGGCTGCTGCCGTTCGACGTCGACGGCGCCCATATAGACGAAGCATTCGAGCCCAAACCGCGCGCACAGCGTTGCGGTGGCGACGCCATGCTGACCGGCGCCGGTTTCGGCGATAATGCGCTTCTTGCCCATGCGCCGGGCCACCATGATCTGGCCGAGCACATTGTTGACCTTGTGCGAGCCGGTGTGATTGAGCTCCTCGCGCTTGAAATAGATTTTGGCGCCGCCAAGATGCTCGGTCAGCCGCTCGGCGAAATACAGAGCCGACGGCCGGCCGACATAATGTTTGAGGTAGCCGTTCATTTCTGCTTGGAACGCGGGATCAGCCTTGGCCTCCGCGTAAGCCTTCTCCAGATCGAGGATCAGCGGCATCAGGGTTTCCGCGACGAAGCGGCCGCCGAAGATGCCGAAATGCCCGTGCTCGTCGGGACCGCTCCGGTAGGAATTGGGAAGGGGCTTGTTCATCGAACCATCAGCTCTTCGGTTGCGCGCGCCGCGCGAATAAAGGCACGGATCATCTCGGGGTCCTTCTGGCCGGGCGTGTGCTCGACGCCGGAGGAAACATCCACGCCACCGGCGCGCGTCACGCGGACGGCCTCGCCGACATTGCCGGCGTTAAGGCCGCCCGAGACCATGAACGGAATCTTCAGATCGAGGTTTTCCAGAACGTGCCAGTCGAACACCGCGCCCAGACCCCCGGGACGGGTGGCCTCCTTCGGCGCGCGAGCATCGAACAGGATCCGGTCGGCGACGCCTGTGTATCCAGGCAAGCCGGCCAGGTCGACCGACGTCGCAACCGCAATCGCCTTCATCACCGGCAAGCCAAATTTTTGCTTGATGTCACCCACCCGCGCCACGGTCTCATGGCCGTGCAGCTGCAAGATATCGGGCTGCAAGGCTTCGACGATATTGGCAAGCGTCGTGTCGTCGGCATCGACCGTGAGCGCAACCTTCAAGGCCCGGCGCTTGACGCGTCCGCCGAGATCGCGTGCGGTCTCAAGACCGAGATGGCGCGGCGACGGGGGGAAGAAGACGAACCCCACCATGTCCGCGCCGGCGTCCAGCGCGACGTCGAGCGTCTCACGCGTGGACAGGCCGCAGATTTTGACGATCAAGGACATGTCTCGAAGGCATAGGTTAGAGGAACCGCGACAGGGCCGAAAAGCCGTCTGCGCGAAGGCCGCGTTCTACAACGTCGCGCCCTGCTTGTCTCGCTCGCCAGTCCCATATCCGCCCTGCGGCGGGGCCGCCAGACGCTGCGGATCACCCCGTCCGGGCATCGCGGCGCGGGCGCGCAGATCGGCGAGTTGCACCCGCATCTGCCGCGCATCGGCCTCATGTCGGCGCGCGGCGCGCCGCCAGTGGCGCTGCCGAAACCAGGTTGCCGAACCCCCCGCCAGCACGCCCAGCATTGCGACCGCGATGATGACGACGAAGAGCGGCAGCTCGAACCCGAGCGAGGGGTCGCTGGAATCAAACGGATTGAAGGATACCGTCACCAGATGGCGATTGGCGACCGCGAACACGACAAAAACCAGACCCAGCGGGATCCAGACCACAATGTTGAGAAACTTGCGCATGACCCTCTCTCGTCCTGAAAGGAGAACGGGATCAGCTTTAGCTGCCGGCGTCCGGTCCCCCGCCTTCGCGGTTCAGCCGTTCGCGCATTTCCTTGCCGGTCTTGAAAAACGGCACGCTCTTCTGATCGACCGGCACATGGGCCCCGGTGCGCGGATTGCGGCCGGCGCGGGCCGGGCGATGCTTCACCGAGAAGGCACCGAAACCCCGCAGTTCGACCCGATCGCCCCGCGCCAAAGCTGCGACGATCTCATCGAGGATCGCGTTGACGATGTTCTCGACATCCCGCTGGTAGAGGTGCGGGTTATGCTCGGCGATACGCTGAACGAGTTCGGATTTGATCATCGAGACGGGGACCCGGGAAGGTACGGATATGCATTTCCGTGAAAATGCCTTGAACTGTCAAGACGCTAAATGAAATTTGGCATCAGCGAAAGCACGTGACAAAGGGTCGGATTGGGTATTGTTGCAGCGCCCACAACCCTGGAGCGTGGCGGGGAAAACCGGCCTTGCGCTTCAATTGGTCCCCGGCGGACGCCACAACGCCAGCATTCCGTCGAGACCGAGACGATCGACGGCCTGCGCCATGCCGGACTGCTCGATTTGCCGTGCGATCGCACTCAAGCCAAGCGCATCGAGCGTAACGGTCGCGGCCGTTCGCAGGAAAGTCAGGTCGCCGAAGCGCGGCGACAGTTTGTAATCGCGCACCGGCAGATCCGCCTTCACCCCTTTCTGGGCCACCAGCCAGGCGATCGCGGTTTTCTCGTCGCCAAGCTGATCGACGAGCTTGAGCTCGACTGCCTGGCGACCGGTAAACACCCGTCCGTCGGCGACCTTTTCGAGCAAACCATCATCCATGCCACGCCGCTCCTTCACGAGCCCGCGAAACCAGGCGTAGGAATCCTTCACCAGCGCATCGAGCGCGGCGCGCGCTTCCGGACTGGTCGGCTCGAAGCCATTTGGCGCGGCCTTCAGCGGCGAGGACTTCACTTCTTCGACCTTGACGCCAACGGTTTTCAGCAATTCGGTGAAATTCGGGAACTGGAACAGAACGCCGATCGAGCCTACCAGCGAACTCTGCTGGGCGACGATGTGATCGGCCGCAATCGCCGTGATGTAACCGCCCGAAGCGGCCAGTCCCTCGACCACCACGACCAGCGGCTTCTTCGCCTTCAGGCGCATGAGCGCGTCATAAAGCTGCTCGGAGCCGGCCGTGGTGCCGCCGGGCGAATTGATGTGCACGACCACCGCCGCGGCACGAGAATTTTCCAGCCGCTCCAGCGCCTCGACGCGATTCTGGTCGCTGCGGATCAGGCCTTCGATATTGACGCGGGCAATCGAACCCGCCGTCGTCAGTGTCCCACGACCGCCGGGCATCGCGATCAAACCGACGGTGACGATCGCTGCGATCGCAATCAAGGCTGCGGCCACGCGCCAAAACGTCAGCTTGCGCCTTATCCTGCGGCGATCGACGATGACATCGGAGTCAAGCGACATCGAAAACTCTCCCGGATGTGGTCCCCATGGGGTGACACGGTGATCTCCGCATACCCCTAATTTCGCGTGCCATAATTACATCAATTGCGACGCAATATGTAGAAAACAAGGCTCGAACGCATTCCCATCATGGCCGGGCTCGTCCGGCCATCCACGTCCTTACTGTGGGAAGGAAGACGGGATGTCCCGACAAGCGCGGGCATGACGAAGACTCCTTTTGTCCCACAAAAAAGCCCCGGTCGAAACCGGGGCCCATTTTTTGCCGAAGGCAAGGAAGCCGAAGGCTTACTTGTCGGTGCGCTGCTTGAGCGCGGTGCCGAGAATGTCGCCCAGCGTTGCGCCCGAATCGGAGGAGCCGTATTGGGCGATGGCCTCCTTCTCTTCGGCGACTTCCAGCGCCTTGATCGAGACCTGTACCTTGCGGGCCTTCTTATCGAACTGGATCACCCGCGCATCGACCTTTTCGCCGACGGCGAAGCGATCGGAGCGCTGATCATTGCGATCACGGGCGAGTTCCGAGCGCTTGATGAAGGTGGTGAAATCAGTGCCGGCGATCTTCACGTCGATGCCGCCTTCCTTCACCTCGAGCACTTCGCAGGTCACGACCGCGCCCTTCTTGACGTCGCCCGGCTCTGCGAACGGATCGCCCTCGAGCTGCTTGACGCCGAGCGAGATGCGCTCCTTTTCTACATCGACATCGAGCACCACGGCCTTGACCATGTCGCCCTTCTTGAAGTTGTCGATCACCTGCTCGCCCGGAAGCTTCCAGTCGAGGTCGGACAGATGGACCATGCCGTCGACATCGCCCTCAAGCCCGAGGAACAGACCGAACTCGGTCTTGTTCTTGACCTCGCCTTCGACGGTGGAGCCGACCGGGAATTTCTCGACGAACACTTCCCAGGGATTGCGCATGGTCTGCTTGAGGCCGAGCGAAATCCGGCGCTTGACCGAATCGACCTCGAGAACCTGCACTTCGACCTCCTGCGAGGTCGAAACGATCTTGCCGGGATGCATGTTTTTCTTGGTCCACGACATTTCCGAGACGTGGATCAGGCCTTCGATGCCCGGCTCCAGTTCGACGAACGCGCCGTAGTCGGTGATGTTGGTGACGCGACCGGTAAAGCGGGCGTTGAGCGGATACTTCGCCTCGATGCCCTGCCACGGATCGTCCAGCAACTGCTTCATGCCGAGCGAGATGCGGTGGGTCTCGTGGTTGATCTTGATGATCTTGACCTTGACGGTCTGGCCGATGGTGAGAACCTCGGTCGGGTGATTGACCCGGCGCCAGGCGATATCCGTGACATGCAACAGGCCGTCGATGCCGCCGAGATCGACGAATGCACCGTAATCGGTGATGTTCTTGACGACACCGTCGATGACCTGCCCCTCTTCAAGGTTCTGCACCAGCTCCTGGCGCTGTTCGGCGCGCGTCTCTTCCAGAACCGTGCGGCGCGACACCACGATGTTGCCGCGGCGACGATCCATCTTGAGGATCTGGAACGGCTGGGAATTGTTCATCAGGGGCGCGACGTCGCGAATCGGGCGGATATCGACCTGCGAACGCGGCAGGAAGGCGACAGCGCCGTCGAGATCGACGGTGAAGCCGCCCTTGACCTGATTGAAGATGACGCCGTGCACTTTCTCATTGTTGTTGAAGGCCTTCTCGAGCTTGCCCCAGCTCTCCTCGCGGCGCGCCTTGTCGCGCGACAGCACGGCCTCGCCGAGCGCATTCTCGATGCGGTCGAGAAACACCTCGACCTCGTCGCCGACCTTCAGATCGCTTTCGCGGCCGGGCCCGGCGAATTCACGCAGCGCCACGCGGCCTTCAGTCTTCAGGCCGACGTCAATGACGGCCATGTCCTTCTCAATCGCAACAACCTTGCCCTTGATGACGGAGCTTTCCTGCAAATTGCCCCCGGCGAAGGACTCGTCGAGCATGGCGGCAAAATCATCACGGGTAGGACTATAGGAACTAGCAGTCGAAGCCATTTGTTCTCCAGATGCGGGATCTTGCCGGCCATTCGGGTTAAAGGGCGTTTCGGACGCGAAGGGTCAGAGTTCCGCAAACTCTAACGACCGCCTCGCAAGAATTTGCGAGAGCGGGCCGGCAGCTTGCCTGCACGTTCGATACGTTGATGTCGCGCATTCCGCAAAAGTGGATACCGGTTTTGCGAAAAGAATGCGCGTGACTTGAATGTCCGGGACCTGAACGAGGCAATCGACCTCGGGATATCGATGCTCAAGACCTAGAGCGGGCTTTCCTCCAATGACGGCAGAGGCTCAAACCTTCTGCCGGCCCGCTCGGACGGCCTCGACAATGTCGATGGCGGCCCGGACGCCGCCTTCTATATCCAGATTGGAATTATCTAGCAAGTAAGCATCCGCGGCCGGTTTCAAAGGCGCCACGGCCCTGTTCCGGTCGCGTTCGTCCCGTCTGAGGATATCGGCCAATACGGCGGCCTCGTCGGCCTCCTCCCCCCGCGCCCGGGCCTCCAGGGTCCGGCGGCGGGCGCGGACTTTTGCATCCGCTAAGACGAAGATTTTGACGTCGGCGTGCGGACAGATCACGGTTCCGATGTCACGGCCGTCGAGCACGGCCCCCGGCGGATCGGCGGCAAACTGCCGCTGAAAGTTCAACAATACCTCGCGTACCCGTGGAAACGCGGAAACCACCGAGGCGGCATCGCCTACTTCCTGGGTCTTGAGCGCGGGATTGCCGAACTTTTCCGGATCGAGTTCGAGTGCGGCGGAGACCGCGAGCATCTCGTTGCTCAGGTCGGCGCCGGCGTCCAGCAATGCCTTGGCGACGGCGCGGTAGATCACACCGGTATCGAGATGACGATAGCCGTAATGCTTGGCGAGCCGTTTGCCGAGCGTGCCCTTGCCCGAGGCGGCCGGTCCGTCGATGGCGATGATCATGAAAACTCCGCCCCGATTGCGCGCATCATCGGAATGAAATCCGGAAATGAGGTGGCGATGAAGGCGGTGTCATCGACCCTGACCGGCTTGTCGGAGGCCAGCCCCATCACCAACGCCGACATCGCAATGCGATGGTCCATGTGGGTGGCGACAACGCCGCCGCCCGGCACGTGGCCCTTGCCCTCGACGATCAGATCATCGCCCGATATTTCGACCTTGACGCCGTTGACGCGCAGCATCGCGGCAGTGGCTTCCAGCCGATCGGATTCCTTGACCCGCAACTCCTTCAGGCCGCGCATGATCGTGGTGCCTTCGGCAAAGCTCGCTGCGACGGCCAGCACCAGATATTCGTCGATCATCGAGGGTGCGCGCTCGGGCGGAACCTCGACGCCGCGCAGCTTCGACGCGCGCACGCGAAGGAGCGCCATCGGCTCGCCGGCGTCGGTGCGGACGTCGCTTTCCTCGATTATGCCGCCCATCTCGCGCAGCGTCGTGAACAGCCCGGTGCGCAACGGATTGGTCATGACGTCGGACAGCACGAGATCCGAACCCCCGACGATCAAGGCCGCCACGACCGGAAACGCCGACGACGACGGATCGGCCGGCACCACGACCTCGGCGCCATGCAATTCGGGCTGACCCGTCAGCGCGATCTTGCGGCCGTGGCTGCCTTCCCGGGTTGAGGCGATCTCGGCCCCGAAATGCCGGAGCATCAGTTCGGTGTGGTCGCGGCTGGCCTCGTTTTCGATCACCGTGGTGACGCCGGGGGCGGCTAGCCCCGCCAGCAGCACCGCGGATTTGATCTGCGCCGAGGCGACCGGCGTCCGGTAAACAATCGGCAAAGGGTCGCGCGCACCGGCCAGCGTCAAGGGCAGGCGGCCGCCCTGGCCGCTCGCGCCGGCCCGCGCGCCGATCAATTCCAAGGGATCAAGGATCCGCCGCATCGGCCTTGAGCGCAACGACGCGTCGCCGTCGAAAACTGCCGTGATCGGGCAGCCGGCAACCGCGCCCATCACCAGCCGGCAGCCGGTGCCGGAATTGCCGAAATCAAGCGGGGCCTCCGGCTGGGCGAAGCCAGTCACGCCCACGCCCCGCACCGACCAGGCGAAATCCCCGGTCCGTTCCACTGTCGCGCCCAAAGCCCGCATGGCTTTGGCGGTATTGAGGACGTCTTCGCCTTCGAGCAGGCCGGATATGCGGGTTTCCCCAACCGCCAAGGCGCCCAAAATCAGGGCACGGTGCGAAATCGACTTGTCCCCGGGGACGCGAACCTTCCCGGTCAGGGGTCCGCTGATGCGGGCTTCAAGCGGGGTCTTGTGATCGGCAGCGCGATCCGAATGGGTCAAGATTGTGTCCTCTCGGGTGTCCCGGTTCTAACATTCGCGGGTGGACTGCGTCACGCGAGCTGCCCATTCTTCCGCAAAGCACTATTGACAGCGGCGCGCCAACTAGCCAAGTGAAGCACCGCTTTTTCGAAAATTCCCAGGATTCCACCGTGGCCAAATCCGATCTCGGAACCAAACGCATTTGCCCGACGACGGGTAAGAAGTTTTACGACCTCAACAAGAGCCCGGTGATCTCGCCCTACACCGGCGAGGTCGTGCCGATCGCGCCCGTGGCGCCGCCCCGCACCCGCGCTGATGCTGCTGCGCGCGCCACCGCCGCCGCGGCAGCCACCGCAGCCGAAGCCGTGCCGGAACCGGTCGAGGCCGAAGAGTTGGTGCCGCTCGAGGAGGCCGACGC
Organism: uncultured Alphaproteobacteria bacterium; assembly: GCA_963741185.1. Lineage (GTDB taxonomy): Bacteria > Pseudomonadota > Alphaproteobacteria > Rhizobiales > Xanthobacteraceae > Bradyrhizobium. Next base: position 164,101 of record CAVUHE010000029.1, on the reverse strand, counting down.
CGAGGAGAACACCGGCAAGGTCAAGGCGGTCGTTCCCGAATCGGAAGACGATATCGAAATCGACGAGACGATCGAAGACGATGACGATGATGATTCCACCTTCATCGCCGACGAGGAAGAAGGCGATGAAGACGTCACCGATATTATCGGCGACGTCGGCGGCGACGAGGAGACTTGAGATCGGCCCTGAACTGTGTTCAGGGTCTTGCGCACGGCGCGTCGCCCAAGACGCGCGGGGGCGTGGTCCGGAGGCGGCGTTGGCGCAAAATGCCAAACCGGTTTTCCGAAGAGATCGCGCTCTAAAGGCCGTACTAACGGGGCCATAGCTCAGCTGGGAGAGCGCTTGCATGGCATGCAAGAGGTCGGCGGTTCGATCCCGCCTGGCTCCACCAGCCTTCGCTGGCTTCGCCAGCTTCGGCTCGGCAAGCCCCCTCGTAGCGAAGGCTGCCGCGTCGTAGCCCGCAAGGGCGAAGACGGGCCTCGGCAAATCTTGTCACAGCGGAAGCTGCCGGAAGCTTATGAAATACGTCTACATCCTTGAAAGTCACAATTCCGAACATTTCTACGTTGGTCTGACCGATAACGTGCCGGCGCGATTAACGAAGCACAACGCAGGTGAAGTGTCGCATACCTCGAAATACAGGCCTTGGCGATTGAAGACTTACGTCGCTTTCAGCGACGAGCGGCAGGCCATTGCGTTCGAGAAATACTTAAAGTCGGCCTCCGGCCGCGCATTCGCGAAGAAACGTCTCTAATAACCAACGCCTGCAGCGGCGGAAGAGAACCCGCGCCGGAGACGCAATAATCCAGCCGACAGGCCATCAAAAAAGAGAGCCGGCCGCATTTGCGTCGAAACCGCTCTGATGCTTAAAGCCTTTGAAGAAACCGTATACCTCTCAAGAACCGCCCATGACGACCGAATCTGCACAAGACGCGACGACCCAAGGCGCGATGGCCGGACTGCGCGTGATCGACCTCACACGTGTGCTCGGCGGACCCTACTGCACCCAGATTCTCGCCGACCATGGCGCCAACGTCATCAAGGTCGAGCCGCCGGCCGGCGACGAGGTGCGCGACTGGGGCCCGCCATTCCATGGCGATGACGCGGCCTACTTCGTCGGCATCAACCGCAACAAGCGCTCGATCGGGCTCGACCTTGCTTCCGAAGGCGGCCGCGCCGTGCTGATGAAAATGCTCGAGGGCGCCGACGTCCTGATCGAGAATTTCAAGCCCGGCACACTCGACAAATGGGGCATCGGCAGCGAAGTCCTGCGCGCACGATTTCCCAAGCTCGTTCACTGTCGCATTTCGGGTTTCGGCGCCGACGGCCCGCGCGGCGGCAACCCCGGCTATGACGCGATCATTCAGGCCATGACCGGGATGATCGCCGCGACAGGCTCGCCGCAATCGGGCCCGATGCGGATCGGAGTGCCCGTGGTCGACATCACCACCGGGCTCTATGCGGCGATCGGCATCTTGATGGCGCTGTCGGAGCGGCAAAGATCAGGCCTCGGCCAGTTCCTTGAAACGACGTTGTTTGAGACTGGGCTTGCAGTCATGCATCCGCATGCCGCGAATTATTTCATGCACGGCAAGCCGCCCGCGCTCACCGGCAATGAACATCCCAATCTCGTGCCGTACGCGATCTTCCCGACGCGGACCGACAACATCTTCATCGGCGTCGGCAATGACGGGACCTTCCGCAAGCTGTGCAAGGAAATCGGCAAAGCCGAACTCGGTACCGATCCACGCTTTGCGCGCAACAAGGACCGAATCGCCAACCGCGATGCCTTGCGCGCCGAACTCGCCGCCGTGTTCAGCCAGCACGACGCCGGGCCCCTCTGCGATCGCTTGCTCGCGGCCGGCCTGCCGGCTGGGCCGGTGCAGTCGATCGATCAGGCCCTGACCAGTCCCCATGCCGTCCACCGCGGCGATGTCATCGAAAAGGATTGGTACAAGGGGGTGGCCTCGCCAGTCCGCCTCGAACGCAGCAAGCCCAGCCTGCGCAACGTCCCACCCAGGTTCAGCCAGCACGCCACCGAGGTGCTGACGGAATTCGGATATTCCAAGGGTGAAATCGACGCCCTCGTGGCCCAGGGGGTCGTCTGCGGCGGCGAACGCCGGCGTTGAGCGGGGCGGACGCGGCCCTCTTGGGGCGGTTCCAGAGGGTGCTTGAACGCCCCTGAATTATGCCCATATTGAGATCAATCGGAGGCCAATCGGCCTTCGGTGGGGCGCCGCAAGGGCCCTGAACTTCAAAGTCGCTTCGAGAGGGCTTTGTAAAATATGTCTCGTGTTCCTTCGTTATCCAGTCCGTTTCTGCTGGGATTCGACGAAATTGAGCGTGCGCTCGATCGCGTCGTCAAAGGCGCCGACGGTTATCCTCCTTACAATATCGAGCGCTGTGACCGTGCCAACGGCCAGCCTGAACGGCTGCAAATCACGCTCGCAGTGGCGGGGTTCACCCGGGACCAACTCGATGTAACCATTGAGGAAAACCAGCTCGTGATCCGGGGCCGCCAGCACGACGACAAGGCCCGGCAATACATCCATCGCGGCATTGCCGCACGCCACTTCCAGCGCACTTTCGTGCTGGCGGAGGGGATGCTCGTGCTGGGCGCGGACTTGAAAAACGGGCTGTTGTCGATCGATCTGGCCCGGCCTGAGCCGGAAAAGGTCGTTAAGACAATCGCTATCAATGAACACGAATAATGGAACGAGTAGCGGACTCGACCGCTTAGGCTCAGAAGGAGTCGAGACCATGACTGAAGGTAATGTTGCGTTGGAACCTCGCGTTTCCCTGGAGGCGCTGGCTCATCTTGGCGAAGGCCATATCGCTTACGTGAAACAGATCCGTTCCGAGGACGTGCCAGGATTGTTTCCGCAGGCGCCGAGCATCGCACCCGGATTGAAGCTGTTTGCGCTCCATGCCGCCGACGGCACGCCGATCATGCTGACCGACAGCCGCGAAGCGGCGGTCGCGAATGCCTGGAGCAACGAGTTGCAGGCGGTGAGCGTGCACTGACGTCAGCAGAGGTTGAGACCGGCACCTGCCGGTCTTGCCCCAGGCGTTCAACCGGTCATACGCGGGTTTCGCCCGCGTATCCCTCCGCTTCCCCAAAAAAGATTCCCAAGAGAGGAATGCAGCGCCGCGCGCGAAAGATAGTTCGGCGAGCGCGGCGGCGTCGCTTGCCTTACGCGGCGCTCGCCGGCGGCAGCGCCAGCACCGAATAGATCGCCGGCGCATCGCGCGAGGCACGCAGCTTCTTGGCGACGTCCTGGTCGCGCAAAAGCCGCGCGATCCGCGCCAGCGCCTTCAGGTGATCGGCGCCCGCGCCTTCCGGCGCCAGCAGCAGGAACACCAGATCGACCGGCTGGCCGTCCATTGACTCGAAATCGATCGGGCGTTCGAGGCGGGCAAACAGGCCGAACAGCCGCTCCAGCTTGGGCAGCTTGCCGTGCGGGATGGCGACGCCATAGCCGACCGCGGTGGTTCCGAGTTTTTCGCGCTGCAGGAGAACTTCAAAGACCGCTCGCTCGTTTTGCCCGGTCAGGCTCGCGGCCCGTGCCGCCAGTTCCTGGAGTGCCTGCTTCTTGCTGTTGACCTTCAAAGCGGGGAGAATCGCCTCGGGTGCGACCAGATCGGTAATCGTCATGGGGCGTTCCGAGGTAAATTGACCGTCAGGTTGCGAAACAGGGCTTCAGTGGGCGACATCACGAAGATGAGGCGGGAAAAGCGGCGGCCTACCGCCCGCGTCCTAGTTGGGGGGGCTTCTACTCCAACGCAAGAGCGGTGCCAACACCCACGGAGTTCTCCCGACCCCTTATCGTTAAGGGCGCGGACCATAGGGAGGCTCCCGGTGGCCGTCAATGCCGAATAGCATCCTATCCCCCCGGGTTAACCACAGGGGGATCAATCCAGCCGACGTTGCCGTCCGTGCGGCGGTAGATGATGTTTACCCGGCCGCTTGAGCCGTGCTGGAACACCAGGCAGGCGGCGCCGCTCAAATCCAATTCCATCACCGCTTCGGAGACCGAAAGGCGCCTCAGCGACGTCGTCGCCTCGGCGATGATGACGGGGCTATAGCCGGTCACCTCGTCGTCGCTCTCGACCGGCGCCTCCAGCACATAGCTTGGCGCGTCCAGTGTCTGGGTATCCATCCCCGCCAGCGCCTGCGAGGCCGCATGAGCCTTGCGGGCCGAACGATCCTTCAGGCGGCTCTTGTAGCGGCGCAGCCGCTTTTCGATCATCAGCAATGCCTGGTCGGCGCTGGCATAGGCGTCGGCGGCATTGGAATCCGCTTCCAGCGTTATGCCGGAGTCCAGATGCAGCGCGCAGTCGGTGCGGAAACCGAAGCCATCCTTGCTGAGCGTGATGTGTCCGGAATAGTTGCCGTCGAAATATTTGCGCAGCACTTCTTCGGTGCGCTCGCTGACCCGCCCGCGCAACGCGTCGCCGACACTGATGCTTTTTCCAGAGATCCGGAGTGTCATTTTGGTGCCTCGAGGGTTGAGCGATCCGACACTATCCCGATTTCGGCGCGACGCAATCAGGCTGGCTGCGTATCGCGGGACCGGTCGGACGATGCGGCGGGCGCCGAGAGCGCATTGCCAAGCATGCTCTGTTTGTCGCGCCGGCGCTGCACTGAAGAGGGAATACGCATCGCTTCGCGGTACTTCGCGACGGTGCGGCGGGCGATATCAATGCCCGAATCGCGCAATCGTTCCACAATCGTGTCGTCCGAGAGAATCAGAGCAGGATCTTCCGAATCGATCAATTGCTTGATGTGGTGACGAACCGCCTCCGCCGAATGGGCTTCGCCACCGTCGGCCGACGCGATCGACGCCGTGAAGAAGTATTTAAGCTCGAAACTGCCGCGATTGGTGGCCATATATTTGTTGGCGGTAACCCGCGACACCGTCGATTCATGCATCTGGATCGCGTCCGCAACGGCCTTCAGGTTGAGCGGCCGCAAATGCGCGACGCCGTGGGTGAAGAAGCCGTCCTGCTGGCGCACGATTTCGGTTGCAACCTTGAGGATGGTGCGGGCACGCTGATCCAGCGCGCGCACCAGCCAGGTCGCGTTCTGCAGGCAATCGCTGAAATAGGACTTGTCGCCGTCCTTGCGGATCGTCTTCGACAGCTCGGTGTAGTAGGTCTGGTTGACCAGCACGCGCGGCAACGTGTCGCTGTTGAGTTCGACATGCCAGCCGCCGTCGGGACCCGGCCGCACATAGACATCCGGCACCACCGTCTGCATCCGCGCCGAGCCGAATTTCAAACCCGGCTTCGGATCGAGACGGCGAATTTCGGCGATCATGTCGGTGATGTCCTCGTCATCGACGCCGCATAATTTTCGCAAGGAGGCGATGTCGCGCTTCGCCAGAAGATCGAGGTGCTCGACCAGCGCCTGCATCGCGGGGTCGTAGCGATTGAGTTCACGAAGCTGGATCGCCAGGCACTCGCTCAGGGATCGCGCGCAGACGCCGGGCGGATCGAATTTCTGCAACACCGAAAGAACCGCCTCGACGTCTTTCTGCGACGCGCCGAGCCGTTCGGCGGCCTGGCCGAGATCGGGCGGCAGATAACCGGCTTCATCAACCAGATCGATCAGGTATTGGCCGATCATACGCTGCGCGGGAGCGGTGAAAGCGACGGCCAGTTGCTCGGCAAGATGGCTGCCAAGCGTCACCTCGGCAGCGACAAAGGCCTCGAGGTTATAGCTGTCATCGTTGGAGGCGCCGCCGCCCCATTCGGTGTAGGCCGTCGGCGCCGCGTCCTGCGCGTTGCGCGCGGCGGCCTCCGCAGGCTCCTCGGAGAAAACATTGTCGAGCGGCGTGTCGAGGGTCTGCTCGATCTCGGCGCGGCTGCCGAGATCGCGGTTCATCCACTCTTCCTGGACCGGCTCGAAGTTGTCCGCGCCGGAGCCGGAGGGCTCGCTGGCCGCCTCGTCGCCATAGCTGGGATCGGAATGGTCGGCGTGGCCCGCCGGCTCGCCGGCCACCGGTGCCTCGGCACCGTCAGTGGCCCGCTCAAGCAACGGATTTCGCTCCAGTTCCTCCTCGACAAAGGCTGACAGATCGAGATTCGACAGCTGAAGCAGCTTGATCGCCTGCATCAACTGCGGGGTCATCACCAGCGATTGCGACTGGCGGAACTCTAATCTCTGCGTCAGCGCCATGGAGGCAGGAACCGATCCTTAAACTTGGTCCGATTCTTGCTTAACCTAGTCCCGTGGCGATGTACACGGCTTGACGTATAGTAATAATAGACTATAGCGCGGCTCTTTTTTGGCGGGCCGGTCGGTTTCCTGAAAAGCTCAGAGTCGGAATTCCTCGCCGAGATAGAGCCGGCGAACATCCGGATCGTTGACGATCTCCTCCGGACTGCCCTCGGTCAGGATCTCTCCCGCATAGACGATATAGGCGCGATCCGTCAGGCCCAGCGTTTCCCGCACGTTGTGGTCGGTGATCAAGACGCCGATGCCACGATTGGTGAGATGGCGGACGAGGTCTTGAATGTCGCCGACGGCGATCGGATCGATGCCGGCGAAGGGCTCGTCGAGCAGCATGTAGTTGGGGCGCGTTGCCAATGCGCGCGCGATCTCGACGCGCCGCCGCTCACCGCCGGACAGGGCAATTGACGGAGTTTTTCTCAAGCGCGTGATGTTGAATTCGTCGAGCAGGGAATTGAGCTCCGCCTCGCGCTTTTTCCGCGAGGGTTCGACGACCTCCAGCACCGCGCGAATATTCTGCTCCACCGTGAGGCCGCGAAAGATCGAAGCCTCTTGCGGCAGGTAACCGATGCCGAGCCTTGCGCGCTGATACATCGGCAGCCTGGTCACGTCGTGGCCATCGAGCTCGATACTGCCGCGGTCGGCCTTGATCAGGCCCGTGATCATGTAGAAAACCGTGGTCTTGCCGGCGCCGTTCGGTCCGAGCAAACCCACCGCCTCGCCGCGACGGACATAGATGCTGACGCCACGCACGACCTGGCGGGTTCCGAAACTCTTTTCCACACTATGCACAGCCAGATAGCCCGCCCGTGCCGCCGACCGCGGTGCCGTCGCACCGTGTGGCCTGGGCGAGGATCTGGCCGGAGAAGGGCGGGGTTTTTCGGACCTGGACAAATCCAGTTTTGGCGCCGGCGCGGCGCGGGCCAGTGGCGGAGCGTCGCGGACCGCGCTCGGCAGTATTTCGCCCATGTTGTCGCCAAGCGCGGTGATATCGGCGCGCGAACGCCCAAATCCGGCCGAACTGCGCTTCGCCGGACGGCGACGGAACATGCCGAGTAAATCCACCATTCCCGTTTTGCTCAGCCTTTCACGATGTTCCGCGATCCGCCGCGGCGATTCGCGCACTCGCGCAACATGAAGGAATGGATGTCCCTTGCCCAGCAAAACACCCCCGATTTGAGGGTGGATCACCGCGCCAGTGCATGATCCGCCAAAGTGTCAGCGGTTTGGCGAAAGCGACCATAGGCCCTCTTTGCGTCATGACGCAGATACAGGCTCCCGCCGCAGGCTTCAACCGCATCGACGGCGGCTATCTCGCAAGATATTGATGTTATTTTGATTTATTTGAGCCAACGGGCGCGGGCGCTTGCGGCGAGGCATTCGGGGTCGCCGGGCCGCCTGGGCCGCCCTGGCCGGACGAGACGAACAGGCCCTGCACGCGGCCAGAGTCGGATTCCACCCGCGAGACGCCGGTCGTCATATCCACCAGCAGGCGATCTCCGCGCAGCACGTTCTTGCCCTGGGTCAACACCACGCCGCCGAGCATGGTGACGAGGTTGGTCTTGGTATCGAACACCGCGGTCTCGCCGGTCACGACCTGATCTTTCTGGGTCACGACGACATTGCCCCGCGCCTCCAGCCGCTTGATCGACGAGGCCCCGCCAGGGCCTGGGGTGGCGGACTGGATCGGCGCCGATTTGGCGGTGGCCTTTGAATTAGTCGGCGGTGGCGCTCCGGAGGCCGAATTCGATTCGTAAAACACCACCAGCGTTTTCGAAGTCATGGTGGTGTCGCCCTGGACCACCTTCACGTTGCCGGTGAAGGTCGCTTCCTTTTTCTTGTCGCGCATCTCGAGCGAGGCGGCTTCGATCTGGATCGGCTGGTCGCGATTCTGCGAGAAGCCCTGCATGGCATTGGGCACGCCCGTGACCGCGCTCTGCGCCGCGACCTCGCCGGCAGCGATCATCGCGAACGCAGTGACGATACAAGCGCCGCTGAACGCGATCTGCCGTAACCGAGTGCTGCGCGGAAGAATTGTCATCAAATCATCTGGGGTTCGAGGACTTGCCGGATGCCGAACGCGAGCGCGCGGCGGGCACTGGCGCAGGCTGCTCCGGCGCGCCTTCGGGCATCTTGTCGATGTTCATCACGACGTGGCCGTCAAACCTTACCACGTCGCCGCCGCCGGTAATCTTCATCTTGTCGGCCGACAAGGTTCCGTCCGCCCATTTCACATCGACATGTTCATCGGACGTCACGGTACCCTTGGCCATGTCGACGAAGGCCTGGCTCATCCAGGCTTCATAGCCTGTGGTGGTCTGCAGGTAGATGTCCTTGTGCAAGTCGAGCAACTGCTGCTTGGTATCCATCAGCCCATTGACCGCCTCCAGCGTCACTGTCGACTGATCCTCCATCAACACCTTTCCCCGCAGCGTCTTGAGTTCGACGTGATCCGGATCGGTCACATCCTGGGTCGCGGTCTTTGCCCAGACTTCGTACGGCCTACGATCCGGCGAATAGCCCGCCAGATGCGGCGACTCCATCGTGATCTTGGTGCCGGAGACGACGAGGTTTCCCATCTCGAGCGGCAGCTTCGGCAACAGCATGCGGAACGGATTGAAGATCGACACCAGGACAATGGTCGCAAGCGACAGGATCACGGCCGCCGGAACCGCAACACGCAGGATCCGCACAATCCGGCTGTGGCGCGCGGCGATGGCAAAGCGCGCCTCCATTCCGGCTTGATAGGCAGGATTCTGAACCGAATTCACCACTGCTCCTGGCGACACGAGAGGAGAACATTCTACAGGGGATCGCCGGATCGCGCAGCCGGAACCTTGTGTCTGAGTGTGTCCTAAACGCGGCTAAGTGACCGATCTTACGGTCAAAACGCTCCCCTCGGCTCAGGAATGCGCGAAAATGTCCTCGGCGTCCCAGCCCTGCAGATCGAGTTTTGCCCGCGTCGGCAGGAATTCGAAACAGGCTTGCGCGAGCCCCAAGCGCCCCTCGCGCGCCAGCATGACGTCCAGACGCTCGCGCAGGGCGTGCAGGTGCAGCACGTCGGAAGCGGCGTAGGCGAGCTGCGCCTCGCTCAGGATCTGCGCGCCCCAGTCGCTCGACTGCTGCTGCTTCGACAGGTCGATGTTGAGGACTTCGCGCACCAGATCCTTCAGGCCGTGACGATCGGTATAGGTGCGACTTAGCCGCGAGGCGATCTTGGTGCAGTAAACCGGCTGCGGCATCACGCCGAAGGCGTTGTAGAGCGCGGCGAGATCGAAGCGCGCGAAATGAAAGATCTTGGTGATCTTCGGATCGGCCAGAAGCGCCTTCAGATTTGGCGCATCAGTCGGACCCTTGCCATGATCCTTCGGTACCTGCACGACATCGGCACTGCCGTCGCCGTTCGACATCTGCACCACGCAAAGCCGGTCGCGATGTGGATGCAGTCCCATGGTCTCGGTATCGATCGCCACCGAGTTGGTGTAGCGGGTGAGATCAGGCAGATCGCCGCGATGCAGGCGTACGGTCATGGTTTTACCAACCTTGTCGAATTGGTCGGATCCAAACTACCGCCCAATTTCGAAAGAGGCGAGCGGTCGATCGACCATCAGCCAGCAGACAAACGTTGATTGCGCTCAAACCTTTGTCGTGCGAGCGCGCCGCCAGAGCAGTGCGGCAGTCAGCGCGATGAGCGCGAGTGCGACGGGGTGAAACAGCGGCGGCATGACACCGTCCAGCGACAGGACGGACATATCGAACACCGGCAGGGCAGCGGTTACCGTTAGCAGAACGGCCAGAGGGCATCCACTGCCGCGCGAGCAGGAAAATCGCGCCCGAGGCGACGATCGCCAGGTTCCGCGACAAATACACCCGGTAAAACAGGGCACCGGCAGAATCCGACACCGGCGTGCCGAACCGGGCGGACGCATGTTGCGGATCGATCAACCCGCGGAGTGAAAGGATCGCAAACAAAACCAACAGCAGCGAGGTCAGGACGACGGCGGCAATATCAAGCGATCTTTTCATGTTGATTCTTCCACACGCATGTTGGAGGGGCGTAAGTTCTTGGTTTCCTGGTCAGAAATCCTACTAAGTCGGTCATCCTACATATTATGAAGGTCGACATACTGATTTGCAATTGGTACTTTCAGGGATGGCAAAAGCTTCTGATTCCAAAGGGAAAACGCTGGTGGCCGCCGCGAACCTGTTTCGCCGGCAGGGTTATCACGGCACCGCGCTGCACGACATTCTGGCCGCCTCAGGCTGTCCCCGCGGTTCGCTCTACTTCCATTTTCCGAGAGGCAAGGAGGAAATCGGCGAGGCTGCCCTGATGCTCGCCGCGGAAACCGTGCGCCTTGGCATCGCGAAGGCCGCCGAGGCATCGGACAGCGCCGAAATTTTTCTGGTGCGGATCGTGCGCGGCATGGCGGCGGATCTTGAGCGCTCCGACTACATGGAAGGTTGTCCGATCGCGACCACCGCGCTGGAAACCGCCGCTCAGTCCGCAGCATTGGGCGCCGTGACCCGCAACGCGTTCCAGAAATGGGAGCTTGAGGCCAAACGTGCGCTCGAGCGCTTCGGCATGACATCCGAGAATGCGGATCGGGTCGCGACGATGGTCCTTTGCCAGCTCGAAGGTGCGCTGCTGCTCGCGCGCACCTATCGCAGCCTCGAGCCAATCCACCGCGCCGAGCACGCGGTGCAATTGCTGGCGCGCCTCGAAGCGTCGAAATGAGTTCGGACCCGGGCTTGGGCAAATGGTGCCCAGGAAAGGACTCGAACCTTCACGGCCGTTAAGCCACTGGCACCTGAAGCCAGCGCGTCTACCAATTCCGCCACCTGGGCCCGGGGGCGGTTAGTACGGATCGGTCGCGCGCTTGTCAAATTGGCGAAGCTCCACATTTTTGGAGCATGATCTGCGGGCAAACTCTTCTCGTTTGTCCTGAGGAAACCGCTGCCCACTTTGCGTTAACGTGGCCTTCGGCTCCGGATCGCACTCGAAAACACTGTACAGCGCGAACCTGATGGCGTATCGCGAAACGGCTAAATGCCGCGATAAACCATCGAATTTGACCCGCAGGAACTGACCCCATGGCATCGAATCTGGACACCCTGGTTACGGTTTTCGGAGGATCGGGCTTTCTGGGGCGCAACGTGGTTCGCGCGCTCTGCAAGCGCGATTATCGCGTCCGGGTCGCGGTGCGTCGGCCGGAACTGGCCGGTCATCTGCAGCCGTTGGGGCGGGTCGGCCAAATCCACGCCGTGCAGGCCAATCTGCGCTATCCGGCCTCGGTAGAGGCGGCGATGCGCGACACCGATATCGCTATCAATCTCGTCGGAATCCTCGCCGAGGGCGGCGCGCAGAAATTCGACGCCGTGCAAGCGGCCGGAGCGAGCGCCGTGGCGAAGGCTGCCGCCGCGGTCGGAGCGCGGATGGTGCATGTTTCCGCGATCGGCGCCGATGACAATTCGCCGTCGCGCTACGCGCGCTCCAAGGCCGCCGGCGAACGTGCGGTGCTCTCGGCCGTTCCTTCGGCTACGATCTTTCGGCCTTCGGTCGTGTTCGGCCCTGAGGATCAATTCACCAATCGCTTCGCGACCCTGGCTTGGCTGTCGCCGGTGCTGCCGCTGGTCGGCGGAGGTATGACCAAACTGCAGCCGGTCTATGTCGGCGATGTCGCGACCGCGGTGGCCGATGCGGTCGACGGCAAGACCAGGGCCGGCGCGACCTACGAGCTCGGCGGCCCGGAAGTACTGACAATGCGCGAGATCATCGAAGTCATTCTTTCGATCATCGAGCGTCAGCGCATGCTGGTCTCGTTGCCGTTTGGGTTGGCCAAGTTGCAGGCGTTGTTCCTGCAGTTCGCGCCGGGGCCGCTGCAATTGACGCCCGATCAGGTCGAACTCCTGCGCAGCGACAATGTGGTGTCGGAGGCTGCGAAGTCCGCCGGGCTTACGCTGGAGGGGCTCGGAATTGCGCCGGATTCGCTTGCAGCGATCGCGCCGCAATATCTCTGGCGCTTTCGCCGGACCGGACAGTTCGCGCACAAGCGCGCGTAATTCTCACCGCCCCATCGCCAGCGCGATCAGGCCCAGCGTGCCGACGATGACGCGCCACCACGCGAACAGCGTGAAACCGTGGCGTGTCACGTAACTGAGGAACGTCTTCACCACGATGATCGCGGTGATGAACGACACCACGAACCCGATCGCAACGATTCCCAAATGATCGGCCGTCATCTCGGCGCGGTTCTTGTAAAAATCATAGACGAAGGCGCCGACCATGGTCGGGATCGCCAGAAAGAACGAGAACTCCGCCGCCGCGCGCTTGTCGGCCCCCAACAGCATCGCCGCGACGATGCTGGCGCCGGAGCGCGAAACCCCCGGGATCATCGCAAGGCACTGCGCGAAGCCGATCCACAGATAGGTGAGCAAGGGAAATTTCGTAGCATCGTGCTCATGCGGCTTGTGATCGAGTTGATCGACCCACAACAGAATGGCGCCGCCAACGATCAGCGAAAAACACACCACCCACGGATTGAACAGAACCTCCTTGATGTACTTCCCCGCAATCAACCCGATGATCACCGCGGGAAGAAACGCCACCAGCACGCCGATCACGAAGCGACGGTCATCGGCGTTGGAAAACATGCCGAGTGCGATCCGCCACAGTTTGACAAAGTAGATGGCCAGGATCGCCAGGATCGCGCCGAGCTGAATCAGAACGGTGAAACTGTTCCAGAAACTACCCTGGCCGAGATCGAAGAATCGCTCGGCTAACAGCAGATGGCCCGTCGACGACACCGGGAGAAATTCCGTGACACCCTCGATGACCCCCAAAATCACCGCTCGCAACGAATCAGTCATCATGACCTAGTGCCCCGCTTTCGTGATCCATTGTGACCCAAGTGATCGCTATCGGCCGAAAAAAGCCGAGTTCTTCTCGCTTATTCGTATCCCTGCCGCAACGTCAAAAGCGCAAAAACACCGGTTGCCTCAGTCAAAAGCTTCGGTAGTTTGACGCCCTTCGGCGGTAAACCTGTCGCATAGGAAGATTCTTAAGACTGGAAATCTATCAAAGGACTTCATGTTCACGCTGTTTCACCATCCCTTCTGCCCGCATTCGCGCTTCATTCGCCTCGCGCTCGGCGAGCTCGGGCTGGAATTGCGGCTGGTGGAGGAACGGGCCTGGGAACGGCGCGAGGCGTTTCTCGCATTGAACCCGGCCGGAACGACGCCGGTTTTGTTCGTCGAAGGCCACCCTGCGATTCCGGGCCCCGGCATCATCGCCGAATATCTCGATGAGACCCATGGCGCCGTGCTGGCGGAACGCCGGCTCTTGCCGCAGACGATTGGCGAACGCATCGAGGTGCGTCGGCTGATGGCATGGTTCAACGAAAAGTTCTTCGAGGAGGCGTCCAACCCGCTGGTCACCGAACGCATCTATAAACGCTTCATGAGCGGGGATGATGGCGGCGGTCCGCCGGCGGCGGACGTGATCCGCGCGGCGAAAGCGAATGTGCGCTATCATCTGGCCTATATCGGCTGGCTGGCGCGGACGCGGAATTATCTCGCCGGCGACCGGCTCACCTATGCGGACCTCGCCGCCGCGGCGCATCTTTCGGCGATTGATTATCTGGGCGACGTGCCATGGATCGAGGACGACGCGGCAAAGGCATGGTACGCGCGGGTGAAATCCCGCCCCTCGTTCCGCCCGCTGCTGAGCGAATGGCTGGCGGGAGTTCCGGCGTCGCGGACCTATGTGGACCTCGACTTCTGAGTACGACCGCCCAGATTGCGCCGGCGGTCCTCAAGACAGAGCTCGCGCGTCAGGCGCGCCAGCTTGGCTTCGATTGCACGGGCGTGACCGATCCCGGCGCAATCGCCGAGGCAGGCCGGCATTTCCGCGAATTCCTCGAGGCGAGCGCCCATGGTGACATGGATTGGCTCGCCGCGAATCCAGAGCGCCGCACCGATCCGCGCATCTTATGGCCGGGTGTCCGCTCGGTGATCATGCTTGGGGTCAATTACGGACCCGACGAAGATCCGCTGGCGATCCTGCAGCAGCGCACGCGCGGCGCGATTTCAGTCTATGCGCAGGGCGATGATTATCACGATTTGATCAAGAAGCGGCTGAAGGTAATGGCGCGGTGGCTGGTCGCGACGACCGGTAGCGAGGTCAAGGTGTTCGTCGACACCGCGGCCGTCATGGAAAAGCCGTTGGCGCAAACGGCCGGGCTCGGCTGGCAGGGCAAGCATACCAATCTGGTCTCGCGCCAATTCGGCTCATGGCTCTTTCTCGGTGCGATCTTCACCGCTGCCGACCTGCCGCGCGATGAGGCCGACACGGATCATTGCGGCTCATGCCGGGCGTGCCTCGACATCTGCCCGACATCGGCGTTTCCGGCGCCCTACAAGCTCGACGCGCGGCGTTGCATTTCCTATCTCACCATCGAGAACAAGGGACCGATCCCGCGCGAGTTTCGCCAAGCGATCGGCAACCGAATCTATGGCTGCGACGATTGCCTTGCCGTATGCCCATGGAACAAGTTCGCCCAAGCCGGCCATGAGGCAAAACTGGCGCCGCGCGACGATTTGCGCGCGCCAGAGTTGGCCGATCTCGCGCGGCTCGACGATGCGGCGTTTCGCACGCGGTTTGCAAAATCGCCGGTCAAGCGCATCGGCCGCGACCGCTTCGTTCGCAATGTGCTGATCGCGATCGGCAACTCGGATGACCGCGCGCTGGCGGTCGAGGCCAATCACCTGCTTGGCGACGCAAGCCCGTTGGTGCGCGGCGCCGCGGTGTGGGCGTTGTCGCAATTGCTGAAGCCGGAGGAGTTTGCAGCACTTGCGGCGCAGACCGCTGGCGCCGAGGCGGATGAGACCGTGCGGGCGGAGTGGCAGCGTGCATGATTTTTCCGTCGTCGTTCCGGGACGATGCGAAGCACCAAACCAGGAAATTTACGGACGACCTCACCCGATCTCCGCCACCGCCGCGATCATCCGCGCGATGTCCTGCGGCCGTGACAGGCGATGGTCGCCATCCTGGATCATGGTCAGCACAACATCGTCAGCCGGCAGCCGATGCGCCAACGCCAAGGCGTGCCGCCAGGGCACGTCGGGATCCTTCGCGCCTTGCAGAATGCGAACCGGACATCCAACCTCGATGGCACGACCAAGCAGGAGATGGCTACGGCCTTCTTCGATCAGGTTGCGGGTGATCGGATAGGGGTCGCCATATTCCGATGGCCGCAGCCACACCCCCCTGGTTTCGATTTCTTGGCGCACTTGCGGCGAAAAGCCTTTCCACATCAGCTCCTCGGTGAAATCGGGCGCCGGCGCGATCAATACCAGCCCGGCGAGCGAGGCGCGGCCGGCCTGCCGCCTGGCGATTTCGCGCGCCAGCAGCAGTGCCATCCAACCGCCCATCGAGGAGCCGATCACCACTTGAGGCCCGGCGCAGAATTGCTCGAATACGGCTGTGCTCTCCTCCAGCCAGCGCCCGATTGTACCGTCGACGAAGTCGCCGCCGGATTCACCGTGACCGGAATAATCGAACCGGATACAGGCGCGATTTCGTTGCTCCGCCCATGCGTCGAGCGCCAGCGCCTTGGTGCCCTGCATGTCCGACTTGAAGCCGCCGAGCCAGAAAAGCCCGGGCGAGCCGCCGCTGCGGGCACGGACCGCGATGCGGCGCGCCTCGCTTCCCTGGCCGACCTCGACAAAAGCGGGTGGCTGCCCGGTTGCGGCGGAACTTGTCATGAGTGGTTACTCCGGTGGCTCTGTTTGAGTGAGCAGAACCGATCCGTCAACGGAAGGCTCATAACAGCAACGTTCCGCGCTTGCGGAGCGAAGGCTTGCCCTCTATGTGGACAGATCTGAATATTCGATCCGGGTGGGCGCTGTTCGGCGTGACCAAAATGCCTCGCATTTGATGCTTTTTCGGGCGTGGCGACGCGAGTTCGCTTGCCCGCGCAGCCTTATTCCTTCAAACTACAATCTTCGTTCACAACTTTGGAGAACCACCCATTCGCCGTCCCAACAGAGCCCCGCCCGCTGCCACCAAAGACGGGCCGCGCACCAATGATGAAATCCGCAACGCACAGGTTCAGCTGATCGATCAGAACGGCACGAACCAAGGCATCGTCGAAACAGTCGCTGCCATCAAGCAGGCTCTCGAGGCCGGCATGGACCTTGTGGAGATTTCGCCCAATACCAATCCTCCCGTTTGCAAAATCATGGACTACGGGAAGTTCAAGTATTCGGCGCAGAAGAAAGCGGCTGAAGCCCGCAAGAAGCAAAAGATCGTCGAGATCAAGGAGATCAAGCTCCGGCCGATGATCGACGATCACGATTACGATGTGAAGATGCGCGCCATGCAGCGGTTCTTCGAGGAAGGCGACAAAGTCAAGGTCACCTTGCGCTATCGCGGCCGCGAAATGGCGCACCAGGAAATCGGCACCAAGCTCCTGGACAAGGTCAAGAGCGACGTCGCGGAGTTCGCCAAGGTCGAGCAGGACGCCCGTTTCGAGGGCCGTCAGGTCGTGATGGTTCTGGCGCCGCGCTGATTCGAGCTTTTCCCAACTCTGTCGTCCCCGCGTATGCGGGGACCTGTGGGTGTTCTCGAGCAGAGCGCACGGCGCATGGGTTCCTGCTTTCGCTGGGACGACAATGGAAAACTAGCTTCGCGTGGCGCGCCAGGTGCCGCTGCAGCGGTCGCCGGAGATGATCCCCGCCCACCGCCCCGCACCTGAATTGCCGACGAGCCGGCCGCTGCCGCTCGCCCACGACAGACCGACCGATATTCGCACCGACACGGTCCCGGCGGCGTTGATGCCGCCGGTGACCTTGCCTCCTCCAGCGGACGAAAGACGACCGCCCGACACGGTGAAGGGCGCGCTGTTGGTCGCGCTGCAATTGCCCGCCCGCGTGGCGAAGACCACGTTCCAGGTGCCGTCATAGGCGCGGACCGATCTCGCGCCGGTGGCTCCGACCGCACCAGGCATCATGACCGCGGTCAGAACGGCCAGAGTTGATAGAGGCGGCAGAGCGCGCCGGAACACTTCGAAAACGCCAAGCGATTGAGCTGAAATTGTCATTTTGTCCTGCTTTTTGACGACACCGCCTGCGGGCGAGCTATGATTCGTCTGTCGATCCAATTTGGCGGTTCATCGTTGCCAAGGCGTGACGGTTCTGCCATAAGCGCGACCTTCATCGCCCGGCTGATCAAGGGCTGCCGTGGCGGTGTCTGTGCTGGTTGCCGCATTTGCGGAAAACCTGAGCACTTTCAACGCTCTAACGAGCATTTAGCCGCGAAGGCGCCTTTTAGGGCGCGTTTATCTGCGGCCAACAGGAGAGCCAAATGCCCAAGCTGAAGACCAAGTCGGGCGCTAAAAAGCGCTTCAAGGTGACTGCCAACGGCAAAGTGATGCATGCCCAGCGCGGCAAGCGCCATGGCATGATTAAGCGGACGAAAAAGCAGATTCGTCAGCTCCGCGGCACCCGCGTGCTGTTCAAGACCGACGGCGACAACATCAAGAAATACTTCCTGCCGAACGCCTGATCGCGCTGAGCCGCGCCGCGTCCGCGCGGCGATCCGTCACCCATTTTCATATGAAGGAGACCCGTCATGTCTCGCGTCAAACGCGGTGTGACCTCTCACGCCAAGCACAAGAAAGTCTACAAGGCCGCCAAGGGCTATTATGGCCGCCGCAAGAACACCATCCGCGCCGCCAAGCCCGCGGTCGAAAAGGCCGCCCAATATGCCTTCCGCGACCGCAAGCGCAAGAAGCGCACTTTCCGCGCGCTGTGGATTCAACGGCTCAATGCCGCCGTGCGTCCATTCGGCATGACCTACAGCGTGTTCATCAACGGTCTGTCCAAGTCGGGCATCACCGTTGACCGCAAGGTGCTGTCGGATCTTGCCATCAACGAACCCGGGGCGTTCCAGGCGATCGCCGAGAAGGCCAAGGCGGCGCTGGCGGCTTAGGCGTCAGCGGGCGGTTGAGGGTTGAGCCGCCTTCAGCGCCCGGCGCGCGTAACGCTGGGCGATCTCGGCCCGGCAAAACGCGGTGAACGACAGATACATGGTGCCGGACTGGTTGCGGTATTTTCGGTCGCAGACCCGCATTTCGCGTTGATAGAGTTGCCTTTCGGAATCCTTTAACCGAGGCAGAAAGTCGCCTTCGCATTTCTTCTCGACGACGGCGCCAAGACCAACGTCGCCGCTGGCACCGAATTCGCAGGCCTCGAATATTTTCATGGCACGGTCGCAGCTCGGAGCCTCGTTCAGCGCCACGACGATGTCGTCGAACTGCGTTGACTTGGCCGGACACTCTTCCGCTTGCGCCAATTGGGCCGCCAGTGGCAAGACGATAAACAGCGCCGCCAGCCATGGTTTAAAGCGCATCGCATGCTCCTTGCTCGAACAAATCTTGGTCGCCGTGATCGGCCGAAGGGGGTTCAAACACGGAACCGTCCATGCCGGACTTCGCGGCTTTTTGCTTGACCTTTCGGCCTCGGCGCGGCCACAACCAGCGGCCTTTTGGAAGCAGAGATTGATCCGTGTCCGACCTTGCAACCCTCGAACAAACCATCCTTGGCCAGATCGCCGCTGCAGGCGACGAGGCCGCCCTTGAAGCCGTGCGTGTCTCAGCGCTCGGCAAGAAGGGGTCGATCTCCGCCCTTCTCGCAACGCTCGGCAAAATGTCGCCCGATGAGCGCAAGACGCAGGGCGCGGCGATCAACCTTGCCAAGGACAAGGTCACCGAGGCTCTCGGCGCGCGCCGCGAAATCCTCAAAGCCGCGGCGCTCGACGCCCGGCTCGCCTCCGAGACCATCGACGTCACGCTTCCGGTGCGCGAGGCCCCGACTGAGGCGGGCCGCATCCATCCGCTGAGCCAAGTCTTCGAAGAGGTCAATACCATCTTTGCCGACATGGGCTTTTCGATCGCCGAAGGCCCGGACATCGAAACCGATGACTACAATTTCACCAAGCTGAATTTCCCCGAGGGCCATCCGGCGCGCGAGATGCACGACACGTTTTTCTTCAATCCGAAGGAAGATGGCTCGCGCATGCTGTTGCGCACCCACACCTCGCCGGTGCAGGTGCGCACGATGCTCACGCAGAAGCCGCCGATCCGGATCATCTGTCCGGGCCGCACCTACCGGATCGATTCCGACGCAACCCATACGCCACAGTTTCACCAGGTCGAAGGCCTCGTCATCGACAAGAGTTCGCATCTCGGCCACCTCAAATGGATCCTGCACGAATTCTGCAAGGCCTTCTTCGAGGTCGATCACATCAACATGCGATTCCGCCCCTCATTCTTTCCGTTCACCGAACCCTCGCTCGAAGTCGACATTCAGTGCCGGCGCGACAAGGGCGAGATCCGCTTCGGCGAAGGCGAGGACTGGCTCGAAATTCTTGGCTGCGGCATGGTGCATCCGAACGTGCTGCGCGCCTGCGGCATCGATCCCGACGTCTATCAGGGCTTTGCCTGGGGCATGGGCATCGACCGCATCGCGATGCTCAAATACGGCATGTCCGATCTGCGGCAACTGTTCGAGAGTGACGTGCGCTGGCTTGCCCATTACGGCTTCAAACCGCTCGACATCCCGACCCTGGCGGGAGGATTGAGCTCGTGATTCTTCTGGATTTGCATTTGCCTCGAGAGACAGCCGACGCTCTCTCCGTTCCCTCCCCCCTTGTGGGGGAGGGAACGGAGAGCGTCGGAGCCGCCATTGCGTCGTTGGATGTCAGCAGCGGTGTCGACGCTTCATCCGCTCGGCAGATGAGGCTCCCTCTCCCGCTTGCGGGGGAGGGTTGGGGTGGGGGTGTCGCCGCATCGGAGTTCTCAATGGCTGTGCAAAAAACCCGGACTTGGAAAGTAACTTCCAAGTTGCGTTCAAACGCACGCGCCCTCCGGAAGAACTCTACCGATGTCGAGCGCATTCTTTGGTCGGCACTGCGGGATCATCGGCTTAACGGTGCGGGTTTCCGGCGCCAAGTCCCAATCGAGAACTACATCGCCGATTTCGTCTGTCACGCGGCACGCCTAGTGATTGAGCTTGATGGCGGACAGCATTTTTCCGACCAAGCTGAGCCGGTAGATGCCCGACGTACGGCGGTGATTGAGGCAAAGGGATTTCATGTTCTTCGATTTAGCAATCACGATGTGATGACAAATCGTACAGGTGTGCTGGAAACGATTGCAGCTACCGTCGCCGCAAGAGCCCCCACCCTGACCCTCCCCCGCAAGCGGGGGAGGGGACTAGAAAAGCAAATAACATGAAATTCACCCTCTCCTGGCTGAAGGACCATCTCGACACCGACGAGCCCGTCGAGAAGCTCGCCGACAAGCTCACCATGATCGGGCTCGAGGTCGAAAACATCGAGGACAAGGCGAAGGCGCTTGCGCCCTTCACCATCGCGCGGGTGATTTCCGCCGCGCAGCACCCCAACGCGGATCGCTTGAGGGTCTGCATGGTCGACACCGGCAACGGGGCCGCGCCGGTGCAGGTCGTGTGCGGCGCACCGAACGCGCGCGAAGGTCTCGTCAGCGTGTTCTCGCCGCCCGGCACCTATATTCCCGGCAAGGACATCACGCTCGGCATCGGCACCATCCGTGGTGTGGAAAGCCGCGGCATGCTGTGTTCGGCCGCCGAACTGCAAATTTCGGACGACCACGACGGCATCATGGAGCTTTCGGCCGACGCGCCGATCGGCGCGCCCTACGCGCAATGGGCGGGGCTAGGTGACCCCGTGCTCGAAATCAACTTGACGCCGAACCGGCAGGACTGCACCGGCGTGCACGGCATCGCGCGCGACCTTGCCGCCGCCGACATGGGCAAGTTCAAGGACCCGGCAATTCGCGCTATCAAGGGCGAATTCCCCTGCCCGGTGAAAGTCACGGTCGAGGATGCAAGCCTCTGCCCGGGCTTCGCGCTGCGGCTGGTGCGCGGCGTCAAGAACGGCCCGTCGCCGGAATGGCTGCAAAAGCGCCTGACCTCGATCGGACTGCGCCCGATCAACGCGCTGGTCGATATCACCAATTTCATGACCTACGACCGCGCCCGGCCGCTGCATGTGTTCGACGCGGCGAAAGTGAAAGGCAATCTCACCGTGCGCCGCGCGCGCGACGGCGAGACGCTTTTGGCGCTCGATGGCCGAACCTATGCGCTCGACAGCCATATTTGCGTGATCGCGGACGATCACGGCGTCGAGTCGCTGGCCGGCATCATGGGCGGCGACGCCTCCGGCTGTTCGGAGGCGACCACCGATGTGCTGATCGAATCGGCGTTGTGGAACGAGATCAACATCGCCCAGACCGGACGCAAACTCGGCATCAACTCGGATGCGCGTTATCGCTTCGAACGCGGCGTCGATCCGGCCTTCATGGTGCCGGGACTGGAAATGGCCACGAGGTTGGTCATGGACATCTGCGGCGGCACACCTTCCGAAAACGTGATCGTGGGCAAGGCGTTCGGCGATGATCGTGTGATCGATTTCCCGCCGACCGAGGTGAAGCGCCTCGCCGGCATCGACGTGCCATTTCCGGAGATGAAACGCATCCTCGGCCATCTCGGCTTCATGGTGGCCGGTAGCGGAGCGTTGGTTAAGGTCGCCGTGCCCTCCTGGCGATCGGACGTGCACGGCAAGGCCGATATTGTCGAAGAGATCGTTCGCATCTTCGGCGTCGACAAGGTAGCGATGACGCCGTTCGAACGTGGCGATACGCCGCGCAAGCCGGTCCTCAAGCCGCTCCAGTTACGCACCCGCCGCGCCAAGCGCGCACTTGCGGCGCGCGGCATGGTCGAGGCGGTCACGTGGTCGTTCATCGCAAAACCGCAGGCCGAATTATTCGGTGGTGGCAAGACTGAACTCGCGCTCGCCAATCCCATCGCCTCGGATTTGTCCGACATGCGGCCGAGCCTGCTGCCGGGTCTGGTTGCCGCGGCGCAAGCCAACTCCGATCGCGGCTTTCCGGATGTCGCGTTGTTTGAAGTGGGCCAGGTGTTTTTGGGCGACGGGCCGGACGATCAACTGACCGCGGCATCGGGCGTGCGTCACGGATTTGCATCCTCGCAAGGCACCGGTCGGCACTGGTCCGGCTCGGCCACAGCGACCGCGCTCGACGCCAAGGCCGACGCCTTTGCGGTGCTCTCGGCGGCCGGCGCGCCGATGCAGGCGCTGCAGATCGTTCCGGGCGGCGCGAACTGGCTGCATCCCGGACGCTCCGGCACCATCCAGATCGGCCCGCAAAATGTGCTCGGCTACTTCGGCGAACTGCATCCGCGCGCGCTCGAGGCGCTCGGCGCCGACGGCCCGATGGTCGCTTTCGAAATCATCCTGGACCGCATCCCCGAGGCCAAGCAGAAGCCGACCCGCGCCAAGCCGGTGCTGGAACTCTCGGCCTTCCAGCCGGTGTCGCGGGATTTTGCATTCATCGTTGACCGCACCGTGAAAGCCGGCGACATCGCGCGCGCGGCGCAAGGCGCAGAGAAGAAACTGATCACGGCGGTGACGGTGTTCGACGTCTATGAAGGCAAAGGCATCGACGCCGACAAAAAATCCATAGCCATCGCGGTGACGATGCAGCCGCGCGAGAAGACCATGACCGATCAAGAGATCGACGCGGTGGCGGCCAAGATCGTGACCGAGGTCAACAAGAAGACCGGCGGCGTGCTGCGCTAGCGCGGCACATCGTCATGCCACCATCACCAGATCGCAATACGCGTAGCCGTCGCGCTCGACACGCTCGCCGACCGTGACCGCGAGGCTGCGCGCAAACATCGGGCCTGCGACCACGCAAGTGTGGAACTCGCCATTCTCGCCACAGGGATCGACGCCTTCAGGCAAATCGGCCAGGAGCCGTGAATCAAATTTTCGTCCTGCAAATTCCGCGGGTAATTTCTTCAGGTCGACGGTTGAGAGATAAGTCTCCATGCCGCTCGCAATCATCGCCTTCGCCAGCTTCAGGGTCGGCCTTGCCCAAAGCGGGAACACCGGCGTGACACCGCTGCCCTTGAGCTTCTGTTCGCGATAGGCCCTGATATCGGCGAGAAACAGATCGCCGAAAATGATGTGGGTGACGCCTTGCTGCACCGCGCCCGCGACCGCTTCCCCCATCCGCGCTTCGTAGATTTCGTTCGGGCAGGGATAGGGAATCGGCACGATATGCGGCGGCAATCCGGCCGTGTCGAGCTGGGCGAGCAGGATTTCCTGCCGCACACCGTGAATCGACACGCGGCCGAAGGTCTCGGTCACCGTCGTCAAGGCGCCGACAATTTCGAATTCGCCCGCGCGCCGCACTTCATGGAGCGCGAAAGCACTGTCCTTTCCGCTCGACCATGAAATCAGCGCCTTGGGTCGTCCCGACATCGATTGACCGGACTCCCTTACGCGCCGCGGCGGTGTTGTCTTGGCGCGCGCGAGGGCGCCGTACCCGGTTCGTTGAGCGCGCCAATTTTTCGCAACGCAGCTTCGGCTGCGCGCTCGCCGCTTTCCCAGGCGCCGTCAACCGTGCCCCACAGGGTCTCGTGAGTTGCTTCGCCCGCGAGAAAGACATTGCCGAACGGCTCGGTGAGGATCTTGCGCGATGGCTGCGCGCCGGGCGCGGCAACGGACATCGCCCCGAGGATGAACGGCGAAGCGTTCCAGCGCGTCGTGCTCGATTTCTTGACCGCCGCAGCGACGTTGCTGCCGAACAGCTTGCTCAACCATTCCGTGGCGAAGGCAACCATCGCCGTTTCACCCTGCGCCGAAAGATCCCGGCCGAACGAACCGGCGACATCGATCACGCACAGCGACGATCCCCCGATATTGGCGGACAACAGCGCCGTGCGGGTGGATTTGCTCTGTTCGATAACGACCTCGTCGCGCGCAAGCCCCAACGGGTTGCCCGGCAGTTGCAGGGCGACGCGGTCGTAGCTGCCGAGGCTCAATTTTGCCGCCGCATCGAGCGCTCGCTTGGGAAACTCCGGTGTGAATTTGATATTCCCTGCCGCGAGCACGTTGCTCGACACGGTGACGACGGCGGCGCGCGCGGTGATCCTGCCCGCGGAGGTCTCCACCGCGACGTCGCGGCCGCTCCAGGTGATCTGGCTGACCGGCGTCGACAACGCCAGGGGAACCTGCTCGCCGAGCTTGGCGACCAAAACGCCCAGGCCCTGGCGGCAGCCGATGGCGGCATTGCGGTCCTGCGCGCGGACCTTGTCCATGACCGAAACGTCCTTGAGATCCTTGCCGGTGCCATTGGCGCCGAGCACGAATTCCGTCGCCCCCGCCCAGTCGCCGACGTCCTTTGGCAGCGCCGAGGCGCAGGACACATCCGCTTTGCCGCGCGAGGCGTCGTCGATGGCGCGGTTGGTGCGCACGAGCGCGGCGAGAAATTCCTCGGTTTCGCCGGCGCGCGCGTTGCGCTGGCCGATGCGGATCTTCTGGCCGAGGGGAGCCGCCGAGAGATCAAACCCCGCGTTGCGCGCGAGCCGGATCATCGGGTTGGTCTCGGGATTGTGCAGCCATCGCGCGCCGCGATCGAAGGGGACGTCGAATGTCGCGGTATCGGTCAGGCATCGCCCGCCGATCTGGGCCGCCGCTTCCAGCACGATGACCTTGCGGTTCGCGAGCTGAATGCGCCGCGCCGCGGCGATACCGGCCGCGCCTGCACCGATCACGACAATATCGGCCTCGCGGGGCAATGGCGCGGCCCATGCGCGACCGCCAAGAGCCGGTGCCACCGCGATGGCGGCCGCGGATGCCGACAGAAGATGGCGCCGCGTCATTGCCATGTCATGGTTTCCGGAGTTTTGAGAACCGAGGGAACATCTAGCGAACTTGCCGCATCCGGGCCGAAGCGGCAACCGTCATGGTGAATCAATCATGATTGATCGGTCCGTTGCATGAACTAAATTGCAACGGCTTTCGACCATGATATGGATCGAAAAAAGAGCGGCTGGAAAAGGCCGTTTGGGGGGAATGACCTTCATGGGCGTAATGCTCGATACTGTCGGCAAGTTGATCGCTTCCTATCTGCAGAAGGAAGTGCCGGGCTATGAGCCGTTCACGCCCAGCGATCCGGATCACCTTCGCGGCATCATTCAGCAGGGCGATGTTCTCCTCGTCGAGGGCAACAACCGGGTTTCCGGCATCATCAAATACCTCACCCAGTCGACATGGTCGCACGCCGCGCTCTTCGTCGGCCCAATCGACGGCGCGGCCGAGCCCGATGGCGAGCCGCATGTCCTGATCGAGGCCAATATCGGCGAGGGCGTCACCTCGGCGCCGCTGTCGAAATATTTCTCCTACCATACGCGGCTGTGCCGGCCGGTCGGTCTGATGTATGAGGACCGCAACACGGTGTGCCGCTACGCCATCAACAGGATCGGCTTCGGCTACGACACCAAGAACATTCTCGACCTGATGCGCTTTCTGATTCCGCTGCCTATCCCGCAGCGCTGGCGGCGGCGGATGATCGCGTTCGGTTCCGGCGACCCAACCAAGATCATCTGTTCGGCCCTGATCGCGCAGGCGTTCGATGCCGTGCGCTACCCGATCCTGCCCAAGATCACGCGCGCCGGCTCGCGCCAGGCCCGCCGCGAAATCCTGCATATCCGCGACTCATCGCTCTACATGCCGCGCGATTTCGACATCTCGCCCTATTTCGAAATCGTCAAACCCACCATCGTGCACGGCTTCGATTACACCGCCTTGCACTGGGCCGACAAACAGAAGCCGCTCCAGGAGGTAGCGGGCCAATTCGGTGTGTTTCCAGAAACGCTCAGGTCGCCGTCGCTTGTTCCTGAAACGATTGACGAAGAGACGTCGATTTCAATTGAGCAAATAGTGCTGGACGATGAAGCGGTGATGCTGGTCGATTCCATCACAGTGAGCGAAGTCATCGATATCGAATATGTCCAGTCGTCGCCACAAAAGCTCCACCGCGCGACGGACGGCTGAGCAGGCCCCTTAAAGGCGCAGTTCTCGAGACGCAGTTTTTTGGATTTCGATCCGCCGACGATTTTTCTGCCGGTAATCCGGTCCCCGACGAGCAACCCTCAACCCCCTCAACTCAGCGGCCCTTGCCGAACCACCATGGCATGTCTACCTCTCGCGGGGAATTCGCAGAGGACAAATCCGTCATGCTGGATGCAGCCGTCAAGGCGCTGTCGCAAATCCTGTCGCCACCGATGCGGTCGATCCTCTGGCGATCGATCGGGCTCGCGCTGGTGCTGATCGTGGTGCTGGCGATCGGCCTGCAACGGCTGTTGAGCTGGCTTGCGACCTCGGGAGAAGGCTGGGCCGAGGCACTGCTCGGACCCTCTTTCCAGACGCCGCTGGATATCCTCGCCTGGATCGTTTCCATCGCCGCCGGCCTCGGCGTCGTGGTCGGCGCGATATTTCTGATGCCCGCGATCACTTCGCTGGTGGCAAGCGTCTTCGTCGACGAGGTGGCCGACCATGTCGAGCGCGAACACTATCCGGCCGAGCGTCCCGGTGTCGCGTTGCCGTTCGGCGTTGCCATGAGCGAAGGCGTCAAGACGGCGTTGCTGACGATTCTCGTCTATCTGATCGCGCTGCCTTTTGTGCTGGTCGCCGGCGCAGGTTTCCTCGTGTTCTTTATCGCAACCGCCTGGCTGCTGGGACGAGAATATTTCGAGCTCGCGGCGATGCGGTTTCGTCCCCCGGCCGAGGCCAAGGCGATGCGCAAGGACAACGCCGCGACCGTGTTCGCGGCCGGCCTGATCATCGCGGCGTTCGTCTCGATCCCGATCGTCAATCTGGCGACGCCGCTGTTCGGCATGGCGTTGATGGTTCACATGCACAAGCGCCTCAGCGGACCGCGGCCGGAATTGCTCGAACCGGCGCGCAAGACGGGAGTGCCGGTGGCTAGCCTCCTCGTGGAACGAAGTACGTAACGACGCGTAACAAGTTGTGCGCGCGGCATTTTCGAGATTGCCTGGCTTGACGGACATGACGCGAAGGCGCCAAAATCGACGCGAATGCCCGCCGGCGTCGATGCGTGCGTGGGCCTTGCACGCGGCCGAGAGGGGCAGGCCTTCGTATACCCAGGAGCAAACTCGGCGGTACGTACGCATCGAAGGGCCGCCTGTCCTTTTTTGAGCGCGGACTACACGGCCAAGCCGCATCCCTGGGCGTCGAACAGTAGCAATTTGAGACGGCGTGTGATCCGGGAGGCAAAAATCCGATCGACAGTTCCGGCAGTCGCATGCGGCTTGCACTACCGCAGAAAAGTCACCAGACTTGCCTAAAGCAATTCTAGCGCGAGGGAGGAAGGCATGTGCCATTTGTTTGCCAGCCAAAACCCAGACAGCTACGTCTACGAGACTCGTTCAATTCGGCTCAATGGGCAGAGCACGAGTATCAGGCTCGAAAGGGTATTTTGGAACATTCTCGAGCAGATCGCCGCGCTGGAAGGCATGTCCGTCCCTAGTTTCATCTCCACGTTGCACCGCGAAGTTCTGCTGATGTGGGGGCCGGTTCCAAATTTCACTTCGCACTTGCGATGCATCTGTCTCGTTGCCTTGGAGAAACGGGCGACCGAAATCCCGGCGGCAAGCCTTGGCGGTCAGAGCTCCGAACGTCGGCGCCACGTAGTAGGCGGATAACACCAAACTTTTTTTCAGCGCCTTAAGCTTTCGATCGCGTCGTGGAACGCGGCGCGCCAGGGATTTGGTCCAAAACATGGCCAAGGCGATTCACACGATGATCCGCGTGTTGGACGAATCGCGGTCAGTTTCATTTTATGACAAGGTGTTCGGTCTGAAGGTCGCGGAACGTCTCGACTTTCCCGACTTTGCGCTCGTGTACCTGTCGAACGAGGAGACGCCGTTCGAAATCGAGCTTACGATCAACAAGGGCCGCACCACCCCCTATCAGCTTGGCGACGGATACGGACATTTGGCCTTCACGGTCGACGACATTGATCGCGAGCACGGGCGCTTTACCGCCGCGGGCCTGTCGCCGCGCAACATTGTCGAGTTCAACCGGGAGAGTGGGCTTTTCGCGCGGTTTTTCTTCGTCGAGGATCCGGACGGATACAAGATCGAAGTTTTGCAGCGGCGCGGCCGCTATAAGTGAAGCGCGCGAAACAGCGCGAATGACGAGTGAAATCGGAGGAACATCCATGAGTGGTGATCACGGGCGCCACGCGCGCCGGGAAAGAGCAGTCAGCCGTCGTACGTTCCTGCGCCGGTCGTCCGAAATCAGCTTTGCGGCCGCGGTCACGATTACGGCCGGCGGCGCACTTCTGAATGCCTCCGAAGCGTGGGCACTCGACGTCAAGGGCCTGCAGCCACAAACGTTGAAGACCCTGATCCTTGTCGCACGGGACATCTATCCGCACGACAAGGTCCCCGATCGATATTATGCGATCGCGATGAAATCCTACGATGAGAAGGCGGCAACCGACCCTGCCACAAAGGCGCAGATTGAATCGTTCATCGCCGGCCTGGACGCCGCGGCCGGCAAGGGCGGTTATGCGGGCCTCGGCTGGGAATCCCAGCGTGTCGCTCTGCTGCGCGCCGTGAGCAACTCGCCGATGTTCGAAACGATCCGTTCCGGGCTCATTGTATCCCTCTACAACCAGCCGGAGGTGTGGCCGATCTTCGGCTACGAAGGCGAATCCTACACGAAGGGTGGCTACATCAAGCGTGGCTTTGACAACATCGATTGGATCTAAGCGGCATCAAGACCGCTGACGCAGAAGAACTCGGAGGAAATTCGATATGGCCGCGAAATTCAACCAAAACGATGACAGCGTCGTAGTGATCGTCGGCTCCGGTGCCGGCGGTGGAACGCTGGGCAACGAACTTGCACAAAAGGGAATCAACGTCGTCGTGCTCGAGGCCGGCGAACGGCACGAATACGCGGATTTCATCAACGACGAATGGGCGAGCTTCACCCAGTTGGCCTGGAAGGATGCGCGAACGACCTCGGGAAGCTGGCGCGTATCGAAGAATTTCCCGACGCTGCCGGCGTGGATCGTCAAGGCGGTAGGTGGTTCGACAACGCATTGGGCTGGCGCGTCGCTCCGCTTCCAGGATCACGAATTCAAAACGGCAACGGTCTATGGCCGGATTCCAGGTGCCAACCTGCTCGACTGGCCGATCACGCTCGCCGAGCTTGAGCCATACTATGCGCGTGCCGAGGAGAAGATGGGCGTGACGCGGACGGGCGGCAGGCCGGGCCTCCCGGGCAACAACAATTTCAAGATCCTGAAAGCCGGTGCGGACAAGCTCGGCTACAAGGAGTGCCATACCGGAAACATGGCGATCAACTCGGTCGAGCGGGACAATCAAAATTCCTGCCAGCAAACCGGGTTCTGCTTCCAGGGCTGCAAATGGGGCGCCAAGTGGTCGACCCTATACACCGAAATCCCGAAAGGCGAGACCACCGGGAAGATGGAGGTGCGCCCGCAATCCCAGGTCGCGCGCATCGAGCATGACGCGAGCGGCAAGGTGACCGGCGTCGTCTATTTCGACAAGGACGGCAAGGAACAACGTCAGAAGGCCCGCGTAGTGGCCGTTGCGGGCAACTCGATCGAAAGCCCGCGATTGCTGCTGAATTCCGCCTCGTCGAAATTCCCGGAAGGTCTTGCCAACTCATCCG
The DNA here is from genome assembly GCA_963741185.1 of uncultured Alphaproteobacteria bacterium. Lineage (GTDB taxonomy): Bacteria > Pseudomonadota > Alphaproteobacteria > Rhizobiales > Xanthobacteraceae > Bradyrhizobium. Next base: position 134,233 of record CAVUHE010000029.1, on the reverse strand, counting down.
GCCAGGTCGGCCGCAACTACATGCGTCACATGACGGGGTCGGTCTACGCCGTTTTCGACAAGCCTGTTCACATGTATCGCGGCACGACCATGGCCGGGATCGTCCGGGATGAAGGGCGACACGATCCGAGCCGCGGCTTCGCCGGCGGCTACGAGATGGAGACGCTGTCGCTCGGGCTGCCCTTCATGGCGGCATTCCTTGATCCAGGTGCCTGGGGTCGCGAGTTCACTAGCGCGATCGACGGCTACAGCAACATGGCGGGCATGTGGCTCGTCGGAGAGGACATGCCGCAGGAGACCAACCGCATTACCTTGAGTAGCGTCAAGGATCAGTATGGCTTGCCTGTCGCCGACGTGCATTTTGATGATCACGCGAACGACATCGCCATGCGCAATCACGCCTACAAGCAGGGTGCGGCGCTTTATGATGCGGTCGGCGCGACGCGGACTTTTCCACCAACGCGGACACCATCGGCCTATTTTGATGTGGAGACCGGCCTATTTTCGATTAATATCTGCTGGTCTCTGCGAGCGGAGACGTGCTGGATGTCTTTGGAAACGGTTACAGGAAAAATCGACGGCGTTCTGCAAGTTGCCGTTTTGGTTGTTAGCGGCGGTCTATGGGCGGCCGCAGGCTTTCCTGACTTCATGGAAGTCGTCGTGTTCGGGGGCTCAGTCGTCGCTTGCCTTTTAATTTGGTGGCTAACATCTCGATCGCATGAGAAAACGTAAGGCCGCCTCAGTTGGCGGCCTCGCTAATTTCCGACGTCGTCTGTTGGCAACTTTTCGGACCTCACGCGACGTCCGATTTGGGTCCGCGCTAAAGCGGACGTCCGCCGACTACTCTGAACTTATCGGTTCACGCCCTGGTCAATGCGCCACCAGCGGGCAGCCGCCTTCCGCCAACGGCCGAAACGCCTGATCGCCGGGGATGGTGGCGAGAATCTTGTAATAATCCCAGGGCCCCTTCGATTCCGACGGCGTCTTCACCTGCGCGAAATACATGTCGTGGACCAGACGGCCGTCCTCGCGCAGCCGCCCGTTCTTGACATAGAAATCGTTGACCGGCCGCTCGCGCATCTTCGTCATCACAGCCTTCGCCTCATCCGTGCCGGCGGCGGCGATGGCGCCGAGATAGTGGCGGATCGCGGAATAGATCGCGGCCTGAGGCATGGTCGGCATCCTGCCGTGCCGCTCAAAGAAGCGCTTCGACCAGGCGCGGGTTTCCTGGTCGCGATCCCAATAGAACGCGGTGACGAATTTCAATCCCTGGGCGGCCTGAAGCTCCATGCTGTGAACGTCGGAAATGAAAACCAGAAGAGAGACGATGGTCTGATTCTTCGTCAGTCCGAACTCGTTCGCCTGCTTGGTGGCATTGACCATGTCACCGCCGCCGTTTGCAAACGCCACGACCTTGGCGCCCGAGGCTTGCGCCTGAAGCAGATAAGATCCGAAATCCGCGGTGTTGAGCGGATGACGCACGCTGCCAAGCACTTTTCCTCCGGCCGCCTTGACCGCGGCCGTGGCGTCGGCCTCGAGCGAATGGCCGAAGGCATAATCGACGGTGATGAAAAACCAGGTGTCGCGTCCCTCCGCCACGATCGCCTTCGCAAGACTCGTGGTGAGCGCGTAACTGTCGTAGATCCAGGACGCTTCCGTCGGCGTGCACGACTTGCCGGTAAAGGCCGTACTGCCGACCGCGCCCGCAATCGCGATCCGGTTCTTCTCGAAAGCCAACTGCTCGACCGCCAACGCCACCGCCGAATGGTCGAAACCGATCGCCATGTCGACCTTGCCGACCTCGAACCATTCCCGCGCCACGGCCGCGCCGACATCGGACTTGTTTTGATGGTCGGCATAGACGATCTCGACCGGCTTGCCGAGCACGGTGCCGCCGAAATCCTCCACCGCCATGCGTGCGGCCACCACCGAGCCGGGACCGCCCAGATCGGCATAGAGGCCCGACTGATCGTTGAGCACGCCGATCTTCACGACATCATCGGAAATCTGCGCCCGCACACCCGACGAAGCCAGGCCCGTAGCGAGCAAAGCCGAAACCAGCACAAGCCATAATCGCATGGCGTCTCTCCCCGATCTGCGCGGCCCTTGATCTGAGCCCTAGCGTCGGTGAAGCCTAGGCTCGGCCTGTTCCGGGTACAAGGTCCTCAAGGCGCAGCAGCGACCTCCCATCGTGAAGAGTGCCTCTTCGCGCGTCTCATGAGGGACGTTGCCCATCCTTCGGGACGCTCGCCAGCGTGGCCCTCACACCGTCTTCTCCGGCCAGCGGCAGAGATCGTTGATCAGGCAAACGTCGCAGCGCGGTTTGCGCGCCAGACAGGTGTAGCGGCCGTGCAGGATCAACCAGTGATGGGCGTGCAGCATGAACTCGGGCGGGATCACGCGCTCAAGCCCAAGCTCCACTTCGAGCGGCGTCTTGCCGGGCGCGAGCCCGGTGCGATTGCCGACGCGGAACACGTGGGTGTCCACCGCCATCGTGTGTTCGCCGAACGCCATGTTGAGCACGACGTTGGCGGTCTTGCGCCCGGCGCCCGGCAGCGATTCGATCTCGGCGCGGGTGCGCGGCACCTCGCCATCGAATTCGGTGATCAGCTTTTCCGACAGCGCGATGACGTTCTTCGCCTTGTTGCGGTAAAGCCCGATGGTCTTGATGTAATCGCGTAGGCGTTCTTCGCCGAGCGCCAGCATCTTTTGCGGCGTGTCGGCCACCGCAAACAGCTCGCGCGTGGCGCGGTTGACGCCGGCATCCGTCGCCTGCGCCGACAGCACGACCGCCACCAGCAGCGTAAAGGGGTTGAGATGTTCGAGTTCCCCCTTCGGCTCGGGATTGGCCTTGCGAAAGCGGCTGAAGGCCTCGTGAACTTCGGAAGGAGTCCAGGGTTTTGGCTTTCTTGCTGCCACTCGCGCGCGCGGCGGTTTAGCCACAATTCGCTTGCGAGATTTTTTGGCGCGCTGGGTCTTTGCGGGCTTCGATTTAGGTTGGGAACGGCGGATGATTTTCGGCATGTTCCGGGTATACTGATACGCAATGACCGCAGGCAATGATTTTGATCCTCACGCACAGCCGGAATTGTTTTCGGCGTTGCTGACGCCACACCGCTCGCTCAATCGCGCCGGCTTTCTGGTCGTGATGGCGTTCGTCGGCGTGGTCAGCTTCGCCGCGGGGTTGGCGTTCCTGCTGATGGGCGCGTGGCCGGTGCTGGGCTTCTTCGGCCTCGACGTGCTGGCGATCTACTGGGCCTTCCGGATCAATTTCCGCGACGCCAAAGCGCGCGAGGAGATCCGCGTGACGCCCTCGGAACTTCGCGTACGCCGGATCAGTCACCGCGGCCACGTCGTGGAATTCGTGCTCAATCCGCTGTGGGTGCAGCTCGATCGCAAGACCCATCCCGAATATGGCGTCGAAAAGCTTTATCTGGTCTCGAAGGGCCGCCGCGTCGCCATCGGCAGCTTCCTGGGCCCAGAAGAAAAAGCCAGCTTTTCCAATGCGTTAATAGCAGCGCTCCAGGCCGCCCGGCGCGGCCCGACCTATAATCCGGTGCGATGAAAGAATCAGGAATCGGGTGGTTTGGAAGCCTCGGCCGGCCTACATCAGGCGCATGATGAACCTCGCAATCAATGACCACCGCCTTGCCAAACCCGGCACCTACAACGCCGCGCTCCGTGACTATGATTCCGTGCGGCGCGCCATCGCCTATATCTCGGAGCATTGGCGCAGGCAGCCGACGATCGAATCGGTGGCGGACGCGGCCGGCGTCACGCCCGACGAATTGCACCATCTGTTCCGGCGCTGGGCGGGACTGACGCCGAAGGGCTTCATGCAGGCGCTGACGCTCGATCATGCCAAGGGGCTATTGCGCGATTCCGCGAGCGTGCTCGATGCCGCGCTCGATTCCGGCCTTTCGGGGCCCGGGCGGTTGCACGATCTGTTCGTCACCCATGAAGCGATGTCGCCGGGCGAATGGAAGAACGGTGGCGCCGGCATGACGTTGCGCTTTGGCTTTCACCCTTCCCCGTTCGGCACCGCTGTCGTGATCGCCAGCGGTCGCGGATTGGCGGGTCTTGCCTTCGCCGATCCCGGCGAGGAGCAGCCGGCGCTCGCCGACATGCAACGGCGCTGGCCGCGCGCCACCTATGTCGAAGACCATGCCGGTACCGCGGCGCTGGCGCAGCGCATCTTCGATACCAGGCTGTGGCGGCCGGACCAGCCGCTGCGCGTCATCCTGATCGGAACCGATTTCGAGGTCCGGGTGTGGGAGACGCTTTTGAAAATCCCGATGGGCCGCGCGGTCTGCTATTCCGATATCGCAAACCAGATCAAAAGCCCGAAGGCCTCACGCGCGGTTGGCGCTGCGGTCGGCAAGAACCCGATCTCGTTCGTGGTCCCCTGCCATCGCGCGCTCGGCAAGAGCGGGGCGCTCACCGGTTATCACTGGGGCATCACCCGCAAGCAGGCGATGATCGGCTGGGAAGCCGGCCAGGTCGGGATGAATTAGAGCGCGTTCACCGCTCCAGCCTTTTCCACATGATGGCCGTGTCGCAAAGCCGGCCGTCGGGAAACAGCGCATAGTCCGGCACGATGCCGGTTTGCTGCCAGCCAGAACGCAAATAGAGGCGGTGCCCGTTTTCGCTCGGAACGGTATCGAGCACGAGAAGCCAGCGGCTATGCCTGCGCGCTTCCTGTTCCACTTGCGTCATCAAGGCGGCGCCGATGCCGCGGCCGCGCGCCGAGCGGTGCACCAGCATTTTCTTGACGTCGGCGCGGTGGGGTTGATTGGGCGGCGTGTCGAGCCCGAGTTGCACGGTGCCGACGATTCTGCCGTCGAGATTTGCCGCCAGCAAAACGGTGTCGCCTGCAGCGACCGAGCCTGCAACCTTCCGGAAGAAGCCGAGCGCCTGTTCATGCGAGAACGGCGACATGAAGCTGACGCTGGCGCCGCCCGCGACGCAGTCGACCAGCACATCGGCGAGCTGTTCCAGCGCGGTTTCCGCGATCGGCGCGGCGAGAGAAACGATCTCGAACTTCCCGCTCACGCCGCCAGATCGAGCTTCGAGGCGACCGTGGAGTCCGCGTTCAGCCGGTAGATCACGGGAACGCCGGTCGCGAGTTCGCGCGCCAGGATGCCTTCGGGCGAAAGCTTCTCCAGCACCATGATCAGCGCGCGCAGCGAATTGCCGTGCGCGACGACGAGCGTGCGCTCGCCGCGCAGCACGCAAGGAAGGATCTCCTGCACGTAATAGGGCAGCGTGCGCGCCAGAGTGTCCTTGAGGCTTTCGCCGCCGGGCGGCGGCACGTCGTAAGACCGCCGCCAGACATGCACCTGCTCCTCGCCCCATTTCTTGCGGGCATCGTCCTTGTTGAGGCCCGACAGCTCGCCGTAATCACGTTCATTGAGCGCAAGGTGCTTGCGAACGGGGATGCCGGTCTGGCCGAGCTCGGCAAGCGTCAAGTCCAGCGTATGCTGGGCACGCAGAAGCGCCGAGGTAAAGGCGATGTCGAAGGAAAACCCCTGCGCCTTCAATTTGCGGCCGGCATCCTTGGCCTCCGCGATCCCCTTCTCCGTCAAATCGGGATCTTTCCAGCCGGTGAAGAGATTCTTCAAATTCCATTCGCTCTGGCCGTGACGCACCAATACGAGAAGACGATCGCTCATACCTAAAAGCTTCCGTTCAAATCGAGTTAGAAATCGCCGAGTCCGAGCACGTCGGTCATGGTGTAGAGCCCGGGTTTTTTGCCGCGCGCCCACAACGCGGCCTTCACCGCGCCTTGCGCGAACATGGTGCGGTCCTCGGCCCGGTGCGTCAGCTCGATGCGTTCCATGGGACCTGCGAAGATCACGCTGTGATCGCCGGTGACAGTGCCGCCGCGCAACGACGCAAAGCCGATATCGCCGGTCCGCCGCGCGCCGGTGACGCCGTCGCGCCCCCGCGCCGAATGCGCCTCGAGCGCAATCTTGCGGCCCGCGGCGGCGGCCTCGCCAAGCATCAATGCCGTGCCGGACGGCGCATCGATCTTGGAGCGGTGATGTATTTCGAGGATCTCGATGTCGAAACCCTCGTCCAGCGACTGCGCCACCCGCTTCACCAGCGCCGCCAGCAGATTGACGCCGAGGCTCATATTGCCGGATTTGACGACGATGGCCCGCGAGGTCACGCTCTTGATCACGGCGTCGTCGGATGCGGAGAGACCGGTGGTGCCGATGACATGAACGATGCCGCGCTCGGCTGCGATCGCGACATTGGCGATGGTCGCGCCGGGTATGGTGAAGTCGAGGATGGCATCGGCGTTCGCCGACATCGACCAGAGATCCGCCGAGAGCAACACGCCGTTGGCGGGCAGCCCTGCAAGCACGCCTGCGTCCTTGCCGAGCAGCTCGGAACCGGGCGCTTCCAGCGCACCGGTCAGCACCGCGCCCCTGGTTTCGGAAATGACGCGCGTCAGCGCACGGCCCATCCGGCCGCCGGCCCCCGCAACGATCAAGCGCATGTCAGACATGTCAGGACCTCACCAGTGCCGCCGATTTGAAGGAAACGGGGCACTCGTCCCTGCCGTATACCGGTCGCCGGCAGTTCCGGCAACCGATCAGGCCACCATCAAGCTCCTGGCTGCGGTCCGTCATAGCCTTCGATGATCACGAGGTCGCTCTCGGCGTGGGGGCTGCGGAGCGCGACGAGGCGGACATATTCGGGTGAATTGTAGCAGGCGATTGCGGTCTCGTAGTCCTTGAATTCGAGCACGACGTTGCGCGCGCGCGAGGAGCCCTCCTTGGGCACATGCTGGCCGCCCCGGACCAGAAACTTGGCGCCATACTTGGCAAATACCGCGCCGTTCTGCGCGACATATTCCTTGTAGCCATCCATGTTGTGAACATCGACGCGCGCGATCCAGTAACCTTTTGCCATCTCGTTTCTCCTTGTTATTTAGTCCAACGCCTGCGCGATCTCGGCCTGGATGGCCTCCGCCGCCGCCTTGGGATCCTTGGCTTCCATCACCGGCCGCCCGACCACGAGATAGTCCGCGCCGGCTTTAATCGCGCGAGAAGGCGTCATGATGCGTTTCTGGTCGCCGGTTGCTGTGCCCGTCGGGCGAATACCCGGGGTGACCAGGCTCATCTGATGCCCCACGATCTTGCGTAACGCGGCTGCCTCTTCGGGCGAACAGACGATCCCATCGACGCCGAGCGCCTTCGCCTGGAGGGCGCGCGCTTCGACCAAATCGGGCACGCCCATGCGATACCCCGCAGCTTGCAAGTCGTCGTCGTCATAGGAGGTCAGCACGGTGACGGCGAGAATTTTCAAGGCCCCACCGCCGCGCGCTTCCACCGCTGCCTTCATGGTCTGCGGATAAGCGTGCACGGTCAGGAACGTCGCCCCAAGCGCCTTGAGGCTTTCGACGCCCTTCGCCACCGTGTTGCTGATGTCGTGCAGCTTGAGATCGACAAACACTTTCTTGCCGGCATCGGTGAGCCTTCGGACCAGCGGCAACCCGCCGGCATAGCCAAGCTGATAGCCGACCTTGTAAAACGTCACGCTGTCGCCAAGCCGCGCAATCATCGCCTCGGCCGGCTCGATGCCCGGCAGGTCGAGCGCCACGATCAATCGGTCGCGGGGAACGATGGCGGATGGCTGCATGTCACCTCACATCAGGCGTTGGGAAACGTCGATCAACTGCCGCGCCAGAGCGCCGAGCGCCTCGATATCGGCCGGGTGTTTCAGTCTCTCCATATCATCATAAGCCTCGCCGGCGAACGACAGCGCAAGCTGGTTCGGAATGACCAGCGCATGGCAGGCCGCCAGGATCAACCGCAGCGCCGCCAGTGATCGCGACCCGCCGAGCCGGCCTTGCGAAGCGGCCGCAATCGCAAAGGCACGGCCGCGAAACACCTGTCCGCGCGCCTCGTGCGGATCCTGGACGCGGCTCACCCAGTCGATGGTATTTTTGACCAGCGGGGGGATCGAAGCATTGTATTCCGGCGTCACGATCAGGACGCCATGATGGGCGCCGATCATGCGCTTGAGATTGATTGCGTTCTTCGGCACGCCCGATCTGGTCTGCAGATCGCCGTCGTAGATCGGCAGCGGAAAATCCGCGAGCGAGATACGGGTGACCTCGGCGCCGGCTTGCGCAAGCTCATGCGCGACCACTGCAGCCAGCCTCGCATTGAGCGAGCCGGTCCGGAGCGAACCGGGGATCACGAGGATTTTCAACGCGGCCATGATCTAAATAGGTTCTCGGGGAGAACCATCCGCGCGGAAAAGCGGACAGCTCAGCCCTTCCGATACACCCAGACGCGGGCCGGCGGAAGGTTCATCCAGATGCGCTCGGAGGCTTCCGTCGAAACGCCCGGCAGCGATTTTGGAATCGGGGGAGCAACCGAGTAGGTGAATTGCACGAACGGCGCACCCGGCGCGAGCGCGACAAAGGCATCGCGAATCAATTTCAAGCGCGTCTGCATCGGCTTGGTGACGAGCGGCAGACCGGAAACCACCGCGCAAGCCGGAGCGCTCAGCACGTTCCGCAGCGAGTCCCGCAGCGTATAGGCGTCGCCCTGCACCACCTTGGCGTGCGGATAGCGGTCGCGCAGCAGTGCGCAGAAGCCAGGATTATATTCGACCAACACCAGGCGTTTCTGATCGACGCCCCGCTCGATCAACGCGCTGGTAATCGCACCAGTCCCGGGGCCGAGTTCGACAACCGCGCCGGTGGAATTGATGTCGACATACTGCGCCATGGTGCGCGCCAGCAGCCGTCCCGACGGCATGACGGCGCCCATATGAAGGGGTTTTTCGATCCAGGAACGAAGAAAACGAACCTCGTCATCGAGACGGAGAGGTTTTTTCAACGCACGCGCAGACGATTGCAGGGGCATGTCGCTACCAGGCGGGACCGCGTTTCGCGGCAGTGTCAGAAAACAGTCACAAACAGGTATAGGTCGCCGGCGTTTCGGTCAAGCCGAACGCGCTTTCAAAGGCTTTCGGAAAGAACCGCCGATGCGGCGATAACATCATGCGCTCACTATCGTTTTGACGATCGGCCAAACCGCGAACCAACTACTTTGCCGACTAAGCTTCAGGTATTGGCGCGGCTGCCGAAGAAGTCCTTGACCTTGGCGAAGAAGCCCGCCGCTTCCGGCTGAGTGGCACCGGAGGATAGCTTTTCGAACTCCGCCAACAGTTCCTGTTGCTTCTTGGTCAAATTCTGCGGCGTTTCGACCACGACCTGAACGTACATGTCGCCGGTCTGGCGCGAACGAAGTACCGGCATTCCCTTTGAGGCAATGCGAAAGCGGCGGCTCGATTGCGTTCCCGAAGGTATTTTCACCTTGGTCTTGCCCTTGTCGATGGTCGGCACCTCGAATTCACCCCCGAGCGCTGCCGTCACCATCGAAATCGGCACGCGGCAATGCAGATCGGCGCCGTCGCGCTGAAAGAATTCATGGGTCGCCAGCGACAGGAAAATATAGAGGTCACCGGGCGGCCCGCCGCGGATGCCGGCCTCGCCTTCGCCGGCCAGCCGGATGCGCGTGCCGTCCTCGACGCCTTGGGGAATGTTGACCGCCAAGGTGCGCTCGCGGGTCACCCGCCCGGAGCCAGAGCACGATGGGCATGGGTCCTCGATCATCTGGCCGCGGCCCTGGCAACCCGGACAGGTCCGCTCCAGCGTGAAGAATCCCTGCGCCTGCCGTACCCGCCCTGCCCCGCCGCACATCGCGCAGGTCTTCGGCTTGGTGCCGGCTTTCGCGCCCGTGCCCGAACAGGATTCGCAGGTGACCGAGACTGGAATTTCGATCTGGGCGGTCTTGCCAAGGAAGGCTTCTTCCAGGGTGATTTCCATGTTGTAGCGCAGGTCGGCGCCGCGCTCGCGGCCGCCGCGCGACCGCTGCCCGGCCATGCCAAACAGGTCCTCGAAAATATCCGAAAACGATGAGGCGAAGCCGGCTCCGAATCCGGGGCCACCACCACCGCCCTGCTCGAACGCCGCATGGCCGAACCGGTCGTAGGCCGCGCGCTTCTCGCCGTCCTTGAGGACCTCGTAGGCCTCGTTGATTTCCTTGAAACGTATTTCGCTGGTGGCGTCGCCCGGATTCTTGTCCGGATGCCATTTCATCGCGAGCTTGCGGAATGCCGCCTTGAGTTTGGATTCGTCCGCGTTTCGCTCGACTTCAAGGGTTTCGTAATAGCAGCGCTTGGTGGACATCCGTCAAACCCGCCCGAAGTTCATCATCATTCCGAAGCAACGCGGCTCACACAATGCCGCCTTCGGCTTAACGAAAAATAACCCCCATCCTTCGAGACGCCGATTGCGCACTCGCCAGAATGGGGGTCATGATGTCAGCCTTTTTAAGCGGACTTCTTGTTGTTCTTGTCGTCGTCGACCTCGGTAAACTCCGCGTCGACCACGTCGTCCTTGGCCGCATCCTTGGCCGCGTCGCTCTCGGCCTGCTGCTTGTACATCGCCTCGCCGAGCTTCATCGAAGCCTGCGCCAGCGTGTTGGTCTTGGCCTTGATCGCCTCGGCATCCTCGCCTTTCAGCGCTTCCTTCAAATCGCTGACCGCGTCCTCGATCGCGCGCCGCTCGGTTTCGGCGATCTTCGAGCCATGCTCGGCCAGCGCCTTCTCGGTGGAGTGCACCAGCGCGTCGGCGTGGTTCTTGGCGTCGACCGCTTCACGGCGTTTCTTGTCCTCGGCCGCATTGGCCTCGGCATCCTTGACCATCTTCTCGATGTCGGCCTCCGACAGTCCGCCGGACGCCTGGATCCGGATCTGCTGTTCCTTGCCGGTCGCCTTGTCCTTCGCCGAGACGTTGACGATGCCGTTGGCATCGATGTCGAACGTCACCTCGATTTGCGGCATGCCGCGCGGCGCCGGCGGAATTCCCATCAGATCGAACTGGCCGAGAACCTTGTTGTCGGCCGCCATTTCGCGCTCACCCTGGAATACGCGGATGGTGACGGCGTTCTGGTTGTCCTCGGCGGTGGAGAACACCTGGCTCTTCTTGGTCGGGATCGTGGTGTTGCGATCGATGATGCGGGTGAACACGCCACCCAAAGTCTCGATGCCGAGCGACAGTGGCGTCACGTCGAGCAGCAGCACGTCCTTGACGTCGCCCTGCAGCACGCCGGCCTGGATCGCGGCGCCAATGGCCACGACTTCGTCCGGGTTTACGCCCTTGTGCGGCTCCTTGCCGAACAACTGCTTCACGACTTCCTGGACCTTCGGCATGCGGGTCATGCCGCCGACCAGCACCACTTCGCCGATCTCGCCGGCCGTAAGCCCCGCGTCCTTCAGCGCCTTGCGGCACGGCTCGATGGTCTTCTGGACGAGATCGTCGACCAGCGCCTCGAATTTGGCGCGCGTCAATTTCATCGTCAGATGCTTCGGCCCGGACTGGTCGGCCGTGATGAACGGCAGATTGATCTCCGTCTGCGTTGTCGAGGACAACTCAATCTTGGCCTTTTCGGCGGCCTCTTTCAGGCGCTGCAAGGCAAGCTTGTCGTTGCGCAGGTTGATGCCCTGCTCTTTCTGGAATTCATCGGCAAGGTAATTGACCAGCCGCATGTCGAAGTCTTCGCCGCCGAGGAAGGTGTCGCCGTTGGTCGACTTCACCTCGAACACGCCGTCGCCGATTTCGAGAATCGAAATATCGAAGGTGCCGCCGCCGAGGTCGTACACCGCAATGGTGCCGGATTTCGTCTTGTCGAGACCGTAAGCAAGCGCGGCCGCGGTCGGCTCGTTGATGATGCGCAGCACCTCAAGTCCGGCAATCTTGCCGGCGTCCTTGGTGGCCTGGCGCTGTGCGTCGTTGAAATAGGCGGGGACGGTGATGACGGCCTGATCGACCTTCTGGCCGAGATGGGCCTCCGCGGTCTCCTTCATCTTCTGCAAAATGAACGCGGAGATCTGCGAGGGCGAATAGGTCTTGCCGTCGGCTTCGACCCAGGCATCGCCATTGGAGGCTTTGACAATCTTGTAGGGGACAAGCTTCTTGTCCTTCTCCACCATCGGATCGTCGTAGCGACGGCCGACAAGGCGCTTGACCGCGAAGAAGGTCCGCTCGGGATTGGTCACCGCCTGGCGCTTGGCCGGCTGGCCGACGAGGCGCTCGCCATCGTCGCTAAAGGCCACAATCGACGGGGTCGTCCGCATGCCCTCGGCGTTTTCGATGACTTTGGCTGTCTTGCCATCCATTACGGCGACGCACGAATTCGTGGTGCCGAGATCGATCCCTATGACCTTTCCCATGGTCCTCATATCCTTCTTTTTGCGGCAGGTTGGCTGGGCCCTGTCGGCGCACCAATCCAAACCCCCAACGATCAAATACTCGCGATATTGCGACGGTGAGCCTCATATAGGAGGGGGTGCAGGGCCCGCAAGGAGCAGGACGCAACCTTAATCCATGAAAAGCCTCAACCTTTAAAGATAGTTTCGACGTGGGGCGTCAAGGACCGGCCCGCCGGGCCAAGTGGCCCGACCGCTTTCACCGCGCCGCTGTTGCCCGGGTGGCAAAACCGTTAAAAGCGACCCGGGCCATGGGCCCGGCCGGGCAACGGCCGACCACCGAACGGCCTCAATGCAAACCCAGTAGATTGCCGATGAAGCTCAACCGAATCGTTTCCGCGCTGACCTTGCTCGTCCTCGCTATCGGGCCCGCCCATGCCGCCGACCCGATCTTTCCGCCCGGCGTCCGGGTCGGGATGGTCCCCCTTGTGGGCCTCACCCCGGCAAAGGCCTTCGCGGGCTTTCAGTCCGAGGACGAGAGCGTCAAGGTCCTGGTGGCAGAGCTTCCCGCTGAGGCCTATGGCGAAGTCATGAATGCGCTGAAGACCAATCCGGCGGTGGCTGGTGGCGCGAAGCCCGAGAGCATCGAAACCGCGGCGGGAATGGCGTATTACACGGCCGAGACCGGCAAAAGCGGCGCGACCTCGGTGCGGCGCTATTCGATGATCCTGTCGGGTGGCACCTTCTCCGGCTACGTCGCCGTACAGGTCCCCGAGAACGCCAGCAAAATCTACAGCGACGAGGCCGTCCGCCAGATGTTTGCGACCGCGGTGATCCGCAAGGACGTTCCGGTCGAGGAGATTCTTGGGTTGATGCCGTTCAGGGTCGGCGAGCTCAGCGATTTCAAGACCGTCCGCACCTTGGCGCCGGGCGCAGCACTTCTTCTCGCCGACGGCGACGAAAAAACCGGCTTCGAGGCCTCACCCTTTATGATCGTTGCCCTGATGGGCTCCACGCCGGCGCTGCCTGAGGATCGCGGCCGCTTCGCCGAGCAGGCCGTGACCTCAATTCCGGGCCTCCGCAACGCGCGGATCACGATGTCTGAGCCGCAGCGTATCGAGGGCATGGCGGGGTATGAAACGCGGATCGACGGCACGAGCGGCAGGGACAATACGCCCGTCACCGTGGTGCAATGGTTCCGGTTCGGCGGCCAGACCTCCATGCGGATCATCGGCAGCGCGCCGCGCGACCAATGGACAAAAGCCTTTCCGCGCTTCCGCGCGGTGCGCGACGGGATTCAGCCGCGCTAAAGCTGGTATTCCAGTCAGACGGCCAGACGCCGTCTTTACGATTGTTGGTGGACCTGATTTGCTGGCGCAAATCCTACCAGGAGATATGCGACATGCTGGACCGACGCCAGATTCTTGCGGGCTTGGGTACGATAACCCTTACGACCGTTGCTCCGAGACCCCTCAGGGCCGCGGCTACGATCAAGATCGATGACGCCTCGGCGCTTATCGTCATCGACGTTCAAAATTGTTTCCTGCCGGGCGGCAGCTTGGCCGTGAAGGAGGGCGATCAGGTTATTCCCGTGATCAACCGCCTCGCCAAGGGATTTGCGAATGTGGTGATGACGCAGGACTGGCACACCGCCGGCCATGTCTCGTTCGCCTCGGTCCATGCCGGCAAAAAGCCGTTCGAAACCATCGATCTTCCTTACGGCAAGCAGGTGTTGTGGCCCGATCACTGCGTGCAGGGCACTGACGGTGCCGGTCTCTCGAAGGATCTGTCGATCCCCCAGGCAGGGCTCGTCATTCGAAAGGGCTACCACCAGGACGTCGACAGCTATTCGGCTTTCACCGAGGCGGACGGCAAGACGACGACAGGGCTTGCCGCCTACCTCAAGGCCCGCAAGCTGCAGCGCCTGTTTTTCGCAGGGCTTGCCACCGACTTCTGTGTCGCCTGGTCGGCCATGGATGCGCGCAAGGCAGGGTTCGAGGCCTATGTGATCGAAGATGCCTGCCGCGGCATCGACACCCAGGGCTCGCTCGCCAAATCCTGGGCCGACATGACAAAGGCCGGCGTCAAGCGTATCCAGTCGAGCGATCTCGCGGTCTAGTGTCCCGAATCCGAAGTTCGCACTCCCTTGCAGCACCCACTTTTGCGAACTTCGGATTCGAAAGGACACTAGAAAATCTATGATTCTGGTGTGGTTTTGGTTCAGAAGTTCTCATGACGGATTCGCCGCACTGACGATGAGAACTTCTGAACCACCACACTAGCGCGAGATGAGATCAGATTGAGTTTGTAGCGACGCAAGTGCGCTCCCTCTCCGGCTTGCGGGGGAGGGTTGGGGTGGGGGGTGCTTCTGCGAGACGCGCTGGTTGAGGGGATAGGTTTTCACCCGCCGCGCTTCGCGCGTCGACCTCCCGCAAGCGGGAGAGGTGACGTAAAACCTGTCGTCAGACGGGTTTAATCAAAGCATCGCGCTGCAGGAAACGCCTCCTGCGCTGGGCACCCGGCCCTCATCCCTGCTCCGAAGCAGCGGCTTTGACGCCGCCCTTGGCAACGGCAACGAGAGCCGGCCGCAACACGCGCTCGCCGATCATGTAACCGGCCTGCACCACCTGAACGACCGTGCCGGGCGGGACCGATGCGTCGGGAACCTCGTACATCGCCTGCTGGAAATTCGGATCGAATTTCTCACCTGACGGATCGAATTTCTTGACGCCGTTCTTCTCCAGCGCATTGAGAAGCGCGCGTTCGGTCAGCTCAACGCCTTCGATCAGCGCCTTGAGGACCGGATCGGCGGATTCCCGGGTTTCGGCCGGAACCGCGTCGAGCGCACGCTGCAGATTGTCGGCTATATCGAGCACGTCGCGGGCAAATCCGGTGATGCCATAGGCGCGCGCATCGGCAACCTCCTTCGCCGTGCGCTTGCGCAGATTTTCCATCTCCGCAAGCGTCCGCAACATCTTGTCGCGCAATTCCGAGGCTTCCTTGGCCAGCGCCTCCGACGATCCCGGTTCGGGATCATCGGGCATGATGTAGGGCTTGGAAACCACGGGCTCGGGGCCCTGGCCCGGATTAGCCGGTTTGTCCTTCTGCCCGCTGGGATCGGTCATCACACTGCCTTCTTGGAAAGTCTTAAACGATGGTTGGGAAAAGTTAGGGGAATGCTGGCCGGGATATCGTGCTTTAGGCGCAGAAAATCAAGCGCAAAGCCATTTTCCGAAAAACCGGTGGCCAACCGGGTCCGACGCGATTGCACCTTAGCCTTCACAAAAAACTCAAAAACACGAGGCCGGGGCCGCCCCGTGCGGGGAAGGTCATCCACCGAGCATGCGGCTGACGATGCGCGCCGCATAGTCGACGGTCGGGATCACCCGCGCATAGTTGAGTCGGGTCGGCCCAATCACGCCGAGAACGCCGACAATATGGCCGGCCGCGTCCCGATAGGGCGCGATGATCGTGGAGGAACCGGACAGCGAAAACAGCTTGTTCTCCGATCCGATGAAGATCCGCACGCCCTCGGCGCTCTCCGCGCGGCCCAACAGATCAATCACGCCGCGCTTGGTTTCCAGATCGTCGAACAGCAATCTGACCCGCTCCAGATCTTCCAGCGCATGCAGATCTTCCAGCAGATTGGCATGACCGCGCACGATCAGCTGCCGGTCGTCACTCTCGCCGCCCGACCAGCTCGCGATCCCCGCGGCGATCACCTTCTGCGTCAGCTGATCGAGTTCGGCGCGGCTTTGCGCCAAGGCGGTTTCAAGCTCGAGGCGCGCTTCCGCCAGCGTCCGCCCCCTGATCCGCGAATTCAGGAAATTGGTCGCCTCCGTCAACGCCGAGGAGGGAACACCCGGTGGCAGCGCCAGCACACGGTTTTCCACCTGGCCGTCCTCGCCGACCAGAACCACCAGCGCCCGCTCCGGCTCCAGCCGGACAAATTCGATATGTTTCAGGCGCGAATTGGATTTCCCGGTCAGTACCACCGCGGCGGCCCTGGTGAGGCCGGACAACCGCGTCAGCGCCTCACCAAGGGCGGCCTCGACCGACACCGCCTTGCCGACGGAGGCAAGCTGGGTCTGGATCGACGCCCGTTCCGCCTCGGTAAGATCGCCCATCTGCATCAATGCGTCGACGAAGAACCGCAAGCCGAATTCGGTCGGCAACCGTCCCGCCGAGGTATGCGGCGCGTAAATCAGGCCAAGCGCCTCGAGATCGGCCATCACGTTGCGCACCGAGGCCGGCGACAGCGGCAACGCGATCAGGCGCGAAATATTGCGCGAGCCGACCGGTTCCCCGGTCGCCAGATAGCTCTCGACGATCTGGCGAAAGATGTCCCGCGAGCGCTCGTTGAGCTGGGCGAGCCCCGCATGCGACGTGATCAGGCCAATCGGTTCGTGGTGGGCCAAGCGGAACTCCTGACGACAACCAACCCCAATGTTGTCCATCTAGGAGCCCGGTGACAAGCAGGCAATGATCGCCAAAGACTGGCCAAGGGCCTTGCCGCTGCCCGTTCCCGCACCTACAAGCACGGCCAGCCGTTAAACCTTGCTGAATTTGGAGGATTTACCATGCGGCCAAGCCGCCGAGCGCCGGACGAGCTGCGCGCCGTATCGCTGGAACGCGGCGTTGTCAAATATGCCGAGGGTTCCTGCATGGTCAAATTCGGCGACACCCATGTGCTGGTGACCGCGACGCTGGAAGAACGATTGCCGCCATGGCTGAAGGGCCAGGGTCGCGGCTGGGTGACGGCCGAATACGGCATGCTGCCGCGCGCGACGCTGGAGCGCACCCGCCGCGAGGCTTCGGCCGGCAAACAAAACGGCCGCACCGTCGAAATCCAGCGCCTGATCGGCCGCTCGCTGCGCGCGACCGTCGACCTGGAGGCGCTGGGTGAACGCCAGATTACCGTGGACTGCGACGTGCTGCAGGCCGATGGCGGTACGCGGACGGCCTCGATCACCGGCGCCTGGGTCGCGCTCGCCGACTGCATCGGCTGGATGAAGGCCCGCAACATGATCAAGACCAACGTGCTGCGCGACAACGTCGCGGCGATCTCGTGCGGCATCTATAACGGCACGCCGGTGCTCGATCTCGACTATGCGGAGGATTCGGAGGCCGAGACCGACGCCAATTTCGTCATGACCGGCGACGGGCGCATCATCGAGGTGCAGGGCACCGCCGAGAAGACGCCATTCTCGCAGGAAGAATTTCTCGCGCTGATGGCGCTGGCGCGCAAAGGCGTGGCGCGGCTGGTGGACCTGCAGAAAATGGCCGTGGCGTGATCCGCGAAAGGCCAAAACGTGCATGGCCGGGACAAGCCCGGCCATGACGAACTATAAATGCATATGACTATGCGCCGTCGAATCAAAGGCCAGCTCGTGATCGCGACCCACAACCCAGGCAAGCTCGCCGAGATGCGCGAATTGCTGGGGCCGCACGGCGTCGAGGCGCTCTCGGCCGCCGAGCTCGGCCTCGCCGAGCCCTTGGAGACCGGCGACAGCTTTACCGCCAATGCCCGGATCAAGGCGGTCGCCGCGGCAAAGGCGGCGCGGCTTCCCGCCTTCGCCGACGATTCCGGATTGACGGTCGATGCGCTCGATGGCGCGCCCGGGATCTATTCGGCGCGCTGGGCCGGGGAGAACAAGGATTTTGGTGCGGCGATGGCGCGGATCGAACGGCTGCTGCAGGAGCGCGGCGCCACGCAGGGCCCCCAGCGCCGCGCACATTTCGTCTCCGCGCTCTGTGTCGCCTGGCCCGACGGCCACCTCGAGGACGTCGAGGCGCGCGTCGACGGAACTCTGGTGTGGCCGCCGCGCGGCAGCGCCGGGTTCGGCTACGACCCGATGTTCCTGCCGGACGGACACCGCCGCACCTTCGGCGAGATGACCTCGATCGAGAAGCACGGCCTGCCGCCGCTCGGAAAGGGCCTCTCGCACCGCGCCCGCGCCTTCGTCAAACTGGCGGAGATCTGCCTTGACTAATGTCGCCAGCAAAGCGGGAGCCTTCGGCGTTTACGTGCACTGGCCGTTTTGCCTCTCGAAATGCCCCTATTGCGATTTCAACAGCCATGTCCGGCACGCTTCCGTAGATGAGGACCGCTTCGCCCGCGCATTTGCGCGCGAGATTGAAACCACGGCGGCGCGCACAGCCTGCCGCGAGGCGACGTCGATCTTTCTGGGTGGCGGCACGCCATCGCTGATGCGGCCGCAGACGGTGGGTGCGATCCTGGACGCGATCGGCAAGCACTGGCATGTCGCCTCCGACGTAGAAGTCACGCTCGAGGCCAACCCCACCAGCGTCGAGGCGACGCGATTTGCCGGGTATCGCACCGCCGGCGTCAATCGCGTCTCGCTCGGCGTGCAGGCGCTCGACGATTCGTCGTTGAAGGCGCTAGGGCGACTGCATAGCGCCCGTGAGGCACGCGATGCGGTCGCCATCGCGCGGAAAACCTTCGATCGCTACTCGTTCGATCTGATCTACGCCCGCCCCGACCAGACGCCGAAGATGTGGGCGAATGAGTTGAAGCTTGCGGTCGCAGAAGCGGCCGAACATTTGTCGCTTTACCAATTGACGATCGAGGAAGGCACGCCGTTCTTTGGCTTGCACGCCGCGGGCAAATTGAAGACGCCGGACGAGGCGGTTGCGCGCGCACTCTATGACGTGACCCAGGACGTCTGCGCCGGCCACGGTCTGCCGGCCTATGAAATATCCAACCACGCGCGCGCGGGCGCGGAATGCCGGCATAATCTCGTCTATTGGCGCGGCCAGGAATATGCCGGCATCGGTCCCGGCGCGCACGGCCGGCTCGATATCGACGGGATGAGGCACGCGACCTCGACCGAGAAGCGCCCCGAGGCCTGGCTGATGCGCGTCGAGGCCAACGGCCACGGCGTCGTCACCGACGATTCTCTCAACAGCGAAGAGCGCGCCGACGAATTTCTGCTGATGGGTCTGCGGCTCGCCGAGGGCATCGACCCGCAAGCCTATGCCGCTTTGGCGGGGCGCCCGCTTGATCCAGGGCGTATCGCGATCCTGCGCGAAGAAGGCGCCATATGGATCGATGAGAACGGCCGGCTGCGGGTCACCCAGGAAGGATTCCCGGTGCTCGATGCGGTCGTCGCTGATCTTGCGGCGTAGTCGTCGAGAACGCAGGACCCGCCTTCGCAGGGGCGGTACTACGCCCCAAAACTCTTCGGCGAGCCCGCGACGGCGACGGCGCCGCTTGTACTGACGCGCATGACCGCGAGGCCACGCTCGTTGCTGCCGTCGGCGCGAAATCTGAACAGGCCGTCGATGCCGGCAAAGCCGGATGGATTGAGCAACACGTCGGACGCGAACCGCTGCCCGCCCTGGGTTCGCGACAAGGCGGCGGTCAGCGCCACCGCATCATAGGCCAGCGTCGCGGTTCGCACCGGATCGGCGTTGAATTTGTGTCGATAGCGATTTGAGAAACTTCGAAAGCCCGCGGGGTCCGGCGCGGCGTAGAGCCCGCCCTGCAATTTGGAACTCGCAAACACGCGCGGATTGTCCCACAGGCCTGTGCCGAGCAGTTGAACGTTCTGCAAATTGGCGCCGGCCGCGGCCAGCGCGTCGGCAACTGTCACGACGGAATCGCCGTCATCGGCGAGAAGCAGGGCGTCGGCCTGACCGAGTGCCTGCGCCACATTCCGCGCCGCCGTTGTGCGATCGGCGCCGTATTTCTCGAATGCGACGATGCGTCCGCCTCGCTTGGGCACCGCCTGCTTGAAGGCGGCTTCCACCACGTTGCCATAGGCGTTCTCCGGCAGCATGGCCGCGAAGGATCGCTTGCCCGTGCTGGCGGCGTATTCAACGATCCGGTTGACGTCCGATTCAGGCAAGAAGCTCAAGAGATAGACGCCGCGGCCGGCCACGCTCGAATCGGTCGAGAACGCGATCACGGAAAGGCCGCGCCCGCGCGCAGCCTGCGCGGTCGCCGGAACCGACGCTGCAAACAGCGGACCCAGGATGATCTCCGCGCCCTCGTCGATCGCCTGCTGGGTTACCTGTTGGGCGCCTTGCGCGCTGCCGCCGTCATCCTTGATCAGGAGCTGGAGATTGGGATTTAGAAACTCCGAAAGCGCCATCTCGGACGCATTCTTCATCGACTGCGCCGCGACCGCGGCATTGCCCGCCGCCGACAGCGGCAGAATCAAACCGACCTTGACCTGCCCGTTGCCGACCGCAATCGGTTGCTGCGGCGCGCCGGCGGGACCGCTTGCGGGCTGCGACGAGCCGAACGGACTGGAAAACTGGCTGATGCTCTGCTGCACGCCCGCGCAAGCGCCGAGCAGCGGCGAGCCGAGGATCAAGCCTAGCGCGGTCCGTCGGGTCGTCTGAGTGCCGGAAGTCCGAGACTCCGTCGTCCGGGGTTTTGTCATCTAAGACTTCTTAATCCAAAACTTGGCAGGTTGAGAGTTGGGATCGAACGGACCCACTATTGCTTCTCTTCTCGTGGCCGACGCCGTTTGGCCAGGATGCCGCCCTTCCCAGGGGATCAGGAGGGCGGATTTGGGCATATTGTCGGCGAAATAGTTAACCAAAACAAAAGGTTTATGGCTTCCCGACGCCAAGATCGGTTGCAGTTCCGCCTCATTGCTACGCGGGAGGAGGCCTGCCGTTTCGCACCCTCGCGATGTAAGCTGCCGAAGTGCGCACCCGCTTCGCGCAAAAACGCTCTCGATCTCTTTATAGAGCATGATCTCCGCGCAAACACTTTCGCATTTGTCGCGTGGGGAAACCGGTTCCCACCTTTCGGGGTCATGCTCTAGATTGCCATTATGCGCGCAAAAGCTGCTTCCACAAACACCCCTGATGGGTCGGCGGAACCCCGGATGCGGACTTTTTCCGTGAACGGGCAGGTCCTGACCGCCCCGAAGCCGGTTTCCGGCCTCTATCTGGTGGCGACCCCGATCGGCAATCTCGGCGACATCACCCTGCGCGCTTTGGAAACGCTGGCCGGCGTCGACATCATCGCCTGCGAGGATACCAGAATCACGCGCCGGCTGACCGAGCGTTATGGAATCACGGGGCAGCTAAAGCCGTATCACGAGCACAACGCTGCGCTGGCGCGGCCGAAGATCCTTGAGCGGCTGGCGCAGGGGGCTTCCATTGCGCTGGTCTCCGACGCCGGAACGCCGCTGATTTCCGATCCCGGTTTCAAGCTGGTGCGCGAGGTCTGCGCCGCCGGTCATCGGGTGATCGCGCTGCCGGGGCCCTCCTCGGTGCTAGCGGCGCTGTCGGTTGCGGCTCTGCCGACCGATCGGTTCTTCTTCGAGGGATTTCTGCCGCCGAAGGAAACCGCGCGCCGCGCGCGGCTGACGGAATTGTCCCGCATCGACGCCACGCTCGTCATGTTCGAATCCGGAAATCGGGTGCAGGATACTCTTGGTGACCTCGCCGAGATCATGGGTGCGCGCGACGCCGCGATCTGCCGCGAGATGACCAAGATGCATGAAGACATCCGCCGCGCGACGCTTTCGGAACTGGAGCGATCCGCCGCCTCGCTGGAGACGCGCGGTGAATTCGTGCTGGTGGTCGGGCCCCCTGTGGCGGGCGCGCAAACCATGAGCGAGGATGCGCTGGACGATCTCTTGCGCGACAGGCTCAAGCGCGACAGTGTCAAGGACGCGGTCGCGCATGCCGTGGAAGTTTCCGGGCGGTCGCGCCGCGAAATCTATGCCCGCGCGCTTGAGCTTGCCAAGGAAACCGCAGGGCAGGCCGATGGCGGCGAAGGATGAACATGACGAAGCCTGACGAAAGGACCGACGGCGTTGCGCCGCCCGGTCGACCGACGAAAACCGCCGCGCCCGAGCGGGTCGCTGCCTTTCGTACCGGCCTTTCGGCCGAGGCGTGCGCCGCCGCCTATCTCTTGGCCAAAGGCTATCGCATCCTGGCAAAGCGATTTCGCACGCCGTATGGCGAGATCGACATCGTGGCGCGGCGGCGCGGTCTCTTGGCCTTCATCGAGGTCAAGGCGCGCGCCAGCCTCGATGACGCGGCTTACGCGGTCACGCCGCGTCAGCAGACGCGCATCATCGCCGCCGCCCAGGCCTGGCTGATGGCGCATCCCGAACATGCCGATTTCGAGCTTCGTTTTGACGCCGTGCTGATTGCGCCAAGGCGTTTGCCGCGCCATCTGGTAGCGGCGTTCGATGCGAGCCCATAAAACCCCGACCTGACAGAACCAGCTAACGGATCACCCCATGAAACTGAATGTCGCCGTCCAGATGGACCCCATCGCGCGCATCAACATCCGCGGCGATTCGACCTTTGCACTGCTGCTGGAGGCGCAGAAGCGCGGCCACGGGCTGTTCTATTATACGCCGGACAAGCTTTCGTTGAAGGGCGAAGAGCTGATCGCGCCGGTGCAGACCCTCACCGTGCGCGACGACGCCAGCGATCATTTCACCCTCGGCGAGCCGCGGCGCGAATCGCTGACGGCCTTCGACGTCATCCTGCTGCGGCAGGACCCGCCATTCGATCTCGCCTACATCACCTCGACCCATCTGCTCGAGCGGCTGCATCCGAAGACGCTGGTGGTGAACAACCCGGCCAGCGTACGCAACGCGCCGGAAAAGCTGTTCGTGATGGATTTCCCGCATCTGATGCCGCCGACGCTGATCTCGCGCGACCTCGACGAGATCAACGCGTTCCGCGACGAGCACGGCGCGGTGGTGATGAAGCCGCTGCACGGCCATGGTGGCGCGGCGGTGTTTCGCATCATGCCGCAGGACATGAATTTCGGCTCGCTGTTCGACATGTTTTCCGTGACTTTCCGCGAGCCCTGGGTGATCCAGCGCTTTCTTCCCGAGGTCAAACATGGCGACAAGCGCATCATCCTGGTCGACGGCGAATTCGCGGGCGCCGTCAACCGTGTGCCGGCGCCCGACGATTTGCGCTCCAACATGGTGCGCGGCGGCGCCGCGCAGGCCACCGACCTCACCGACCGCGAGCGCGAAATTTGTGCTGGACTGGGCCCGGCCTTGCGCGAGCGCGGCTTGCTGTTCGTCGGCATCGACGTGATCGACGGCAACCTCACCGAGATCAACGTGACCTCACCCACCGGCATCCGGGCCATCGCCCGCCTCGGCGGTCCCGACATCGCGGCGAAGATCTGGGATGTGATCGAGAAGAAGCGAGCTGCCGTCTAGGTTCGCCCCCGGGTTGCATTGCCTTCCAAATGTCAAAAAGCGGTCGCAGCTTTGGAGTACCTGTCGGCAATATCTGCTCGGGCGATGATCCCAATCATGGAAACGGTGGAGGAAGACGCATGACATTGAATGTTTCGCGAAGGTCCCTGCTTGCGCTCGGCGCGGGCCTCGGCACGACCGCCATGCTCGGCGGCGGCGCGCAGGCGCGCGCCCCGAAAGTCGGAACGCAAGTTCCGACTTTCTATCGCTTCAATCTCGGCTCCGCCGAAGTCACGGTCGTGTCCGACGGTGCGCTGTCGCTCGGCGACCCCAAGGGCACCTTCACCGGCCTGCCGGATAACGAGATCAGGAAGATGCTGAGCGACAATTTCCTCTCCCCCACCAATGTTATGCTCGAGCAGAATTCGCCGATCGTGAACATAGGCGACAAGCTCGTGCTGTTCGACACCGGCCTCGGCACGACAAAAGGATTCGGCCCGACCACCGGGCGTCAGCAAAAGAGCATGAAGGATGCCGGCATCAAGCCGGAAGACGTCGACGCGGTGGTGTTCTCGCACGCCCATCCCGACCATGTCGGCGGCGTGATCGGCGACGATGGCAAACCACTGTTCCCCAACGCACAGTACTACATCGCCCAGAGCGATCTCGATTTCTGGACCGACGAAGGCAAGATGAGCAGCCCGGTGAAGGATTTCATCGCGATTGCCCGCACCAACCTGCTGCCGGTGCGCGACCGCATCGTGTTCTACAAGGATGGCCAGGAATTTCTGCCCGGCATTCAGGCGATGGCCGCGCCGGGACACACCGTGGGCCACACCATGTTCATGATCACCTCGGACGGCAAATCCTTCGCCTATCTCGCCGACCTCACTCACCACCCGATCCTGCTACTGGAAAAGCCGAGGATGGAATTTTCCTACGACACCGATCCGAAGCAGGCGGTGGAAAGCCGGGTGAAGATGCTGGACATGTTGGCGGCCAACAAGATCGCCGTGTTGCCCTACCACTATCCGTGGCCGGGCATCGGCCATGTCGTCAAAACCGGCGAAGGTTTTCATTACATTCCTGAACCGATGACGATGTCGCTGTGAGAAGAACCGAAGGGGGCGGGCCGCTGGCTCCGCCCTTTCGGGTCCAGCCCGCTGACGCCTTTGTTCACTAAATGTTCTTGTTTTCGCAGCGGTGCTCTGCTAGATTCCCCCACAACTCTCGCTAGAGAATTTGCAGCTGAGTAACCAAGGGGGGAGGAGTGAGGTTGGCCCTGGCCCTGCTCTTCATCATCGTCGTCATCATGATCGCGCGGACATCCAGCACGCATTGCGAAACGCTGCTGGCCGACGGGAGCTATGACCGCAGGGGTTGCGAGTAACCTGTCCTCTACGGCGAAGCGCCCTGTACCAACTATTTTGAGAGGGTAAGGGAAGCTTGACCGTTTCCGGTTGCGAGACGACGTTTGCCGGAATCCGTCAGCCCAAGGGTCCCAAGTCGCCTGAGTGCATAACCCAAGGCGACCAGCCGTTCCCAATGGATCTGGGGAATGTCGCCTTGCCCATCACCCTTGCCGACCTCGCGCAGCGAATCAAACTCCTCGGTGCTCAGCAAAGCCGTCGGCTCGCTGACGATCCGGCTATGCGCCATTTCGAAAATCCAGGCTGCGCAAAATGATGCCGGGCGGGGTGCCCTCGAACTCCCTTGCGAGGAATTTTTGATCGGCACGCTTTTCAATCCGATCGCGCAACCGCATGAATTGCGCTTCGCGCTGGTCAGACTTGGTCCGCTCGGGCTTTTCCAACTCGTCCATGGCGGATGTGCTGACGGCACAGGGTATTTCTCTCTGGCCGTCAACCATCGAAAACAGCACCACCATCCGGTCGAACTCGTAACCGCCATAGCTGCCGCGTGTCAGTGCCATTTGACCTGCCTCCTTAAGTTGTTACGCAACGCGAATGACTCTTGCCGGTTTAGCCGGCGGTGGATCGATCTCTGCGATCTTGCGTAGGCAATCGGCCTCGGAATCGTGCGGCCCGGAGACGAACGTTCCGCTTACTTTCGTGGAGTACCAGCCGGATACGACGCCAAGCCGAAGCGACTCTTCTGTCTTGACGTGACGCGGCGAAAGATTTTGCATGGAGGATATGGCTTTCAGGTTGGCGTTCGATCTTCTATCGAACGCATTGGAAGTTTCCGACCATTCGGAAACTGCGATCGCTCAGCCCTCGTTGGAGAGCCGGGCAAAATCCAAAAGGACGGCCGCGACCAGATCGCGATGATGGCTGTCGGAGGCAGCCAACCCGGCGGCGTACAAATTCAGGACGTAGCGCGCCTTGGCGGCTGCCTCCGGCCATGACGCGGCCGAGACCGACAGAAGCTGGTCTTCAAGCACCCGCTGGCGATCGCGCAGTTCCCTCGCGTTGTTCTCCGCGTCCGCCAGAACACGCCTTAAGTCGGTGGCTTTTTGCGCGGCCAGGCCGCGGTGCTTGTCGAGATCGAGCGGCTTGTCACTCACGAGGGCGCGCTCGCATCGATGCGCTGCGCATCGGACAAATCGACCGAGCCGATGGAAATCATCTCCATCGTTGAACCGCGCGGCGGCGCCGCCGGCACCATGATCAAGGTCGCGACCCGGCGGAACGACGCGAACGACAGCCCTTCGATCATCTCCTCATCGGTGATGACCTCGTAGGCCCCCGGAGGCAGCAGGCGATCGATACCCTTGATCCGGAACGGATGCAGGAATGTGACGGTTTCCCGCCGCGAGCGCTTGGTCATGCCCAAATGTCCTTCGCGAACAGCTCTGGGTCGACTCCATTGTTGTGCATGGAATGACCGTGCGCCCTTTTGATCCGATTAGCTATCGCTTTCTCGCGTGCTTGGAGACAATAACCGCCGCTTTACCTTGTATTTGGCAGCTTTCGTCGCCATCTGCAGAAAAACCGCGGGACTCAGCAGCGAAATTGCCGCGCAAGCCGAACAAAGCGACACGTTCGACGTTCTTCAACCGCCGCTCTGAAAGCCGCACCAATACGGCTATGAAGCGGCGTGCAGTTCCCTCCAATGATGCAGGCAGTCGGGGTCGGGTGTATCGCATGAAGATTCGCGTCGGCTTCGAGATGATTTACGACTTTCCGCAAGCAACGCCCTTGATCGCGTTGGTCGGCACGCATTTTACGCGGGCCTCCGACATCATCGTGCCGGATTATCTGACCATCAGCCCTTCCGTGCCCATCACGCCCTATCGCGACGGCTTCGGCAACTGGTGCAGCCGGATCGTCGCGCCTGCCGGCCGCGTGCGGCTTGCGGCCGATGGAACGGTTCGTGACAGCGGCCTGCCCGATGCGATCGTGCCCGCGGCCGCGCAGCACGCGGTCGAGGATCTGCCGGCGGAGGCCATCGTCTATCTGCTCGGCAGCCGCTACTGCGAAACCGATCGGCTCTCCGATACCGCGTGGAGGCTGTTCGAGAAGACGCCGCCGGGCTGGGCACGGGTCCAGGCGATTTGCGATTTCGTGCACAACCACATCGCGTTCGGTTACGAGCATGCGCGACCGACCATGACGGCGTGGGAAGCGTTTAACGAGGGCAAGGGCGTCTGCCGCGATTACGCGCACCTCGCCATCGCGCTCTGCCGCTGCATGAACATCCCCGCGCGATACTGCACCGGCTATCTCGGTGATATCGGCATGCCGCCTCCTTACGCCGCAGGGGATTTTGCCGGCTGGTTTGAAGCCTATATCGGCGGCCACTGGTACACCTTCGATGCGCGCAACAACATGCCGCGAATCGGCCGGGTCCTGATCGCCCAGGGCCGCGACGCCGCCGACGTTCCCATTACTCAGACTTTCGGACCCAACACCCTGGTCAGTTTCAAGGTCTGGACCGATGAGGTGGTGTGATCGATTCTGATTGAATCAGAACCGAGGCTCTAGATTGTTGTTTTGACGCGTTTTCTTCACGCGAACCGGCATCCACTTTGCTCGAAAACGCTTTAAGGAGCCTCAATGAACGAGCGACTTGAAACGCTGAAGAAAGCCCGCGACCGCATGATCGAGGAGAGAGACGCGCATGCGAAAGTGCTGGCCGCTCCTTTCGACCGGGACAAGGCGGAGCGCGCACGCAACAAATTCATCGAGACCCAAGCGGTGGTCGAAGCGCTGGAGCGCGCCATAGCCGGAGACGAGCGCACCTCACCAAAGGACTGAGCCAGCGCGGAAGGCCCCGCGCGCGCCAATATCCGAGAAGGTCGCGGCGGCTCCAACTAACGCATGGCTATTCGTTGACAAAGGGCGCACAATTGCGCGTTGCCGATCGAGGCGCACCGTCAACAAGAGATTTGCATCCGATCGGGCGTCGTCGAGACCTCAAGGAGACCAGCCATGGCCAAGGGCGAACAAAGGAGTAATCGGGAGTCCAAGAAACCAAAGAAAGAGAAGATCAAGACGATTGCCGCGGCGCCGAGTCAAAAGACTGCGGGATGGCAGCCGAGCTTCGGTTCCCCGAAGAAGAAATAGCGGCGCTGACTGATTTCAGCATCTGACAGGCTATCGGCCTGACGCGTTCGAGCAAGTCTCGCGACGCAAAGTGCCGCGCCGTCCCTGTGGCAGCCGACCAACCCTTCACTTCGCGCAGAGACCACTGGGCAATGTTGCCCGCAGAGGAAATTGAATGAAAACGATCGTCGCCGCCTTGGCGCTTTGCGCCTGCGCGCAAGGCGCTCTTGCCGCCGGGCCAGACTGTAGCGCGATCCAAAGGACAGGGGAGCGGCTTGCCTGTTACGACGCGGCATCGCCTCCCAAAAAGGACAAGCCGGCGGCCGTTGAAAGCGACGCATCGCGCGCCGCCTACAAGGACCCGTTCATCGATGAAGAAGCCCGAACCGCCGCCAAGCTGAAGAATATCTGTCGCGGTTGCTGAGGTGTGCGGACACGCATGATTCGTCCGCAACGTCGGGCGGCTTGATGAGGCACGTACGAATGCTTTTGCCGAACCGGTCTCTCGAACCTGCCTATTTCGGCGATGATGGCATTGCCGAAGAATGATGATCGACGATCATCCAACGGTCGCCATTCTTGACGTAGGTGAAGCTGTAGCGCGCCGGAAAGGTTTTGCTTTCGCCGTTCTCTGCATATGAAAATGTGTAATAGCCGGTGTTGATGGCCGTGTTGCCGTAGACGCGGATCAGGTGATCGCCAAACGTAACTTTCAGACTGGAAAGAACTTTAAAGGCGTTCACGAAATAGTCGCGCAGCGCTGCCGGATCGGACCGCAGCTTCGGGGACAGGGTGCCCCAAAGAACGGCATCGCTCGAATAGAGCGGCAGCACCTTGTCGGGATCATCCTCGCCGAGTGCCTGTCCCCAAGCGACCGCCGTCGCCTCGACTTCGTCCTTGGGTTCGGCGGCCGCAATCGGCGAGAATGAAAGAACAGTGAACGCCACCGTAAGGCCCATGCCGACGACTTGCAGGGAAGTTCGCATAGCACGTCTCCTTTCCTGAATACTGGATGATGCCGGTCAGGCACCGTGACCTGGTTTCGAAAGTTGACATCGAGCAACAACACAATGCTTGGCTCGCCCGTCTCCGGCAAGTCGATGTTGGTAGGCGCGCATCCCCAGAGGCAGGGATGGCCAACGGGGCCCGCAACTGTCATCTAACGTCCTCCATTCTGCGGTACCCTCAACAAAGGGGAATGGTGATGATGATGCTCATAAGAACGACCTTGCTCGGTGCCCTGCTTATGTCCTGTGCCCACGCCCAACAGATGCCGTCTCCCGACGGACCTCTGTCGGCGCCAATGTACGAGCCGATGCCCGTCATGGTTCCGCTCCCGCCCAACGGTTGCGTTTGGGCCGGCCGGCCTTTCAGCGACGGTGCCGGATTTTGTGTCGCGGACAAGCTTCTGCAGACCTGCACGATCGGAAAGTGGTCGCGCGAAAACTCCGAGAATTGCCACGGCGCCCTCGCCGATACCCGATGAGCTAGCGGGTCGCTGACGGGCCGGACCAGCCAGGGCCGAACATTCCCACTGTTCCCCTAATGTTCTTGCTCTTTGCCCCGCCCTCCGCTACCTTGGATTGAGGAAGAGAGGGGCTGCATGGTCCAACGCGTTGCCACCGTCGCTTTTGAGGGGATAGAGGCCCGCGCCGTCGACGTGCAGGTGCAGGTCGCGCCGGGGCTCCCGGCTTTCGCCATCGTCGGCCTGCCGGACAAGGCGGTGTCAGAGGCGCGCGAGCGCGTGCGTTCGGCCCTGATCGCCTCGGGGCTTGCGCTGCCGGCGCGCCGAATCACCGTCAATCTCGCGCCCGCCGATCTGCCGAAGGAAGGCAGCCATTACGATCTGCCGATCGCGCTCGGACTGATGGCGGCGATCGGCGCGATTCCTCCCGATGCGCTCTCTGGATTCACCGTGCTCGGCGAACTTGGTCTCGACGGCTCGATCGCTGCCGTGGCGGGCGTGTTGCCGGCGGCGATCGGCGCCAATTCACGCGAGGAAGGTCTGATTTGTCCGGCCTCTTGCGGCGCGGAAGCGGCCTGGGCGAGCCCGGATATCCAGATCGTGGCGGCGAATTCGCTGATCCAGATCGCCAACCATTTCAAGGGCACGCAGGTGCTGTCGCGCCCCTCCCCAAAGGTGCACGCGCAGGAAGTAACGCAGCTCGACCTGCGCGACATCAAGGGCCAGGAAAGCGCCAAACGCGCGCTCGAGATTGCGGCTGCCGGCGGACACCATTTGCTGATGATGGGCTCGCCCGGCGCTGGCAAGTCGATGCTGGCGGCGCGCCTGCCCTCGATCCTGCCGCCACTGTCGCCATCGGAATTGCTCGAAGTGTCGATGATCGCGTCGGTCGCGGGCGCAATCCGCGACGGCGCGCTGACGGCGCGGCGGCCATTCCGCAGTCCGCATCATTCCGCGAGCATGGCGGCGCTGACCGGCGGCGGCGTGCGCGCCCGGCCCGGCGAGATTTCACTGGCCCATCAGGGCGTGCTGTTCCTCGACGAATTGCCGGAGTTCGATCCGCGCGTGCTGGATTCACTGCGCCAGCCGCTCGAAAACGGCGAGGTTTCGGTGTCCCGCGCCAATCACCGTGTCACATACCCGGCGCGTTTCATGCTGGTGGCCGCGATGAATCCCTGCCGCTGCGGCCACGCCTTTGAACCCGGTTTTTCCTGCAAGCGCGGACGGATCGACCGCTGCACCTCGGATTATCAGACCCGCATCTCGGGTCCGCTGATGGACCGCATCGATCTGCGCATCGAGGTGCCGGCGGTGACCGCCGCCGACCTGATCCTGCCGCCACCGGCGGAAGGCTCGAGGGAAGTGGCGGCACGCGTGGCCGCGGCGCGCGACGTGCAAACGGCGCGTTACGCTTCGATTGGCCTAGCAAATATCCGCACCAATGCGGAAGCGCCGGCCTCGGTGCTCGAGACGATCGCACAGCCCGACGCACAGGGCTTGAAGCTGTTGCGCGATGCGTCCGAAACCATGCGGCTCTCGGCGCGCGGCTATCATCGCGTGCTGCGGGTTGCGCGCACGCTCGCCGACCTCGACGGCGCGGAGAAGATCACCAAGCTGCATCTCGCCGAAGCCTTGTCCTACCGCGCGCTCGCCGACGATGTTAGACGTGCGGCTTGACGCTGGCTGCGCCCACCCCCCTCGAAACCCAGAGCAGATAGCCTCGCAAGGGCTTTGAAAAGCGAATGACGAACATGCTTCGCATTTTGGGAAAGGCGTCCTCAATCAACGTCCGAAAGGTGCTCTGGACGTGCCGCGAGCTCGCAATCGATTATCACCGCGAAGATTGGGGAAGCGGCTTCTCGTCGACGCAGACGCCACAAGTCCTGATGATGAATCCAAATGGCCTGGTCCCGGTCATCGAGGAGGAGGCGGGCGTGCTGTGGGAATCCAATCCCATTTGTCGCTACCTCGCCGCCAAGCATGGCCGGATCGACCTGCTTCCCGCAACCGCACGCCCTGATGCACCGCTTTGCCCGTCGTGCCAATCTGCCGCAATCGGGCGGCATTGATCGCACCCCCAAATCACCAGCAACATGCCGCCATCCCGTTCCCGCAAGAGGGGCGTTTCGCGATCGTCACGAACGTTGGGCGCGGGATGCGATGGACGCCGATGGCGCAAGACGAGCGCGCCTGAGGCGGACGGCGAAGTCGTGTGGTCCTGACGCCCCGACGCTGGCGTCAAGTTCTTGAGAAGCAAGCTTCTCAGGGATGACGGTGGCAAGAAAGCCCGGTCACCGGGGAGAGCGCGCTATAAGCCGTTAAAACCAATCGCGCGGGGAATGCCGGGTGAAACCGGTGTGACCGCGGTGGACTTACTCGTGTGCTTTTTTATTTTGCACGCGAGGCTGCGGGCGCGTCGAGCGCCCGGCATTCCCTGCGCCCTCCATGTTGGGGCAAGAAGTTCATACAAAACTCGCAGCGCCATCCGCGTTGCGAGATCGCGAAGGCGTGGCCGCAAGCCACAGGCTGTTTGAAATGTGGAGCTGGATGATTGATTCCGATTCGTCGGCCCGGCGTTTGGCACTTTGGGCGACGGCTTCCCCCTCAATCGACGGCGGTGGCCACTTTCGCGGGGACGACGTGGAGCGACGATGCCCAACCCGCCTCCGTCAACCCGGCGGTAACGAGTTTTCTTTACGCTTCGCCAACCATAAGCCCCCGGAGCACCGGGGGCTTGCGATAAGCGAGTGGCGTTCCATGTTGCGTTTCAAGATTCTGGTCTCTGCTGTTCCACTCATCCTCGCCGCCTTGTTCGCGCGGGGTGGTCTTTTGCCTGGCTCGCATCCCTGTATCGCCGTCGCCGACACGTCGGTGGAGATTTCGGATCTGCCGTGGCATGCCGATCTCCGTGTCGCATTCACCGACGACCCGGCGGTTGCAACCGTGCGGGTCCAGGTCTCGGACAGCGCCGACGCTGCCGATTTCGCCGTCGTGGACGATGCGGGAGCCACCGAACCTGGCGCCTGCGAGGCTGGCCCGGCGACACACTTTGTAACTGTCTCGACAAATCCCGCAAGCGGCGCCCCCGTCATCTACCTCTCGCAAGACGGTCCCGCCGATTATCGAATCTTCGTCAGATCGAAGCGGTTTTCGATCCGCGACGCGGCAGCCCTCGTGGTCGGCGCCGGCGGCGGACACCGCCCTCAGCAAGAAACGTCGCTCTAGCTTTCGTCGCGACGAACCTCCCCCGGCTTTCCCGGCAACGAAAACGCTTTGTTAACCATGTTCGCACTGGACAATATGAGGCCACATTGCCTCAAGCACTTCGCAAGGTCGTAGCCGCATCTTCGTCGCCAACAAATCAGCGCGTCAGGGCAACCTGCCAACCGCGCAAAACACGCGTGATGCAACTTCAGGGTCGTTGGTGATGGGGCGGTTTCTCCGGATCAAATTGCGAATGCGCCGCTTTTCGCGGCGCCATCCCTGGATCCTCTACTTGGTCCGCTCGTTCACGGTCTTCTCTGCCACCTTCGGCGGCGCGTATGGGTTCATTGCCGGCATCCGTTCCGAGGATTCGGGCTACGACCCCAATTCCTTCGCGATCGGCGCGAGCTTTTTGTTCGCGCTCGCCTGTGTCGGGCTCGCCACGCTGAGCATGCGGTTACGTTTCGTGCACAGGAAACTTCGCAAGATCGCGACGCACAACGAAGCGCTGGTCGATCGCAATTGGGAACTGAAGGAAGCGGAAGAGCGCGCGCGCAGCCTGTTCGAGCAGCAAGGCGATCTGATCGTGATGCGCGATCCGGAAGGCATCATCAGCTTCGCCAACGACGCCTATTGCGAGCTCGCCCGCCTGCCCCGCGGCGAGCTGATCGGCAGCGCCTTTCAGCTCACCGTGCTCGAGCAGGGCGACGCCGCACTCGAATCGAACGGCACGCGGATTCACGATCAGAAGATCGCAACCGCGCTTGGGCCGCGGTGGATCGCATGGCGCGAAGCACTGGTCCGCTTCGATGCGGGCGCGCCCGCCCAGATGCAAAGCGTCGGCCGCGACGTCACCGACCGCACCGAAACCGAGCGCGCGCTCAGCGAGGCCCGCGACCAGGCCGATGCCGCCAATCGCGCCAAATCACGCTTCCTCGCGATGGCAAGCCACGAAATCCGCACACCGCTCAACGGCATCATCGGCATGAGCGGCCTGCTGCTCGATACGCCGTTGACGCCGGAGCAGATGACCTACGCCAAGGCGGTCAAGACTTCCGGCGACGCGCTGCTCGCGCTGATCGAGGAGCTATTGGATTATTCCAAGATCGAGGCGGGCAAGATCGCTCTCGAGCATCGCCCGTTCGCGCTCGCCGCGTTGATCGAGGATATCACCGAGCTTCTGGCGCCACGGGCGCAGGGGCGAAAGCTCGAGATCGCCGCTTACGTCGACGAGCGTCTGCCGGCGCAAGTGATCGGCGACGCCGCGCGGTTGCGCCAGGTGCTGCTCAATCTCGCCGGCAACGCCATCAAATTCACCGCAAGCGGCGGCGTGGCGCTGATCGTCGAACCCGGCATCTGGCCCAACGAGATCAGCTTCCTGGTGCGCGACACCGGCATCGGTATCGCGGCGGAAGCCCAAGAGCGGATTTTCCGCGAATTCGAGCAGGCCGACGATCGGATCGCCAGAAATTATGGCGGCACCGGGCTCGGCTTGAGTATCTCCGAGCGCATCGTCAGGCGCATGGGCGGCCGCATCACGCTGGAAAGCAAGCCCGGCGACGGCTCGACATTTGAAGTGTCGATTCCGTTGCCAGCCGCTGATCATAATTGCGAGCCGACCTTTGCCGCACCGGATCTTGCCGGCCAGTCGATCATGCTGGTCGCACCCCAGAGCATCCAGGCTTCGCTGCTCGCCCGGCGCCTGGAACGCTGGGGCGGCCAGACCTGCGTGGTATCGGACACGGCAGTCGCGCGGGCTCTGTTGCCGGAGCGGGCCTGGCACGCGGTCTTGATTGATCATGCGCTCGGTCCCGACGACGTCGAATCGCTGGCGGCGGCCGCCCGAGCCCACGCCACGCAACGGATCGTCATGTTCACGCCGGCGACGCGGCATGAACTGCGATCCGCCTCGGCGTCATCAGCCTTGACCGGCTATCTGATCAAACCGCTGCGCGTGGCCTCGCTCGCAGCCCGCCTGACGATGGCGCCGGAGGTTTCCGCGCCGGACCTTGCGATCGACGCCCTGATCGAGCAGCCGGATGCTCTCGAGACCGCCCCGGTTGCGACTACGCGCGGCCTTATGGTGCTGGTAGCGGAAGACAATGAGATCAACGCGCTTCTTATGCGTTCGCTGCTGACCCGCCTCGGACATCAGGCCGTCATCGCCACCAATGGCGAAGAAGCGCTGGAATCGTGGCTCTCGGCGAAATCCGCTGGCACGCCCTATGACCTGGTCTTGATGGATATCCAGATGCCGGCGCTCGACGGCATTGAAACCACCAAGCGCATCCGCGTCTGCGAGGCCGCCCAGGGCGGCCGCAAGACCCCTATCCTCGCCTTGACGGCGAACACGCTGGTGGAAGACCGCTATGCCTGCTTCGAGGCAGGAATGGACGGCTTCCTGATCAAGCCGCTCGATCGCGACAAACTCGCCGATGCGCTGGCGGGCCTTGCCGCCGCCCGGCATGTCGCCGCCTAAGGCCAAGGCGCCGCGGATCGCCCGCGCCGATCTTGACGCTCACCCCGATTCGCCTGAGCATGCGCGGCGGTGAAGTCCGAGCAAAGCGGACCGGCAAGCCAGAGGCCGCGGCAAGAAGAAACGCTCCCGGGA
The DNA here is from genome assembly GCA_963741185.1 of uncultured Alphaproteobacteria bacterium. Lineage (GTDB taxonomy): Bacteria > Pseudomonadota > Alphaproteobacteria > Rhizobiales > Xanthobacteraceae > Bradyrhizobium. Next base: position 99,047 of record CAVUHE010000029.1, on the reverse strand, counting down.
GGATTTGATGCGCAACAGGTTCTTACAGCTATCGCTGGCTTGTCTTGTGGCAAGCATTTTCGCAGGCGCGTTCGCACAGGCCAAGGAGCGGAAGCTGGAAACCACCGACACCATGATCCCGTCGGGGGACGCGGGCGTCGAGCTGTTCGTGCGCAACAAACATCTCGTCGGCAGGGAAACCTCCCCGGACAAGATTTTGCTGTTCGTCCATGGCGCGACCTATCCGGCCGAGACCGCGTTCGATCTGCCCATCGAGGGCGTCTCGATGATGGATCTGATCGCGGCGCGCGGTTACGACGTCTACCTCGTCGACGTCAGGGGTTACGGCCGCTCGACCCGGCCGGCCGAAATGAGCCAGCCGCCCGAGGCAAACAAGCCGATCGTGTCGACCGCGGTCGCGGCGCATGATCTTGGCGTGGCCGTCGACTATGTTCTCAAAAAACGCAAGGTTTCAAAGATCAACGTCATGGGCTGGTCGTGGGGCACCTCGATCGCCGGGCTGTACACCACCGAACACAATGACAAGGTCAACCGCCTCGTGCTCTACGCGCCGCAATGGATCCGCAACGAACCGGCCGCGCCTGCGTCAACCGACACCCCGCAACTCGGCGCCTATCGCCTCGTCTCGAAGGAGTCCGCCAAGGCACGCTGGTTGAAGGGCGTCGCCGAGGACAAGCAGGCCGACTTGATTCCGCCCGGCGTGTTCGACGCCTGGGCCGCCGCAACCTGGGCGACGGACCCCGAATCATCGAAGCAGTCACCACCGATGCTGCGCGCACCAAACGGCGTGGTCGAAGACGGCATGAAATATTGGAGCGCCGGCAAGGCGCTTTACGATCCCGGCAAGATCAAGGTGCCGACCCTTTTGCTGCACGCCGAATGGGATGCAGACCTTCCGAGCTATCTGGCGCAGGGCTATTTCGCGCAACTGAAGAATACGCCGTACAAGCGGCTGATCGAGCTCAGCGAGGGAACGCACACGGTGATGCTGGAAAAGAACCGCATGCAGTTCTTCCACGAGCTGATGGGTTTCCTCGACGAGGAGAAGCCGCTTGCGTTGAAATAGGGGAGCGAGCGCGGCTACAGCCGCCGCAGGGCCACGGTTTCGACCACGTGGTCAGCGCCCTTTTTCAGGATCAACGTCGCGCGCGGCCGTGTCGGCAGGATGTTGTCCTCGAGATTGGCAAGGTTGGTACGTTCCCAGATCGCGAGCGCGGTTGCCGTGGCCTCGTCGTCGGAGAGCAGCGCGTAGCGGTGGAAATACGATCGGGGATCGTGGAATGCGGTGTCGCGCAGGGCCAGGAATCGCCTGACATACCAGTCGCGCAGCACCCGCTCTTCGGCGTCGATGTAAACCGAGAAGTCGAAGAAGTCGGAAACGACAGGAACGGCCTTGCCGTCGCGTGGCAGCCGGCCGGTTTGCAGAACGTTGACGCCCTCGACGATCAGGATGTCCGGCCTGTCGATCTCGATCCACTCATTGGGAATGATGTCATAGGTCAAATGCGAATAGACCGGCGCACGCACCGGCCGCCGCCCGGCCTTGATGTCACTCAGGAACGCCAGCAGCATCGGCAGATCATAGCTTTCCGGAAAGCCTTTCTTCTGCATCAGGCCTTGCCGCTCCAGCACCGCATTGGGGAACAGAAACCCGTCGGTCGTTACCAGGTCGACCCTGGGCCGCGGCGACCAGCGAGCCAACAGCGCCTGCAGCACGCGCGCGGTGGTGGATTTGCCCACCGCGACCGATCCGGCCACGCCGATGATGTAGGGCACCTTGCGATCCCGGATGCCGAGGAACTGGCGTTGGGCCTGATAGAGCCGGTGGGTCGCATCGACATAGATCGACAGCAGTCGGGACAGCGGCAGGAAGATATCCTCGACCTCCTTCATGTCGAGGCGATCGTGCATCGAGCGCAGCCGTTCGAACTCGCCCGGCTCCAGCGTCATCGGCGTATCGTCGCGCAGACGCGCCCATTGCTCCCTCGAGAATATCCGGTAGGGATTGTACTGCTGCTCCGGTGCCCGAATATCCATGACGCCGCCTCTAGTCGCGCTTGCGCGCCGCCTTTTCCTCAAGCCCGGACTTGCTGGTGCGCTGCGCCAATGTTGCCTCGACGTCCTCAAGCTTCACGCCGCGCGACTTCAGGAGCACCAGAAAATGAAACAGCAGATCCGCGCTTTCGGCGATGAGATGGTCGCGGTCATTTCCAATCCCGGCGATGACGGTCTCGACCGCCTCTTCGCCGAACTTCTTGGCGCAATGCTCCGACCCCTTGTCGAGAAGCTTGCGGGTATAGGACGCCTCTCCGCCCGCCGCCGCGCGGGCATCGATGATGGTGACGAGATCATGAATCGTGAAACGCGACATCAACTCAAACTCAGTACGCACGCCCGGGAGAAGCCACATCCATCCCTGACGAAATGTAGCACTTCTGTCACGAAGAGTCGTCAGGGATCGAGCCGCATTGGCAGCCCGGCACGGGCCATGTGGTCCTTGGCGTCTCGTATGGTAAATTCGCCAAAATGAAAGATCGAGGCCGCCAGCACGGCGGTCGCATGCCCCTCGCGAATACCATCTACCAGATGGTCGAGATTGCCGACACCGCCGGAAGCAATTACCGGGACGGGGACGCTGTCGGCGATAGCCCGGGTCAGTGGCAGGTCAAAGCCCTGCCGCGTGCCGTCCCGGTCCATCGAAGTCAGCAGGATTTCGCCGGCACCGAGCGAGACCACTTCCTGGGCGTATTCGATGGCATCGATCCCGGTGGAATTGCGCCCGCCATGGGTGAAGATTTCCCAGCGGTCCGAGCCACCGCCGCGCTTCACCCGCTTGGCGTCGATCGCCACCACGATGCATTGGTCGCCAAATTTTTCCGCGGCCTCCTTGACGAATTCGCGGCGGCTGACGGCGGCAGAGTTGATCGAGGCCTTGTCGGCGCCGGATCGCAACAGCGTATTGATATCGTCGATCGTGCGCACGCCGCCGCCGACCGTCAGCGGCATGAAGCACGCCTCGGCGGTGCGCCGGACCACATCGAGCATGATGCCGCGATTTTCATGGGTAGCCGTGATGTCGAGAAAGCAGAGTTCGTCGGCACCGGCGGCGTCATAGGCGATTGCCGCTTCGACGGGATCGCCGGCATCGCGCAAATCGACGAAGTTGACGCCCTTGACGACCCGGCCGTCCTTGACGTCGAGACAGGGGATCACGCGCACCTTGAACATCAAAAAACTCCTAGGGCTCAATTCTGCGCATGATCTTTTCGGAAAACCGGTTTCTTATTTTTCCGGATCATGCGCTAGGCCGCCGCCCGCGCGCTGCGGATCAGGGCCAGCGCGGCGACCGGATCGAGGCGGCCGTCGTAAAGCGCGCGGCCGGCGATCGCACCGGCGAGTTTTTTCGCGCGCGGCGCCAAGAGCGCGTTCACGTCGTCGATCGAGGCAAAGCCGCCCGAGGCGATGACGGGGATCGAGATACGATCGGCGAGCGCGATGGTGGCATCGAGGTTTAGGCCCTTGAGCAGGCCGTCCCGCGCAATGTCGGTAAAGATGATCGCGGCAACGCCGGCGTCCTCAAATCGCTGCGCGATCTCGAGCGCGGTCACTTCCGAGGTTTCGGCCCAGCCTTCGACGGCGACCTTGCCGTCGCGCGCATCGAGACCCACTGCGACGCGGCCAGGAAATTTTTTCGCGGCGTTCTTCACCAGCTCCGGATCGCGCACCGCCGCTGTCCCGATGATGACGCGCGCAACGCCCTTGGCCAACCAGGCCTCTACCGTTTTCAAATCACGGATCCCGCCACCGAGCTGCATCGGCATAGTGACCGCCGCCAGCATCGCCTCGACCGCATCTGCGTTCATCGGTTTGCCGGCAAAGGCGCCGTCAAGATCGACCACATGCAGATATTCAAAACCTTGCGCGGCAAAGCTTGTCGCCTGTGCCGCCGGATCGCGGTTGAACACGGTCGCTCGCGCCATGTCGCCCTGTTCGAGGCGCACGCACTGCCCGTTCTTCAAGTCGATCGCGGGAAACAGGATCACGGCTTCCACTTCAAGAAATTCGATATCAGAGCAAGTCCAAAGCGCTGGCTCTTCTCCGGGTGAAACTGCGTGCCGATGGTGGTGTCCCGACCGACGATTGCCGTTACCGGGCCGCCGTAATCGGCGCGCGCCAGCACATCCGCCTCGTTAGACGCATTGAGGTGGTAGGAGTGCACAAAGTAAGCGTGGCGGCCTTTGGGACCCAGCGGCAACCGCTCCAGCACCGGATGCTCCCTGACCAGATCGAGGGTGTTCCAGCCCATATGCGGAATTTTCAGATTTTCCTCGCGCGGCGCAATCTTTTCGACATCGCCGGCGATCCAGTTCAATCCGTCGGTCGTAACGTGTTCCTTGCCGCGCGTTGCCATCAGCTGCATGCCCACGCAAATGCCGAAGAACGGCCGCGCCTTGTGTCGTACGGCTTCCGTCATCGCATCGATCATGCCGTCCAGCGCATCGAGGCCGCGGCGACAGTCCGCGAAGGCGCCGACGCCGGGCAGCACGATGCGATCGGCGCGAAACACCGTCTCGGGATCGCGGGTCACGCTGATCTTTTCCGGAACTTCCATGCTCCTGCTCGCGCGCTCGAACGCCTTGGCGGCGGAGTGCAGGTTGCCGGAGCCGTAATCGATGATCGCAACGCTCACCGCGAGGCCCCCGGTTCGGGAAACAAGCCGATGATCTCGTCTCGTGGCAGCGGCGGTGGCCGCGAAAAGGCCTGGGCCGGAACATCCCGCGTCGGCGGCGGTCCGCCGCGATCGACCGTCGACCGATCGTTGTTCAGCCCGCGCTGCTTGGCGGTCCAGCGATCGAAGAACCGGCGCTCGGCCGCCTCTTCGTCGTCGGCAACCACGATGTCGACCTGACGCCATTTGCGCCGCGACAGCGTCCAGCGCTCAAGGCTTGCGGCCTCCAAGCCCAGGAGCAACGCGAGCAAGCCGTCCACGAGAAAGATCGCGGCTGCGCCAACGCCAAGGCGGACCATCGCGACGTCGACGACGATCATCAGAACGATCCAGCCGATCAGCGCCAGCCAAAGGCGGTGCCAGGCGAGCCACACCACCCCGAAAAGTGCGGCCCAGACATGAAAACCGTCGCGAACGAAGGTGAAGCGATCGGTCGCGCGGAAATCCACGTTCTCGGTCACCGGGGCATGAACTGTGTAGACCGGCATGGCTCCAAATCTCCGCCGACATCAAGATCAGCCGCCGAGCTGACCTTTGGTGGATGGCACTTCGCCTGCGGCGCGCGGATCAATCGCGACCGCCGCCCGCAGCGCCCTCGCCAGACCCTTGAAGCAGGATTCGGCGATATGATGGCTATTCTCGCCATATAGGGTTTCGACGTGCAAAGTCACGCCAGCATTGATGGCGAATGCGTTGAACCATTCGCGCACCAATTCGGTGTCGAATTGGCCGACCTTGTCACGCGGAAACTCGACCTTGAACACCAGCACCGGACGGCCGGAGATGTCGATCACCACACGCGACAGCGTTTCGTCCATCGGCATGTGAACGCTGGCATAGCGGGTGATTCCGGCCATGGTCCCGAGCGCTTGCTTCACTGCCTGTCCGAGTGCGATGCCGACATCCTCAGTCGTGTGGTGGTGATCGATGTGAAGGTCGCCGACCGCTTTCACCGAAATGTCGATGCGCGAATGCCGGGCCAGGAGTTCGAGCATATGGTCGAAGAAGCCGATCCCGGTCGCGACGCTGGAAGCGCCCGTTCCGTCGAGGTTCACCTTGACCTCGATATCGGTCTCCTTGGTTTTTCGCTTGATGGTGGCGCTACGCATGAAAAGTGCTTCCCTTGACCGGCTCTCAGCCTAAAACGCGGCCCTTTTAACAGGCTGGGGCAGCCTTCGCTACTGCGGGATGCCGCCCGAAGCGGCGAACTTCCGCCTATGGTGACCGAAATCCGGCCCGATTACAGACCGACGCATTCTTCCGACCTGAACCGGTAACCACCTGGAATAAGTCCGCCGGCGTGCTTCGCGCGAAAACGCTGTGTTGTATCCCCCCGTGCCAGTCCCTAAATCTGGCCGGACACGAGGTACTCCATGCAAGCATCACCAAATGAGACGCCGGTCTGGCACGGCACCACCATTCTAACGGTCCGCAAGGGCGGCAAGGTGGTGATCGGCGGCGACGGGCAGGTTTCGATCGGCCAAACCGTCATCAAGTCCAACGCCAAGAAGGTCCGCAAGCTCGGCAAGGGTGACGTCATCGGCGGCTTCGCCGGTGCCACGGCCGATGCATTCACCCTGTTCGAGCGGCTGGAGAGCAAGCTCGAGCAATATCCAGGACAATTGACCCGCGCCGCGGTCGAACTCGCCAAGGACTGGCGCACCGACCGCTATTTGAGGCGGCTCGAGGCGATGATGATCGTTGCCGACAAGGATGTATCGCTGGTTCTGACCGGCACCGGAGACGTCCTGGAGCCGGAAGCCGGCGTGATGGCGATCGGCTCAGGCGGCAATTACGCCTTGGCCGCCGCGCGCGCCTTGATCGATACCGACAAGGACGCTGAAACGATTGTGCGGCGGGCGCTGGATATCGCCGCCGACATTTGCGTCTACACCAATCGCAATGTGACCATCGAGGCGTTGCAGGGCGGCTGAGCATGACGGCATACGCGTTTCGCCCGATGTCGGCCGCCGACCTGCCGACGATCCGGCATTGGCTCGGAACGCCTCATGTTTGCGAATGGTGGCACGACCCTGCGGAGCAGTTCGAACTTGTGAGTGGTGATCTCGGTCATCCGGACATGGCGCAATTCATCGTCGCGGCAGACGCGCGGGATTTCGCCTATTTGCAGTGTTACAATCTGAGCGCCTGGAACACCGGCTTCGGTCCACAGCCGGAAGGCACGCGCGGGCTCGATCAGTTCATTGGCGAGACCGGCATGCTCGGTCGTGGTCACGGCTCAGCGTTTATCCGAGCGTTCACTGACCAGTTGCTCACATCTGGTACGCCGCGTGTCGTCATCGACCCCGATCCAGCCAACCTTCGGGCAATCCGGGCTTACGAGAAGGCAGGATTTCGCGCCGATCGCCTTGTCGACACGCCGGATGGTCCAGCACTCCTGATGGTCCGCGATCCGTGATGCCAGCCGGCAACGATTGCGGCTTGTTCCCGCGCCATTTTGAACCTACCTAGGAGCCCATGACCGACTTTTCTCCCCGCGAAATCGTCTCCGAACTCGACCGCTTCATCGTCGGCCAGGCCGACGCCAAGCGTGCGGTCTCCATCGCCTTGCGCAACCGCTGGCGGCGCCAGCAACTCACCGGCAACTTGCGCGAAGAAGTGCTGCCGAAGAATATACTGATGATTGGGCCGACCGGTGTCGGCAAGACCGAGATCGCACGGCGGCTGGCCAAACTCGCAGGCGCGCCATTCATCAAGGTCGAGGCCACGAAATTCACCGAGGTCGGCTATGTCGGCCGCGACGTCGAGCAGATCGTTCGCGATCTCGTCGAGGTCGCGATCGCGCAGACCCGCGAGCGAAAACGCAAGGACGTGCAGGCCCGCGCACAACTCGCTGCCGAGGAACGGGTGCTCGACGCGCTGGTCGGTGCCAATTCCAGTGCCGCAACGCGCGATTCATTTCGAAAGAAGCTCCGCGCCGGCGAACTCAACGACAAGGAAATCGAAGTCGAGACGCAATCCTCGGGCGGACTGCCGATGTTCGAGATTCCGGGAATGCCCGGCGCGCAGATGGGCGCGATCTCGATCGGCGATATCTTCGGCAAGCTGGGCGGCCGCACCAAAACCCGCCGGCTGACGGTTGCAGGCTCGCACGAGATCCTCGTCAACGAGGAGTCCGACAAACTGTTGGACAATGATCAACTAACGCAAGAAGCGATCGCGGCGGTCGAGAACAACGGCATCGTTTTTCTCGACGAGATCGACAAGATCTGCGTGCGCGACGGCCGGGTCGGCGGCGATGTCTCTCGCGAGGGCGTTCAGCGTGATCTGCTGCCGCTGATCGAGGGAACGACGGTATCGACGAAGCACGGCGCGGTCAAAACCGATCATATCCTGTTCATCGCTTCCGGCGCGTTCCACATCGCCAAGCCTTCGGATCTCTTGCCCGAATTGCAGGGGCGCTTGCCGATCCGGGTGGAGCTGGAAGCGCTCAGCCGCGACGACATGCGGCGTATCCTCACCGAGCCCGAGGCTTCGCTAATCAAGCAATATGTCGCGCTGATGAAGACCGAAGGCGTGACGCTGGATATCACCGACAACGCCATCGACGCGCTCGCCGACGTCGCGGTTGCCGTCAATTCAACGGTTGAGAATATCGGCGCGCGACGGCTGCAAACAGTGATGGAACGGGTCCTCGACGAGATTTCGTTCGCCGCCCCCGACCGTCACGGCGAGACGATCCAGATCGACGCGGACTATGTGCAAAAGCACGTCGGCGATCTCGCCAAGAACGCCGACCTGAGCCGGTTTATTTTGTAGGTTTTGCCGCTAAGATCGTCATCCCTGCGAAAGTGTTTGGTCCCGGGAGATTGGGTGGATGGAATTGGTATAGAAAGGGGCATCCGTTACATTGAGGAGCGCCTTGGGTCATGGAGCTAGCTCTGCACGCCAATGCGACCACAACCCCAAGGATCCGATCCTATATCCAGCGCAGCAAGAAGCCGGTTGCGGATCTGGCGGCGGAACTTGGCGTCAGCGAGACCACGATCCGTCGCTGGCGTGGCCGGACGACGGTCGGCGATCGCTCGCACCGGCCGAAGAGGCTGATGACGAGCCTGTCGGCCATGGAAGAGGCGCTGGCCTGCGAACTGCGAACATCGCTGCAGTTGCCGCTGGACGATATCGTCGAGGTGATGCGGCGTTGCGTCAACGAGAAGCTGTCGCGCAGTGCCATCCATCGTTGCCTCCAGCGCCATGCGATCAGCCAGCGGAACAAATCTGCCAAGCCCAGTGTCGGCGTCTTTGAGCAGGCGACTGTCGGCTTCATCCACATCGATCTGAAGCATCTGCCTGCTCTGGAGCGACGCAAAAGCTATGTCTTCGTCGCGATTGACCGCGCCACCCGCTACGTCTACGTCGAAATCCATCGAAGGCGCGATGCCAAGACTTCGGCAGGCTTCCTCGGGCGGTTCCTGGCCAACTTCCCGTACCACGTTCATACCATCCTGACCGACAATGGTGCCGAGTTCACCGACCGCTTTGCCGTCGATATGAAGAACAAGCCGCAGGGCCGGCCTTCCGGCAATCACCCGTTCGATCTCGTCTGCGCCAACCATAAGATCGATCACCGCCTGACCAGACCGTATCGGCCGCAAACCAACGGTCTCGTCGAACGCTTCAACCGCCGCATCGCCGAAGCCATTGGCCGAGAACCCAAACGCGGTAGCGCACGGCGCACCTTTCCCGGTCATGCCGATCGCGACGCCTTCCTCAACCGGCTTGTGGCTGACTACAATCGGACCCGTCTCAAATGCCTCGGCTACCTCGCTCCGCTCGAGGCTCTTGCTAATCTCCCGGGACCAAACACGAAAGCAGGGATCCATAACCGCCAGGGTCGTGGCTGGATGCGGCGGTCGCCGCTGCGCTGGCGGTTATGTGTCCCGGCTCCCGCTATTGTTTGGCCGGGACGACGATGAAACCAGATTTGCGGGTTTTCCAAAACCCCTGGCGCCTGATGATCGCCGTCAACGCCGCCGTCTTGATCGGCGTGTTCCTCTACAAGATCGCGCTGCCGCCCTACGTTCCCTACATGCACCTCCTGGTCGACTATCATTTCGGCTTCACCAAGCGCGCGCTGATCGGCGCGGTCGTTTCGCTGTTCGATCAAAAAGTCCCGGTGTGGCTGGTATTCGCACTTGGCGGCGTCGCCTGGCTCGTCACCGCCGGGCTTTTTGTCAAACTGTTTCGGCGGACTTTCGGTTTCGACGAAGCACACAGGCCGTTGTTCGTTTTCATGGCGGGTTCACCGTTCTTTCTGAAGAACTTCATGCATACGCTCGGGCATTTCGATATCTACGGCTGCGCTTTCGCGGTCGGTCTTTTGTTGCTACCCGCGCGCTCGGTTCTCTTCGTGCTGCTTGCCGCGCTGGCGTCGATGACCCTCATTCTGATCCACCACATTCATCTCTTGATGTATGTGCCGACCATCGCGGCCATCGTGGTGCTGCGCCATTACCTGGTGCGCGGGGTTGACCGGCGAAATGTAACGATCGGCGTCGCGGCGGCAGTTTGCGTCGGCCTGTTGTTCTTCGCATCGCAATTCCTGGGAATGATGGCGGTGCCCGAGGCGGAGTTTGTCGGCTATCTCCAAAGCCGTATGGCCGATCCCGGCCGAACCAAACTCCTGAGTTTCAGTTATATCTGGTATCAGCCGCTTTCCAAGGAAATCGCCGACACCTGGGATCGGATGCCGTCCAATCTGCTGGGCGTGCCGGCCTTGGCCGTGCTGATCTGGCTACATTCTCCGCTCTGGCGATATTTTGCCGACCTGACCAGATCGCTCGCGGTCGATTTGCATCGCCGCATCGTCATCGCGTCCATCGTGACGGTGAGCGCGGCTTATCTCATCATGTTTGCGATCGTGTTCGATTATTCGCGATGGATTTCGAACTGGGCGGTGTGCCTGTTCCTGATCCTGCATGCCGTCAAGGCACTGCCGGCCTTGCACGAGGCGCCGCCGATCTCGGGCGATGATCGGAAGACGACCATTCTCGGCTGGATCGTGACGCTAATTCCCCGCGTCGGCATCGTCAGGCCGTTCTGAGATTTTGCTTTGACGCGTTTTCTTCACGCCAGCCGGTACCTTTCGCTCGGAAACGTTACCCCTCAGATTCTCGCTCTGCGAATGCGCACGTAAAGCGCGCCCTCCCCGCCATGGCCGATATGGGCTTCCTCAAAGCCCACCACGACCGCGCGGAATTCCGGCTCGTTTAGCCAGTGCGGCACCTGACGGCGCAGCACCCCGCGTTCGGATTCGGCGCCTGTCTTGCCCTTGCCGGTAATGACGAGGACAAAGGTAAGACCGTCGTGATGCGCGCGATGAAGAAAGCTCGACAGGGCGTGGTGTGCGCGTGTCTGCGTCATCCCGTGCAGGTCGAGCCTTGCCTCGATCTCCTTGCGTCCGCGCGAGAGCTTTGAGCGCTCGCGACGCCCAAGCGGTGCGAGCGGCGGCACCGCCGGTTTTGTGGCCTTCGGGAGAGAGACGGCGGCAAGCGGTTTCTTGAAGGCTGCAGGTTTGACCGCAACGGGCACTTCCGTGGCCGACGCCGCAATTTCCGATTTTGCCCCGCGAGGCTTTTTCCGCAGCGGTCTTGTCTGCCTGGCCACGCTTTCCCACAACGCGCTCTCTTCTTCGGTTAACGCACGCTTGCGGCGTGGCGCGACCGACAATTCGGGAATTGAAAACTTGGGCGGGCGTTTCATGAACTGCGACGATAGTGACGGAGGCGGCGATGGCGAGGCAATTCCCCCGTTGGCTTTGTCACAGGCCGCGCCTCCGGCAACGGCACCTTGCCGGTCACGGTTGGCGCAGCACTGTTTGCGGACTCCGCCGCGCTGGCTGCGGATTTGGGATTCGGAGCGGCGGAAGTGTCGGAGGAATTCGCCCCATTCTTCTGGTCTTTTGGCCGATCCTTCAAGGGACCGACTTGCGGAAACAGTCTTGCGATTTTCGCCGAAGGCCGCGGGTCAGGCAGCGGCATTTTGTGGCCCCGCGCAACCGGATCGAGGCTCTTCGGCACCAGCATGACGAAGCGCATGTTGTTGCGAAGGCGGCCGGCCACCCGCCCCGCATCAGCGCCGGCACCGTAATAAATGTCAGCGCGTGCGGGTCCTGTGATCGCAGAGCCGGTATCCTGCGCGACCATCAGCCGGCGAAACGGCGTTTTCGATTGCTCCGATTCGATCGGCAATTCGCCCTCAATGAAAAACGGCGTGCCGTAGACATGCAACGATTTGTCGACGGCTATCGACCGGCCAGGCGTCAGCGGCACGCCTTGCGCCCCCACAGCTTCGTCCTTGTCGGAAAGCGAGACCTCGCGAAAGAATACATAGGATCTGTTTTGTCGCCGCAACTCCTTGGCACCATCAGGGTTTTGATCCATCCACTCCCTGATTTTCTGCATCGACATCTGCTCTTTCGGGATGATGCCGCGATCGATCAGGATCCGACCGACCGCCATGTAGGGATAGCCGTTATGCGCGTCGTAATTGATGCGGACGGTCGAGCCATCTTCGAGACGGACCCGCGCCGAGCCCTGGATTTGCGCGAACAGAAGATCAGTCTGCTCCCTGAGCCAGCAAATCTCGAGGCCCCTGCCCGCGATCGCGCCGTCTTCGATCTCGCCCCGATCATAATAGGGCACGAGTTTGCGGCGGCCGATCTTGCGAAACACTTGCCCCTTGTTGGGCAAACTCGCCGCGTCTTGCGTGAAGCCACGGACGAATAGATTCGACGGGCGGCGGTAGACCGGCACGCTATAGACGTCAGTCTGGGTCCGCGACCCCTCGACCACCGGCTCGTAGTAGCCGGTGACGAAGCCCGCATCCTCGCCGAGCCTTGAGATTCGCAACGGCAGGAAATGCTCTTCGAAAAACGCCCGCGCCCTGGCGCCATCGGTGATCTCGAGAACCTTGGCGGCGCGGCAGGGTTCGCGCAGCGACGTGCCGAGCGCCTTCGGGTCGGCGGGCGGCTTTCGCTGTTCGGCGATCGGCTTGCAGCTTGCGCGGAAGGCCTTGTAGGCCAACAAATGATCGTCCGCGCTCCAGCCGGCGATATCGCTCCAGGCAACCGGCGCATATTGGCTGCCGCTGAGCTCGAGCGGCCACTCAAGTCGCGGATAGGGAACGGTGCGGGCGATCGGAGGATATGAACGCGCACCGTGCGAGGCGGTGAGCAGGTGCGCTTTGCGCGCAGCCGTGGCCGCAAGCGGCGCCAGTGAACACGCTATCACGAACCCACAAAGCACGGCAGCCGGACGCCGCCAGCGACGCACACTGTTGCCTCGTTTCCGAAGTTCGTGATCCATTGCGGGGCCACCTCACACGAACTTCGGAAACAAATGAGGCACGAGCAAGCAAATGTTCTCTCCAATGCCGTTTTTCGATTTGAAGCTCCCTGCCCGAACCCGCAGCAGCCACTGCAGGAACTTCAAATCGGCGGCACTAGTGAGCACTCCCGGTGCCAACCAGCTTCCAATTGGGATCGCGTGAGGTCGCGTCGCGGGCGAATGTCCAAACATCCGTGATATCGGTGACCTTGTCCGGATTGCCGTCGACGATGGCACCGGCCTTGTCTCGAGTAACCGAGATCATCTGCGACACGAAACGAACGGTGAGCTGCACGGCGCGGTCGCGGACTTCGGCGCCCACAATCTCGGCCTTATCGATCGAAACAAAGCGCGTCTCGGTCCTTTGCTCCTGCTTCTCCCGCTCCTTGATCGCGGCCTCGAAGCTTTCATAAACCTCGGATGACAGGAGATCCTTCAGCGCGCGGCGGTCGCCATTGGCGAAGGCCAGCACGATCATTTCGTAGGCGCTGCGTGCGCCGCTGAGAAAATGGCGCGGATCGAATGAGGAATCCTGAGCGGCAATCGCGTCGAGACCCTGGGCCACCGGAGTGCCCGGCTCGGCAATGTCCTTCCAGCGATCGGTCGGAGGCGTTACGTCGGCCGTTGGCGCAAGCGGCGCCTGGTCGATCACCGCCCCCGGCATCGGAACAACGTTATTGTCCTGTGCCCCCTGCACGACATTGCGCGCGGCACGATCATATGGCGGCCGTTCGTTCCCGGTGCGCTGCCCGAGGACGTTACGCAGGCGCAGGAAGATGAAGACGGCCAGCGCCAGGAAGATGATGGTGTAAATATCCACGTCGCATTCGCTTTCTGATTCTCACGCCGGCGATGGGTCCGGCGGTGAAGCGCTCCCTTCGAGGGCCGGCAAGAGATTACATCATGGATGGGTCAGCAGCATGTAGGCACGAAACCTGGGCTGGCCAATGGCGCGTCCTGACATGAAATGCCATGCCGGTGGAAACAGGCCAAGCCAATGCACTCACCCATTTGCCACAAATTGAATTGTAGCGCGTTTTCACCTCCGTGGGAAACCCTGATAGTGGCTGGAAATCACGCATATTCAATAATTTAGAATACGCATTTGGTGGCAAGGAGGCCTTAATTGTCGCACCTGGCCGCTTGCCGTGATCCGGGGCATTACGCCCCGGCCGATAGGGAGCGATTGTCGTCCTTGTAGAGAGAGGCGAGGCTATGATAGCCACTCGCCTCGACAAGGCATTTTCGTACCTCACAGGTGAATTCGGACGCAGTCCGGCCCGCTTCGCCAAACGTTCCAGGAGAGACTTCGATGACCAACGGCAACGGTTCGCCTCCCGAGGCGGCCCCTCCTCCCCAGTTGAACGTCTTGGCGCAATACACCAAGGACCTTTCGTTCGAAAACCCGAACGCACCGGCCTCGCTCGCGCCGCAACAACAGCAGCCGGCGATCAATATCCAGATCAACGTCAGTGCCAACAACATCGCTGAAAACGAATTCGAAGTGACACTTTCGGTCGAAGGCAAGGCCGAAGGCGGCGGCAAGCTGATGTTCAGCTTTGATCTCGCCTATGCCGGCGTTTTCAGGATCGTCAATGTCCCCAAAGAAAACCTGCATCCGCTGGTCATGATCGAATGCCCGCGGCTCTTGTTCCCGTTCGCGCGCGAGATCATAGCAACTGCGGTGCGCGACGGCGGGTTCCCGCCCCTGATGCTGGATCCGGTCGATTTTGTCGGGCTGTATCGCCAGAATCTGGAACGGCAGGCCACCCAAGCCGCGCCGGCACAGGCCAAACCAAGCTAGGCCAATCCTTGGTTTGCGCATGGTCCCCGGGCAAACGCCTCGCGTTTAACCCGGGTCATGCCTTAGGCGCCCCGGAAATCATTCCAGATCGGCTTGTCGCCAAGCGTAAGGACAAAGTCCCGATGCGCTGCGCGGTCGGCTTCGGTCACCCGGGCCACGAGTGGTACTTCGCGTTGCCGCCGCGGCATTTCACCATGGCCTGCGGTGCGGGTGTCCCGGGTTTCGGCGGCAAGGATCAATTGCGACTGCCGCGCCCCGATCAGGTCGATATAGACTTCGGCCAGAAGCTCAGCGTCGAGCAACGCGCCATGCTTGGTGCGCCGTGAATTGTCGATCGCATAGCGCGAGCAGAGATCATCGAGTTTGTTCGACACGCCGGGATGCTTGCGCCGCGCCAGCAGCAGCGTGTCGACAAGCCGTTCGCGCGGGATGGCCGCAAGCTGGATACGGTCGAGCTCGGCGTTGATGAAAGAAATATCGAACGAGGCGTTGTGAATCACCAATGGCGCGTCGCCGATAAATTCCAGGAACTCTTCGGCCACTTCGGCAAACAACGGCTTGTCGGCGAGAAACTGGGTGGAAAGGCCGTGCACTGCGAAGGCTTCCGCCGGCATCTCACGTTGCGGATTGATGTGCCGGTGAAAGCTTTGGCCGGTCGGCATGCGGTTGAATATCTCGACGCAGCCGATTTCGACCAGCCGGTCGCCGCGCAGCGGGTCGAGGCCGGTGGTTTCGGTGTCGAGAACGATTTCGCGCATGAACAAGTCGCCAACAAAAACGAATCAGGGTCGTCGCGGCGTCATTCTAGCGGCCTGATCCAGAATGTCCCGGATCCGTGCCCGCACGGGGTCAAGGCCGTGCGATGTATCCACCACGAAATGCGCCCGCTTGCGCTTTTCTGCGTCCGGCATTTGTCGCGCGAGGATGGCGTCGAGCTTCTCGTCGGTCATGTTGGGGCGAGCAAGAATCCGTTCGCGCTGGATTTCCGATGTCGTCGTGACCACGACCACCGCATCGACCCGCTTCTCTCCCCCGGTCTCAAACAACAAGGGAACATCGACCACCGCAACCGGCGCACCGGATTGCTCGGCGTCTTTGAGGAATTTTTGCCGCGAGGCGCCAAGCATCGGATGAACGATACCCTCAAGCCGCTTCATGGCGGCCGGATCATGCACCACGCGGGCCGAAAGCTTGTTACGATCGACCGTGCCGTTCGCCGTCGTGCCCGGAAACGCGGCCTCGATGGCGGGTACAGCCTCGCCTTCGTACAACATGTGGACGGCCGCATCGGCGTCGTAGACCGGAACGCCCGCTTCCGCAAACAGCTTCGCGGTGGTCGACTTGCCCATCCCGATCGAACCGGTCAGCCCAAGAACTATCATCAAAGGATTACCATCTCGGTATCACCATTCGACGTTCAGGAGTTCGCTTTCAAATGCCGAGCAGTCCCTCGCTGCGGAGAAATCCGAGCAACGCCAAGAGCGGCAGGCCGAGAATGGTGAAATGATCGCCTTCGATTTGCTCAAACAAATGAACACCAAGCCCTTCGAGCTGGTAGGCGCCGACGCTTGAGGTAACCGCCTCGCCTGCTTCAACCAGATAGGCGTCGATTTCGGCCTCCTTCAGCTGCCGCATGGTCATGCGTGCGATCGCGACCTCTTCAAACAATATCTTGCCATCGCGCGCCACCGCAACCGCGGAGTAAAGTTCATGACAGCGGCCGGCGAGCATGCCCAGTTGTTCGGCGGCCTGCGCCGGCCCGGCCGGTTTACCGAAGAGCCTCGCACCCAGCGCCAGTGTCTGGTCCGCGCCGACAACATATTGGCCCGGCCGCAGCAATGAAACGAGAGCGGATTTTTCCCGCGCAAGACGTGCGGCGATATCGCCTGGCGCCGAAAGACCGGACGCTGCCTGGATCGCCCGCTCATCAATCCCGGCCGGAACACTTTCGAAGTCGATGCCGGCATTGGCCAGCAGAACTTGTCGCGCCCTGCTCTGCGACGCCAATACCAATGGATCTTTTCCGCGCCATAACGTCATTCCGCAAGCCGCTGCCGCTGCCTGTCGGTGAACAGCTTCAGCACGGCGGCCGCGGTCTCCTCGATCGAGCGCCGTGTGACGTCGAGTTGTGCCCAATTGAATTTGGCAGAGAGCCGACGCGCGAATGCGACCTCATCGGTGACGGCCTGCCGGTCGATATAGGTGTCGTTGTCCCGGTCGCCCATGCTCAACAGCCGGTTTTGCCGGACCTGGATCAAGCGTTCCGGCGTTGCGTGCAGACTGACCACCAGCGGCTTCTTCAGCGACTCCAATTGATGCGGGATCGGAATGCCGGGCACCAGCGGAACATTGGCGGTGCGGATACCGCGGTTGGCAAGGTAGATCGAGGTCGGTGTTTTCGACGTGCGGGAAACACCGACCAGAATCACGTCAGCGTCCTCCAGCCCTTCGACGTGCTGACCGTCATCGTGCATCATCGTGTAATTCAACGCATCGATCCGCTTGAAATATTCCGCATTCAGCGTGTGCTGAGCGCCGACCCGGCCGGTCGTCGGCGCTCCGAGATAGGCGTGGAACAATTGCATGACCGGGCCGATGATCGAGAGACTCGGTACATTGATTTCCTGGCACTTGGCCTCGAGCCGGCCAACGAGATCCTTCTCGAGCAAGGTGAAGAGGACGATTCCCGGCGCTTCCTCGATTTCACTGAGCACCCGGTCAAGCTGCTTCTGGCTGCGCACCAGCGGATAGACGTGTTCGACCGGTGTCACATTGGCGTATTGCGCAGCCACCGCGCGCGCCACCGTGATCAACGTCTCGCCGGTCGAATCAGAGACCAGATGAAGATGGAAATAGTTGCTGGTCGTGGGCACCAAGACCCCTGTGTAATCTGTGAATCGCTGTGGAGCTTAGCCCAGAGAATCGCAGGCGTGTCGGCCGATGCGGGATAACCCGGATTTTTCTTCACAGGCCTCGAACTCAGGATAAGTCCATGCAGCGGCGGCAACGATAGTGAGGTTTTGTGGATTTGTCTCTTTATAAGCTGACGACATCGCCGCCCAACTCTTTGACAAGGATGATCTAACCGCAATTGGTGAATTCGACGGAGTAATTGTTGATGGATGTGAAGAAGCGTTGAGGAACGACCGGACAATTTTGCGCAGTCACTATTCACCGCTACTTAGACTCAAACCTAAGATTCTAAAATTATTGTTTTAGATAAGTCCTGCTTGCGGATATGTCTCGGTTGGGTGCAAGAGAGCTATTCCCGGCAACGCCAAGAACGATGGACATCTTCCTGGTTTTTCACGGTCGTTCGAGCCCGAATGAGGTACGATGTACGAGTGGATCAAGGCACTGCACGTCGTCGCGGTCATCGCTTGGATGGCCGGAATGCTCTATTTGCCGCGGCTATTTGTCTATCATTGCGAGGCTGACGCGGGGTCGAAGCAGTCCGAGACGTTCAAGATGATGGAACGCCGGTTGCTGAAAGCGATCATCAATCCGGCAATGATCGTGACTTGGCTCGCAGGACTTTACCTTGCGTGGGCCGGACATTGGTTCGCGGCGAGCTGGTTGCATGGAAAACTGCTGCTCGTGCTGGCGTTGTCGGGTGTCCACGGCTTTTTTTCCCGCTGCGTTAAGGATTTCGCTGCGGACCGCAATCAGCGAACACAGAAATTTTACCGCATTATCAATGAGGTACCTACGCTTCTGATGATCGGGATCGTCGTTCTGGTGGTGGTCAAACCGTTTTGAGGGCAGTTGCGGTCGGCGACATGGTTTCGTGCCATCTTGCGGGATTGCTACCGATTTTCTATATTGAGCCTATCCCACCCTACGCAGGCGGATGTGGTCGCGTTCCGGTTTCCTCGTTGGACCGGCCGCCGCATCAGGTTTGAAGCCTCTCCGGCACTTTCCTTGCTCAGACCTGCGGACCTTCCTGTTGCACGTCCGCATTTTCTAACAAGCCACCTTGCACCCCTTCCCTAGCTACTCCACAGGACCATCCCAATGCGGGAAATAAAACTTCAAGACCTCAAGGCCCAAACACCAGCCGAACTCGTCTCGTTCGCGGAAGAAAAAGGGGTCGAAAACGCCAGCACGATGCGCAAGCAGGAGCTGATGTTCGCTATTCTCAAACAACTCGCAATCCAGGAAACCGACATTATCGGCGAAGGCGTCGTCGAGGTACTCTCCGACGGTTTCGGATTCTTGCGTTCGCCGGACGCCAACTATCTGCCGGGGCCAGATGATATCTACGTCTCGCCCTCGCAGATTCGCCGATTCGGACTTCGCACCGGTGACACCATCGAGGGCCACATTCGCAGCCCGAAAGAGGGCGAGCGCTATTTTGCGTTGTTGAAAGTCAACACGCTGAATTTCGAGGACCCGGAAAAGTCCAAGCACAAGGTCAATTTTGACAATCTGACGCCGTTGTTTCCGGATCAGCGCTTCCGGCTCGAACTCGACGACCCGACCAGAAAGGACCTTTCCGCAAGGGTTATCGACATTGTCGCGCCGATCGGCAAAGGCCAGCGCGCATTGATCGTGGCCCCACCGCGCACCGGCAAGACCGTGCTGATGCAGAATATCGCCCATTCGATCACGGCCAATCATCCGGAATGCTATCTGATCGTGCTCCTGATCGACGAGCGGCCGGAGGAAGTCACCGACATGCAACGTTCGGTCAAGGGCGAAGTCGTTTCATCGACCTTCGACGAGCCGGCGGTGCGCCACGTCCAGGTCGCCGAAATGGTGATCGAGAAAGCCAAGCGGCTGGTGGAACATGGTCGCGACGTGGTGATCCTGCTCGACTCGATCACCCGGCTTGGACGCGCCTACAACACGGTCGTGCCGTCCTCGGGCAAGGTCTTGACCGGTGGCGTCGATGCCAACGCGTTGCAAAGGCCGAAGCGATTCTTCGGTGCCGCGCGCAACATCGAGGAGGGCGGATCGCTGACGATTATCGCGACCGCTCTGGTCGATACCGGAAGCCGCATGGACGAAGTGATCTTCGAAGAGTTCAAAGGCACCGGCAATTCCGAATTGATTCTTGATCGCAAGGTTTCGGACAAGCGGACTTTCCCGGCGATCGACATATCCCGTTCCGGCACCCGCAAGGAAGAACTGATCACTGATCCGCAGTTGCTCAAGAAGATGTACGTGCTGCGCCGGATCCTCAACCCGATGGGAACGATGGATGCGATCGACTTTCTGCTCGACAAGCTCCGCAACACCAAGAACAACTCGGAATTCTTTGAGTCGATGAATACCTGAGCTCGGCCACTGGCTGAGTTAGGCCGCTGGCCTAGTACGAATATGGGGCGTCTCCATGCAAATTGGGGGCGTCCTTTGTTTGCGCTGATCCAATCATAAGACATTGAAATTGTGATGGTTTGGGCCATAGCGCTGCATCCTGGCCGCTTCGCAATCTATTGCTGCGACGGATACTGCCGCATAGGCCGCTGCATTTGCTTGTTGGACGCCACCTGCGTTGCTTTTTCAAAGGCTCGCGCACAAAACAAATGCGTCATGCATCCTCGCGATCAAACCATTTTTGCGCTGTCGTCGGGCAGACCGCCGAGTGCTATTGCGCTGGTGCGGGTTTCGGGATCGCAGGCGAGGGCGGTGCTTGACGCACTTGCGGGCAGGGTGCCCGAACCGCGGATCGCGACGCGGGTTCGATTGCGCGATTTCAGCGGGCAACCGCTCGACGATGCCGTGGTGCTTTGGTTTCCCGGACCAGGGAGTGCCACTGGCGAGGATGTCGCGGAGTTTCACGTACATGGCGGGCGGGCGGTGCTGGCCGCTTTGTTCGCAGCGCTTTCGGCTTTTGAAAATGTTCGCGCCGCCGAGGCGGGTGAATTCACCCGCCGGGCGTTTGAGAACGGCAAACTCGACCTCACCGAGGCTGAAGCTCTCGACGATCTGATTCATGCCGATACCGACCGGCAACGCCGTCAGGCGTTGCGCCAGCTCAGAGGTTTGCTCGGCGAAAAGGCGCGGGACTGGCGGGCACGGATTATCGAGGCCGCGGCGCTGATTGAGGCCGGGATCGATTTCTCCGACGAGGGCGATGTTCCAGCGGAATTGATCGCGCCGGCTTTGGTCAGGATCGAGGCGCTGCGCGATGAGATTGAAGAAGTCCTTGCGGCGCAAGGGCAAAGTGAGCGTTTGCGCGACGGCCTGGTGGTCGCCATCTCTGGTCCGCCGAATGTCGGAAAATCGACCTTGATCAATCTACTGGCGCGGCGGGAAGTCGCGATCGTTTCACCGCATGCCGGTACTACGCGCGACGTCATCGAAGTTCAGCTCGATCTGGACGGTTATCCGGTGACGGTGATCGACACCGCCGGAATTCGCGAGACCGATGATCCGGTGGAGCAGGAAGGCGTGCGCCGCGCGCGGACGCGTGCCGCGGAGGCTGACCTGGTGTTGTGGATGACGGATGCACAACACGACGAAAGTGGGATCGAAGGAAACGCTCCGTCGGCGGGCGCACCTGTGTGGATGGTGCGCAACAAGATTGATCTCGACGCGGTGGGTCGTGCGGGTCAGGGCAGGCGAGGGACGGGGAGCGATGGCGAGTTCAGGATTTCCGCCAGCCGGGGCGAGGGAGTCCCTGACCTGGTGGCTGCAGTGGTGGCTTTTGCGCGGGATTATTTTGGGTCGGGGGAGGGTGGCCTCATCGGGCGGGAGCGGCAGAGAAGGTTGCTTCAGGAGACTGTCCAAGCGTTGCGCCGTTGCATGTTGGTCGTGGGGAAGGGCGAGGAACTGGCGGCGGAAGAGCTACGAGCCGCGTCGCAAGCGCTTGGGCGACTCCTCGGCCGCGTCGATGTCGAGGATATTCTCGATGTGGTCTTCAGAGAGTTTTGCGTCGGTAAATAATGGAGGTTAATTCATTTCTTAGCCTCTATTTGTTTCACGTGAAACGGGGAGCAGTTGGTTTCACGTGAAACACTCAAGGCCTCTGCCAACTTGTCACTTCCGGCCTGCGTCGCCGCGTTATAAAAGGCCCGGCATGATTTCCGGCTCGTTCGACGTCATTGTTATCGGAGGTGGCCACGCCGGGTGCGAGGCCGCGAGCGCGGCTGCACGGATGGGTGCTAAGACGGCGCTGGTGACCCACCGATTTGCGACTATTGGAGCGA
This sequence comes from uncultured Alphaproteobacteria bacterium, assembly GCA_963741185.1. Classification (GTDB taxonomy): domain Bacteria; phylum Pseudomonadota; class Alphaproteobacteria; order Rhizobiales; family Xanthobacteraceae; genus Bradyrhizobium. The sequence continues at coordinate 77,012 of CAVUHE010000029.1, read as the reverse complement.
TGTCCTGCAATCCTGCGATCGGAGGTCTCGGCAAGGGCCACCTCGTCCGCGAGATCGACGCGTTGGATGGTCTCATGGGGCGCGCCGCCGATGCCGCTGGCATTCAGTTTCGCATGCTGAACCGGCGCAAGGGTCCTGCCGTGCGTGGACCACGCGCCCAGGCGGATCGAAAACTTTACGCTGCGGCGATGCAGACGGCGATCGTTGAGATCGCCAATCTGAGCGTGGTGGAGGGCGAGGCAGACGAGCTGGTTGTCTCCAATAGCCACGTCACCGGCGTTCGGCTTGCTGACGGCCGGACGCTCTCGGCAGGTGCCGTGGTCGTTACCACCGGGACCTTTCTTCGGGGATTGATCCATCTGGGCGAAAAGAACTGGCCCGCTGGCCGTGTCGGTGAGGCGCCAGCCATCGGGTTGTCCGTCTCATTCGAGCGTGCCGGTTTTACTCTCGGACGGCTGAAGACCGGCACGCCACCGCGGCTTGATGGCACGACCATCGACTGGTCCGCGATCGAAATGCAGCCCGGCGACGATCCGCCAGAACCGTTTTCGGTGATGACGGATCGCATCACGACGCCCCAGATCCAGTGCGGCATTACCCGGACCACGCCATCCACCCATGACGTCATCCGGGCCAATGTCCATCGCTCCCCGATGTATTCGGGGCAGATCAAGAGCAGTGGTCCGCGCTATTGTCCCTCGATCGAGGACAAGATCGTTCGCTTCGGCGATCGGAACGGCCACCAAATTTTCCTTGAGCCGGAGGGTCTCGACGACAACACCGTCTACCCCAACGGTATCTCGACGTCGCTGCCGGAAGAGGTGCAGCTCGCCATCCTCGCTTCGATTCCCGGGCTTGAGCGGGTGCGGATGGTTCGTCCGGGCTATGCCATCGAATACGATCATGTTGACCCACGGGAGCTCGATTCCACCTTGCAAGCCAAGCGGCTTTCCGGGCTTTTCCTGGCGGGCCAGATCAACGGCACGACGGGCTATGAAGAGGCCGCTGCGCAGGGATTGGTGGCGGGACTCAACGCGGCATTGACGGCTAGTGGCGCCCAGCCGATCGTATTCGATCGCGCCGACGGCTATCTCGGGGTGATGATCGATGATCTCGTTACGCGCGGGATCACCGAACCGTATCGGATGTTCACGTCGCGCGCCGAGTATCGCCTGACCCTTCGTGCGGACAATGCCGATCAGCGTTTGACCGACAAGGGAATTGCGCTGGGCTGCGTAGGGCAGGCGAGGTCGCGGCGCCACTGCGCGAAGATGACAGCGCTTAATGCAGCAAAGGCCCTGACCCGGTCATTGAGCCTGACGCCAAACGAAGCCGCGAGATACGGCCTTTCGCTCAACAAGGACGGCCAGCGCCGCTCCGCCTTTGAGCTGCTTGCTTATCCCGAAATCGGCTGGTCGGCGGTTCGCGCCATCTGGCCGGAGCTGTCGGCCATTGACCCAGGGATCGCGGTCCATCTTGAGATCGACGCGAAATACGATGTCTACCTCAAGCGCCAGGTGGCCGACGTCGATGCATTCCGGCGGGATGAAGGTTTGGTCCTGAGTGAGGTCGACTACAGTGCGGTCCCGGGACTCTCGAACGAGGCACGCTCGAAACTCGAAGCCGCGCGACCGCGGACGGTGGGGCAGGCGGGCCGACTTGACGGTGTGACCCCGGCGGCGCTTGGAATCCTGGCCGCCTATCTGCGGCGGGAAGCGCGTCGCCAAACATCGACCGGAGTTTCTGCGGCCAACGCTTGAGGTGTTTCACGTGAAACAAGACAGACCGTTGCCATGAACGCCACAGCCGCACCTCCGAAGGCTCCCCGACGACCAAAGGAAAGAAAATCCGACTCGGCCGACAAAGCCACGGCACTGGCCTTGACGCCCGTTTCACGTGAAACAGAGTCGCGGCTTGATCGCTTTGTCGATCTGCTTCTGGACTGGCAAGCCAAGACAAATCTTGTCGCGCCATCGACGCTGCCGACGATCTGGACCCGCCACATCTCCGATTCGCTCCAGCTGCTGGCCGTCGCCCCGTCCGCGAAGACGTGGCTCGATCTCGGCAGCGGGGGCGGCTTCCCCGGCATGGTGCTGGCCTGCGCGCTGGCCGAAACCCCGGGCGCCTTTGTGCATCTGGTCGAGCGGAACGCCAAGAAGGCAGCCTTCCTACGCGAGGCGCTGCGTGTGACCAACGCGCCTGGCACTATCCATTTGGCTGACATCGGGGATATTGTGGATAGAATTCCGGGACCCATCGATTGCGTCACCGCGCGAGCCGTCGCTCCGCTACATCAACTCATCGGTTTCGCGGAGCCATTGGTGGAAAAGGGTACGAAAGCGCTGTTTCTCAAAGGCCAAGATGTAGAGGCTGAATTGACCGAGGCCACTAAATATTGGAAGATTGAACCGCATCTGCACTCCAGCCGCACCGGTGGACATGGCTGGATCGTTGAACTCGATCGGATCGAGCGGCGTAACGGTGTCCGCAGTTAGCATGGTGCCGCGCATGACTGTAATTGATCAAATATATCAAGACGATAAGGGTCCGCGCCCAGCCGGTCACCCGCGCATCCTGGCACTGGCAAACCAAAAGGGTGGCGTCGGCAAGACCACCACCGCCATCAACCTCGGTACGGCGCTGGCGGCGATCGGCGAGCGCGTTTTGATCGTGGATCTTGATCCGCAGGGCAACGCCTCGACCGGGCTCGGCATCGATCGCCGCAGCCGCAACTGTTCGACCTACGATGTGCTGATCGGCGAAGCATCCTTGCGCGAATTGGTGGTGCCGACTGCGGTGCCGCGGCTGCACATCGCTCCTTCGACCATGGATCTTTCGGGCCTCGAACTCGAACTGGGATCGACACCGGGCCGTGCTTTCCGGCTGCGCGACGCGATCGCCGCGCTCAACAGCAATGCCGCGCTGGACGCTGACTACACCTATGTTTTGATCGACTGCCCACCGTCGCTCAATCTTCTCACCGTCAACGCGATGGCGGCCTCGGACGCGATCCTGGTGCCTTTGCAGTGCGAGTTCTTTGCGCTCGAAGGCCTGTCACAGTTGCTGCAGACGGTGGAGCAGGTGCGCTCCACGCTCAATCCAAACCTGTCGATCCACGGCATCGTGCTGACCATGTTCGACTCGCGCAACAATTTGTCGAACCAGGTTGTCGCCGACGTCAGGCAGTTCATGGGGAACAAGGTTTACAACACCATGATCCCGCGCAACGTGCGCATTTCCGAGGCGCCATCCTACGGCAAGCCGGTTTTGGTGTACGACCTCAAATGCGTTGGCAGCGAAGCCTATCTCAAGCTTGCGACGGAAGTGATCCAGCGCGAGCGCGAGCTTCGTACGCATTAGTCTACCATGTCATTCCGGACGGTCTGCCCGCTTCGCGAGCGCCCCGGAATAGCGGCAGCAAAGAGTTCCGAGCCAAAATTGAGACAGGAGCGCGTGCGTTGAATCCAAGGGAGCTGGCGATGGCCGACGAAGCGCGTTCGCGACTAGGGCGCGGTCTTGCAAGTCTGATCGGAGATGTCGGCGGAGAGGCCGCGCATCTGGAACGGCCGCGCGCGCAGCGCAAGGTGCCGATCGAATTCCTCAAACCAAATCCGCGCAATCCGCGCCGCGAGTTCGCGGATACCGAACTGCGCGAGCTCGCCGATTCGATCAAACAGCATGGCGTGATCCAGCCAATCGTGGTGCGCCCTGTGCGCGGTGCGCAGGATCGATTTGAGATCGTCGCCGGCGAACGTCGCTGGCGCGCATCGCAGATCGCGGGCCTGCACGAAGTACCGATCGTGCCGGTCGACGTCAGCGATTCGGACGCACTTGAGATCGCGATCATCGAAAACGTCCAGCGCGAAGATCTCAACGCGATGGAGGAGGCGCAGGGCTATCACGCGCTGGCCAATGAATTCAAACGGAGCCAGGACGATATCGCCAAGATTGTCGGCAAGAGCCGGAGCCACGTCGCCAACATGATGCGGCTGACGAAACTGCCGGCCGAGGTCCAGGCCTATATCGCGCTCGGCCAATTGTCCGCCGGCCATGCCCGGGCGCTGATTGGCGTGCCAGATCCCTGCCGCTGCCGCCAAACGTATCGTCGAGGAAGGCCTCAATGTGCGTCAGGCTGAAGCGTTGGCGCATGTCGAGGGCGTGCCGGTGCGCAAGCCGCAGAAGGCGCGTGGCGGCAAGGTGAAGGATGCCGATACGGTTGCGCTGGAGAAGACCGTCAGCGATGCGCTTGGGCTCACCGTCAGCATCGATCATCGCGATCCGGGCGGCATCGTGCACATTCGCTATCGCGACCTCGATCAGCTCGACGATATCGTGCGAAAGCTGGGCGCGAAAGGTTAGGGCGCCTTTCGCTCAACCTGACGGCCTTCATCCCCGTCGCTTCGCGTTGACCGCGATCGACAGCAGCACGCGCTGCGCGATGACCGCTGCCAGCGGTGCCTGCTTGCGCATCTCAAGGGCCGCGGTTGCGAGCTGATCAATGATCAGCGTGAGCCGCGCCGCATTGAAATGACGCAACGCGGCCTCGACATTTCCCTTCCGCGAAAAGTGCAATCTCGGAAATCCGCTGTCGAGCACGGCCGATATCGGTGTTCCATCGGCGACCGCGAGCGCGGATTTGTGCAGCCATGCCGCCTGGCGCTGGGCGGCGGAAATGATTACCCCTGGGTAGGTTCCAGCGACCATGGCCTTGGCGAATTCGGTCTCGACCACGGCTGGATACCCTGCAAAGGCGCCATCGACGATCGGGTCGATTTTCAGTTCGGAGGCGTCGGCCACGACCGCCATGACGTCGTCGAGTGTGACCTCGACCTTGCCGTGGGCGTAGAGTGTAAGCTTGCGCAGTTCGTTGCGCGAGGCCTGCCGGTCGCCGCCGAGCAGAGCCATCAGCACCGCGCGCGCATCCTGCGCGATGCGCAAACTCGCGACCCGCAGCTCATCGTCTATCAATTTCGCAAGATCTCGCTCGGTGTCCGGATAGCAGGCGATCGCGACCGCGGTCTTGGCGCGCTCGCAGGCCTTGCGCAGCGGCGACTCCGGCCGCAGTTCACCCGCCTCGATCACGATGCGGCAATCCTTCAGCGGCGTCTCCGCCAGCGTGTCGACCCCACTGGCAAAACTCCGCGATCCCGCGCGAACACGGATCGCGCGGCGGCCGCCGAACAACGGGATGGTCAGCGCTTCGTCGACCAGCCGCGACGGCTCGGCCGAAAGCTCATCGCCGTCCAGCCGCACCAGCGAAAACGGATCATTGGGATCGTCGACCGCCGATGCCAGCAATGCCTCGGCGCGCTCGCGTACGAGACCGGTATCCGGACCATAGAGCAGGATGATGGGACGCCCCGGATCGGGCCGGGCCAGGAAGGCATCGATTTCTTTTCCGCGGAGCGCGACCATGACCCGGCTAGCGTTGGTGGTTTCGAGGCACGCGTCTTCCCGTGGTCCCGAAATGGAATTTGGATATTACAGCGCGAGATTCCGGCTTCGCCCCAAGCGGCGTCCCGGAATGGCGCGGTGCTTCAACTGCCGGCGTAGAAAAATGATGCCAGGCGGGTCTGGATGTGCTCGGCAATTTCCTGGCAGGCGCGGTCCTCCGCGTCGCGGAAGGCACGGGCGCGGGCAAACCGCTGGTAGCTGCCGGGGATATCGTAGGAGACGCGCGAGAACGTCGAGCCGGTCATCACCGATTTATTGGTGGCGATCTCGATCAAATTGAATTGCGCATCGATGCCGTAATTCTCACTGGTGGGCAGCCCAGTGGCGACATCGGTCATGAGCGAAGTACGGTTCGTCGAGAATCTGAGCACCAGACGATGGGTGGGCGGCATTCCCGTGGCATTGCCATAGAGCTTGAACGCCAGCGCGTTACGGATCTCCACCCCAAGCCGGGCATCGCGCGACGCGTTCGGCTTGTCGACCGGCGGGAGTTCCACTCCCAGCAATTTTTCCCGCAAACCCGGCGTACCGTCTGCGTGCTCGGCATACATCGGCTGAAAGCAGCCCGCCGTCAGCGCTGCAAGGGCGGCAACGACCAAAAGCCGAGCGGCGATGCGGATCCTAGCCAACAACATTCACGATCCTCATGGGAACAACGATCACTTTGCGGACGGCTTTGCCGCCCAAGGCCTGTTTTACTGCATCGAGGGCCAAAACGGCAGCCTCAATTTCAGGATCCTGGGCAGTGCGGGTCACAGTGACCTCACCCCTTTTTTTGCCGTTGACCTGAACCACCAGCGTTACGGTGTCTTCAACCAGCAAATCTCGTTCGATTTGCGGCCAATACGCCTCTGAAACCAGACCCGGCTGTCCGAGCACGACCCAACACTCCTCCGCCAGATGCGGCATCATGGGCGCGAACAATTGAACAAGGATGACCGAGGCCTCACGGATCGCCCAGACAAGGTCCGGCGAGGGTTGCCCCGGACGGGCCAGGACCTCGCCCAGCACGTTGGAAAATTCCCGGATATAGGCCAGGCAGACATTGAAATGCAGCCTTTCGATACCCGTGGAGACCTTGTCCAGGGCACCATGGGCAGCCTTGCGCAGGACCAGGGTGTCAGGACTGAATGCCGCCGGCCTCACCTTCGAATGCCGCGGCGCCGATCTCGGCTGATTCGTTGATCAGCCGCCACAGCCGCTGCACGAAGCGGGCGGCACCCTGCACGCGCTCGTCGCTCCAGATCACGTCGCGGTCCGGTGGCGAGTCCGACAACATGAACCAGCGGGCCACGTCGGCGCCGTAGGTTGCGATGATGTCGTCGGGGTCGACGGTGTTGCGCTTCGACTTCGACATCTTCTCGATGCCGCCGATGGTGACTTCCTCACCCGTATCAATCAGCATGGCGCGGCGGCCATTGGCACCGGTGTCGATCCTGACCTCGGCCGGCGTGACGTAACCGCCGTCGGCCTTTTGATAGGTCTCATGCACCACCATGCCCTGGGTGAACATGCCGGCGAACGGCTCCTTCATGTCGATATGGCCGGTGGCCTTCATGGCCCGAATGAAGAAGCGGCTGTAGAGCAGATGCAGGATCGCGTGCTCGACGCCGCCGATATATTGGTCGACCGGCATCAGGCGATCCACCACTGCGGGCGTCGTCGGCGCCTTCTCATTCCACGGGTCGGTAAAGCGCGCGAAATACCACGACGAATCGACGAACGTGTCCATGGTGTCGGTTTCGCGCACCGCGTTGCCGCCGCACTGCGGGCATTTGACGTGCTTCCAGGTCGGGTGATGGTCGAGCGCGTTGCCGGGCTTGTCGAAGCGTGACGTCCTCGGGAAGCACCACCGGCAGATCCTTGTCCGGCACCGGTACGACGTCGCATTTCGGGCAGTGAATGACCGGAATCGGACAGCCCCAATAGCGCTGACGCGAGATCCCCCAATCGCGCAGGCGGAAGTTCACCTGCCGCTCGCCGACCGGCATGTTGCCGCGCAGTTCCTTTTCCAGCCGCTTTGCAACCTCTTCCTTGGCCTGCTCGATGGTCATGCCGTCGAGGAAGCGTGAATTGATCATGCGGCCATCGCCGTCGTAGGCGGTATCGGAGATGACGTAGGTCTTGGGATCCTGGCCTTCGGGACAAACCACGGGCGTGTTGCCGAGCCCGTATTTGTTGACGAAATCGAGGTCGCGCTGGTCGTGCGCGGGGCAGCCGAAAATCGCCCCCGTCCCGTATTCCATCAGCACGAAATTGGCGACGTAGACCGGCAGCTTCCAGGTCGGATCGAACGGGTGGATCGCGCGAATGCCGGTGTCGAAACCCTGTTTCTCGGCGGTGTCGATGATCTCCTGCGCGGTGCCGATGCGCTTGGTCTCCGCGATGAACTCCGCCAGTGCAGCGTTCTTCGCCGCGGCCGCCTGTGCCAGCGGGTGGTCTGCCGCAATCGCCATGAATTTGGCGCCGAACAACGTGTCGGGCCGCGTCGTGAAAATCTTCAACTCGGTTTCGCCCGAGGGCGCCGTGGTGGCGTCGAGCGCAAAGCGAATCAACAGGCCTTCGCTGCGCCCGATCCAGTTGCGCTGCATCAGCCGCACCTTGTCGGGCCAACGATCCAGCGTATCGAGCGCATCAAGAAGCTCTTGTGCGTACTTCGTGATCTTGAAGACCCACTGATTCATCTCGCGCTGCTCGACCACGGCGCCGGAACGCCAGCCGCGGCCGTCGATCACCTGTTCGTTGGCGAGTACGGTCATGTCGACCGGGTCCCAGTTCAACTTGCGTTTTTCACGCTCGGCCAACCCGGCACGCAGAAAGTCCAGAAACATCTTCTGCTGATGCTTGTAGTAGCCGGGGTCGCAGGTCGCGAATTCGCGTGACCAGTCGAGCGACAATCCGATCGACTGCAGCTGCTTTTTCATCGCGGCGATATTGTCGTAGGTCCATGCCTTCGGCGCCACCTTGCGCTCGATCGCCGCATTTTCGGCCGGGAGCCCGAACGCATCCCAGCCCATCGGGTGGAGCACGTTGAACCCCTTGGCACGCATGAAGCGCGCCAGCACGTCGCCAAGCGTATAGTTCCGGACATGCCCGATATGGATGCGCCCGGACGGATAGGGAAACATCTCAAGCACGTAATATTTTGGCCGCTTGTCGTCGTTTTTGGCGGCAAAGATCGCCTCTTCGTCCCAGCGTCGCTGCCAGCGCGGCTCGGATTCACGTGCGTTATAGCGTTCGGAGTTCATGGGAATCGTAAGGCTTTTCGTGAACTCGGGGCCGGCCAAAAGGACGGCGGACTAGGCCACAGAAACAGCTTTCGGGTCAACGGGGCGTGCGGTCGGCACGACCGTCGTTCCGCCGCGCCAGGCAACAGCTAGCTCGCCGCCGCGATCGGGCCCTCACCGTCGGCGGTCCGCTCAGGACGCTGCTCGCCAAGACCCTGCGCTCCAAGACCGTGCTCGCCAAGACCGTGCTCGGCCACGATGTTGCGACCGCCGCGCTTGGCGGCATAAAGGCTGGCGTCGGCGGCTTCGATCAGGTCACCTGGCTGCTGCCTGTGATGCGGCCTGGCGCAGGCTACGCCCACGCTGACGGTGACGGTCTGATGGCTGGAGGTAGCGTGGGGCACCGCCAGATCCTGCACGGCCGCGCGCACCATCTCGCCGATTTCCCGCGCCCGGCTGGCACCGGTGTTGGGCAGCAACAGGCAGAACTCTTCGCCGCCGTAACGCCCGGCAAAGCCCGCGTTCTCGGCAGCAAGGCCAGCCAGGGTTTCGCCGAGCCGGGAGAGGCAGGCATCGCCTTCGGGGTGACCATAAGTGTCGTTGAACATCTTGAAGTGGTCGACATCGATCATCAGAAGCGACAATTCGCCGTCATATTGTTGGGCCTTCATCCATTCAAAATGCAGCCGGCTCTGGAAGCCGCGGCGGTTAGCCAGACCTGACAACATGTCGATTGATGCCATCACGGTGAGCCGGTCATTGCTTTCGATCAGCTCGCGCTCGCGTTCGGCAAGCTGGGCAGCCATCGTGTCAAATGCGCTGGCCAGCGGAACAAATTCGGCCGGCAACCGGCTATTGGCCGCGCGAACCGACCATTCGCCGTGTCCGAATCGCTTGGCGATGGCCACCATTGTGTTGATCGGTCGGATGATGAGCCTCTCCGCGGCGACCAGGGCGCCGAGCAGTACGAACAGGCAGACGACCCCAAGCTGCAGATAGGTATTGCGAATGTCGCGGTTGATGTCAGCGGTCACCTTGGCTTCGTCAATGCTGACGATCAGCCGCGATTGGGTGCCCGGGATGCGGGTAAAATTGACCGTGCGTTTGCCACCTTCAGGAGTAGCGAACGAATCCGATCCTGCCGCTTGATCCGGATTGATCAGTTTTTCTGCGATCGGCGAAAACTGCGGCATGCCGCTCAGCGGCTGCCCGATCATGTCGGCCTGTTCGGCGGGTGCCGCCAGCACGATTCCCACGCTGTCCACCAGAACAGCCAAGATACCGGGACGTTCGCCGAGACCGCTCATGATCTTCGACATCCAGTCAAGATTGACGCCGGCAAGAATCACCGAATCCGATCTGCCATCGACCGCGGAGACTGGATAGGCCGTAATCATGTTCGGCTCATGGTTGCTCTTGGCGAGCAGAAAATCGCTGAAGACGAAGTCGCGGGTTTGCTGCGCCTTGCGCAAATAGGCGCGGTCGTTCACGTCAAGCCCAATCAGGGTATCGCGCGTTGCGCATCGGATTCGGCCATCCTTGCCGACGATCATCAGGCTGCGAATCCACGGCAGGCTAACCGGAAGGCTTGCGCGCAGGGTATCGCAATCACGACCGGCAGCGTCCTTTGAGGCGTGGATACGGGCCGCTGATTTCAACACGGCCTCGACCGAGGCAACCACTTCACGCTGGCCGTCGGCGCTGTGCTGTGCGATCCCAGCGAATTCCGCGTAGGCGCGGGCTATCTGCTTGTTGCGGGCGCCTTCGAGGGAGCGGGCGCGTTCCAGCATCATCGGCGCAACCAGGATCAACGCCAGCAAGACGAGCCGCGCGCGGATTCCGAGAAGCTTTTCGAGGTTCACTGTTTTGCGCTTGAAACCAAAGCCTGACATCCTAGTCCCCTACCCGCGCGCCGAGTATAAGAAAGGGGATTCAAGAAGCCTTTTTCGAAATCCGTAAAAATGGAACCATCAAGAAAAACCGACATGACTTCCGAAGGCTCTTCTCCAGCAACTGCGCATTTACCAACCGGGCTTTCCGCGGTCGAAGAAGACATCGCGCGGGCCTGCAAGGAAGCGCGCCGGGATCGGGCGTCGGTGACACTGGTGGCCGTCTCGAAGACGTTCAGCGCCGATGCGATAGTCCCGGTGATCGAAGCCGGGCAGCGCATATTCGGTGAAAATCGTGTTCAGGAGGCCAAGGCGAAATGGCCAGGGTTAATGTCCGCTTACTCGGGCATCGCCTTGCATCTGATCGGGCCGCTGCAATCCAACAAGGCGAAGGAAGCCGTGGCGCTGTTCGACGCGATCCATTCGGTCGATCGCCCGAGCCTTTGCGAGGCCTTGGCCAGGGAATTCAATTCTCAACACCGGCGACCCCAATTGTTCGTCCAGCTCAACACCGGCGAGGAACCGCAGAAGGCGGGTGTGGCGCCCGCCGAGGCAGACGCCTTCCTCGCAAGCTGCCGCGAGAAATACAGCCTGCCGATCTCCGGCCTGATGTGTATTCCGCCGGTCAACGATGCGCCGGCGCCGCACTTCGCGCTCACCGCGAAGATCGCCGCACGCAACGGGCTGCAGAACCTGTCGATGGGCATGAGCGCGGACTTTGCGGTCGCGATTGCGCTCGGCGCCACCCATGTGCGCATCGGATCGGCGATTTTCGGGAAACGGTGAACCTCGCATCGTCTAGCCGGTGCTGGCTTTGACTGAACTCCCTGCTCGCTTCACCCGATCAAAATCTTGGTGCGTGGTCCGAGCCGCCGCACCAAATGGAGCATCGCCGATTTTGTCATCGAAACGCATCCGGCCGTTGGCGAAAAATTCTTGCGCGCCAGATGGAGGAAAACCGCGCTGCCGCGGCCGGTGACGCGTGGAGAGGTGTTGTGATCGATCTCGACAATGAAATCGTAAAGGTGGTCGTCCCGCCTGAGCCGATCGCCGTCGCGATCGCGGCCAAGTTTCACCGGCCGGTTGTAATGGCGGCTGGCGGGATCTTCACACCAGCCGTCCTCGGGCCGAATGGCGCGAACCGGCAGGAAGGTTTGCGGCCGCTTGTGCCGATCGGCCCGCCACCACAGTCGAACTGGTCTGAAACTGCCTTTTGGGGTTCCCCCATCGCCCTCGCGCTTGTTAGCGATGATCCCACCGCGCCCAAGTGCGACCGGGATCGTATGGGCCCCGAACGTGAGCCAACCCCGGCGGGGATCGCCAGCCGCCGCCCCGACGCGGATCGCTGTCAGGGGCCGATCACATGTTTTTGTTCGGTAAGTAATTGAATTATCCGAATTATCCATGCGATTCGAGAGTCTCCAGATTACCGGCGGAAAAAGGCCACGTCCGCCGGCATTACAGGACATTCATCTTAATGCGTGCGAATTCTGGGGTAGATTGCGTTCTGGCTTGTGAATCCGTAACAGCCGCTTACCTCAAGTCGAACAAGTCCTGACGAACACTGATTTGACCAACCACGACCCGACCCAATCCGCTTGGGTTCGCGCCGATGCCTCCAGAGGATTGTACCCATGGCCAACGCCCGCAAGATCCTGATCGTGGACGACGACACCGATCTGCGTGACACGCTGGTGGAGCAATTATCGTTGCACGACGAATTCGAAGCCTCCGCTGTCGACACCGGCGCCAAGGGCGCGACAGCTGCAAAGACCGACGCCCCCGATCTGGTGCTGATGGACGTGGGGTTGCCGGATACCGACGGTCGTGAGGTCGTGCGTTCCCTGCGCAAGGGTGGGTTCAAGGCTCCCATTATCATGCTGACGGGACACGACACCGATTCGGACACCATTCTCGGGCTCGAATCGGGCGCCAACGATTATGTCGCCAAGCCGTTCCGCTTTGCCGTGCTGCTGGCGCGGATTCGTGCACAACTTCGTCAGCACGAAGCCAGTGAAGATGCGGTGTTTTCGGTTGGTCCCTATAGTTTCAGGCCCGGCTCCAAAATGCTGACCGGCGCCAATGCCAGAAAAGTGCGCCTGACTGAAAAGGAAACCGCGATCCTCCGCTTTCTTTATCGTGCCGGCCAGTTGCCGGTATCGCGCGAGACGTTGTTGCAGGAAGTCTGGGGTTACAATTCGGGTGTGACGACGCACACGCTCGAAACGCATATCTACCGTCTGCGCCAGAAGATCGAAAAAGACGCAGCCAATCCCGAGATATTGGTTACGGAGGCCGGTGGTTACAAGCTGGTGCCGTGATACGATTCGACCTACGATTCGTAATCGCGCAACTGGTCTTTCATGTCGATCGAAGATGATGTTGCCCTTCTAGAGCGTGTCCCGACACTTCGCTTGTTGGGGCTGGCAGCCTTACGCATGCTTGCGATCGGCTCCGAGCAACGCGATTTCGCGCGTGGAGGGGTGCTCTTCAATGCAGGTGATGAAGCTGACGCTGGATTTATCGTCCAGCGCGGCTCGTTTAGCGTCGAGGACGGTGGCGGCGCCGCGGTCGTCGCCGGACCCGGCGCTTTGATCGGCGAGCTGGCGCTGATTGCTGCGATGCGGCGGCCATCGACCGCGATCGCGCGGGAGGATTCATCGGTGATCCGGATCGCGCGCAGCCTGTTTCAACGGGTGCTGGAAAGCGATCCCGCGGCGGCGCGCCGTCTGCGCGATGAAATGGCCAACCGCACCAGCCAGATCGCCAGTGACATCCTGATGGCGGGCGCGAAGCTGAGTATTTGAGCTTAGGCGTTCCTCACACCTCGATCGTCACGGTCACGGGAACGTGGTCGGATGGCCGTTCCCAGCTGCGCGCGTCGCGTACAATGCGGAAGTCGCTGACCCGGTCCTTGAGCGCGCGCGAGATCCAGATGTGGTCCAGCCTCCGGCCGCGATCACCCAGCGTCCAGTCGGCGGCGCGATAGCTCCACCACGTATAGACCTTTTCGGAAAGCGGGATGCGGTCGCGCGCGACATCGACCCAATCGCCATGGGTCTGCGCCGCCAGAAGCTTTTCGCATTCGATCGGGGTATGGGACACGACTTTCGATAATTGCTTATGCGACCAGACGTCATTCTCATGCGGTGCCACATTGAGGTCGCCGACCAGGACATGATGATCGTCGCCCCGCGGATGCAGCGGTTCGCACGCCTTCATCTCGTCGAGAAAGCGAAGCTTGTGCTCGAACTTCGGATTGATCGCGGGATCGGGAATATCGCCGCCCGCCGGCACATAGAAATTATGCAGCACCAATGGCTTTGATAATTGGGCGCCGCCGCCGAACTCGACCGAGATGTGACGCGAATCGATCTTGTCGCAGAAACTGCGGATGTCGGTCTTCTCGAACGGTAATCGCGAGATGATGGCGACGCCGTGATACCCCTTCTGACCGTTCAGCGCGACGTGTTCGTAGCCGAGCCGCCGGAAGCGCTTCAGCGGGAAGGCGTCGTCGATGCATTTGGTTTCCTGCAGGCACAAAACATCGGGCCGCACCGATTTGATGAATTTTGCGACGAGATTGATGCGCAGGCGCACCGAATTGATGTTCCAGGTTGTCAGGGAAAGGCGCATGGGGTCCAGCAAGACATGAAGGCGTGCAGCGATGACGCACGTCTTCGTCCCGCAATCAAGAAAGAATTTCTAGGGCAAGATCCGGAAAGTGGAAATAACCGGATTCAATTTCTAGCCCGGCGGTATCGGAAACGAATGATCGGTGAAGTCGATCTTGAACATACCCGGATCGACCTTCTTTGACGTATCCAGGTTATAGACCGCGACCGTGGTGTCATAGCCTTGCGGGTCGGTCACCGTCCACTGCTTGAGCTGGCCGTCCTTGGCGCCGACCATCAAAAGAAGGCGGCTGGTGCCGATCAGCAGCTGCCTTTCCTCGATGGTGACGCTGATGAAAAGGTCGTCGGCGGTCACGCTGACGACGTTGGTGTCTTTCAGCAGGTCGATCCGGTCCGACAACAGATATCGCAGGGGCGTTTGCGAGAGCGGATAGATGTCCTGGGTCGCCAGCTTGCGGTCGCGCACCGCCAGCATCGATCCGTCGGCGATGATCGCAACCGGGTTCGGCGGCTCATATTCGAAACGCACTTTGCCGGGCTTCTGGATATAGAATTCACCCCTGGTCTTGGTGCCGTCAGGCCCGACCTGGACAAAATTGCCAACCACCGTTTGTAGCGACGATAGGTAATTGCTGACCTTGGCGGCCTGCGCTCTTTGCTTGTCATCGAAGGTCGCAAGAATACTTGTCGGTACGTTCCGGCGCGGATCCGGGATGATCGGATTGGGTGGGGCCGGCGTTGCCCCTGTCGTCATCTGACCTTTCTGTCCGTCCGACGCGCTCATTTGCACGTCGCGGCCCTTGGGCGCGGGTTTGGGAATCGGAACGGTCTGCGCACGTGACGGCGGCGTCACGCCACCGATTGACGCTGCGATCAATAGCGCCAGGGCGGTCCGCGAAGCGGGAAACAAGGCGGTCCGCGAAACAGGAAACAAGGCGATTCGCGCGGCGGGAAAAGAGAATCGTTTGGCCATTGGAGGTTTCAGATTTCTGGTCAACGCATCGTCCTGCCCGGCCCCACGGCCCTTTTTATCTGCTTCGTGAAAGAGGCGATATCGTTTTTCCGTGAAAAGATAGTGGCTATTCCTGGGGTTCCAAGTCCTGGGGTTCCAAGGCTCGATGAAGCCAATCAGAAGCGGCTTTCTTCTTCCTCGACCAGAATTTCACGTTTTCCGGCATGATTGGCCTGTCCGACGATGCCCTCAAGTTCCATCCGCTCCATGAGCGACGCCGCTCGGTTATACCCGATCTGCAGCCGGCGCTGAATATAGCTGGTGGAAGCCTTGCGGTCGCGCTTGACGATCGCCACGGCCTGCGCAAACAGGTCGCCGCCACCGTCGCCACCCATGCCGGTGGAATCGAATACCGCGCCGTCCTCGTCGGTCGGCTCCTCGGCTGTGACCGCCTCAAGATATTCCGGCGAGCCCTGCGTCTTGAGGTGACGCACCACCTTTTCGACCTCCTCGTCGGAGACGAAGGGTCCGTGCACGCGGCTGATGCGTCCGCCGCCGGCCATGTAGAGCATATCGCCTTGTCCGAGCAACTGCTCGGCTCCCATTTCACCCAGGATGGTGCGGCTGTCGATTTTTGAGGTGACCTGAAACGATATTCGCGTCGGGAAGTTCGCCTTGATAGTGCCGGTGATGACGTCGACCGACGGCCGCTGGGTCGCCAGGACCACATGCAGGCCGGCCGCGCGCGCCATTTGCGCGAGCCGCTGCACCGCGCCTTCGATGTCCTTGCCGGCAACCATCATCAGGTCGGCCATTTCGTCGACGATGATCACGATGTAGGGCAGCGGGTCGAGGTCGAGCTTCTCTTCTTCATAGATTGCCTTGCCGGTTTCCTTGTCGAAACCGGTATGCACGGTGCGCGTCAGCTCCTCGCCCCTCGATTTTGCCTCAGCCAGCCGCTGATTGTAGCCATCGATGTTGCGCACGCCGAGCTTGGCCATCCTCTTGTAGCGCTCTTCCATCTCGCGCACCGCCCATTTGAGCGCGACCACGGCTTTCTTGGGGTCGGTTACGACCGGCGTCAGCAGATGCGGAATGCCGTCATAGACCGAGAGTTCAAGCATCTTGGGGTCGACCATGATCAACCGGCACTGGTCGGGTCGCAGCCGGTACACGAGGCTGAGGATCATGGTGTTGATGGCGACCGATTTACCGGAGCCTGTGGTACCGGCGATCAGCAGATGCGGCATGCGCGCGAGGTCGACGATGATCGATTCGCCGCCGATATTCTTGCCGAGGCCAAGCGGCAGTTTCGCAACCGAATCGTTGCCATCCTTCATCGAGAGCAATTCGCGCAGATAGACTTTTTCGCGGTGCGCGTTTGGTAGTTCGATGCCGATGGCGTTGCGGCCGGGAACCACGGCGACGCGCGCCGAGAGCGCACTCATCGAGCGCGCGATGTCGTCGGCCAACCCGATCACGCGCGACGACTTGATACCGGGCGCGGGCTCGAGCTCGTACAACGTCACCACCGGTCCGGGATGGGCCTTGACGATTTCGCCACGGACGCCGAAGTCGCCGAGCACCCCCTCGAGCGCACGCGAATTGGCGTCGAGCTCCGATTTGCTGAGCGGTTGGCGATCCGAGGCGCGCGGCGCGGTCAAAAACGAAACCGACGGCAGCTCGAACCGGTCGGATGATTTGCGGGAGGGGGGACGTGCGGCTTTCTTGCGCGGGGCGCGGGCCTCCGGAGTTTCCTCCTCTTCCTCCTCCTCGTCGAAATCCTCGTCGGTCTGCGGCGCAAGCGACGGACCCGTCCGTCCGCCAAGACTCGGTTCCTGGCGCTCGAAGCTGGACGCGCGCTGCGGCGGCGCGCTTGCGACCAGCGAGCGATAGGCCGCGCTCATCAACCACAACAAGCGCGCCTTCGTGCTCATCAGGGCGTGTACCGCCCATCCGAGTGAGACCGAGCCGCTGTCGTCGTCCTCGACGGAGGGCTCTTCGTCATCCTCGATCGGCGCGAATTCCTCGTCCCGTGGACGCGAACCCATACCGCCCGCGAACAGGAATGTCGCCACCATGGCGGCACCCAGAATGATCCCGAACGTCAGCCGGTAGAGAAAGCCTGGTGGACCGAACACGACGGCAGGCGCCCGCACCAGCGCGTCGCCGACGACGCCGCCAAGCCCGGTCGGCAGCGGCCATGCTCCGCCGTGTGGCCAACAACTGGCAAAGCCCGCCGCCAGCACCGTGCACAAGATCCAGCAACCAAGCCGCAGCACTTCGCGATCGAAGGCGCGGTGGGTGAGCATGCGCCAACCCCACACCGCGATCGGCAGGATCAGCATGATCGCGCCAAGGCCGAGGATCTGCATCAGAAGGTCGGCGCTGATCGCACCGGGATAACCCAAAATGTTGCGAATCGGGCGCGACGTGGCATGGCTGAGGCTCGGATCCTGCACCGACCAGGTCATCAAAGCCGCCGCCGCGCCGAAGCAAAGCATCAGCAATCCGAGCCCGAGGAGTTCGCGCAAGCGCCGCGTCAGCGCCTCGCGGATCGCCGCCGGCAACTGACCCACCAGGGGTATGACACGTTCGATCGCCGCCATGCTCATCGGGCCTTCGCGACTAGGTTGTGATGCGATGGAATCGCATCGCAACCGCACCGCTCGTTTGCGCATGATCTTTTCGGAAAAACCGGTTGCCGCTGTTCCGGATCATGCTTCAGTCCAAAATCTCGACCAGCCGGTGCAAGGCCTCGGCTGTTGTTTCACTGTCCGCGACCAGGGCGAGGCGAATATAGCCTGCGCCGGGATTACTGCCGTCGGGCTGCTGCCGCGCCAGGTAACTCCCCGGAATGACACGAACGCCGGCATCCCTGTAGAGTCTTACGGCAGCTGCTTCGTCGCCGCCCCTGGCCGATACATCGAGCCACACGCAAAAGCCGCCGGCGGGGCGCCGATAGCCATAGCGGTTACCGAGAATCTGATCGGCGAGGTCGAATTTGATCCGGTACAGTCTGCGGTTCTCCTCGACATGCGCCTCATCGCCATAGGCGGCGACCGCGACATGCTGCAGCGGCACCGGCACCTGAGGGGCTGCGACGTTGCGCAGTTCGTGAAACATGCTGAGAAATTTCTTGTCGCCGGCGGCAAAGCCGACGCGCATGCCGGGCAGGTTCGATCGCTTCGAGAGCGACTGAAACACGACGACATTGGCAAAATCAGGTCCAGCGCATTCCAGCATGCTGCCAGGGGCGTTTTGCGTGTAAATTTCCGAGTAGCATTCGTCGCTCAGAATCATGAAACCGAAACGGTCGGCGAGCTTCTTCAGGCGGCTGAAATAGTCCCGCGAGGCTACTGCACCTTGCGGATTCGCCGGCGAGGCGATGTACATCGCGACCGTCCTGGCCAGTATGGCGTCGTCAAGCGTGTCGAGATCGGGCAGGAATCCATTGGCAGGCGTGGTCGGCAGGTAGACCGCCTCGCAGCCGGCAGTGCGCGCTCCGGCCCCGTAGGCGGGATAGAACGGATTGGGCATCAGGATCGCCGGACTGCCTCTGCGCTCGCCGACATAGTGGGCGGCGGTAAGGGCCGCGAAAAACAGGCCCTCACGGCTGCCATTGAGCACCAGAAGTTCGGATTCGGGGTCGACTTCCCGCGGCAGGTCAAATCGCCGGGAGAGCCAGCCGGCGGCGGCGCGCCGGAAAGGCTCGATTCCCTTGGCGATGGGATAGCGCCCGAAATCGGCAATATGCCTGGCAAGCACCGGACCGACGAAATCCGGCACCGGATGCTGCGGCTCGCCCAATGACAGTGTTATCAGTGGCTTGGCGGGCTTGTACGGCGCCAGCAATTCGGCCACCCGCAAGAACGGCGAGCGTTCGCTTTGCTGACTTCCGGCGCCCTGCGGCGCGCGGGATGAAGCGGTCATGGCCATACGTGTCGCGCCAGCACTCTTTCAGGCCGCCGATCGCGCTTTGGGACCGGTGGGATATGGATCAAACCACCATAGATACGGCGAGGTTAAGACGCGATTAACCAATGACGGCCGGCGCGTGCAGAGCCGCGATTCCCAAAAAAGAAAGGGGCTCCAACTTGCGCTGGAGCCCCTCAACGGTCGGGGCATTGCCGGGTATGTGCCCAAACCGTAGTTCTGGGCTCGACCTCGAAGAGGCCAAGCCCCGGGAGAACTCACATATTGTAGGCCCGCTCGGTGTGCTCGGTGAGGTCGAGGCCCTCACGCTCGCTTTCGATATTGGCACGCAAGCCGACGATGACGTCGACGACCTTGTAAAGGATCGCCGAGCCTACACCCGACCACACCAGCGTGGTGCAGACGCCCCATGTCTGGGAAATCATCTGCGCGCCGAACTCGTAGTCGGCAATCTTGCCGGTCGTGTAGTCCATGATGCCGGTGCCGCCGAGCGCCGGATTGACCAGAATGCCGGTGCCGAGGGCGCCGATGATTCCGCCGATGCAGTGGACGCCGAACACGTCGAGCGAGTCGTCGTAGCCGAGCGCGTTCTTGACCACGGTGACGAAGAACAGGCAGACCACGCCCACGATGAGGCCGAGCACGATCGCTCCCATCGGGCCGGAATAGCCGGCCGCCGGCGTCACCGCCACCAGTCCCGCCACCGCGCCGGAGATGGCGCCGAGCACCGAAGGATGGCCCTTGATCATCCACTCCGCGAACATCCACGACAGCGCGGCGGCTGCGGTGGCGACAAAGGAGTTGGTCATGGCGAGCGCGGCGCCGCCGGTGGCTTCGAGATTCGATCCGGCGTTAAATCCGAACCAGCCCACCCAGAGCAGTGAGGCGCCGATCATGGACATGGTCAGCGAATGCGGAGCCATCAGATCCTTGCCGTAGCCGGTGCGCTTGCCGATGATCAGCGCGCCGACCAGTCCGGCAATGCCGGCATTGATATGCACCACAGTGCCGCCCGCGAAGTCGATTGCGCCCTTCTTGAAGATCCAGCCGGCGTCGGCATTGACCTCGGCAAGCTTGGCTTCGGCCGCAGCCTTCGCCGCGGCGTCGCTTCCGGCCGCCGCGATCGCCTTGACCGCATCCGAGATCGCGTCCGGACCGGCCCAGTACCAGACCATGTGCGCGATCGGAAAATAGACCAGCGTCGCCCAGAGCGGAATGAACAACGCCACGGCCGAGAATTTCATGCGTTCGGCGAAGGCGCCGACGATGAGCGCGGGCGTGATCGCGGCGAAGGTCATCTGGAAGCACACATAAATCAGCTCCGAGATGTTGGCGTCGACGCTGAACGTCGCGGCCTTGGAGTTTGGCGTTACGCCCATCAGGAACGCCTTCGAGAAGCCGCCGAGGAAGTCGGACCCGCCGGAGAAAGTGAGGCTGTAGCCGTAAAGCGCCCACAGGATGGTTACGATACAAACCGTGTAGAAGACCTGCATCAGAACCGAGAGCATGTTCTTGGTCCGGACCAGACCGCCATAGAATAGTGCGAGCCCTGGAATCGTCATCAACAGCACCAGCACCGTCGATGTCAGCATCCAGGCATTGTCGCCCTTGTTGACTGTCGGTTCCGCGTAGGCAGCGGTCGCGGCGAACAGGCCGACTGCGAGGGCCGCCAATCCCGCGCTATAGGGACGCTTGAACGTCATTTTGGTTTACTCCTGATTGAATAAGGGTGAGCGCGAGATCAGAGTGCCGCGGCATCTGCCTCGCCGGTCCGGATGCGAACCGCGTGATCGAGGTTGATGACGAAGATCTTGCCGTCGCCGATCTGGCCGGTCTTTGCAGCCGAGGTGATGGCCTCAATGGTCTTGTCGACCTGATCGGTGGCGACCGCGACCTCAATCTTGATCTTGGGCAGGAAGCTCACCGCATATTCAGCGCCGCGATAGATTTCCGTGTGGCCCTTCTGTCGTCCATATCCCTTGACTTCAGTGACCGTGAGACCGTGAACGCCGATGGCGGTCAAGGCGTCACGGACTTCTTCCAGTTTGAATGGCTTGATGATCGCCATAACAATTTTCATGGGTCTTATCCCCGCTTGGGCTCGATCCAGACGCGACCGAGCGTTCTCGACTGACGTTCACCACGCGGAGAGGCTCACTACGCGGGCACAGCCAATGCGCGTAGAATCAAATGCCGTGCCAGATTGGATGCACCCCTTAACGAACTATAAACGCGGGCATTTTCGGGGTTTGCCGAATCGGCATGGAACTGCGTTATTCGGTCGCGCCCAAGGACTAGGCAGGACTGGCGATCATATGGGCAGGGCAAAGTCGCGGCATATCTTTTGCCCAAGACGAGGGCATTTGAACGGTGTTTAAGTAGGACGCCTACTGCAAAGCCTCGCCATGTTGCGAAATATCGAGGCCTTCGAGCTCTTGCTGGAGCGAAACCCGAATCGGCACAAAGAGGCTCACCAATTTGAGGAGCGCGAAGGTGACGCCCGCGGACCAGGCCAGGGTGACCGCGACGCCGAATAGCTGGATCGGCATTAGCCGCGGATTTCCCTCGACGAGGCCGGAGGTCCCTCCTATTGCGGCCGTCGCAAACACGCCTGTCAGCAGAATACCGGTCATTCCGCCGATTCCGTGGACGCCGAACACATCGAGGGAATCGTCATAGTTGAATCGGCGCTTGAGCCAGGTGCAGGCCCAGAAACACACCAGGCCAGCGATCACGCCGATCAAGATGCCTTGCCATGGCGCGACAAAGCCCGAGGCTGGCGTGATCGTCCCCAACCCGGCCACGGCGCCGGAGATCATGCCGAGCACCGACGGTTTCCGCTGGGTCCACCATTCGACCGCGCCCCAAGTCAGTGCACCGGCGCAGGCGGCAAGATGAGTAGCCGCGATCGCCATCACGGCCCGCGAGTTCGCAGCCAGCGCCGATCCGCCGTTGAAACCGAACCAGCCGACCCACAATAGCCCGGTGCCCATCACGGCAAGCGACAGATCGAATGGCGACAGATTCTCCGTGCCATAACCGTGCCGCCGCCCTATCACCCTGGCGGCCACCAGGCCACCCGTGCCGGCGCTGAGATGCACCACAAGGCCACCGGCAAAGTCCAGCACGCCCGCAGCGCCGAGGAAGCCGCCGCCCCAGACCCAATGGGCCAGCGGCACATAGACGAAGATGAACCAGCCGATGGAAAACAGCAGATAGGCCGAGAACCGCATCCTGTCGGCGACGGAGCCCGCCACCAGCGCGACGGTGATGATTGCAAACGTCATCTGGTAAAGCATGAACAGGCTCTCCGGAATCGTCTTCGCCGCCGGGTTGACGCTGTCCATTGTCATGCCTGCGAGGAACCAGCGATCCAGGGTGCCAAGCCACGGACCGTCGCCGACGAACACCAGTGAATAGCCGAAGGCGACCCAGAGTATGGAGATGAGGGCGACGGCAGCGAGACTTTGCGCCATCGTCGCAAGCACGTTCTTCTTCCGCACCAGGCCGGAATAGAACAGCGCCAGACCCGGTATAGTCATCATCAGCACCAGAGCGGTGGCGACGATCATCCATGCAGTGTCGGCAGCGCTGATATCGGAGGTGGCGGCAAAGGCCGGCGTCGCAGCCAACGCGACAGACAGAACAAGAATCGGCGCAGCCGACTTCGCTGCACCACACGAAAGTGCCCCCATTTGGTATTTCCCCGCCCAAATCTGATTTGATTGATCGCGACCCCGGCGCCGTTGCCGGATGCGACTGATAGTCTCGATAGTCAGTTTTTTGGTTCTGACGCGCTTTCTTCGCGCGAATCGCTACCGACGTCGCTCGAAAACATTCCTAGAGCGCGTCGCTGTCGGTTTCGCCGGTTCGAATTCGCAACGCGTGATCGATTGGCGTCACAAAGATCTTGCCGTCACCGATCTGTCCGGTGCGTGCGCTGGAGGTAATGACTTCGACCGCCTTGTCGGCGATATCAGACGAAACGGCGATTTCGATCCGCAGTTTCGGCAAGAAATTCACGACGTACTCCGCGCCGCGATAGATCTCCGTATGTCCCTTCTGGCGACCGTAACCCTTGACCTCGGTCACGGTCATGCCGTGGACGCCGATAGCAGTGAGCGCCTGGCGGACCTCGTCAAGCTTGAAGGGTTTGATGATGGCAACAACGAGCTTCATGTTCAGGCCTTCATTTCCAGGGATACCGAAACTCGGCCAAGCCCTGATTTGCACTCATGCAAGTCTGGCATCTTTCTCCACCAATGGCACAAAAAGTTAGCGGCCTGACCGAAAAACAATTGCGGAAGCCAGGTTCCGCTCGATAGCCTCCCTGTACAGATACGAGGATCGCTCGCCAAGGCTCACCATCTCGCCCGAATTCGCGCCGGTTTCCTTAGCCGGGGCGGCGCCTAAACTTTTGTTTTGACGTGTTTTCTTCACGCCACCCGACAGGGTGCTCGGATCATATCCGGTGTCGCATTTGGCCCAAAAGCGTTTTCGAGGGGGATGAAATGTCCAACCGCTCCTGGTTCTTCGCTTCCCGAGGCCAGCAGCAAGGGCCTTACCCGGAAGCTCAATTCGGCGACTTCATCGCCAGAGGCACGGTCACGGCCGACACGCTGGTCTGGTGCGAGGGCATGGCGGGTTGGCAAAAGGCAGGGGAAGTCCCGGGCTTGATGTCTGCGGTCGGGGGACCGCCGGGCCTGCCGGGCAGGGTGCCAACAAGCAACCGAGACATGGGTAGCGGAGCGGTCTCGATCGACTTTGGAGTTTGGGAGTTCGTCTGGCGTTCCCTGGTGTTCGTCATTGGCTCCATCTTCGTGATTCCGTTGCCGTGGGTCCTTGTCATGTATTGCAGGTGGATCGTCTCCTGCACCCACGTCCCGGGGCGGCCAAATCTCACCTTTACCGGCCAGCCGCTCACGATCCTGTGGTGGTATTTCGGAGCGATTGTGCTCTTCATCGTCATCAGCCTGACTGACATCCAAGCCCTCAACGCGCTCTCGATCCTGATCCAGCTCGGACTGTACTGGCTCGCCATCAAGTGGTTCGTTGCGAACCTCGCGTCGAACGGGCAGCCGCTGGGGCTTGGTTTCTCTGGATCATACTGGGCCTATCTGGGCTGGAACATCCTTATCGCCCTGTCCTTCATCACCGTCATCGGCTGGGCTTGGGTCTATACCGCGCAGATGCGGTGGGTCTGCCGTAACATCGAAGGCACGCGGCGCGAGGTCGTCTTCGAGGCCACGGGGCTGCAATATCTTTGGCGCGCCCTCGTTGTCGTGCTGGCGTGCTGCTTCATCGTCCCGATTCCGTGGGTGTTGCGCTGGTTCATGCGTTGGCATGCGTCGCAGATCGTGCTGGTCGAGAGAACTTCTCACGCGGCCGCGTGAACGCGCGTCACTTTCGTTCGCGAAGCGAACCTTCCTGCGCGACTGAAGCGACCAGCGTGCCATCCTGCTTAAAGATCATGCCGCGTGTCAGGCCGCGCCCGCCTTGTGCGCTCGGAGAATCCTGGGCGTAAAGCAGCCACTCGTCGGCGCGAAATGGCCGGTGAAACCACATCGCGTGATCGAGGCTCGCCGGCATCATGCGCCTGTCGAACAGCGTGCGGCCATAGCGAGCCATCGCCGCATCGAGCAGCGAAAAGTCCGACGCATAGGCCAGCGCGCACATATGCAGCGCCGGATCGTCAGGGAGCTTGGAGGCGGTGCGGATCCAGACATGGATGCGGCCGTCCTCGATCTTCTGGCCGAAATAGCGGCCAAGTTCGACCGGCCGCAGCTCGATCGGCCGGTCGGATTCGTAGTAGCGGCGGATGAATTCCGGCATGTCGCGGAACATCGGCTGCTTTGCAAGTTCTTCGGCCGTGAGCTTCTCCGGCAGCGGCACTTCCGGCATCTTGTCCTGATGGTCGAACGCGCCGGGCTCGTCGATGTGAAAGGACACCATGATCGAGAAGATCGCGTTGCCGTGCTGGATAGCGGTCACGCGTCGCGTCGAATAGCTCTTGCCATCGCGCAGCCTTTCGACCTCGTAGATGATCGGAATCTGCGGATCGCCCGGTAGAATGAAATAACAATGGAGCGAATGCGGCAGCCGGCCTTCGACGGTGCGGCATGCGGCCACCATGGCCTGTCCGATCACTTGCCCACCGAATACCCGCTGCCAGCTTGTCTTCGGGCTGTTGCCGCGAAACATGTTCACCTCGAGCGGTTCGAGATCGAGAATGGAAATCAGGTCGATGAGGCTCTTGGACATGGAATCGCTTTCAGTTTTCTCGTCATTCCAGGGCGGAGCGAAGCCTTGAAATCCGAATTCGGAGACGAAACGGCGAGAATTGGCCCCGGAACGACCGCCCGGCAAGAAAAAAGACCCTTGTTTCGTCCATCTGTTTCGCCCAGCTATACTCCAGTGGCAAGAGTGCGAGTAAGCAGGTCCAGTATGTCGGTACAGCGAAGCATTGTCATCGGCGGCGGCGCGTTTGCGGGGCTGGCGCTGGCGCTGGCGCTGCGCCAGGGCCTTGGTGCCGATCTTCCCATCATCGTCGCCGATCCGGCGCTTGCGACAAGGCCGAGCCGCGATCCGCGCGCCACCGCCATCGTCGCGGCCTGCCGCCGGCTGTTCGATGTCATCGGCGTCTGGGGTCAGGTCGCAAGCACAGCGCAACCAATCCTGGACATGGTCATCACCGATTCCAAACTGGAGGATGCGACCCGCCCGGTATTCCTCACATTCGCAGGCGATGTCGAGCCGGGCGAGCCGTTCGCGCATATGGTCGAAAATCGCCGTCTGATCGATGCGCTGGTCGAGCGCGCCGTGGCTGAAGGCATAGATCTACGCAGCGTCGCGGTGGCCGATTTCGTCTCGCGCAGCGATGGCGTTGATGTCACGCTCGCGGACGGCAGTGTGGTCGAGGCGAGCCTTCTTGTCGCCGCCGATGGCGCCCGCTCGAAACTGCGCGAGCGCGCCGGGATCGCTACCCATGGCTGGGACTACGATCAATCCGGTATCGTGGTCACGGTCGGCCACGAGCGCGATCATCACGGCCGCGCCGAAGAGCATTTCCTGCCGTCTGGCCCGTTTGCAGTTCTGCCTTTGACCGGAAAGCGCTCGTCGCTGGTCTGGACCGAGAAACGGGCCGAGGCGGCGCGTATAGTAGCTCTCGCCGAAGAGGAGTTTCACCACGAGCTAGAGCAGCGCTTTGGGCTGCATCTCGGCGAGGTCAAGGCGCTCGACAAGCCGCGTGCCTTTCCGCTCGGCTATTTCGTCGCGCGTTCGTTCATCGGCGAGCGGCTAGCGCTGATCGGTGATGCCGCGCATGTAATTCACCCGATCGCGGGGCAGGGGCTCAATATGGGCCTGAAGGATGTCGCGGCGCTTGCCGAGGTCATCGTCGATGCCGCGCGACTCGGCATCGATCTCGGCCAGGCCGACGTGCTCGATCGTTATCAGCGCTGGCGGCGGTTCGACACCATGGCGATGGGACTTGCCACCAACTCGCTCAATTTCCTGTTCTCGAACGAATCGACGCTGCTTCGCACCGTGCGCGATATCGGGCTTGGGCTCGTCGATCGCATGCCGCCGTTGAAGGGCATGTTCATCCGCCAGGCTGCCGGCCTTGCCGGCGAGGTGCCGCGGCTTCTGAAAGGCGAGGCGTTGTAGCTGGTGCTATGCCCGGCTCATCGAGTTGGATCGAACCGCATCAGTCGTACCGGCGGGCGTCGTTGGCCAGGATGAAGGCCGCGAGCGAATCGATCAAAGCAGAATCGAGGGCCCGCTCCGGCTGATTGTAGGCGGCGAGGTCGTCGTCTTGATCGGCAACATCGACCAGCACGTGATTCATCTCCGGGAGCCAAACTGTCTTGGCCAGCGGTGCCGCTGTGGAAAGGGCCACGAAATCGAGCCGCGCCACCTGCCGGTCGTGGCCGCCGCCGACAATCAGCATCGGCCGATCGATCGATTTCACGGGATCGATTGGGTCTTCGGCAAAGGCCGAGGCGAGGCCGGGCTGCATCGAGGGTGCGATCGCCAGCCCCGGAGGCGGCGGATCGACGATTTGTCCGGCCATGATGCTGTCGATGGCCTTCAAGATCGGCGTCAGCACATCGTGAGGAATCTGCTTTCGTTCAAGCTGGGCTTTCAGCAGGTCGCCCTGCCTCCGGGCAGCGGTGACCAGCAAAACCAGTCGATCGACCGGTACCCGCCGTGCGGTGAGGATCGCGACCAGGCCGCCCTCGCTGTGGCCCACCACGACCACACGCGCGAATTTTTCGCGATTGCGGAGGTAGCTCACAAGCGAGGCCGCATCGTCGACATAATCCTTGAAACGAAAATCCTCCGGCCGTCCGAATTCCGGCTTCCATCCGCCTGCGCCGCGCTTGTCGTAGCGAAGGGTTGCTATGTTGCGTGCGGCAAGCTGCTCGGCGAGTTTCTTCAACGTCGCAGGTTTGGCCTGCGGTCCGTTGCCGTCATGATCGGTCGATCCGGAGCCCGCGATCAAGAGCGCAACTGGCGGCCGTTCGACGTTCGAAGGCGTCGTCAGCACGGCGTCAATATTGCCGACGCGAATTTTGGTCTCTTCGCCCGAGGCGAAGCTTGTCGCGCCGCAAAGACTTGCAACGACGAGCGCGCCAACGAGCGTGCGGACGTGCATCATCAATCTATCTTCCTTGCCTCTTCAGGCAGCATGATCGGAATGCCGTCGCGTATCGGATAGGCGAGTTTAGCGGAGCGGGAAATCAGTTCCTGCCGCGCGGCGTCGAATTCAAGCGGACCCTTCGTCACCGGGCAGACCAGAATCTCCAGCAGTTTGGGATCGACGGTGCCTTCAAGGCGTTCGGGCGGGGCGGTCATGCTTTGGTCTCCGGCTGGGCCATGCGACCCTGTACCATATTCGATCAAAACGTGTAGCGCCGTGGGCTGTCCGGCGTGGCTGCGATCGGCTCGACCGGGAAAAGCCGCAAAAAGGCCAATCAGCCGAAAAGACGAGAACAGAAATCCGGGTCTGGGGTGTAAGCCAGCGTTAAAGATCGAAGGTAAAAAAGCATTTCCGCATTCCGGATAGTTGCAGAAACAGGCTGTGAAGCGGGATTTATCCGTAGCCGTTTGTGACCATCCACGGCCGTTTTGGGGAAGTGGGAGGAACTCGGTAAAAGGAATTCAAAGAGAACAAATACATTGCGAGAGGTCCCGCTAGGTAGATTCCAATACTTCTTCTGTAAAACCGCAGAAAGGCCAGACGAGCCACAATACGAGCGGTGAAGGATCGACATGCTCACGCTAGTGAATTGACGGAAAAGCGAACGCCGCCTGTGCAGAAATTTCGCCAAGATCCAATTTGGGACCGGTACGTTGCCGCGAGACTGTACGATCACGGACATATCGGACGGCGGCGTGAAAGTGATCGCTGAGCATCTCGATATTCCCACCGAGTTCACCATCATCTTGTCGGAAGGCCGCCCCCGCCAATGCCGCCTGGCATGGCGAATTGGCTACGAATTCGGCGCCCAGTTCGTCGACTAAGTTCTCAATCCCAAGGGAGATCACCGAGGACGGACCCGGAAGCGCGCGCCTGTCGGCCGGCTTAACCGGAATTTAGGGTTAACCTGTGAGCATTTCGGCCAGTCGCCGACCACAGGTCCCAGAAATGTCCCCGCAATCGCTCCCTCAACACTCCCTCGCAAGGCTGCTTGCGTCGACAGCCTTGTCGGCCATTCTGGTTTTGGGGCTTTGCAGCTGCCAGACCGATGGCCTGGCGGATATTACGGGGTCGCTGGGTGGGAAAGCCGACAAGGGAAACCCCACCGAGCCCTCGCGCCCACTCGAATTTTATCGCGATCGCTTTCGGGCCAATCCCCAAGACGCTGACGCAGCGTTGCAATACGGAAAGGCGCTTCGGGCCGCGGGACAACGGTCTCAGGCGGTCGCCGTCCTCGAGCAGGCCACGATCGCCCACCCCGGCGACAAGGCGCTGCTTGCGGGCTATGGGCGCGCGTTGGCGGACAACGGCAATTTCCAGCAGGCCTTCGATGTGCTTGGCCGCGCGCATTCTCCCGATGACCCCGATTGGCGAATTCTCTCGGTTCAAGGGGCAGCACTCGATCAGCTCGGCCGGGGCGAGGAGGCAAGGCAATATTATGCGAGCGCGCTGAGAATCGCGCCGGACGAACCTTCGGTGTTGTCCAACCTCGGACTTTCCTACCTGCTTGCAAAAGATCTGCCGAAGGCTGAAGAAACCTTGCGCCGCGCGTATAGCCGCGCGGATGCGGATCAGCGCGTGCGACAGAACCTTGCATTGGTGATTGGGTTGCGCGGCCATGTCGCCGAAGCCGAAAACATCGTCAGGGAAGGCCGGCCACCCGAGGAGGCCGCTGCCAATGTCGCCAATCTGAGGCGCATGCTGGCCAAGAGGGCGAACGCGAAGTCAGACGCCGACAACACCGCGTCGATCGGGGTCGCTCGACCCAATTGAGAAGTCGTTCCGACAGCCGCGGTAGTGGCCGGGGAACTTGCCGCCATCGGTCACGCTCTGCCGCGTAGCTTCCTGAGGATCGGCGACAGGATCGAACCGCGCGGCTTTTTGGGCTCGCCCCGGCCAGTCAGCTGCTGGGCAATCTGCACGAACATCTTGCTGATGCGATGATTGGCGGAAATTTCCGCGATCATCTGGCCGTTATTGGCCGCCGTGCCGAATATCCGCGGGTCGAACGGAATCGAACCAATCGGCTGGTTCTCCATCGCCTTGGCGAATTCGCGCGGGCTGATTTCCGGCCGCTTGGACATGCCAACCTGACTGAGGCAATAAAGCGGGGGCCGGTCGTTGGGACGCGCCGCCTTCAAGATGCTCAGCATGTTCTTGGCATTGCGCAGATTGGCGAGGTCCGGCTCGGCGACGATGAGGATATCGTCCGCGCCGACCAGAGCGCGCCTTGTCCATCCCGACCATTGATGGGGGATGTCCAGGACAATGCACGGCGTCGTCAGCCGCAGCGTGTCGAAAATCGCGTCGAAGGCGTCGGCGCCGAAGTCATAGACGCGATCGAGCAGCGCGGGCGCGGCCAGCAGGCTGAGATGGTCGTTGCATTTCGCCAGCAGGCGCTCGATGAACGCGCTATCGGGCCGTTCGGCCGCGAACACTGCGTTGGCGATCCCCTGCAACGGATCCTTGTTGTAGTCGAGGCTGGCCGTGCCGAACGCGAGGTCGAGATCGATGACGACGGAATCCAGCGCGAGATCATGCGCGATGGCCCACGCGACGTTGTGGGCGACGGTCGATGCGCCGACCCCGCCCTTGGCGCCGACGACGGCGATGATACGGCCGACGGCGACTGCCTCGGACGCCGAGAACAAGCCGCAGATCGCGCGAACCACATCGAGGGTCTGCACCGGTCCGATCACGTAATCGCTGACGCCACGACGCACCAATTCGCGGTAGGGCGCGACATCATTCTCGTTGCCGATGACGACAACGCGCGTTCCGGCGTCGCACACGGTCGCGAGCTGATCGAGGCCTTCGAGGATATCGTTGCTGCCGGCGGTCTCGATAATGATCACGTTCGGCGTGGGCACGCTGTGATAGGTCTCGATGGCCGCTTCCATGCCGCCCATCTTCATCGTGAGATGGGCTTTGGAGAGGCGACGATCGAGGCCAGCCGACTGTACCGCCTCGGCGGTTGTCTCGGTTTCGCAGAAGGCCTGCACCGACACGCGCGGAGCGGGCGCGATGTAATCGTCTGCGGGCGCCGGCGGGGCGTCCAAATCTTCGGAATCTTGACGCGTGTAGCTCATTTGCCCGTATCGCTGAGTTTGGCCTTTTCGGCTTCTGGATAATCGGTCGCGGTCGTGGTGCCCTTGCGATATTTGTCGAAACCTTCCGTGCGCCGCATGGTGTAGGCGGGGGTTTCCGGACGCGGCTGCACCAGGTCCGACGGATTCTCCACCATCGCCGCCAGGTTGCGCTGATTGGCGCAGCCAAAATTGTAATACGACCTGTTCTCGTAATAGCCCCTGTCTCTCACGGAAGGCCCAAGGTCCTCGGGCCACAATCCGCACGGTCCGGCGACCGCAGCCATTCTCGGATAGCTCAGCCGGATCGTTGCCAGCGTTCGTGCGTCGTCGGGAGTATAGTGCTGCACCTTGATTGCGCCCGCAGGCACGCCGCCAGCCGCAAGCAGGGCCTTGATTTCGTGCATCGCGCTTTCCGCGGCCCGTGCATTCGGCGTATCGACCGGCACGTCGGCGACGATCGCGCCGGTTCCTTCGCCGACCCATACCTTTGCCAATCCGGCGACGTCGGCGCGTTGCGTGGCGGACAGGCCCCCACGTGCGTGCCCGACCAGGACGACGATGGAGCGATCGGCCTCCTGAACCGCGATCGGGTGCCGCAGGCGGTAATCTTCGGGAACGCGCGCCGGCGCTGCGATTTGTCCGGTGGTTTCCGTGCATGCACCGAGCGCGACCGAAAGGCCAAACAACGCGCCCATCAGGCGCAGCTTTCGATAGCGATCGACTGATGTCTCGTTTGTCATCGTGCTGTCCCCTCGTGCCGCCGTCTCAGTCGATGATGAAGCCGAAATTGCCTTGATTATTTCCGATCGGTTCGCCGTGAGCGGCGACGCCGTAGATCCGATTGATCTGGGCGAGCAG
The DNA here is from genome assembly GCA_963741185.1 of uncultured Alphaproteobacteria bacterium. GTDB lineage: Bacteria > Pseudomonadota > Alphaproteobacteria > Rhizobiales > Xanthobacteraceae > Bradyrhizobium. The sequence continues at coordinate 45,271 of CAVUHE010000029.1, read as the reverse complement.
TGTCGATTGGGAATCCGACGCCGGCGCAAAGCCGTCGTCGGGTCGCGACAACTCCTTCTGGGCAACCGCCCGAACGATATAGGGTGTCACGATGACCATCAGCTCGGTCTGGTTATTGACAAAGTCCTGGCTCCGGAAAAGCTGCCCAAGAATTGGTATCTGGTCGACGCCGGGCAGCCCGTTGACGGCCTGCTTGGTTTGCTCCTGAATCAGGCCGGCCATCGCGATCGAGCCGCCGGACGGGATTTCCAAGGTTGTTTCCGCGCGGCGGGTCTTGACCGAGGGAATCGTCGTTCCGCCGGCGCCACCGGTCAAAGCGTTTTCGGGCGAGACTTCCGACACCTCGGTCATCACCCGCAGGCTGATCCGTCCTTCGGTCAGCACCACCGGTGTGAAATTGAGCGAGATGCCGAATTTCTTGAAGCTGACCGTCTGGACGCATTGCCCGATAGCGCCCGCCGTCGTCGTCTGGCAGGTGACGCCGGTCGGAATTGGAAATTCGCCGCCCGAAATGAATGTCGCGGACTCTCCGGAGATCGCGGTCAGATTTGGCTCAGCCAGCGTACGCACCACGCCGGCACTCTCCATCGCGCGCAGTGTGGCGGTGACCGAGGGTAGGCCCTTGGTCAGGCCCGACGCCGTCAGGGTGTTACCGGGGACGAGCGGCCCGTTGTTTGCGGTGAACGGGTTGGTGTTGTTGAAATTCACGACCGCCGTGCCGTAGTTCATGCTGGCGCTGAGATCGATGCCCAATTGCTTGACGATGTCCCGCCGCACTTCCGCGACGCTGACTTTCAGCATCACCTGATCGCGACCGCGGACCACGATGGAATTGACGACCTTGTCGGCTCCGCCCACCAGTCGTGCGACGACGTCGCCTGCTTGCTGCGCCTCGATCGGCGTGGCGACCGAGCCGGTCAGCATGACGCCGTCACCGACGCCTTCGGCCTGGATTCCGGCCGCGGGCAGCATTTGCTTCAACGCCGCGCGCACGCCGTTGAGGTCGCGTTTGACGGCGATGTCATAGGCGGCGATCTGCTGGCCTTCGGAATCAAAGAACACGACGTTGGTCTGGCCGACTCCCCCGCCAATAATGTAGGCGCGCTGCGGCGAGCGGATGACGGCATTTGCGATCTTCGGATCAGCAACGAGAACGTCCTTGACGTCGCGGGGCAAGTCGATGATCACCGATTTGCCGATGCCAAGCGCAAGAAAGCGAACCTTCACCGGCGGGACGCTCGCGGTTGTCGCCGGTGCGGTGTCGCTGTCGGCCGCTACGGCCGGCGCGACAGCCGAAAGCGCCAGTACCGCGGCGGCTGAAAACGACAGGGCGCTGATCAGAATGGATCGGATCAACGGCCGGTTTCCCCTGCATTTCATATTAAGAGTCCTTCTGGTCACGGAGCGGCCTTCTGGTCACTTCAGAATGATGGTTGGATTTGTGACGCCGTAGCGAACCACGTTGACGCTGCCGCGCTGGCGAGCCCGATCATCGGATCCGATATCGACCGAGTTTGCGTCGGCGATGCTGCGCAGCGCCAGCGACAGCGTGCCGGCCTGGCGCGAAGCGGCGAGAGTGGCCGTTTGCTCAGGCCTCAATTCAAGCGTGACCGTCTTGCCGACGACGGAGTTCTGGCCGTCTTTTTCCTTCGGCGCCTGGTCGATCGCGAGAACGCGTACGTTTGGCAGGATGATTTCCGAGATCACGATGTCGGTCGGATTGGTACGGTCCGGGTTCTTCTCGCGCCGGGACAGAAGGACGTCGACACGGTCATTGGGCAGGATGAAGCCGCCGGCACCGGTCTCCGGCGAAATCTCGGTCGAGACGGCGCGCATGCCGGTCGGCAAGATCGCCGCCATGAAGCCGGAGCCGTTACCCTTGACCAGTTTTGCTTCTCGGATCGGCTCGCCCGCGATAAAGGGCGCCCGCGCGATCGAGCCCGCGATCTCAGTGGTCGCCTCCGGACGATCGTTGCGGCGAATGAAGGTGCCGCTCGTCGTCGACGCCGGCCAGGTTTGCCAAATCAAGTCGTCTGCCGAGACCGTCTGGCCAAGTCCGATATCGGATTTGGCCACCAGAACGTCGATGGTTTGCAGTTGCGCGGTGGGCGCCGCGGGAGACGGCTTGTTGTCCGAGCCGCTCGCAAGATACGCGGCGACGCCGCCGGCACTGAGAGCGATAGCCAGGACGACAATGCGGGCGGTGTTCATACGCACTACTACTCTTACGCAGGGATACTATGGTGGCCGAAAGCCTCGCCTCTAAGGATGACTAAGCGGTAAAGGTATAAGCGGGCTTGAAAGCCAAAACCTTTGCGGAAATGGGCTGCGCGATTTGTCCTCATGGTGAATGCAAGGTTATCGCTTCGAAACGCGCGGACCGGCGAGGTTCCTATCGTTGCGCAATCGCTTGGTTTGGACAGCAAAGTCGCCGAGCGAGTCGGACCGAGGCACGCGGCCGCCGCCGTCGGCCGAGAAAGACTGCCACAGCAACCCGCGTACTTAATGATTCACCATGCGAACAAAAGGCGCGAACACGGCGCCTTGTGATCGTTTTGCTATTGCGATGCCATCCGAAGCATTTCCTCAAGGACCGCCTCCTGACGAGCCCGCCGCGACGGTCCGTCCGACAGGGCGAAACCGAGAAACGCCCAGTAGAGAATCTGCGCCCGCGCGCGGGCCACGTCAGGCAAAAGGCCGGAATCCCTCAGTAGACTCTCGACATATCCCAGCCGGCGCCGATCGATGGCCTGCACGGCCGCTCTTGCCGCCGGGTCGACCGCAGCCCAGCTTCGGACTGCTTGCTCCAGCGCCGGCCGCTCGCTGAAGACCCGGCGCAGCAAGAGCTGCAGCGGGTTGTCGTTGCCGCGGGCAGCTTCGACGTCGGCGATGATCCGCTCCACCGCGACCTCGCGCCAGTGCTCGAGAATTGCCGCATGGAAGGCCTCGACGTCGGCGAAATGCCAGTAAAAGCTGCCGCGCGACACCCCCATGGCCTTGGCCAAAGGCTCAGCCTTCAGCGCTGTGAAACCATCCCGCGCCAGTGCCTTGAGCCCCTGATCGAGCCAGTCCTTTGCGGAGAGTTGATCGGCCATATGTCACCTTGCGGACACCCACCATACACAACTGTATTGACAGGCGCCAGCATGTCCGGCAAAGTCACCATACAGTTATGTATGGAGAGTAGAAATGCGGGATCTCTTCTTACAGTGTGCGGGGCTCGCCGCGATCGTGGTGGCCGCGATTCACGGCATCCTCGGCGAAACCAAGGTCTTTGCCCGCGCGACAATCGAGCCGCCTCGCTTGCGCAACCTGATCCGGATCTGCTGGCAAATCGGTACCGTCGGCTGGATCTGCGGCGGGGTGCTTCTGATGGCGGCGCCCTCGGTCGCATCGGCGTCCGCCCGGCACTGGATCGTGATAACAATGTCTCTGATGTACGGCTTCGGAATGCTGGGCAACGCCTGGATTTTTCGCGGCCGGCATTTCGGATGGATCGGGCTCGGCGCGGTGATCGCAATGGCGGCCGCGGGCTATTAGCGGTCAAATCCGCTGGGCGTGGCGCCCATTGATCCATCGCAACAGATGGGAACCGCTGGGGTGTAGGAAGCCCCTTCACGTTTCCGGCACCAAAGTGGCAGTACCCACTTAAAATCCCTCTAAGGTCAGCGCGCTTCGGGCCGTCACGCTTGACCTGCGCGTCCGCGGCTGGAAATACAAACCATGACCACCATCGTCGAACAGACCAATGCGCGCCCGCAGATACCCCTGGGATCGGCCAAACGCGGCTATTGCGGAGTGATCCATCACCTCGCCGCCGACCAAGCCAACTCCGCGCTTTCCCCGATCGAGCTCGAAAGCCGATTGATCGAACTCGGCTTCGTGGAAGGCGCCAAGGTCGAACTCTTGCATGAAGGCGTCGTTGGGGGCGATCCGATTGCCGTGCGCATCGAGAACGTCACGATCGCGGTGCGTCGGCGTGAGGCAATGGCCGTCATTGTCGTCTGACGAAACGGTACAACGCCATGGAAGCCCCGTTAATGCATCTCGCCCTGGTGGGCACGCCCAACAGCGGCAAGACCTCGCTGTTCAACGCGCTGACCGGTAGTCGCCAAAAGGTCGCGAACTACCCCGGCGTTACGGTCGAGCGTAAGGAAGGCTTCTTCGTCACTCCACGCGGGCGCCAGGTGTCGGTGGTCGATTTGCCGGGCACCTATTCACTGCGGGGCCGCAGCCCTGATGAGGAAATCACCCGTGACTTCGTGCTCGGACGCGCCGCCGGCGAAAGGCTGCCCGATCTCGTCCTTTGCGTGGCCGACTCTACCAATCTGCGGCTGACGATTCGCCTCGTGCTCGAGCTCAAGCGAACGGGCCGGCCGTTGATGCTGGTGCTCAATATGTTCGACATCGCGACAAGACGGGGCGTCAGCGTCGATGTGACCCGCCTTTCCGAGATGCTGGGGGTACCCGTCGTGACCTCGATTGCGGTGCGCAAGGGCGGCACTTCCGATCTCTTGCGGAAAACCGACGACATCGCCACAGAGCCGCCGGTTTCTCCGCAGCAAAATACCTGGCAGCCGCTCTCGGTCGCCGATTTGCGTGCCACCCAGCGCGATGCCGACCGTATCATCGCTACGACCGTCAGTCTTCCTGCAAGGCCCGATACCTGGACGGCGCGGATCGACGCCGTGGTACTGCATCCGGTCGCCGGGCTCGCCATCCTGGGGCTGGTTCTCTTCGTTATGTTCCAGGCCGTGTTCGCCTGGGCGCAGCCGCTGATGGAACTGCTGTCACAGGCCTTCGCCGCCCTGGGTCAATTGGTGCACGACATCTTGCCCGCGGGCCTGTTGCAAAGTTTCCTGCAGAACGGCGTGATCTCCGGCGTCGGCAGCGTCATCGTCTTCCTGCCCCAGATCATCATCATCTTCCTGTTCATCCTGTTGTTGGAGGATTTCGGTTACATGGCGCGTGCCGCGTTCCTGATGGACCGCATCATGGGCGGCGCGGGCCTGCACGGCCGGGCGTTCATTCCGCTGCTCTCAAGTTTCGCCTGCGCCATTCCCGGAATCATGGCGACGCGCGTGATCGACAATCGTCGCGATCGGTTGACCACGATCCTGATCGCGCCGCTCATGACCTGCTCGGCGCGCATCCCGGTTTACACGCTGATCATTTCCGCATTCATCCCCGCCGAACAGCTATGGGGTTGGGTGGATCTGCGGGGCCTGGTGATGTTTGGGCTCTACGCAGCCGGTATCACCAGCGCGTTGGGGGTTTCGTTCCTGATCAAGTTCTTCATGCTGCGCGACTACGCGCCCGCGCCGTTCATGCTGGAACTGCCGGACTACAAGATGCCGCGCGTGCGCAGCATCGCCATCGGCGTCTACACGCGGGCGAACATGTTCCTCAAGCGCGCCGGCACCACGATCTTCTCGATGATGGTGCTGATCTGGTTCCTGGCGTCGTTTCCGACGCCGCCCGCGGGCGCCGAAGGGCCCGCCATCAACTACAGCCTGGCCGCCATGATCGGCAACGCGCTGGCGCCGTTGTTCGCCCCGCTCGGCTTCAACTGGCAGATCGTGGTGGCGCTGATCCCCGGCATGGCGGCGCGGGAGGTTGCGGTCGCAGCCCTTGGCACCGTCTATGCGATCGAGGGCGGGAAGGAAGCCGCCGATCAAATTGGACAGCTGCTGGCCACGAAATGGAGTCTGGCGACGGCGCTGTCGCTGCTGGCCTGGTACATCTTCGCCCCGCAATGTGCTTCCACTCTGGCGGTGATCCGCCGCGAGACCGGAAGCTCGAAATGGATGTTGCTTACCTTTGCCTACATGTTCGTGCTCGCCTATGCCGCAAGCCTTGTTACCTACAACATGGCTGTCGCGCTCGGCGCCGCGAAGGTGGTCGGGTCGGCAACTTGATCCATCACGGTCTTTGGACCGCTCACCTTGTCTGTCTCTAATTCCCACGTAGAGTGACCACGGCACGGATCGCGAGACGCACGTCCTTGATTCATCGCAAAGTTAGAACGCCTCTAGTTTAGAAGGAGTTCTTTTTGCTCTCCCGCCGGTAAGACGCTAGCTGGGGGCTTCCGAACTCGAAAGCAGTGCAGGCGGGAAAGTGAAACAGGTGATGAGGCATTTTGGACGGAATTTCGCTTTTGGATTTTGCACGGTCGCCGGCGTCGTCTTGTCGGGCGGTGTTGCGCGCGCCGAGGACCCACGCTCCTGGCGAGAGATCGAGACCAAATATATTTTTGGATTTACCCTCGGTTCCGGCATTGGTCTTGAGGGCGAAAAGGAAGTTACGGTTGACAGCATCGGCCGGTTCGGCAAACGCGACGGCTACTATGCGGCAACCGAGACGAAGTACGAGTTCGAGTTTACGCCGTCCCAGTTTATCCAGATCGAATTCGGCGCGCTCGGATCGAGCCACAATATAAGCAACGTGAGCGGTCTCAACGACCAGAGCCAAATCGCGTTGGGCGGGGCCTTTGCGGAATTCCGCTATCTCGCGCTTGAGCGAACCTCGAACAATCCGCTTGCGATAACGTTGGCGGTCGAGCCGACGGTGCGCCGGATCGATGAGACCAGCGGCGAGCGCGTGCGCAACTTCGAGTTCGAAACCACCGTCAACGCCGATCTCGAATTACTGAAAAATCGCCTCTATGCAGGATTCAATCTGCTCTACGAACCCGAGGTCACCAAGACCGGGCTAGGTGATACGTTCCGCGAGGCAACGGCCGGAGGGTCCGCGGCGCTGTCGTTCCGAATCGTATCGAACGTCGTCCTTGGCGGCGAAGTCTGGTATCTTAGACATTACGATGCCGCAAATCTGACTGCCTTTACCGGCGATGCGGTATTATTGGGGCCGACGCTCTTCGTTCAATTCACGCCGAAGATGTTCATGACCGCGGCATGGAACACCCAGGTCTGGGGCCGCGAGATCGGCAATCCGGTCGCGCTCAATCTATCGGAGTTTCAACGCAATCGTGTCAAACTGAAAATCGCTTATGAATTTTGAGATGATTTAATATCCGGAAAGGACCCGACGTGTCTGTTCTGACCATCACGCGAAGACTGGCTCTGGCCGCGATCTGCGCGGTTGCCATGTTGCAAGTGCCCGTGTCCCGCGCGCAACAAGCGACCGAGATTCACTTGACCTATTCGAAGGGTCAGTTCCAGCCGAGCCAGGTGAGTGCGCCCGCCGACAAGCCGATCTCGTTCCGGATCAAGAACCAGGACGCAAAGGCCATGGAGTTTGAGAGCACGTCCCTGCGGGTCGAGAAAGTCGTCGCCGCGGGCACCGAAGGCGTTGTCAATGTTCGGCCATTGAAGCCTGGTCGCTACGAATTCTATGACGATTTCAACGACAAGGCGCGCGGCGCGCTGACCGTGCAATAGGTAGCCCGCGTGTTGGCTGCCCTCATCATCGTCTTCCGCGAGGTATTCGAAGCCGGCCTGATTGTCGGTATCGTGCTCGCGGTAACCAGCTCGGTGCCGAACCGCAATCGCTGGATCGGTGGCGGTGTCCTGGCGGGGCTGCTTGCGGCTTGCCTGGTCGCGGCGTTTGCGGGTGCCCTTTCGCAGCTGTTTGCGGGCATGGGACAAGAGCTATTCAACGCGGCGATCCTGGGCGTCGCCGTAATCATGCTGACTTGGCACAATGTCTGGATGGCGTATCACGGCCGTGAAATGGCCGGAGAAATGCGCACGGTGGGTCGGGCGGTTGCCGACGGGACGAAATCTCTGCTGGCACTTGCGGTCGTGGTCGGCGTCGCGGTTTTACGCGAAGGCAGCGAGGTCGCCCTGTTTCTGTACGGCGTCGCCGCCTCCGATGGCGGCTCGGCTCTGAGCCTCATGCTTGGAGGCGTCATGGGTCTGGCGCTGGGCGTCGCCGTTTGCCTTCTGACCTTTTTTGGTTTGATGCGCATACCGCAACGAGCGGTGTTCGCCGCCACGACCGTGCTGATCACCTTGCTGGCGGCGGGAATGGCCGCGCAGGCGGTGGCCTTTCTCGAGCGCGCCAATTGGCTAAACTCGCTCGATACCATCGTCTGGGATAGCGCATGGCTCCTCCCAGAAACGAGTATCGCCGGCCGCACCATGCACACGTTGATCGGTTACACTGACCAGCCCACGGAAATGCAGCTCTTGGTCTACGCCGCCGTGCTGTTCGTGACTTTCTTGCTGATGCGGCTGACCGGATCGCAACCAACGAACCACGCCGCAGCGGTTCGCTGATCAACGATCATTGCAAACCGGTGTCGCCGCTGGTGCGCTTCTTGGCGAGGTCCATTTCGGTGACTGCGATCAGAATCTCGGCGCGCGTCTTGAGATCGGGCGCCTCCAACATCGCCTGCTTTTCCGGCGGACCATAGGGCGACATCATCGCCAGCGCGTTGACCAGTGCCTCATTGGGCGCGCTTTCGATGCCCTCCCAGTCGACCTTGAGATTGTTGGCTTTCAGAAAATCGGTCAGCACTTGAAGCAGAGCTTCGCGATCGACCGCTTCTTCGCCCTTGCGGGCGGTGAAATCGTCGATGTAGGGGAAGTAATCCACCTTGCACTGCCGGTACTGCGTCAGCACCGTCAGTTCCTCGATCACCTTGAAGCGCGCGATGCCGGTGAGTTCGAGGATGTAACGGCCGTCTCCGGACTCGGCGAGCTGGGTGATGCGTCCAACGCAGCCGACGCGAAAAAGCTTCGGGCGGGCCTCGTCCGGCGAATGAGACACATCGGGCTGGATCATCCCGATCAGACGGTGACCGTCGCGGAATGCGTCATCCACCATTGCCAGATAGCGCGACTCAAAGATATTGAGCGGCATTTGCCCGCGCGGCAACAACAAGGCGCCGGGTAGCGGAAATACCGGAATCACCTCCGGGAGGTCGGCTGGACCACGGTATTCGGCGTTGATCGGCATTTGCGGTCCCGGTGCTGACCTCTGGGCGCAGGTTCGGCGCGTATCATGTCACGGATCAGCCGACGCAATTTGCGTTAACTTGATCGCGCGACAAAACCGGCAGCCATCTCCGCAGAATAGATCTTATGAAAACAAAATCGTCGACAGACGCTTTCTTCCCTCAACCGTCGCCTCGTCCGCTGGGCCCCAGGCGTCGAAAAACTGTACCAATTGCTTCCGGGCGCCGTCCTCGTTCCATTTGCGGTCACGCTTGACGATTTCGAGCAGCTGAAGCGTGGCTTCCGTGCGCTTGCCGCTGGCGTTGAGCGCGGTTGCCAGATCGAATCTCGCCTGATGATCCAGCGGGTTTGCGGCGACTTTCTGTTCGAGTTCGGTCAGCGGGCCGAGGGCGTTGGCCTGCTCGGCAAGATCGATCGATGCCTGAACCGCCTTGACCGCCGCCTCGCTGCGTTTCGATTCCGGAACCATTGCCAGCGTCTGCTTGGCCTGTTCGAGGGCGCCGGTAGCCGTGTAGCATTTCGCAAGTCCCGCAAGCGCTGCAATATTGGTGGCATCCGCCGCCAGCACCTCGGCATAGATCGATGCGGCGGTGGCGGGATCGCCTTCGGCCAGAACGGTTTCGGCCTCTTTGAGCACGTCGGCGATATTGGGTTCGCCCGGCATGCCCGCGGTCAGCTTGTTGATGAAGGCACTGACCTGGCTTTCCGGCACCGCACCCATGAATCCGTCGGCCGGCTGTCCGTTGACGAACGCGATCACCGCCGGGATCGACTGGATTCCCATCTGGCCGGGGATTGCCGGATGGTCGTCGATATTCATCTTGACCAGCTTGACCTTGCCCTTGGCGGCACGGACCGCCTTTTCAAGGATCGGCGTGAGCTGACGGCAAGGGCCGCACCACGGCGCCCAGAAGTCGATCAAGACCGGCTGGCGCTTCGATTCCTCTATGACGTCTTTCACGAACGTCTGGGTGGTGGTCTCTTTGATCAGATCGGGCGCTGTCTGCGGCGCTGGTCCGCTACCCTGCTCTAGCATCGTCACGGGATTCCTCGTCTGATGTCCTTGCGGATCGGGCCTGTTCTAGCACGGCCCGGCCTCGCGGTTCGAAGTTCACTCTACCCAGATGGCGGTTTAGCGGGAAATTTCAATCGGTTCCAACGGCTGCTCGTAACCCCTTGCCGGGGCACCGGGGTGGCGTGGGATCGGAGATCGGGTGGGCGGCCGATCAACCGTGGCCCATTGTGGCGGCGTAGTCGACCCCGGCCAAGGAACTGAGCGATGGCAAAGGCATACTACTCCACAGTGTTCGAACAGCCCGCCACGCAAGTTTGGGAAATCGTACGTGATTTCAACAACTATCCAGTGTGGGTCGGCGGCGCTGGCGAAAGTCGCATCGAGGACGGCAGAAGCGGCGATGCGGTTGGCGCTGTCAGGAGCGTGCTCTATCAGGAACGGCACATCCGTCAACGGCTGTTGGCACTATCCGATGTCGAGCGTGCGCAAACTTACGAATTCTGCGGTGCGGCTTCGCTGCCGGTCACCGATTTCCAGGCGACCTTGCGCATTTCACCCATCGTGGATGGGGATCGGGCGTTCGTCGAATGGTGGGCGACATTCGATTGCGACGCTGCGCGCCGCGATGAGCTGACCGGTATCCTACGGACCTCGTTTGGAAAATGGCTCGAATCGCTGCGCGTCGCACTGTCTCACTCACGGTCAGGGTTCCCTCGGGAGGCCGCAACAAGGGTTGGTTAGTGACATTTTGGGCCGATTCCACGGATCGTCGCAAATATTGGGCCTCCCCGCCGGTTTTCCCGGCCGCGCAAGCTGTTGCATTCAAGGTCCGCATTTGGCATAGCTCTGCCGGTTGCCGGCGATCGTTCGCCGGTGATCGCTCGGATGCGGGTGTAGCTCAGGGGTAGAGCACGACCTTGCCAAGGTCGGGGTCGAGGGTTCGAATCCCTTCGCCCGCTCCAAGTTTCTCGAATTGGCAGATTGACGAAAGCCCGCTGTCGCAAGCGGGCTTTTCGTTGTCTATTTCGTGCCGGATAAAGGGCGAAAGTCCTTCTCAAATTTGCCTCGCCTCGTGGAGCCGATCGGTGCGGCTTTTTTCCCGCAGAGGATGTGATAACAATCTTGAGTCTGATCCAGACTAGGAAGTTCGCCTCGCACAGGCGCACCCAATAAACAAACATTTGCAGCCGTACGGCTGCACCAGGGAGAGTGACGCGATGAAATCGGCTTTCAATCGATCTATTCTTGCGTTCGCGGCAATCCTCGTCGTCGCGACGCCGGCCTGGCCGGCGCGCAGGATAAACCGCTGAAGAAATACGAATCCGGCACCAAGGAGTTCTGGACCCATCCGCCGGACGACTGGTTCCTTGGCGACGAGACCGAAGCTCAGAAAGGCCTCACACCGGTGGCGGGGCCGCCAACCGGCGCATCGGACGCAGAACTTGCGGCGCTGATCAAGAAGATCAAGCTGCCCGACGGCTTCAAGATCGACGTCTATGCGTCGGGCGTGCTGGCCGCGCGACAAATGGCCTGGGGTGACAAGGGCACGCTCTTTGTCGGCTCGTTCGGTCTCGGCAACGTCTATGCCATCAAGGACAATGGCGGCAAGAAAGAAGTCAAGACCATCCTCAAGGGGCTGAACATGCCCACGGGGCTCGCGTTCCGCGACGGTGCGCTTTACGTCATCGCGGTCGACAAGCTGATCAGATACGACAACGCCGAAGCCAATCTCGACAACCTTGGCAGCGGCAAGGTGGTCTATGACGACATGCCGTCCTATGCCGCGCATGGCTGGAAATATCTTGCGGCAGACAAGGACGGCTGGTTCTACATCCCGTTCGGGCCTCCCTTCAACATCGGGATTCCGCCGACCAGCTTATCGCAGATTCGCCGCGTCGATCCCAAGACCGGCAACGCCGAACTCGTGGCGCTCGGCGTTCGCAACAGCGTCGGTGGCGATGTCGATCCGCGCACCGGGAAGTACTGGTTCACCGAAAACGCCCGCGACTGGATGAGCGACGACATTCCGAGCGACAAGCTCAACATGGTCTCGAAGCTCGGCGAGCACTTCGGCTATCCCTATTGCCACCAGGGCAACCTGCCGGACCCGAAATTCGCGATGGGTCACAAATGTTCGGAGTTCACGCCGCCGGTGTTGAATCTCGGCGCGCATGTGGCCCCGCTCGGCATGAAGTTCTATACCGGCAGCCAGTTTCCCGCCGAGTACAAGAACTCGATCCTGATTGCCGAGCACGGCTCGTGGAATCGGCACAAGTATCAGGGCGCAAGGATCGTCCGCGTCACGGCCGATCCGGACGGCAAGAATGCCAAGGAAACGGTGTTCGCATCGGGCTGGATCGAAGGCGACCGCGGTTATCTCGGCCGTCCCGCCGACATCATCCTGGACAAGGACGGATCGATCCTGGTCGCGGATGACTGGGCCGGCGCGATCTATCGCATCAGCTACAGCAAGAAGTAGCGCTTGATTGATCTGGGCTGCGGCCGCTCGGGAACGGGTGACCGCAGCTTTGCGTTTTGGATCCGGACGTGGGAAGTGGGAATGTCGATGCTCCGTCGAGATGTTCTCTGTGCGTTATTTCGAATCGCGTTATTGGCGGCCTCGATCGCTCCGGCTCTCGCCGCCGATCTCGTCGCCGGCAAGGAAAAGGCCGAACTTTGCGTCGGCTGTCACGGCGAAAACGGCATTTCGCAAACCGACAACGTTCCCTCGCTCGCGGGCCAGCCTGACCTGTTCTTGCAATGGCAGTTGGTCTTCTTTCGCAGCGGCACGCGCAAGAACGAGCAAATGCAGCCGGTCGTCGAGCAACTCAACAATGAGGATATTCGCAATCTCGGCGCCTATTTCGCCACGCTCGCTCCACCGCGGGCGAAAGCCGACGACAATCCCGATTTGTCGCAGAAGGGTGCTCAGGCCGCCGCCGGCCGCCGCTGCGCATCATGTCATACTGATACATATGCCGGTACGAAAGCGGTGGCGCGCGTTGCCGGCCAGCGCGAGGAATATTTGCTGAAGGCGCTCCACGACTACAAATCGGGTGCGCGATCCGGTGGCGGCATGGCGGCGATGGCGGAAGTTGTCTATCCCATGAGCGAAGAGGAAATCGCAGCGCTCGCGCATTATCTCGCGCATTTTTCCGACGCCCGGTGACTCACCCCCGCTGCTTCTCGTATGCCTTCAGATGCGTGTAAGCGGTGCGCAGTTTCGGCACCGGTACTTTCGCGACTTCGCCGCGGGCGATGAGATCGCCAATCACGTGATCGGCTTCGACGGGCGCGCCTGCCTTGATATCGCGGAACATCGAGGCGGTCAGTTGCGAGCCCTCGGCGGTCAGCATGCCGCGCACCCTCTCGAAGAACGGACCGCTGGGGGTATGACCTTCGGCCGCCGCAACCGCGCTGCATTCATCGAGCATGCCGAGAATGAAGTCCTTGCCGCCGGGTGCGGCGAGGATATGGCCGACCGGAGCGCGCATCAAACAGGTCGAGGCCGCGAGCGATGCGAGAAACACCCATTTTTCCCACATGTCCTGAATGATGTGTTCGCTGGCGGCCGCGCCGAACTTGCCGCTTCCCATCATCTCCGCGATCGCACGGACACGGTCCGACAACTCGCCATCGCGTTCGCCGAAGCTGAGCGATTGCATCGGCGCAAGCTGAACGATCTCACGGTTCTCGTTCAGCGTGGCCGCGATGGCGCAGAGGCCGCCGAGCACGTGCTCGTGTCCGAATTTCCTGTCGAGCAGATCCAGATGGAGCATGCCGTTGAGTAGCGGGATAATCGCGGTCTTCGGTCCGACGGCTGGTGCAAACGACCGGATCGCATCCTCAAGATCGAACGCCTTGCAGCTCAACAGGACGACGTCGAATCTTTCGGTGAGCTTGTCGGCCTGTACCGTCGGCGGATCCTTCAGCGTCACATCGCCGCTGGCGCTCTTGATCACAAGGCCCGCGGTGGCAAGTTCGGCGGCGCGGCGCGGACGGACGAGGAACGTCACGTCGCGGCCGGCCGCAAGCAATCTGCCGCCGAAATATCCGCCGATGGCGCCGGCGCCGACCACGAGAATGCGCATGGCTTGGCTCTCCTTGTTTCTTGTTGTTCTTAAAGCGCGAACGGCAGGGAGGGAATAGCGAATGGAAGAAGTCCGCTCATTCCCGGTACATTACCACTTTTCCCCGGACGGGCGGATTTCGAGCTCGAAGGTCCAGGCGCTGCGGGGCTGTTGGTAAAGTTGCCAATAGGAGGCCGCGACCGAAGCCGGCGGCATCAGCAAGTCCGGATTATCCAGCGCGTCCTTGCCCCAGAGCTGCTCGCGGCGCTGGCGCACCCAAGCGGTGTCGACGCCGGCGTCGATGATCAGGTGCGCGACGTGAATGTTTTTGGGGCCGAGTTCGCGGGCCATCGATTGCGCCACCGCGCGAAGTCCGAACTTGGCGCTGGCGAAAGCCGCAAAACCGCTGCCGCCGCGCAACGAGGCGGTGGCGCCGGTGAAGAAGATATTGCCCTTGCCGTGCGGCACCATCAGACGGGCGGACTCGCGGCCGGCAAGGAAGCCCGCCCAGCAGGCCATTTCCCAGACTTTGCGGAAAACGCGATCGGTGGTCTCCAGGATCGGGAAGTTGACGTTGGCGCCAACGTTGAAGATGGTCACCTCCAGCGGCGCGTGCTTGTCGGCATCACCGAGAAAGGCCGCGACTTCGTCCTCCTTGCGCGCGTCGAGGGTGCGCGCCACGATCGATCCGCCTGCCGCCTCGATGTCCCTGACCAGAGGTTCGAGCTTGGCGCCGTCCCGCCGCCCAGCGAACACGGTGAAGCCTTCGCTAGCGAATTTCTTCGCGATCTCGGCGCCGATATAATCGCCGGCGCCGATCACCGCGCATGTTGCGTTGCGTTTTTCCATCGAATGGTTCCCTTCTCGTCATTGCGAGGAGCGAAGCGACGAAGCGATCCACCTTTCGGCACATGGATTGCTTCGCTGAGTTTGTCATCGGGCCCGCATTCGCGCGACCCGTTGGCTCGCAATGACGATATCATTATTTCTCCAAAACCATCTCCTCGACCTCGCGCAACTGCTCCTTGCCAAAAAACATTTCCTTGCCGACGAAGAAGGTCGGCGAGCCGAAAGCGCCACGCTCGACGGCGGCCTGGGTGTTCGCCACGAGGTTTGCCTTGACCTCCGGCTCCTGCGCCAGGGCGAAAAGCCTTGCGGCGTCGAGGCCGGACGCGGTCAGTGCTTTGATTGCGATTTCCGGGTCGTCCATTTTCTTCGGCTCGACCCACATGTGGTGAAATGCGGCCTCGACATATTTTTCGAACACGCCCTCGCGTTGCGCCGCAATCGCAGTGCGCATCAGATTGAGCGTGTTGACGGGAAAGAACGGATTCCAGGTGTAGGGCTTGACGTGAAACCGCTTGATGAAGCGCTCGGTTTCGAGCGCGTGAAATTCGCGCTTGTTCTTGATGCCGGCAAGCGACTCGGCGGGGGACTTGTTGTTGGTGGCCTTGAAGATGCCGCCAAGCAGGACCGGCACATATTCGAACTTCACGCCCATCCGCTTTTCGATCGCCGGGATTGCCTCATGACTGAGAAAGGCATTGGGACTGCCGAAATCGAACATGAATTGGGGGGATGTGGGGCTCACGGCGCTCTCCCGGACTTTTTGGTTGCCCAAGCATTGTGGCGCAGGCGGCGCGGCGCGTCCACCAGTTTTATGATGACCATAATACTCTGGAGCGGTCAGATCAGCCGCTGCGCGGTGCGCCTGCGCCAGACCAGAATGTAATAGCTCATCTGAAGAAGGAACATGGCGGTAAACGTGATGGGGTAGGCCGCCCAGACGCCGTCGATGCCGATGACATGGCTGAGAAAGATCGCGGAGGGAACCTCGATCGCGGCGACCACAAAAATCGAAATCGACAGTGGCATCCACACCGTTCCGCCGGCGCGCATCGCACCCGAGAACACGGTCGCCATGCCGAAAGGCACCGAACTCCACGCAGCGATGTGCAGCAATCGCTGCGCGAGATTGACCACCCTCACGTCGACAATGAAGAAGCCCATAATGGTGCGGGAGAACAGATAGGCGAGCGCGACCAGGCCTCCGGTAAGAACGACATTCATGAGAAGTCCGGTTTGGACGATGGCGCCGACCCGGTCGGCATGGCCACGGCCAATCGCCTGGGCGCCGAAGATCGAAACCGAAATCGCAATCGACATCGCCGGAAACTGTGCATAGCTCAGAACCTGGTTGACCGCGCCGTAGGCCGCCGTGGCGTCAGAGCCGAAACCGTTGACGAGGCCGAGCAGAACAAGTTCGGCCAGCGAAAACACCACCATCCCGACCGCGGAAGGGATCCCGAGGTGCAGGACCTTGCGCAGCAGCGTTCCGTTCAGCCGCATGTTGCGCAGTAATACCGCATCAAGGGCGAGGGGATGCCGGCGACGGCGCATATGGACAGCCAGCCATGGCAGTGTGAGCAGGCCGGCTACGGCCGATGCCCATGCCGCGCTGGCGACGCCGAGCCGCGGCAGGCCGAACCAGCCGTCGATCAAGGCCGGCGTTGCGACAAGGCCCACCACGGTCGAAACAACCAGTGCCAATAGCGGCGTCAGGGTGTCGCCGACGCCACGCATCATCGCGATCAGC
Organism: uncultured Alphaproteobacteria bacterium; assembly: GCA_963741185.1. Taxonomy (GTDB): domain Bacteria; phylum Pseudomonadota; class Alphaproteobacteria; order Rhizobiales; family Xanthobacteraceae; genus Bradyrhizobium. The sequence goes on along the minus strand of CAVUHE010000029.1, from coordinate 28,669 downwards.
AGGATGAAAACGAACGTCAGCGGCATCGTGATCATCATGATCCGCGCATAGGCGCTGGCCTGTTCCAGAATATCCGGCGGTGTGGCAAGCGCGATCATAAGCGTTCGGCTGAACAGGCCACCAAAGACGGCGATCACGGCCGAGCCGAGCAGCGCGACGGTCAAGGTCGTGCCCGCGACCGCCTTGATCTTCTCAGGTTCACCCGCGCCCCAGGCCTGGCCGATGAGCACCGTGGCGCCCGAGCTCAGTCCCATGACGAAGGCGATCAAGAAGAACATCACCGGGAAGAAAACCGACACGGCGGCCAGCGCATCGACGCCGATCATCTGACCGAGATAGACATTGTTGATAGTGCCGAACAACGATTGGAGGATGTTGCTCAGCATCATCGGCGCGAGAAAGACGAGAAATGTCCTCCAGAGGGGCGGGGTGTTCGACACGGGTATTCCTTGTGAATCGGCGAGGCTGACCGACGCGCGCAAACGCGGTGGTTTCGAGGATGCGGGTTTCAGAGAACCGGTTGGCGCGCGGTCACGACCTCGGAGGGTCGGCGCGATCACTGAAGGCGAGCTTGACGATATGGTCGCGGATGTCGTCGGGCCAACCGGCGATGAGTTCGCCAAAGCGCCGTCGGTCATCCGCGAACAACGCCCGCGAGGCTTCCTCGAAGCCCGAACGGTTGCCGGCCATGGTTGACATGAAGTGATAGGCCGCTTCCCTTGCGGCGCGGCTGCGATCTCGATCGCCGCTGGAGCGGCGCGCCTCTTCGACGAGCTTTCGCAGCGCCACCGACGCTCCACCAGGTTGCGCGCCGAGCCAGTCCCAATGCCGCGGCAGCAGCGTCACTTCGCGAGCGACAACGCCGAGTTTGGGCCGGCCGCGCCCACGCGGCTCCGCTGCAACCATATCATCGACCGGTGTCTCGGGCTGCGGCAAGCGTGCAACGACATCGCGTTCGGTACCGCGAAGGTCGAGATCAATCGGCCGCCCGCTGGAGTCGTCAAAGATGACGATCGGCTCCGAGGCGATTTCTCGCGAGGCCTTCATCACGGCCGGTGCGACCTCAGCCAGCGGACCGGTGGCCAGCCGCTGATGGCCTGCGAAAGCGGTAAACTGCTTGGTCGTGGCTTGAACCATGGCCGAAACCTCAGATTTGGAGTGGCCTATTTATACCCGGGGTAAATTTCTCTGTCAATATTGCCCGGATAAAATTTCCGAGAGCTCCGATTTACCGGTAGCCGACGCACGCCGAAGCCCGTCCAATCGCCAAGGCCGGAGCCCACTGCTACGACGTCAATCGATCACTGCGCGTCGCCGGGGGAATTGCCATGCTCACCGTCCATCATCTGAACAATTCCCGCTCCCAACGCGTGCTGTGGCTACTCGAGGAACTCGGCGTCCCCTATGAGATCGTCCGCTATCAGCGTCAGCCGGACATGCGCGCGCCGGCCGCGTTGCGAGCCATCCATCCGCTCGGAAAATCCCCTGTCATCACCGACAATGGCAACACGATCGCGGAGTCAGGCGCGATCGCCGAATACATCATCGACACCTATGGCAACGGACGTCTGATTCCGCCGCCCAAAACGCCGGAGCGGCTGCGTTACACGTATTGGCTGCACTACGCGGAAGGTTCAGCGATGCCGCCGCTGCTGCTGAAATTGCTGTTCACGTTGATGCCGAAACGCGCGCCGGCACTGCTGCGTCCTTTGGTGCGCAAGGTCTCCAATCAGGCGCTGACCACGCTGGTCAATCCGCAGCTCAAGCAGCACATGGCGTTCTGGGACGGCGAACTTGCGAAAAGCGAATGGTTCGCCGGCGGCGAGTTCACCGCCGCCGATATCCAGATGAGCTTTCCCCTGGAGGCTGCGGCAGCGCGCGGCGGGCTCGAGCAGGGCCACCCCAGGGCGACGGCGTTTCTGGAACGCATTCATGCCCGTCCGGCCTACAAGCGCGCCTTGGAAAAAGGCGGGCCCTACGCGGTCGGACGGTGATAGAGCATGACCCGGAAAAGTGGATGCCGGTTTTCCGAAAGAGATCATGCTCAAACAAAAAGATAGAGCGCGATGACGATTCGAAGAAAAGTCATCTCGCGCTAGCGCGACGTCTGGACCCCGCCCACGGAAGGCAGCGGCTTGACGGTAACTCCAGGCGGCGGGACGTCATCATCGGGCACAAAAAAATCCGACATCAAGGGAACGGTCGGGTCGACGCGATAAGGCTCGAAGTCGCGCACGCCGCTCGCATGGAGCACCTTGTCGTCGATGCAGAATTGCCCGGTGAATTCACGTGACGGCCTGGTGAGTATGGCAAAGGCGGCATCGCCCATGATCTCGGGCTTGCGGCTGGCGCGCATCATGGCGTCGCCGCCGAGCAGATTGCCGACCGCAGCTGTCGCGATTGTAGTACGCGGCCACAGCGCGTTGACCGCGACGCCTGAGGATTTCAGTTCGGCCGACAGACCAAGCACGCACATGCTCATGCCGAATTTCGCGATGGTGTAGGCGGTCGAATGCTCGAACCATTTTGCCTTCATGTCGAGCGGCGGCGACAACATCAAGATGTGCGGGTTACCAGCCTTCTTCAGATGCGGGATGCAGTATTTCGAGACCATGAAGGTGCCGCGGGTATTGATGCCCATCATCAGATCGAACCGCTTCATGTCGGTTCCTTGCGAATTGGTCAGGCTGATGGCGCTGGCGTTGTTGACGCAGATATCGATGCCGCCGAATTCGGCGACCGTCTTGTCGATGGCTGCCACCACCTGCGCTTCATCCCTGATATCGCAGAGCACGGGCAGCGCCTTGCCGCCGGCGGCGCGAACCTCATTGGCGGCGGTATAGATCGTGCCCTTGAGTTTTGGATGCGGCTCGGCGGTTTTCGCCGCGATCGCGACATTGGCGCCGTCACGCGCGGCACGCAGCGCGATCGCAAGCCCGATACCGCGACTCGCACCGGAAATAAACAATGTCTTGCCTTTGAGTGATGTCATCGGGGAACCTCCGGTTGACTCAACACCCACGGATTACGAGCGCAGGCTTGCGAAGCCTACTGCTATCCCCCCGGCGAGGGGAGAAAATTCCTGCAGGCAGCGCTATTGTCCGGCAGCGCTCGCGCCACGGCTGCGTGGATCGGGGGCGCCCAGCAATCCCTTGTCGGTCACCGCGATCGAATTGGCCGAGGTCCGTCCCAACGGCTCGACCACACGATGGCCGTCGGCCCGCAGCGCCGCCAGCGTGTCGTCGGCAAAGCCGTGTTCGACCCGCACCTCGTCCGGCAGCCATTGATGGTGCAGGCGGGGCGCGGCCACCGCGGCCGCAACGTCCATATGGTGGTCGAGCGCATTGATGATCACCTGCATGACCGCGGAGATGATGCGGCTGCCGCCGGGCGAGCCCGTCACCAGCACCGGCTTGCCGTCCTTCAGCACGATGGTCGGTGACATCGAGGACAATGGGCGTTTGCCGGGGCCGGGCAGGTTGGCCTCGAATCCGACCAGGCCAAAGGCATTGGCCGCCCCGGGCGCCGCGGTGAAATCGTCCAGTTCGTTGTTGAGCAGCACGCCTGTGCCTTCGGCGACCAGCCCGACGCCATAGTTGAAATTCAGCGTGTAGGTGTTGCTGACCGCATTGCCCAAACCGTCGACGACGGAGAAATGCGTGGTGTTGCTGCCTTCGCGGGGCGGCGTCGCCGACAGCGCCTCGGTCCATGGGGTGGCGTGGTCGAGATCGATGCTGGCGCGTTGCCTGGCCGCATAATCCTTCGAGGTCAAGGTTGCAACCGGTACCTTGACGAAAGCCGGATCGCCGAGATACCGCGCGCGATCGGCATAGGCGCGCTTCATCGCCTCGATCATGACATGCAGCGAGGGCGCGGAGCCCTGCTTCATCTCACCCATCGGAAAACCCTCCAGAATGTTGAGGGTCTCCACGAGCACGACGCCGCCGGACGACGGCAGCGGCATCGAGACGATGTCAAAGCCGCGGTAGCTGCCGCGCATCGGTGCGCGGATCGTCGCAGAATAGGATTTGAGATCGTCCAGCGTCATGATCCCGCCGGCTTCGCCGATCGCCTTCACCAGTCTTGCCGCGACCGGGCCTTGGTAAAACCCGCGCGGACCCTGTTCGGCAATCGCCGACAGCGTCGTCGCCAGATCGGTCTGAACCAGCAGAGTCGCCATCGCGCAAGGGCGTGCCGTCCTTGCCGGAAAATATTTTGGCCGCCGATGGCCAGTGCGCCAGCCGCGGGTGCTCCTCGGGCATCGTGTCGGCAACATCATCGGTGACGACAAACCCGTCGCGGGCAAGCGCGATCGCCGGTTTCAGCAATTCCGCGAGCGTAAACTTGCCCGAGCCATATTTTTCCAGCGCCAGGCTCAATCCCGCGACGGTGCCGGGAACGCCGATGCCGAGCGCGGAGTCGCGCGACTTGGCGATATCGGGTTTGCCGTCGGGTCCGAGAAAGATCTCCGGGGTGGTCGCGGCCGGCGCGGTCTCGCGATAATCGATGGCGACGTCCTCGCCGCGCTCCTTTGAGTGGATCACCATAAACCCGCCGCCGCCGATGTTTCCTGCGCGCGGGTAGGTCACGGCCATCGCAAATCCGGTGGCCACCGCCGCATCGACGGCATTGCCGCCGCGGCCGAGCACGTCGGCGCCGACGCGTGCGGCGATTTTCTCCTGCGCCACCACCATGCCGTGCTCGGCGACAACGGGATGAATGGTGCCGGCGGCCGGGGGCGTGTAAGCGCCGCTGCGCTGGTCCTGAGCGGCGACGGGAATGCAAAACGCGGCCAGAAGCGCGATCGCCGCAAATATCCCGCGTCTTGCCTTGAGGGAGCTCATCATCAATCCTCCGTCGAACCCTGGAACGAACGGGTTACCGCCGCCGCGAATGCTATATGGCTTTCATCGCCGAGGGCCAAACGACTCCTCGTGATTGAAGAAGGATATTTCGAGAGTGGCGGTAACGGCTTCAGTGCCGGAAATGCCTGATACCGGTGAACACCATGGCGATGCCGTGCTCGTCGGCGGCCTTGACGACCTCCTCGTCGCGTACCGAGCCGCCGGGTTGAATGACCGCGGTGGCGCCGGCCTCGATACAGGCCAGCATGCCGTCGGCAAAGGGAAAGAACGCGTCGGACGCCACCACGGAACCCTTGGTGAGCGGCTCGGCGAGCTTCAATTCGCTTGCCGCATCGAGCGCCTTGCGCGCGGCGATGCGGGCGGAATCCACCCGGCTCATTTGCCCGGCGCCGATGCCGACGGTGGCGAGGTCCTTGGCGTAGACGATGGTATTGGACTTGACGTGTTTGGCGACACGGAAGGCGAATTTCAGATCGCGCAGTTCGGCGTCGGTTGGCGCGCGCCTGGTCACAACCTTCAGCGTCATGTCTTCCACCACGGCATTGTCGCGGCTCTGTACCAACAAGCCCCCCGCCACCGTCTTCGCGGTCAGTCCGGCGGCGCGGGGGTCGGGCAGGCTGCCGGCCAGCAATAAACGCAAATTACGTCTCGCGGCGACGATGGCGATGGCTTCGTCCGTGGCGTCGGGCGCGATGATCACCTCGGTGAAGATTTCGGTGATGGCGCGCGCGGCCTCGGCATCCAGCGTCCGGTTCAGTGCGACGATGCCGCCAAAGGCCGAAGTCGAATCGCAGGCCAGCGCCTTGCGATAGGCGCTGACGAGATCGACGCCCTCGGCCACGCCGCAGGGATTGGCATGCTTGACGATGACGCAGGCTGCGGTGCGTGCCGCGTCGAACTCGGCGATGCATTCATAGGCCGCGTCGGTATCGTTGATATTGTTGTAGGAAAGTTCCTTGCCCTGGAGTTGCCGCGCGGTGGCGACGCCCGGCCGCTTGTCCGGAGTCGAATAGAACGCGGCGGTCTGGTGCGGATTTTCTCCATAGCGGAGCGACTGAATAAGCCTTCCGCCAAAGGCTCGGAAATCGGGTGCCTCGGTGTTGAGTTCGCGCGCGAACCAGTTCGAGATTGCGGCGTCGTAAGTGGCGGTGCGGGCATAGGCTTTCGCGGCCAGTCGCCGCCGCAGCGAGAGCGTGGTGGCGCCCTTGTTGGTCGCGAGCTCGTCGAGAACGGCCTGATAATCCTGTGGTTCAATGACCACCGCGACGTCGTCATGGTTTTTCGCCGCGGCGCGGATCATCGCAGGGCCGCCGATGTCGATATTTTCGATGCACGCCTCGAACCCGGCGCCCTTGTCCACAGTGGCCTCGAACGGATAGAGATTGACGACGAGCAGATCGATCGGCGCGATACCGTGATCCGTCATCGCCTGCGCATGTCGGGCGTTGTCGCGGATCGCCAGCAACCCGCCATGCACCTTCGGATGCAGGGTCTTGACCCGTCCATCCATCATTTCCGGAAATCCGGTCAGATCCGAAACATCCCTCACCTTCAGTCCTGCGGCGGCGATCGCCTTGGCGGTGCCGCCGGTAGAGACGAGGTCGACACCGTGACCGGCAAGCGCGCGGGCGAACTCGATCAGGCCGGATTTGTCGGAAACGGACAGCAAGGCGCGGGTCACGCGGCGCGGATGGTCGGTCATGCTCAATCCCAAATGACAGGTTTGCCGGGTAGCATGGTTTTGTCAGCCAAGAAACCGGCGCCCGCAACAGCCAATGTGTTGGCCACAAATATTACAGCGGCAATTCCGGCTCGCGGCGCGCGCTGCGTTTCGTCGCCGTGGTCGAGGCCGACGCCGTCGAGCGCACGAAACTCCAGCGGACCGAGGGAGCATGGCGCGAATCCTGGCGAATCACGATCTGGGCGGTGCGGCGGGGACCATCATTTCCCGCCAGGAATACGCTGTCTTCGAGTTCGACCTTGTCGTCGAGCGCCTCGAAGGTCCAGACGTCGCGGTTAGGCAATACCAGCATGACGCCGCGCGCATCGCTGAGACGGCTGGCTTTCACCGAAGGGTGCAGGTGAAATCGCAGCGCATAGTCGGTTTCGTTGTCCTTGATTCGCTTGCCCGGCGCCGGCGACAAGGTGTCCTCGCCATCGAGCCTCGTGCCGCCTTGCGAAAGCATCAGCACCCGGCGATGCACCACGGCAAACCGATCGAGATAGCCGTCATGTGAGGTGGTCAGCAGCTCGCCATTGGCGACGGCCTCGCGATAGCTTTCCACATTGGCGGGGCCGCTGACGATAGGCGCGCCCTGCAAGAGCCGCTTCATCGCCGAGAACTCGACGAACTGGCACGAGGAAGTCCCGTGATAGGTCAGCGTCGAATGCGCCGCCGTGCTGCGGGCAAAGCTGCGCCAATTATCGCGGCCGGTCGACGGCATGCCGCAATTGATGACGATCCGGCTTGTTCCTGACGATAGCTCAAAGGAGAGGCAGCCGGCATGGGCGTCGTGGCTGACGCTCGGTGATGGCGCTGGGCCGGTGTCCATGATGAGCGTCGTGCTGCCGGCGTCGAGCCGCTGAAAGCCGGTGTGCGGCATGTTCGCCATTGGCGCGCCGTGGGCGTCGTCATAGGCGAGCAGGGTCGCCAGCACGTCGGAAGGCGCGCTGCTCATACCGTTGAACAGCGCGAAGCTGCCGTCGCCGTGACGAAAAAAGCGCAGCATCGGCATCATGCGGTCGATCGCATTCAAAAGCGCAGGGGGTGGTGCGATGTTGCGCGCCGCGAAAGTTTGCCGCAGCGGCAACAGGTCGATCAGGAGATCGATCAGTGCGCCGGGATTGCGCGAGATGTGACCGCCGTCGGGGAGGATCTGGCGCTGCAACTCGTCGGAGAGTTTGCGCGCCGCGGCGCGAATGTGCTTGGCCTGGTTGGCGAGGCAGAGCGAGGCGTAGCAAAGCGCGATCAGCACCTGCAACCGCGGCACGCCGTCGGGAATATCAAGCATCGTGTAGCGCAGATAGCGGATTTCGCGGGTCAGCCCGCGCAAATAGCGCCGATAGAATTTGCCGTCGGTATCGCCGAGCACGAGCGGAGCCTGCGACAACAGCGAGATCACGCGGCGGGCCAGCACGTCGGCGCGGCGGGCCACCGGGCGTTTGTAGCTCTGATTTGAGAGCCAGTCGTCGACCAGCGCGCGCGCATTGGCGCGGGTGAGCGCGGTATCGGCCGCGCGCAAATGGCGAAGCCATCCGAAACCGAGAAGCGCCACCTCCCAATCCTCCGACGGCGGCTCGAGATCAAAGATCGAGCGGCCGTGGCAGGTCACGATCTTGCCGGCGAACACAAAGCGGCCGGCATAGATTTCGGCCGCGCGGGTGGCGTCCGCGGTACGAAGATCATGCGGGGCGATGATGAGTCGGTCGGTACGGCCGGGCCACAGCCGCGACAGCGCCACCGAGCCGCCGCTTGCACGTGCCATCATGTTGCGTGCGAAGCGGTTTACGATCAGCGTCGAGATTCGTCTGCGTTGAGCGACCGACACGCCTTGCCTTGATTGGGAGGATTCTCTGCCGAATCCTTTTAATCCGGAAACGCGGCCAAGACACCCTCTTGAAACAGCGCGAATCAGCGCGGCTGAGGCAAAATATGGTGCAAAATCAGGATTTAACCAGCCGGGCGGCGTAAAATCCGTCGAGGCCGCCCAGCCGCGGGTCCTGGTGCGGCAAGTGGCAGGGCAGAGTACGCAGGTCGCCGTCGGCATTGACGGTTTCGCTTAGGCCGGCGACCTCGGCGGGGTCGATCGGCCTCCTCCGGATCGCCGGTTCAGAGGCCAGAAGTGCCGAGATCGCCCGTTCGCCTTCCTCCGGCTCCAGCGAGCAGGTGCAATAGACCAACATCCCGCCCGGCCTCAGCAATGCGACCGCCTTTTGCAGCAGCCGCTTCTGTGCCGCCACCAACGGAGCGATATCGGATTCCTGGCGCAGCCACCCGATATCGGGATGACGCCTTATCGTGCCAGTCGAGGTGCACGGCGCGTCGATCAATATGCCGTCGAAATCTCGGTCATGGTTTCGATCCAGCCACTCGGCGCCGTCCTCCACCGCCATCTCGGCATCCAGCTTCAATCGTACAAGATTGTCGCGCAGCCGCGCCATACGGTTGGGTGAACGGTCGACCGCGGTTACGACCGCGCCTGTGTGCACAAGCTGAGCGGTCTTGCCGCCGGGGGCGGCACAGAGATCGACAATTCTCTTGCCAGCGACGTCGCCGAACAGACGCGCCGGCAAAGCGGCGGCGGCGTCCTGGACCCACCATTGACCCTCGGAAAAGCCCGGCAGCATCGTCACCGAGCCCTGCAACAACGTACGCACGGATCCCGTGGGGAGAACTTCGCCGTGCAAGCGCGCGGCCCATTGCGCGGGATCGGACTTCACGGTGATATCGAGCGACGGCTCCTGGCCGATCGCGGCCGCAATGGCGCGCGCGGTGGAATCGCCGTAATTGGCGATCCAGCGCGCCATCAGCCACGGCGGAACGTCGAGCGTCTGCGATTTGACCTCGTCGATCAGCGGTTGCCCCTCGCGCGCGCAACGGCGCAGCACTGCGTTGACGAGCCCGGCATATTTCGCCGCTCGCCGATCCGACTGCACCAGCCGCACCGACAGATCGACCGCGGCATGATCGGGTACGTCCATCCAGAGAATCTGCGCGGCGCCGATCAAAAGCGCGCTTTGTGCCCGCGGCGCGTCGGTCGGAACGCCACGATCAAGCAGTCGCGACAAGATATGGCCGAGCGTACCCAGCCGCCGCAAGATCGTCGCCACCAGGCGCCGCATCAAGGCGCGATCGCGATCGGACAGGCTCTTCAGCCCGGGATGAGCGGTAGTGCCATCGAGTTGTTCGTCGAGCGTGCGGTGCTTATGCAGAACGCCGTCGAGAATGTCCGCCGCGATCCGCCGCGCCGCGAGACCGGGCACTTCGGATGGTTGGGCGAATCGTTGTGGGGGCATGGAGCTTTGACATCTTGCGAAATAGGACAGCAGTTCGCATTTCAGCTCTTGCCATCAGCGGTGCGAATCCATTTGGCAGCAGAATATGCCAAATGTAAGAATCGCTTGTATGACTTCACAGGCCCGATATGACCCGCGCGCCCAAAAATTGAAAGGAGCGGGTTTATCCAGCGGTGGGAGTATCGTCGATGACTGGAAATCCTTCGCAGCCCGCGACAGACGCCTTCGTGCCGGAACGCAGACCGCTTTCGCCCGCGGCCAAGCGCGCGCTCGCCGAAGCCGAGGAACGAAGGCGGGCGGCCGCGGCCGACGCTGAGCCAGCGCCCAAGGAATACCAGGGCCCCAAGGGTCCGGAACCAACCCGGTACGGCGACTGGGAAAACAAGGGCATCGCCTCGGATTTTTGAGCCCGACGCGCGCTTGCCTGCTGCCTCGGGCGAGGACCGGCAATATCCGAAACGAAAAGCCACACGTGATCGGCTTTCGGCCTTGCGGCGAAATCAGCGGGTGACCACCACCGTCGTGCCAACCGACACGCGCTGGAAAAGATCGCTGATATCCGGGTTCAGCATGCGGATGCAGCCGTAGGAAACAAACCCGCCGACCGAGCCCGGCACGTTGGTGCCGTGAATCGCGTATTCTCCGCCGGAGAGCGTCATCGCAGCGACGCCCATCGGGTTGCGCGGCGAGCCGCCGGGAATAACGTCCGGCATAAAGGGCTTGTCACGCTTCACTTCCGCCGGCGGCGACCAGGCGGGATTGCGATATTTGCCGTCGATCTGGGTGGTGCCGGCCCATTGCTTGCCGTACTTGCCGACGCCGACCGGGTAGCGAACGGCGTGGCCGGTATCGAGCACGTAATAGAGCCTGCGCTCATTGGTCTTCACCACGATCGTTCCGGGCGAGTAGTCGCCCCGGAAGTCGACCACATCAGGCCCCGCTTGAGCGGCTGTCGTTCCCAACATCCCTGCCCCGATGGTGGCCGCAACTGCCACTGCCACCGCAATCCTCAGCGACATTTATCTCTCCAATGCTTCCGCCGGCCCCCGCCGGGGCTGTCAATTGCAACCAAAGCCCGAGAAATCAGCGGGCCTCCCACCAATTCTTAACCGCGCGCGTTAACCAAATGCTTTCCACGCGGGGTTTTGGGACGGTTCTGCGACAGCAGGGAAGGAAATGTTCGGATCAAAGTAAATGACCTGAAAACAACACTCCGCGGGAAACACGCCGGGAACGGCAGTCGCAGCCTGACAATGACGTGAAGGGAATGCGGCGAGAGCCACATCGTTGCCCAGACCAAGACCCGCGTCTTGCGCCGCTCTTCGCGCGGAGGGTTAGAGCGAGGGACTGCTTCCACAATGCTTGCGACAGCCGAAGCTTGCCTCAACTTTCTTTGAGTTGGGGCCGAAGGCGCGCTCTCCGCGCATGCGGGGCGAGCGCGCCTTCGGAATTCAAGCCGGCGCGTCCTTCTTGTTCTGGCGGTGCTCTCACCAGATCGTCGACCACGGCGGGGTCCGCCAGCGTCGACGTATCGCCGAGGCTTCCCGGCTCGTCCTCGGCGATCTTGCGCAGGATACGACGCATGATCTTGCCGGAGCGGGTCTTCGGCAAACCGGGCGCGAACTGAATCTGGTCCGGGGAAGCGATCGGGCCGATGTCCTTGCGTACCCACGCCACCAGCTCCTTGCGCAGTTCCTCGCTCGGCTCGGTCCCGACCATCAGCGTCACATAGGCGTAGATGCCCTGGCCCTTGATGTCGTGCGGATAGCCGACGACGGCGGCTTCCGACACCAGCGCATGCGCCACCAGCGAACTTTCAACCTCGGCCGTGCCCATGCGGTGCCCGGAGACGTTGATCACGTCGTCGACGCGACCGGTGATCCAGTAATAGCCGTCGGCATCGCGGCGGCATCCGTCGCCGGTGAAATATTTGCCCTTGTAGGTCGAGAAATAGGTCTGCTCGAAGCGGGCGTGATCGCCGTAGACGGTGCGCATTTGCCCCGGCCAGGATTTTGCGATGCAGAGATTGCCCTGACACTCGCCCTCCAGCACCTTGCCGTCGGCGTCGACGATCTCGGGCACCACGCCGAAGAAGGGGTTGGTCGCCGAGCCGGGCTTGAGTTTGGTGGCGCCGGGCAACGGCGTAATCAGGATGCCGCCAGTCTCGGTCTGCCACCAGGTATCGACGATCGGACAGCGATTGTCGCCGATCACGCGATGATACCATTCCCAGGCTTCCGGATTGATCGGCTCGCCGACGCTGCCGAGCAGGCGAAGCGATTGGCGCGAAGTCTTCTTCACCGGCTCGTCGCCGCCTTGCATCAGCGCGCGGATTGCGGTCGGCGCGGTGTAGAAGATGTTGACCTTGTGTTTGTCGACGACGTTCCAAAACCGCGAATTATCGGGATAATTCGGCACACCTTCGAACATCAGCGTGGTCGCGCCGTTCGCCAGCGGCCCATAGAGAATGTAGCTGTGGCCGGTGACCCAGCCGACATCCGCGGTGCACCAGTAGATGTCGCCCTCGTGATAGTCGAACACATATTGATGCGTCATCGACGCGAATACGAGATAGCCGGCGGAGGTATGCAGCACGCCCTTGGGCTGACCGGTCGAGCCCGACGTATAGAGGATGAACAGCGGATCTTCCGCATGCATATGCTCGCACGGGCATTCGGTCGTCACCATCTCGGCGGCTTCGTGGTACCAGAGATCGCGTGACGGGTTCATGTCGACCTTGGCGCCGGTGCGCTTGACCACGACCACCCAGTCGACGCCGGCCGACTTGGCGAGGGCGGCATCGACATTGGCTTTCAGCGCCACCTTCTTGCCGCCGCGCAGGCCTTCGTCGGCGGTGATCACGATCTTGGATTGGCAGTCGTTGATGCGCTGGGCGAGGCTGTCGGGTGAAAAGCCCGCGAACACCACCGAATGGATCGCGCCGATCCGCGCGCAGGCGAGCATCGCATAGGCCGCCTCCGGGATCATCGGCAGATAGATCGTGACGCGATCGCCCCTCTTGACGTTGCGGGTGCGCAGGATGTTGGCGAATTTGCAGACCTCGTCATGGAGCTGACGATAGGTGATGTGTTTCGACTCCGAGGGATTGTCGCCCTCCCAGATGATGGCGGTCTGATTGCCGCGCTTTTCCAGATGCCGGTCGATGCAATTCCAGGCGACGTTGAGAACGCCGTCCTCGAACCATTTGATCGAAATCTTGCCGGGCGCGAAGGAGGAGTTGTCGACCTTGGTAAAAGGCTTCATCCAGCCGATGCGCTTGGCCTGTTCGGCCCAGAAGCCATTGGGGTCCTTGACCGAGCGCGCATACATTTCGCGATATTTGGCGTCGTCGGCCCAGGCGCGCTTGGCCCAATCGGCCGGTACGTCGTAGATTTTCTCGGACATTTTGACCCTCCACTGATGCGGCCAGTGAACGCGAACGCACTGCAAGCCGTCTTCATTATTGAAACAATTATGCGCCGGGCCAGACGGCGCCGACAAGCGGAACAACCAGACACAACAAATACGACCTTCGGCGGGGCATACGTCTTGCGCAGGATCAATTCGCAAATCTCTGTGGCACGCCGGGTGGTATCCAGCCGCCTTGTGCGATCGTGTTTCAGGAAGGTCAAAAGGCCGCAGGACAGGTCTGCGCTTACCCGCAACGGTATCTGGAAACCGTGACCCGTGAAGCAGGGGGCTAGCGCTCGCTTCCATAACCCCCTAAATGGCCACCCCGGGGCAAAAGCCCCGAGCCGGAACCAACAACAAAAACCGGCATTGACAAGGTAGAGTTGGAGCAAGGCGTCTAAAGTCATGATGGATCAGCAGAATCTTGAGGCTGCGCGGCCCGATTTGGCCGATCCCGCCGTGGCTTTGGCAAAGGCGCTCGGACAGTGGCCCAAGGCGCCGCCGGCAAATCCCAAGGCGCCGCCAACAAATTCCAAGGCATCACTGGATAAAAGCCACGCCAAGTCGGGTCCGTCGGTTGAATCCCTTGTCAGGGAACACGGTCTCAAGCTCGGCGAGCAGAACGAGCTGACCATTCGCCGCGTCAAGCGCGGCAAGGGCTATTCCTTCGTGCGCGCCAACGGCTCGCATATCCGCTGTGCCCGCACCATTCGCCGCCTCCATTCGATGGCGGTGCCGCCGGCCTATGCCGAGGTGCGGTATTCACCTGATCCGAATTCGCACTTGCAGGCGGTGGGTCGCGACGCCGCGGGCCGGCTGCAATACCGCTATCATTCGGACTGGGAAAAGGTCCGCGAACATCGCAAGGCGCACCGACTGGCGCGGCTGGTGGCGGCGCTGCCGAAAATCCGCCGCAACGTCTCTGCCCATCTCTCCGGCGAACTGCCGACCCGCGAGTTCGCGCTGTCGGCGGTGATCGAATTGATCGCGCGGACCGCGATCCGGCCCGGCAACGAATCCTACGCCCGCCTCAACGGCACCCGCGGCGCCACCACGCTTCTGAAGTCGAACGTGACGCTGGACGGCGACAACCTCGTGCTCAGTTTCAAGGCCAAGGGCGGCAAGGCCGTGCGCAAGGAATGCGACGCCGCCAAGCTCGTGCGCGCGATCGGCATTTTGCGTGAGCTCCCCGGCAAACGCATGTTCCAGTATCGCGACAACTCCGGCAACGTCCGCAGTGTTTCCACCACCCAGGTCAATGCGTTCCTGCGCGAGATCGCCGGCATCAAGATTTCGCTGAAGGATTTCCGCACCCTGATGGCGTCCGCCGTGGTGCTGGAATCGCTGTCGCGGATCTCGCCCGCCACCAGCGCCCGTGGCCGCCGCAAGCAGGTGCTGGAAGCCGTGCGTGCCGCGGCCGATGAACTCTCCAACACGCCGGCGATCTGCCGCAAGAGTTACGTGCACGACACCATCGTCACCGCCTTCGAGGACGGCATCCTCGAGCGTTTTGCGGCGACCATGAAGGGCTACCGCACGCAGTCGAAGCGCGAGGCGCTTCTGGCGCAGGTGGTGTTGGCCGCGGCTGCTGCGTAAGCGACTTGCGCATCTTCTGATTCAAGATTTCAAACAGCAATCCACAGTCGTCGTCATTCCGGGACGATGCGAAGCATCGAACTGCGATGTGCAGTTGCACATCGGAGAATCTCGAGATTCCGGGTCTGGTGCTAACGCACCATCCCGGAATGACGGTGCACGCGTGTTCACATTCCCGCGGCACAATTAGCGCCCGAGCTATACGGAAAGAGTCCCTCAAAGAGAATCGAGGGCACAGGGAATGCCGGGTGCGCCGCTTGCACCCGCAGCCTCGCGTGCGAAAATAAAAAGCACACGAGCGTAGTCACCACGGGTACGCCGGACCATCCCGGCATTCCCTGCGCAATGGTTTTAACGGTTTCCTTCGTGATCTCCTCGGTGACCGGGCTTTCTTGCCACCGTCGCCCCCAAGAAATTTGCTTCTCGAGAACTTGACGCCAGCGTCGGGGCGTCAGGACCACACGACTTCGCCGTCCGCGATCGGAGCATTCGTCTTGTGCGCCCATCGCGTCCACCGCATCCCGCACCCAACGTCCGTGACGATCGCGAAACGCCCCTCTTGAGGGGTGCGGGACAGCGCGGGAAAATGCAGGTGATTTGGGGTTTGGATCAATGCCGTCGGGTTGCGGCAGATTGGCACGACGGGCGAATCAGCGAGTGGTATCTGGTCGTAACGATGGACAAGGCGTCTGATCTACGCAGACAAGGCTGCTTGCCTGATTGTCCTTCGGGACACAGGCAAGATTAAAAGGTCTTGAAGCAAGATTTAACACGGCATACAACTATAAATAGATAAGCGCGCGATAATCAAGCTTTGCGTCGCAAACGCGATAGGGGGTATCTGTGGTGAGCCACGTTGTTCGTCCGCTATTCGGCGCGCTGGTTTTGCATGTTTTCTTTTCCGTGGGTTTCGCCAGGGCGCAGACGCCTGCGCCCGAAGCCGTAGCCGCGGCAAAGGAAGTGATTCAGACCATGCATCTGAACGATCAATACAACGCGATCATACCGGGAATCTTCAAGAATTTGAAACCGGCCATTGTTCAAGGCCGCGCCGACGTCGAACAGCAATACGATGCTCTCGTCCCTGCAATGCTCGACGCCTTTCGCCAGCGCGTGTCGGAATTGAGTGACGCGGCGGCGATCGTCTACGCACGGAATTTTTCAATCGACGATCTTCATGCGCTCAACGACTTCTACAAGACGCCAGCCGGGCAGAGACTGCTACAAAAAATGCCAACCATATCGCAGGAGATGATGGGCGCCGGGATGAAGTTCGGCCAATCCATTGGCGGTGAGGTGCAAAAGCGTATGGTCGATGAACTGCGCAAAAAGGGCGTCAACCTTTGAAGTGCGGGGGGCAGCAAAACTCGCCTTGAACAGTAGTCAAACCCCACCCGTCTTGCAGACGATCTTCCATTCTTCCGGCGTCACCGGCTGCACCGAGTGCCGCGAATATTTCGCCAGCGCCATGTCTACGAGTTTTTATCGGCCTTGATCGCGGCAATCGTCCTCGACCCATCACTGGGTTGGCGTCACCTCAGCCTCTGGCAGTCTTTCTGCGTGGCGAGGATTGAATAAACCGCTCTCCACAAACTTCCCGAACGCATCCGCGCAGCCAGCGATGGGCGGGATCAGCATCCAGCCGCGGATGCCAGAGCAGCGAAACCGTGATTTCCGGGGTGGAGAGCGGAAGGGAAAAGCTGTGCATTCCGTTTCGCAGGTTTCGGGTGTGTCGTTCGGGAACACTGGCGATCAGGTCGGAGGCCCGAGCCAGAGCGAGGGCCGTGGAAAATCCGCCGACGACCGTCACGATGTCCCGCTCGAGCCCGAGCGCCTTCAGGGCGTCATCGATCGGCCCTTTATCGAGATCATGCCGCGAGTCCAGGACGTGCCGGCCGGCCGCATAGCGGGACGCGGTGACCTTGCCCTTGCTCAGCCTGTGTCCCTTCCGCACGACACCAATGAAGCGGTCCCGGAACAGCGCCTGCGCGCGCACCTCCGGACCCATGGTCTTTCCGACGACGCCGGTTTCCAGATCGACGCTTCCGTCGCGAAGCGGGGTGCTACCGCTATTTGGCTTTGGCACAAAGCGCAATCGGACGCCGGGAGCTTCCTTCCCGACGCGAGCGATGAGGTCCGGTCCGAAGCTTTCCACGAATCCTTCGCTGGTCCGCAGCGTGAACGTTTGTACCAGCCGTTTCAGGTCGAGATTCTCGGCAGGGCGCAGAACGGCTTCTCCGTCCTGCACGAGCTGACCAACCCGCTCTCGCAACTCGATCGCTCGAGGTGTGGGAACGAGGCCGCGTCCGGCCCTGACCAGCAGCGGATCGCCCGTGGTCTCGCGCAATCGCGCCAGCGCCCGGCTCATCGCCGACGGACTAAGCCGCAACTGTTGGGCCGCGCGGGCAACGCTGCCTTCGGCGAGCAGCGCGTCAAGGGTGACGAGCAGGTTGAGATCGGGTTTCGACACGGGGCAACTCATGGCTCGACTGTAGCACGGTTCAATCGCGATGTGGCGTCAAACGCACGAATGAAGTGCAAATCGTGCGTATTCCGCCATGTCAGGCAAGGGACTAAGTTTCCGTTCGAACCGGCTGCATCCGCGCCGAACCGAAGGGAAACAAAAATGGCCAAGAATTCACTGGAGAATTTTGTTGAAACCGTAAGTCCGGCTTGGGGACCCATCACCTCCGAACTGGTCGCTACTTGTCAGCACCAGTTGGAGGAGTTGCTCAAGGCGCCGGCCACGGAAGAGTGGCTGGCGGCGCTGCACCGTGAAGCTCCCGAATCCCGGGAGCTGTACCGAGATGCCGCGCATGGGTTCGTGCTCCTGGCTCATGCCGAATACGCCGCGCTCTACCGGCCTCCTCACGACCACGGCAGGGCGTGGGTAATCTATGCCGTGCAGCAAGGCGAGATCGAGATGGGGATGTATGTCCGGGTACAGGCCGCCGACGGGCGGGTGCGGCTCGTAAAGCGGGATGCCACCCTGGTGCGCGCCGGGCAGGCCAAGGTGTTTCTGCCCGGAGACATTCACGACACGCGTTGCATCACCGGCCCGGCGCTGCTGTTTCGCTTTACGGAACGCGATTTGAAAAAGGAGGACAAGCAAGAACGCAAGGTGACGAGATACGTCGAGCGCGAGGGCGTCTGGACCGATCGGGCGGCGGCGTGAATTACGAAAAGCCGCTTGAACAAGAGGAGCCTTGCCGTTCGGGTGAGGTCGAAGGGGACCATCGGGCGCGGACGCGCCCGGCGCGGTGGGCGCTCGCCAGTCTTTCGTTATCGATGCTGTTGGCCTCGCTCGGCACCAGCATTGCCAACGTTGGCCTGCCCATTCTGGCAAAGGCGTTCAATGCGTCCTTCGGGCAAATCCAATGGATCGTGCTGGCTTACCTCCTCGCCATCACCACACTGATTGTCAGCGTCGGCCGGCTCGGTGACATCACCGGCCGCCGACGGCTGCTGCTCGCCGGGCTTGTCCTGTTCACTGTGGCGTCGAGCCTGTGCGGCGTCGCGCCGACGCTTTGGCTGCTGATTGCCGCTCGCGCCGCGCAGGGCCTCGGGGCGGCCATCATGATGACGCTGGCCATGGCCTTTGTCGGTGAGGCGGTTCCTAAGGACAAGACCGGCAGCGCGATGGGGTTGCTCGGAACGATGTCTGCCCTTGGCACCGCTCTTGGTCCATCGCTCGGCGGCGTTCTGATCGCGGGGTTCGGTTGGCGGGCCATCTTTCTCGCCAACGTACCGCTTTGCATCCTGACGTTCGTGCTTGCCAGTCGCAACCTGCCCGCGGATCACGAGCGGCCGAAAGCGGATCGGGCCCGCTTCGACAAAATGGGCACGCTGCTGCTTGCCATGACCCTTGGTGCCTATGCGCTTGCCATGACGATTCCGCGTGGAAGCTTCGGGCCATTCAACATCGCTCTGTTGCTGGCCGCCGTCTTTGGATTGGGCCTATTCGTGCTCGTCGAGGCGAAAGTGGCGTCGCCATTGATCCGGTTTGCAATGTTCCGCAGTCCGGTGCTGGGCACGAGCCTTGCCATGAACGCGCTGGTCTCGACGGTGATGATGGCGACGCTGGTGGTCGGGCCGTTCTATCTGTCCCGTGCGCTCGGGCTCAGAGAGGCCGTCATCGGACTTGTCATGTCGATCGGCCCGATTACATCCGCGCTGAGCGGTGTAATGGCGGGTCGTATCGTCGATCGATTGAGCGCGCCGTTGATGACGGTCGCCGGACTGACCTTGATGGCGGCTGGCTCATTCGCCTTGTCCGTGATTCCGGCAATATTCGGCATTCCCGGCTATATTGCCGCTGTCCTCGTCTTGAGCCCCGGTTATCAGCTATTCCAGGCCGCCAACAACACCGCCGTCATGATTAATGTCAGCCCGGACGAGCGGGGCGTCATTTCCGGCATGCTCAATCTGTCGCGCTATCTCGGGCTCATCACTGGTGCATCGGTGATGGGCGCGGTGTTTGCGCTGGGAGCCGCGACCATCGACATCACAACGGCGCGTCCCGAGGCCGTCGCCACCGGCATGCGGATCACCTTCGTCGTCGCGGCGGTTTTGATCGTCGCCGCAATCGTCATTGCGGTCAGCCGTGCTCTCGCGGGCATCCTCTCGTCACGTCCCGCAGACGTGGCGTGACGAGACGAGATCTCGCCAAGACAAATCCCGGATCGGGTCAGTCACATCCCGCCCATCTTGCAGACGAGCTTCCACTCCTCCGGCGTCACCGGCTGCACCGAGAGGCGGGAATATTTCACCAGCGCCATGGCCGCGAGTTTCTTCTCGGCCTTGATCGCGACCATCGTGACCGGCGTCTTCAACGGCTCGTCGGCCTTGATGTCGACGCAGACGAACTTGCCGGTCTTGTCGGTCGGATCGGGATAGGCCTCCTTGATGACCTCGGCGATGCCGACGATCTCCTTGCCCTCGTTGGAATGGTAGAAAAAGGCGCGGTCACCCTTCTTCATCTTCACGAGATTTTGCCGGGCCGTGAAATTGCGCACGCCGGTCCAGGCCTCGCCCTTGGCGCCTTTCGCGACCTGTTGATCCCACGACCAGGCGGACGGTTCGGATTTCACCAGCCAGTAGTTCATGTCTCGCGATCTCTTGGTTGTGACAACACCAATACCAAGACGCAGATATAAGCGCCGTCAAGAGCGAAGCCATTGCTTCGTAACCCAAACGAGGAAATTCGTCATGGTCCCGAACCGCCGGAAATTTATTGCGCTTGCTGCGTGGGGCCTCGCCGCCGCGACCGCGCCATCCGATAAGGCGCGTGCGGCGAATGCCGCGGGAACACAATTCAAGGCCGTTGCCTTCGACGGCTTTCCGATCATCGATCCTCGCCCGGTCTTTGCCAAGGCGGAAGAGATCTTTCCAGGCAAGGGGTCGGAGCTGAGCAATGCCTGGCGCACGCGACAATTCGAGTATACCTGGCTGCGGACGCTTGGCGGGCGTTACGTCGACTTCTGGCAGGTGACGGAGGAATCGTTGGTCTATGCGGCGAGGCTGCGCGGCATCGATCTGTCGGCGAACCAGCGCGATCAATTGATGCAGACTTATCTCGCCCTCAAGGCGTGGCCGGATGTCGCGCCGGCATTGAAGCAGCTCAAGGCCGCTGGCATCCGCATGGCCTTCCTGTCCAACCTCACGGACGCGATGATGGATGCCGTGGTGAAGAATTCAGAGCTTGAGGGATTTCTCGAACCGCATCTCTCCACGGACAGGATCAAGGCGTTCAAGCCCGATCCGCGCGCCTACCAGATGGGCCTCGATGCTTTCAAATTGGAAAAAGCGGAAATTGCCTTTGCCGCTTTCGCGGGCTGGGACGCGGCCGGCGCCAAATGGTTTGGATACCCGACCTTCTGGGTCAATCGCGCGAATGCGCCGGTCGAGGAGCTGGGCGCCACGCCAGACGGCATTGGTTCAGGTCTCGCCGATCTCGTGAAATTTGTCGTGGGCTAAAGAGCCCGTCAGACGCCGGGCGTCGGTATCCCGTCATTGCGAGCGCAGCGAAGCAATCCAGCTCACGGCAAGGGGACTGGATTCTTCGTCGCTTGCGCGCCTCGCAATGACGGTGCGTTTTCCGCGGTTCACCCCTCGGCCTTGAACGGGCGCGTCAAGAGACTCTCGATCGCATCGTCGATCGTCACAGCGCCGCGCAGGATGTCCGCGACCGCGCTGGAAACGGGCATGTCGATGCCCTTGGCCGCCGCCAATTCCATCAAGACGGGTGCGGTGAACTCGCCTTCGGCCAGCCGGTCGCGCGGCCGCGCGTCGCCGCGCCCGAGCGCCAGCCCAAGCGCGAAGTTGCGCGACTGTGGTGTCGAACAGGTCAAGATCAGATCGCCGAGCCCCGAGAGCCCGGCGAGTGTTTCGCTGCGTGCGCCGCAGGCTCGACCAAGCCGCATCAATTCGGAAAAGCCGCGCGTGGTCAGCGCCGCAAGCGCGGACGCGCCGAACTTCTTGCCGGCGACGATGCCCGCCGCGATCGCGAGCACGTTCTTCGCCGCCCCGCCGATCTCGACGCCGCGGACGTCGGAGGTGTGGTAGGGCCGAAACGTCGCCGATCCCAGCGCCTGAACGAGGTGACTTGCGAGCTCGGCATCATTCGCGGCGAGCGTGACCGCGGTCGGCAGGCCGCGCGCCACGTCCTCGGCAAAACTCGGCCCCGACAGGATCGCTGCCTGCGCAGAGGGGGCGGCCTCCGCGATCACCTCGGTCATGAATTTGTGGGTGCCGCGCTCGATGCCCTTGGCGCAGGCGACCAGCGGGGTTGCGTCGGCGAGATGAGGCGCGAGCGCCGCGACCGCCGCGCGCAGGCTCTGCGCCGGCGTCGCAATCAGGACAATCTGCGCGGATGCGGCGAGCTTGATGTCGTGCGTGACCTCGACCTTCGCGTCGAGCCTGGCCCCCGGCAACTTTGGATTGGCGCGCGTCGACGCGATCTCGGCGGCGATTTCCGGGCTGCGCGCGCAGAGCACGACCCCGCGTCCAGCACGCGCGGCGACACCGGCGAGCGCGGTGCCCCACGCGCCGGCACCGACCACGGCCACCCGATTGAATGCCGTCATCGCGTCACCCTTAAAACCCCGCGCGCGTATTGGCATAGCCGGCCGGCGCCGTGGCGTTGCCGTCGAGTAGCCAGCGCGCGCGGGGAGCGGTGTCCATCCCATCGGTCAATCCGATGGCGAGCCGCTCCGCGCCGGCCCATGCGATCATCGCGCCATTATCGGTGCAGAGTGCGGGCGGCGGGATGATCAGCGTGGTCTGGGCCTTCGCGGCGACATCCTGCAACGCGCCGCGAATCGCCTGATTGGCGGCGACGCCGCCGGCGGCGACCAGCGCGCGGGGCGGACCGAATTGTTCGTGGAAAAGTCTTAAGCCGACGCTCAACCGATCCGCGGTCGATTCCAGCACCGCGGCCTGAAAGCTGGCACAGAGATCGCGGATGTCTTGCGGCTCCAGCACCGTCAGCCGGCTGATTTCATTGCGCACCGCAGTCTTCAGCCCTGACAGCGAGAAATTGGCATCGGCGCGACCGATCATCGGCCTTGGCAATGCGAATCGCCTGGCGTCACCGCCGGCCGCCGCGCGCTCGACCTCCGGGCCGCCCGGATAGGGCAGTCCCAGCATCTTGGCCACCTTGTCGAAGGCTTCGCCCATGGCGTCATCGACGGTGGTGCCGAGGCGGACGTATTTTCCGACGCCGATCACGGCGACGATCTGGGTGTGACCGCCTGACGCCAGAAACAGGCAATAGGGAAACGCCAAAGCACAGGTCAGCCGCGGCGTCAGCGCATGGGCCTCGAGATGGTTGACCGCGATCAGCGGCGTGTTGTGCACCATCGCGATCGCCTTCGCAGTCGTCAGCCCCACGATCACGCCGCCGATCAGCCCCGGGCCCGCGGCAGCGGCGACGCCTGAAAGCTGCGCAAAGCCGATGCCCGCTTCCTTCATCGCGGCATCGACGATGCCGTCGAGCAGGTCGACATGGGCGCGCGCCGCGATCTCCGGCACCACGCCGCCGAAGATGGCGTGTTCTTCGGTTTGCGACCGCACGATGTTGGACAGGATGCGGCCGGTGCCGTCGCTTTGTCGCTCGACCACGGCTGCTGCGGTTTCATCGCAGGTGGTTTCGATCCCCAGCACCAAGTTTCGCTTATCGTCAGCCAATCTGAGCCCTTGTGCTTTCGCGCAATCCGGCGTTTCCCTTCTTCGGTAGCATTCCTCCGTCGCAAGGTGCAATCGTCCTTGCGCGGCAAATCCCGGGCTTTCAGAGTTTGATGCATGGCCATTATTTTGGTGACACGCCCGCAGCCGGACGATCAGACCACCGCCGCAGGGCTTCGGGCGAGGGGCTTTGAGGCGCTGCTCGCGCCGATGCTGCGGTTTGAACCGCTGGCCTTCCATGAGGACGCCGACACGCATTACGGAGCGGTGATCGTCACCAGCGCCAATGCATTGCGCGGCATCGAATCGCAGCTCAAGGGTAGTCCCATGCTCAAGCTGCCATTGTTTGCGGTCGGGGAGCACACCGCTACCGCCGCCCGCAACGCCGGATTCGAGCAGGTGATCCCGGCGGGCGGCGATGCGAGCGCCTTGCGCGACTGCGTCCTGGCCAGCGTGAAGGCGAAAACCCTGAAGAAAGCGAGCCCGCTTCTCTATCTCGCAGGCGCCGATCTCGCTCGCGACCTCGCCGGCGAACTCGGCGAACGCGGGTTCACCGTCGTGACCCAAACGACCTACCGGATGGTTCCCTTGTCCAGCCTGCCGCGCGAGGCCTGCGATGCCTTCGCCGCCAACAGGGTCGAGGCGGTGCTGCACTACTCAAGGCGCAGCGCGCGCGCATTTCTGGAATCGGTTCGCGCCGCCGGCGTCGAAATATCGGCACTTTCGGTCCCGCAATGCTGTATCTCGCCTGGCGTCGCCTCGGTGGTACGCGATGCCGGGGCGACCCAGGTGATGGTTGCGGGTTCGCCGGACGAAAATGCCTTATTTGCGCTGCTGGATCGTGCTTTGCGGGCCTGATCGCGCTAAAACGCTTCCGCGCCAAGCGACGATGAGCAGATGCCGATTCGTGCGGATTTCGCTCGAATCCGAAGAGGAACCCTAGGGATGGACGAAGACAGGCCCGACGACCCCGCCCACACGCCTGATTCGGGCCGGCCCAGGCGTGCCCCGCCGACCATCGACCTCGAGGCCTCGGTGGTGTCGGGGCAGCCCCAAGACGCCAGTTCGGGCGATCAGGCCAAGCGCTCCTTTGCGTGGTCCTTGCCAAGGATGGTTTCGGCAACGCTGGTGGCGGCCTTGACCGGCGCCGTCACGGCCGCGCTGATGATCGCGATCGCCTGGATGGTGGGATGGCCGGGCGAGACGGCACAGCCGTTGGCCAATGCGCGGACTGACGCGAACGCCATCGACGCGCTGGTTGGGCGTGTCGCCGATCTCGAGGCGCGGCTGGCGAAGCCCGCGGCAGCAACCAACGACCCGGCGCTCGCAGCAAAGCTCGAAGCGCTGGACAAATCGCTGGCCTCGTTGCGCGGCGAAATTGCCGGCAGCCGTGCGCAGTCGGAGAAACTTGCCGCCGATCTCAATGCGGTGAAATCGGCGCCGCGTGAGGCCGTCTCCTCATCCGATCTTGCCGCGCTCAACGAGCGCCTCGGTCAGCTCGAAAGCGCGCGCCGCGCCGGGAGCGCCGAGGTCACGCCGCATGACAACAAGCCGGCAGACGATCTGGCGCTTCGGCGCGTCGTCGTGGCTTCCATGCTCGATGTTTCGGTGCGGCAAGGTGAGCCGTTCGTCGCCGCGCTCGCTGCTGCAAAGGCGCTCGCGCCCAATCCAGACGCGCTCAAGCCGCTCGATGAGTTTGCTTCCTCCGGCGTGCCGAATCCCGCAGGCCTGAGCCGCGAACTGCTGACGCTGGTGCCGAAACTGTCGCCGCCGGCGCAAGGGAACACCACCACCGGCACCGGCATCGTTGATCGCCTGCAGGCCGGTGCAGCCAAGCTTGTTCGCATTGAGCGCACCGATACCAGCGGCAACGACCGCGGCGCCATCATCGCGCGGGTCACGGCGGCGGCGCTGCGCAATGATTTCGCCGATGCGCGGCGTGAGTTGAATACGCTTTCGCCCGCCGACCGCGCCGCCGCCCAAGTGTGGCTCGACAAGGCCAATGAGCGCGACGCGGCGCTTGCGGCCTCGCGTCATTTCGCGACTGAGGCGATGGCGGCGTTCGCCAAGCCAGCGCAGCTCGACAAGCCGGCGCCATAGGATCTCGATGTACCGGATCATCCTGTTTCTGTTGTTGATCGCGCTCGCAGCCGCGGGCGCGGCGTGGGTGGCCGACCAAACCGGCGACGTCGTGCTGACATGGGGCGGCTGGCGCGCCCGTCCGTCATTGCCGGTGTTCGCACTGCTGCTCGGCGTTGTCGTGGTCGCCGCGATACTGGCCTGGACGGTATTGCTGGCGCTGTGGCGTCTACCGGAACGAATCCGCGGCGGCCACCGCGAACGGCGTCGCGCGCGGGGCCGGCATGCCATCACGCAGGGGCTGCTCGCGATCGGCCACGGCGATTCCAGTGCCGCGCGCATGCATGCCGACGTCGCGCGCCGCCATGCCGCGGACGATCCGCTGGCGCTGTTGCTGCACGCGCAATCGGCGCAGCTCGAGGGCAACACTGGCGCCGCGCGCGAAGCGTTCCGCGCCATGGCGGAGCGGAGCGATACGCGGCTGTTGGGCTTGCGCGGATTGTTCATCGAGGCGCAGCGCGCCGACGATCCGGTTGCCGCGGTCGCAATCGCGGAGGAAGCGCTGAAACTTTCGCCGTCATCGACCTGGGCTTCGCATGCCGTGCTCGGATTTCGCTGTGCCAGGGGCGATTGGAGCGGGGCGCTTTCGATCCTCGACAACAACCTCGCCTCCGGCCTGATCGACAAGCAAGCCTATCGGCGGCAGCGCGGCGTGCTGTTGACGGCGCGCGCGATGGAACTGGAAACGGTCGATCGGGACGCTTCGCGCGAGGCCGTGATGGAAGCCGTCAAGCTCGCGCCGACCCTGGTGCCGGCCGCGGCGCTGGCCGCCAAATACCAGAGCGAGGCGCATCAGATCCGGCGCGCGATGCGGATCGTGGAAACGGCGTGGCTCCAGCATCCGCATCCCGATCTCGCGGATGCTTACGCCCATGTGAAGCTCGGCGATTCCGCGCGGCAACGGCTGGTGCGGGTCGAGACCCTCGCGGCCAAGGCGCCAGGTCACCTCGAAAGCGCGCTCGCGGTGGCGCGCGCGGCCATCGATGCCGCCGAATTTGCGCGCGCGCGCGAAGCGCTCGCGCCCTTCATCGCCGCGCCGACGCAGCGCGTGGCGATGTTGATGGCGGAAATCGAACGCACTGAGCACGGCGACAGCGGAAGAGCGCGCAGCTGGACCTTGCGCGCGGTGCGCGCGCTGCACGATCCGGTCTGGACCGCGGACGGTTATGTGTCCGACCGATGGCGGCCGGTGTCGCCGGTGTCCGGCCGGCTTGACGCCTTCCAGTGGCAGATGCCGTTGTCGGCGCTGCCATCCGACAAGGGCGGGACCATCGAATCCTCAGCCTTTGAGCAGGCGATGCTCGCGGTCCCCCGGCATGTCGAGCCGCCGCGCGAGCCTCAGGCCGAGCCGCCACCACCCGCACTGGACAATTCCGCCGCCACGCCGGCCGCTCCCGATGCCGCGCAAGCCGTCCCGGCGGCAGCGCCGCCTGTGTTCCGCGCGCGCAGCGACATTCCGAAAGTGGCCGACAAGGCCGCCGCTGCGGTCATCCCGGCGGTGATTCCGATTGTGCGCGCTCCCGACGACCCCGGGATCGATGACGAAGGCGAAACCGACGAATTCGCCGAGCGGCTGGCCTCTACGCAGGGCCAGGAAGGCGGCTGGCGCGGATTCCTGTCCCGCTGGGGCGGCTAGACGCTTGGCGATTCGCGCCGGAAGCTGTCAAAAAAGCTTCTTGCTGGCGCGGATTAGCGTTTTTCTTGCCAAGCGGGGCGGTGCCCGATATCAGGTGCGGGCGTTTTCAGGTAAATCCTGAATGCGCCGTATGGTCTGCCGCAATAGCTCAGTTGGTAGAGCACGTCATTCGTAATGACGGGGTCACAGGTTCAAGTCCTGTTTGCGGCACCAGCAATATCAAGCACTTATATGTAGGGCTGGTTATCTTAAAATACTCATGTCCGCGAGGTGTCCGCAATGCCAGTGCGGCTGGTCGGATAGTCCTCCAGTTTTGATCGCTCGCGTGCGATCCATCAACGGGCCGCCACATTCCACGCCAGCGCAGCCGATGGTCGTGACCTCGCGGGAGGCGCACGTGTCGTCAGAATAGACCCGCGCCGTAACCATCGCATGGCGATACGCTGCGTAACTCGTAGCGAACGGCCCAGTAGGCGAACCATCTGGCGAACAGCCGCGCTGGCGAGACCACCAGAACCAACCAGCGCCGCACCTGCCGAATGTCTCTAGCGCACGGTCAGCATAGAACACTTCGATGCTGATGCCGGTCCGTGGGTCGATCTCGTAGAGCGGGTCACGGCGTGGGCGTTGGGGGCAGGATGTCGGGGCCATCACGCTGCCCTTTCCGCCGGTTCGGCAAGGGCCAGGCCGCGCAGGTAGTCCGCAGCCTTGGAGGCATGGCTACACGCTGTAAAGAATGCCCGTTTGTCAGCCTTCAGAAGCTCAATCCACGAGGCGATATAGCCCGCGTTCCGGACGTCCCCGTCAAAGCCAAATTCGGCGCACAGGAACGCGGCGCCCAATTCGGCAATCAGTTCCTCGGCTGCGTAATTGCCTGAGCCAAACCGGTTCTTCAAATCCCGATCAAGGCGCGACTTATGGCCCGACCAATGCGTCAATTCGTGGAACGCCACGTTGTAAAAGTGATCCGCGCCCTTGAACCCGCGCGAATGCCGGCATCGAGATAAAATCCCGGCTCGGCACATAGTAGGCTTCACCGTGGCCCTCGCGGATGTCCGCGCCAGTTGACGTCAAGAATGCGTCGGCAAGCTCGTCGCGCGTGTCGGGATTGCGAACGCGCATCGGCTTGCCCGTGTTGACGTTATCGGGAAGATTCTCGCACTGGTCGACGTTGAACACCGTGTACTCACGCATCATCGGGACAAGGCGCATTCAGCGCTATCGTCCGCGCCTTGGTCCCGGACCTGAAGTTGCTTGACGAAATAGACCTTCGTGCCGTGCTCGCCCTTGCGGACGTTGCCGCCCAACTCCTGAGCCTGCTTGAACGTCAAGAACCGGGGCGAGCGATAGCCCGCCGCCTGTGCCATCCACAACAGAACGACGTTGCAGCCAGAGTAAGGGCCGGTTGCTAACGGCATTGCACGGCGTGTTCGACCCTGGGTTGCCGCCCAGGGTTTAACCCACGGCGCGCGCACCGGCTTCTAGCTCGGCGACAATGCGCGCCGATACCTCGCGTAGAGATCGCGTTTCATAACCTGCCTCGCTGTTATGGCTGATGCGACCACGAGGCCGTTCGCCATTGGCGCGACGGGCAAGGCGTCAAAGTTTGGTCAGGCTGAAGGGCGCAAAATCTACCCCCCGGAGCACGGACAGGCCCCCGGCCTCGCGCGCGCGAAGACCGACCTGAGAAATATTCCGGGGCGAAAAAGGGCCGTTAAGAAGGTATTAAGGTTTGAAGGGCGAACGGCTAAGTTGCCCGTCTGACGATTGAAGAAGATCAAAGCACCACGCCATATGAGTGGGTTAGATTGACCTAAAAGTG
>CAVUHE010000028.1:0-95994 GCA_963741185.1 uncultured Alphaproteobacteria bacterium | reverse complement strand
GCTCCCGGAACTTCGTTCCTAAGTTTTTGTCTGCACATTGTTTTAGGCGAGTCTCCGACGTTTGCTTAAGACGAGCGAGCGGCGCTTTTTCCGATTATCATTCTCTTTCAATGTTCCGAGAGACGTCGCTCGTGACGTGCTGAAGACTGAGACATTGCCATAGCGTCGCCGGCGCAAGTGTTTCTACGCTACATACGACTATCGCATTTTTGCTCTTTCCAAGCGCGTCCTGACTTCCAATCGTCGCCTGATGGCGCGCAACGAAGACGACTTTCGCATCCGTCCCGGCAGGGTCCGCGACCGTGGCGGCGGGCAGCAAGCCGGGCGCCGGATCGGCGCGACGCGTGGACGCCCGACCAGCTTCGTCGGCGAGGTCCAGCGGGCCATACTTCGGGCCGGCGGCAATCCGAACCGTGACTTCGGCACCGGGAAGGGAGGGGGCCGCTTCAACGCGCGGGGCAGGGGTGCGGCAACGGCGCAGACGTTGAAGGATCGGAGCGCGTGGAGCCGGGACGGCAGCGGGGCTCGCACACGGGCGCGGCGGGTCGCAGTGAAGGCCCGCGTCGTAAAACTCAACCCGCAGCGGGGAGCCGCCCGCGGACGGCAGTTTGTCAGCGCCAAAGCCGTGGACGCACACCTGCGTTACCTCGAGCGTGACGGCGTCACAAAGGGTGGCGAGAAGGGCCAGGTCTATTCGGCCGAGCGTGACATGGAGGACGGCCGTGCTTTCCTTGATCGGGGACGTGACGACCGTCACCAGTTCCGTTTCATCGTCTCGGCCGAGGAGGGGGCTGAGCTGTCCGACCCACGCCAGACCACCCGCGACCTGATGAAGCAGATGGAAGCCGACCTCGGGACCAAGCTCGACTGGATCGCGGTCGATCACCACAACACTGGTCACCCGCACACCCACATCCTCCTGCGCGGCATCACGGACGACGGCAAGACCCTCAACATCGCCGGTGACTATATCGCCTATGGCATTCGTGAGCGGGCCAGCGAGATCGTGACCCGGGAACTGGGCCGCCAGACCGAGTTGGAGGTGACCAAGCAGCTTGAGCGGGAAGTGGATGCCGACCGCTTCACCCGGCTCGACCGGATGCTGATCGCCGAGCAGCAGGGCAAGGAGTTTTCCGACCTTCGCCCCGACCAGGACATGCGTGACACGTCCCGTCAGAACCGTGCCCTGCTGATCGCGCGGGCGCGCAAGCTTGAGCGCATGGGGCTGGCAACTGAGGTCGAGACCGGCAGATGGATCGTATCGCCAAAGGCTGAGCCCACACTGCGGGAACTTGGCGAGCGCGGCGACATCATCAAGTCCATGCACCGGGCGTTGGAGCGCGAGGGGCTGGCGGACGACCGCCATTCTGGGGGCTACGTGCTGCATCGTGAGACGATGACTGAGCGCATCGTCGGCCGCGTGCTCGACAAGGGGCTTGGCGGCGACGAAATGGGCGAACGGGTCCGGCTGGTGATCGACGGCGTGGACGGGCGCGTGCATCACATCGAACTGGATGCCGCCCGCGCCGAGGACGTCGGCCGAGGCATGATCGTCGTGGCTGGCTCCGCCCCTCCCGGGCCGCGCGCTGCGGACCGCAACATCATGGATGTCGCAGGTCACGAAGGCGTCTACCGACCGTCCGAGCATCTGGAGCGGGCGCGAGCCGCCATCGACCGCTTAGGCGGAGACCCCGAGGCCTTCGTTCGCTCCCACGTCCGCCGGCTGGAGGCGCTGCGCCGGGCTGGTCATGCCGAGCGGATCGACGCGGACCACTGGCGCGTTCCCGCCGACCTTGTCGAGCGCGGTCAAGCCTACGATCTGGCGCGGGACCGCGCCAACATCCGAATCAGCGTCCTGTCTCCCACCGGCCTTGACCAGCAGATCGGCCATGATGGCGCGACCTGGCTCGACCGGGAACTGGCCTCGCCCAGCCGTGCCACGCTTGCCAATACCGGGTTCGGCCGGGCGGTCACTGAGGCCATCGAACAACGCAGGCAGAGCCTCGTGAGTATGGGCCACGCCGTGCAGCTGGAGGACGGCCGTATCCGTGTGTCAAAGGATTTTATCGCCAATCTCGAGCGTACCGAAGTGAACCGCGTGGGCCGGGCGATGGCTACCGAGCGCGGGCTGAAATTCACCGCCGCCAAGACTGGCGAATATGTCAGCGGCACGCTTGTCGGCTCCACACAGCTCGCCAGCGGCCGCTTCGCCATGATCGATGACGGCATCGGCTTCCAGCTGGTCCCATGGCAGCCCCTGCTCGAAAAGCGTATCGGCCAGCACATCACCGGCTTCATACGTGATGCCGGCGGCATCGAATGGAGTTTTGGCCGGAAACGCGGGCTGGGGCTGTGAGTGTCACCAACACGGTGACCTGCTTGTCGCCATGGGGCCAGACCGGCGCCATCCGGTAAAGGCTCGCGCTGTTCGCGCGCCCGGCTCCGCCGGCTTGCGGCCTTGACCGGATGTCACCGGCCCGGCAAGGGCTCGCCATGCAGGTAAGACAAATTGGAAGCGGTGCGCTGCTCGAGGCGTACTAAGTGGAGACAATCAGGCGGCGTGTTTGCGGCGGATGGTGCGGCTTTAGAGATAGTAGCGGCGTGCAATGCAGTCGTTATGGGGATTCCCACGCCGATTCTTTGCTTCGGCTCTAGGTAGGCCATTCGACTGACGCCATTCAACCCAAGTGCTGCAGAGGTGGCAAAGCGACCCTCACCGGACGGATTGCATGAAGCGTTTCCGGTTTTAGGTGAGTGTAGCGGCGCAGCATTTTCCAATCCTTGTGCCCGGTGACAAGCGCAACCTGTTCAATGGAAAATCCAGCCTCGAAAAGGCGGCTCGTGCCTTCGTGACGCAGATCGTGAAAATGAAGGTCATTGATCTTTAATTCCCGACACTGACGACGAAATGCTGTTCCAACCGATCGTCCGTTGTAAGGAAAAATCCGGCCTTCGCGGATATTCGAGAACCGTCCTTGCTCCTCAATGATCTTGCATGCGTCATAGCCTGAAATATCCAGCAGAGGAATTCGCTGGTCGTTGCCCTTCTTCTTTCGGGGATCCTTCCGATTTCGAATGAGGAGCATTCGACCGCTGGCGTCGAAGTCGCGCCATTCAACTCTTGCAATTTCGTCTTGCCGCATTGCCGTTGCGACCGCAAATCGGATGATACGGCCCACAGGAATCTTTTGCCGAATATTTGCTTCCAATGCCGAGATAATACAATCGAGCTCATCCTGACTAGGTCGGCGATCACGCTCATTGCCCTTTCCGACGAGGCCGAGGCGTCCGAGAGCTATCCGGGCAAGATCAATTGGTTCAGTTGACACGACGACGCCATGCACTGCGGCGGCGTGCGAAAGGATTGTTTTGATATATCCAAGATCGATACCGACCGTGACAGGGCCAGCACCTTCGAGCGCGCGCTCCTTACCAAATTTTATGAGGCGCTCTCGATCAAGTTCGGGAAGGCGAAGATGTCCGAGTCGCTCATCGAGGAAGATTAGGCTGGCTGTTTTCGAACGCCCAACCTCTTTGCCGACCTCATGCAAGTCTTTGCGGTGAAGCGCAACGAGATCGCCAAAGCATCGCGACTCGCGGGATTTACGGGTTATGGCCGTTTCCTGGCGATCGATCCGCCGCTCAATATCAATTGACCACTCCTCAGCGTCCTTCCGGCGGAGAAATGTCTCATTGACATATTTCCCCTTTCGTCGGACTTGGACTCTCCAAGAACCCGATTTGAGCCTGGTGATCGTTGCCACTCGTGTGCGCTCCGTGTGCACTGAGGCGTCGAAAAGCCGGAAAAAACGTCGCGTCATGGCGTAAAAAAGAGTGCACACGACGCAGTCTAACGAGTTGAATTTACGCTAAAAACGATGAAATATCAATCACATAGATTTTGTACCGCGCCTATGATGGATTGGACCGATCGGCATTGCCGCGTGTTCCATCGTCTGATGACGCGGCGTTCCCGGCTTTACACGGAGATGTTGACGAGCGGCGCCATCCTTCACGGCGATCAGTGGCGTTTGCTCGGTTTCGATCGATGCGAACATCCGGTGGCGCTTCAGCTTGGCGGATCGGACCCCCGCGATCTCGCCGCGGCCGCAAAAATCGGTGAGGATTTTGGCTACGACGAAATCAATCTGAATGTCGGCTGCCCTTCGGACCGCGTGAAGGATGGCCGGTTTGGCGCCTGCCTCATGGCCGAACCCGCGCTTGTCGCGACCTGTGTCGGGGCGATGAAGCGCGAAGTCAGGATTCCCGTCACCGTCAAATGCCGCATCGGCATTGACGAGCAGGATCCGGAATTGGCGCTCGACGCGCTCGCGCGTGGCGTGGTTGCGGCCGGCGCCGACGCGTTAATCGTCCATGCCCGCAAGGCGTGGCTCAATGGATTGTCGCCGAAAGAAAATCGCGACGTCCCGCCGCTCGACTATCACAGGGTCTATCGGTTGAAGGCGTCAATGCCCGAGGTGCCAATCATCATCAATGGCGGCATCGCGAGCCTTGCTGAGGCGAAGGAGCATCTCTCGCGTGTCGACGGCGTCATGCTGGGGCGCGCGGCCTATCAGGAACCGTGGCGGCTGCTCGCGGTCGATTCCGAACTGTTCGGCGAGGCCGCGCCCTTTGCAACGATGAAAGGCGTGTTCGACGCGATGACGCCTTATATTGAAAGCGAACTGGCGCAAGGTACGCGGCTGCATTCGATCACGCGGCATTTCGTCGGCGCATTCCATGGCGTGCCCGGCGCACGCGCATTCCGCCGTCATCTCGCCGAGCATGGTGTCAGGCCCGGCGCCGGCATCGGTGTTTTGCGTGACGCGATCGCCCTCGTCGAGGATCGCGCAGCGGCGCCGATCGCCGCGTGATCCGAAATTTTTTCCGATAGAAGATCAGTTTTCTGCCGTAATAAAGCTCGCGTCCCTCGATGCAGCCTCGGCCGATTGCAAGGCATCAGTGACGCTTAAGGCCAGCGTCCGACGTTGGGGTGACCAACGGGAACGAGGGTTCGTGGCCGGCACGCCCGGCGGTCAGTTCGATGCTCAATTTGACCTTTGTCTCGGTGAAGGGCGATCTTCCGATGCAGGCTGCGCTGTCAGCTCGGCAGTTTCCGCTTCCAGCCTCGCCATCCGAAGCAGGTATGAAAGGGTGCACAGGTTCAATTCGTCGGACAACTGAAGGAGCTGGTCCGTCATTTCCGATATGTAGAGCAATTTCTCGTTGGCTGATTCCATGTCTCGCACTCCGCGAACCTCCGAAGCAACTTCGGTCAGGCAATTTCCCTGATGATGTCGTGCCGCTCCCGATACAGATTCGCACGCGCGACGGCGTTCAGGCGAGGTCCTTTCCGCTGAATGACAGAAGGCAAGCCCGTTCGCTCGCTGATCGCCCGCAACGTGTCAGGGCTAACATCGATAAGAGCAGCCATCGTCCAGGCATTTTCGACCAGCGCCGGCAGCCCAAGGGGAGCGACGTTGAAGCCGGCTTCCTGAAATCTTGGCAACCACCACGTTTCCATGATCGCGCTGATCTTCATTATGCCCTCGGCCAGACAGAATTCCTGAACCGCGGCCATCAATTGTAGATTGAGGTCGCTGTCGCGTCGATCACGGATGATGAAATATCGTGACCATTCCCAAATCAACGGGTCTGATGGGCATCCCCTGACATCAGCCAGATGCGGAAAGATCTCGCTCATCATCGACGGCTTGGTGGTGGGGTAAAGCCGGTGCCCGCCGACAACTCGGCGTCCCTCTAGCGCCAATAGATAAATCGTATCTTCGTTGTCGAAACTGTCGATTTCGCGCTTGTCGGGCTTGCGAAGGGTCTCCCATCGCCGCTCGTCAACGAAGATGTCGTGTCGAATCCGGAAATGCTCTTCCAGAACGTCTTTGTAAAGGTGACGGTTCGCGAAGGAAATTATGTGTATCATACAAGTTCCCCTGATCCCTTGACGGTTCACGGAAACCTGTTCTGAAATCAGAGAGTCGGATATTGGGAAATTTCCCAGTATTTCGCAGTCAGGGATTAATGATCTTGTTGCGGATGGCTATTGCCACGGTGTGCGTCCGATTGACCGCGCCAAGCTTGCCGGCCGCGTTTGCCAGATGCTGCTCGGCAGTTCGCTGGGTAATGTTCAAGATCTCTCCGATTTCCCACGCCGATTTGCCCTGCGAAGCCCAGGCGACCACTTCGCGCTCCCGCCGGGTCAGCCGCGATGGCGGATCGGGTGCAGGATGAAGCAAACGGCGAATACGATCAAAACTGTACATTGCCATCAGATGTAGCGCGGGTTTGCTGCGGACGTTGAGATCGAGATCGACCCCGCCAAGCGAAACCGCCGCCTCGTAACCGGTCAGCCCGTGAATCGGCACGATGAATCCCCGTGCCATCCGAAAATCGGTTGCGCGTCGCATGACTTCCGCAGCGCCCCGTTCTCTCTCCGGATCGTAAGGCGCCTCGGCCCATTCGAAAGGATGGATCGAGCGTCGGCAATGACGGACGACGGGATCGACACGATCAAAGTTGTTCTCGGTGTAAAGTTTGAACCATTCGGCGGGCCAACGTTTTGCCAACACCATCTGGGAGAAGTTCTGATCCGGATTCGGCAGCCCTGTTACGATGATTGTTTCGAAGCCGAAGCGGCAGAATGCGCGCTCAAGAGCGTTCATGGCGACCGGCACCTCGGAAAGGCCGTTCAATCCTTCGATAAAATCAAGCGCTTCCCGGCCATAGTCTACACCAGACATAGGGCGTCCCTCAGGTTACTCCGTTGGCTGCCTTGGTGCTGCTTGTGTCATTCTTTTTGACGTTTTTGGCACGGCTCACGCCAAGTCTACTTATGGTCGTATGCCCGTCAAGTAACCAACGCTGCTGCTTTAGGTGGAAATAGGAGGGAAATCACGCTTTTGCGAAGCCAAGCTCTCACCGCGATCGAAGAGGGCCCATCGGCAAGCGTTCGACTTCTTGCAAAGTCCCTTCCAGCGGATCACCCGAAACGACAAGCGCACCAGGTCGGTTGCGGCCATTGCTTTGCCCAGCGCGGAAAAAAGTCATTGTCGGCGGCAGGGCCGCGGGTCAACCGCCTCGATGTGCTTTCGAGCGGAGTGGAGACCCGTCTGCGCTCGGCAGACGTCAGATAAGAACTCTACGGATAGCCGCGCAGCATCAGGCTGTCGGCTCGGACTTCCCAGCTTTCCAGTCGGTCCAGGAAGCTCATGCCGAGCAGATTGGTTTTCATCTGTCCGTGCGGGACCACAAGCGCGGGCACCGAACGCTCAACGAGCTTGCCGATCGCCAGGCGATCGAGCGTCAGCCGGGCTGCCTTGGTATGTCCGCCCGCGGTTTCGACATCGACGTCGTATTCGAGCAATTCGAGCGGCAGACCGACCGCCCTCGCGGTCTCATAGGTCAGGACGACCGAAGTTGCGCCGGTGTCGATCACCATCGGGGCGGTGACGCCATTGATTTTGGCCTGTAGCGCGAATTCGCCGGCCTGGCCGCGCGCAATTTGCACGGCACGTGCCGATGACGTCGTCCGCTTGCGCAGCAAATCCGAGACGGTGTTCGAGACGGTGTTCTTGGCGCGCGCGATCTGGCCCGGATCGCCATAGGCGACCACGGCGCCCGCGGTCGCCAGCAACACGGCCATGACCAGCAGCATGCGGCTCACAGCGGACCTCGCTCGTCTCGCGTCAATCGCTTTTCGTCCCGTTTGCCATCTCCGGCCGCACCAACCCGGCTTCCGCCATCCGCGCCGGCAATTGCGCCATTACTGCTTTGCGTTCCGCGCTTTCCATGCGGTGCCAGCGCGCGATCTCGGGCAGCGTGCGTCCGCAGCCGAAGCAGAGGTTGGTCCTGGGATCCATCATACAGACTGCGATACACGGCGTTTCGTTGCTCATCTCTTCATAGTGAAACGGATTCGGTAACTTGCCAAGCGCGCCGCCTACAAGCCGGTGCCGGCGCTCATGATCGGCTTGCGGCGAGCCCTTCGCTTGTCGTCATTTGAACTTGTGGGGACGGCTTCCGGCTGCAGCGGCGGAGCGGATTCTTCCGACATCGGCGCGAGCGCCGACATCACGCGCTCCGGCGGGAAGGTGACGATCACTTCGGTTCCGATGCGCAGCTTTGATTTCAGCGTGAAGGTCCCGCCGTGCATGTCGATCAGGCTTTTTGCGATCGGAAGGCCGAGGCCGGCGCCCTGTTCGGCGGATTTGATCGAATTGGAGCCTTGGCCAAACGAAGCGAGCACGATCGGGATTTCATCCTCGGCAATGCCGGAACCGGTGTCCTTGACGCTGAGATACTGCCCGCCCGACGCCGTCCATCCCGCCTTCAACCAGATCTCCCCGCCTTGCGGTGTGAATTTGATGGAGTTGGACAACAGATTGAGCACGATCTGTCGTATCGCGCGCTCGTCGCCCCAGATGCGCGGCATGCCTTCCTCGAATACTTCGTGGATGGTGATGCCGCGGCTCGAGGCGCGCAGTTTCAATAGATGATGACAGTCGGCAACGACGTGCACGAGCGACACGGCCTCCTCGTTGAGTTCGTAGCGACCGGCCTCGATTCGCGACAGGTCGAGAATCTCATTGATGAGATTGAGAAGATGTACCCCCGAATTGTGAATGTCGGCGGAATATTCCTTGTAGACGGGCACGGCGTGGGCGCCGAAGATCTCGCTCTTCATCACTTCGGAAAAACCGAGGATCGCATTCAGGGGAGTGCGCAGTTCATGACTCATTTGCGCAAGGAACCGCGACTTCGCGACGTTGGCAGCTTCCGCGCGGTGGCGTGCCTCGTCCGAAATCGCCTTTGCCTGCTCAAGCTCGCCGATTAGCGCGTCCTTTTCGGCGCGCGCCTCCAGCGTTGCCAGCGTCGTCGAGTGCAGGCGATGGGCGAGCAGCGCGAAATAGCCTTCGGCGGCGAGCGCAAGCAGTGCCAGCACATAATTGTCGAACGTGCCGCTCAGCACGAAATTCACCGCGATCGCGGACGTCACCGGAGCGGTGGCCGCAAGCGCTGCAATGGGCAGACTAGCCGCGAGCATGCTCGATACCGCGATCACCAGCAGCATCAGGAACATGATCAGCGTGTTCGAAGCCGCATCGAAGCTCGAGGGATGGATCAGAAGTGCGGTCCAGCACAAACCATAAAGCAGATCGAGCAGGACAAAGCGCGTCCGCCATTTGCGGCTTGACGTAAGCGAGGGAGGCTCGACGAGAAATTTTCCGCAGCTGCGGATGATGGCAATGTGAATGCAGAGCAGGCCGCAAGTCCAGGCCGCGGCCGTGGCCGGCGGCATCCAGAAACCGAACAACAGACCTGTCGCGACCACCAGCAGCATGACTACATAGGATGCCGACAGGCGCGTCTGCGCATATTGCCGAAGCAATTCGCGATCGAAGGCAGGTCGGGTTCCGCTGGTCGACGTTAACCGATCGCGGGCCTCGCGCACCCGCTGAGCGGCGGCGCGTCGGTTGCCGATCGGCGCTGCGAATGGCGGCTCAGCCGGAAGCTGTACAACTTCGGGCTTTTCAGCGGGATCACTCATCAAACAACACTAATCCTGCTCGCCAACCGGGCGAGCTTTTGCATTGTCTATCTCTGGCGCGAAATCATTAAGAGCTGGCTTAAAGAACCAAAAAATCACCTTAACGAGAGGTTAAATTAACCTTTCGCGGCGGCGGCGCGGAAGTGTCCGGGCGGATGCTTCGTATCGCGCCTCATCAGCCGGCGAAGGGTGGAGGGCTCCGCATATCCCACCTGTCGGGCGATTTCTTCGACGGACAGACGCGTGGTCTCGAGCAGATATCGCGCGGTCTCGACTCGGATGCGCTGAACGAACTGAATAGGCGAGAGATCGCAGGTCGCTGCGATCCGGCGGGCAAACGTGCGGGGCGCCAAAGCGACGGCCTCGGCGAGCTCCTCCATCGCAAAGTCACGGCTGATATTGTCGCGCACCCACTTGTCAGCTCTGGCGATCTTGGGGTCTTGGCCTGCCAGATAGCCTATTGCCATGAAAGGGACCTGAGAACGCCGCTCGTCCAGCAGAAGGTAATTGGCGCAAGTCCTGGCCAGCCTCGGTCCCGCAAACCGGCCCACGACCGCAAGCATCAGATCCATCTGTGCCATCGCGGCGCCGCCGGTCGCAATCGGCCAATCAGCCACAACCATCCGATCGGTCACCAGTTCGACTTCTGGATAGCGGTGACGAAATAGCGGCGCGAGCCACCATGTTGTGGTCGCCCGCCGGCCATCCAGCAATCTCGCCTCCGCCAGCAAGAATGTGCTCGCACATGACGCGGCGACCGCGGCGCCGGATTCGAACGCTTCACCAATCATGTCGCCCGCGCGTCGGCAGGCGGGGCTCTTCAATTTTCCATCCAGTTCGTCAGTCGACGCGGTCCCAAGGCCGGGGATGATGACGAGGTCTGTACCGCGCAACTTGACGCCGGTCCGGCGCAAACCGCAGCGCACCGTAGTGACGTCGAACGGCAAAGCGCGCTTTGCTGCTCCGCTGATGCGGTTGGCGGTCTCCAATACATCGTGGGTGATCGCCGCGCTCGAGATCATGCAGCCCTCGATCTCAACCACTGCAACCCTGATCATGTCAAAAAGCCCCCGATCAATGTCATTTTTGACACTAGACCGCATGGCTCGGAATCGCAAGGATCGGCGCATGCAATCGGAGAGATCGTTATGCCGAACATCATTGTGAAGCTGCCGGCGGGCGCGTTCGACTCCGCCGCCTGCGACCGTTTGGGCAAGGGCATTACCGCCGTCGCAAAACAAGTCGAGCAAATTGGTGACGATCCGCGCCAGGAGTTCACCACCTGGGTTGTGATCGAAGAGGTGAAAGCAAGGCATTTCCTCGCCGGCGGCAACGATCCGCTCGCTCGGGTGGTACCCGTCATCGTGCTCTTCTACGCACCGGAAGGCGTCATGGGCGAGGCAAGCCGCGTCGAGGCCGTGCGCTTGATCCAGGCGGTCGTTGCGGCGGCGAAATCCGAAGCCGACCCGCGCCCTGTCATGACGTCCGTGATCATTTCGGAAGTAGCCGACGGGACCTGGGGGGTCAGCGGCGCACTTTGGCGGCTCGACGCTTTCGTGAAAGCGGCTGGCTACAAGCATCTTCGGCCGCCGGCCGCACTTTCTGTCTGAGCGTCATCCGGTGCATAGGGAGCCAGGCCGATGCCGAAACGATCGATGAAGCAGGACGACCCGCTTGAGGATTTCCAACGCCGCGAAATTTCGCTCGACGGCATCACCAAGCCGGTACATGTGGCCGGCGCAGGACCTGCGGTCATCGTGATGACCGAGATGCCGGGCATCAGCCCGCACGTCGCGCGTTTCGCTCGATGGGTTCGCGACGCCGGTTTCACCGTTTACATGCCGTCGCTGTTCGGCCGCGACGGTGCGGTTCCGGGCGCGGAGGAGGGGGCTGCCGTGTTTCAGCGAGCTTGTGTGAGCGCCGAGTTCCGCGCCTTGGCAACAAATGAATCCAGCCCGGTGACGAAGTGGCTCCGCTCGCTGGCAAGATTTGCTCACCAGGAGTGCGGCGGTCCAGGTGTCGGCGCCATCGGAATGTGCTTTACCGGAAATTTCGCCCTGACGATGATGCTTGAGCCCTCGATGCTGGCGCCGGTCCTTTCCCAGCCATCTCTGCCGCTGAACGATCCGGCCGGCATCGAAATCGCTCCCGACGAGGTCAAGGCGGTCCGCGAGCGGCTCGAGCGAGACGACCTGACCGTGATGGCCTATCGCTTCGAAGGCGACAGATTTTGCACGGCTCAACGCTTTGCAACCTATACCGAAGCCCTGGGCGACCGTTTCATCGCACGGGTGCTCCCGGACAGTGCCGCCAACACCGACACGGCACCGTTTTTTTCGCGCCATGTAAACTGTCCGCACAGCGTCGTGACCGCCCACCTCATCGACGAGGCGGGCCAACCGACCGTCGCTGCGCGCGACGAGATCGTTTCCTTCTTCACCAAGCGCCTCGTCCCTTCGAACCGGGTACAGTAGAAGCGCATGGTGTCGGGCCGGCAGTTGGCATCGGCGTCCTGTCAGTCGTCGTCTTCCTTCTGGCTCAGCGTTCCAGCCGCGCCAGCAGGCTCGAGGTGTCCCAGCGCTTGCCGCCCATCTTCTCGACCTCCGAATAGAAGGCATCGACCAGCGCCGTGACCGGCAGACTTGCTCCGTTGCGGCGCGATTCTGCGATGCAGATCGACAGATCCTTGCGCATCCATTCGACCGCGAAGCCGAAATCATATTTGCCGTCGTTCATGGTCTTGTAGCGGTTTTCCATCTGCCATGACTGCGCGGCACCCTTTGAGATGGTGTCGATCACGGCAGCGACGTCGAGCCCCGACTTCTTTGCGAAGTGAATACCTTCCGAAAGACCCTGAACGAGGCCGGCGATGCAGATCTGGTTGACCATCTTGGTCAGTTGGCCGGATCCAGCCGCGCCGAGCCGCTTGCACATCCTGGCATAGGCGGCGATCACGGGTTCGGCGCCGGCATAGGCGTCCTCGCTGCCGCCGCACATGACGGTCAACGCACCGTTCTCAGCGCCGGCCTGGCCGCCGGACACCGGGGCATCGACAAATTTGAAGCCGGCCTTGGTCGCGGTCGCGTCGAGTTCGCGCGCAACCTCGGCGGAAGCGGTGGTGTGATCGACGAAGGTCGCGCCCTTCTTCATGCCGGCGAAGGCGCCGTCAGCGCCGATCGTGATGGCGCGAAGGTCGTTGTCATTGCCGACGCAAGCCATCACGAAGTCCTGTCCCTCGGCGGCGGCCTTTGGCGTGGCTGCGGTCTTGCCGCCGAATTTTTCTGCCCATGCCTTGGCTTTGGCCGGCGTCCTGTTGAAAACCGTCACATCGTGGCCGCCTTTGACGACCAGATGTCCTGCCATGGGGAAACCCATAACGCCGAGACCGAGAAAAGCGACTTTAGCCATGTGTGCAACCCTGAGGTTCTGCCGGCGCATTGCGTTGGCCGGACATTATACGGAAAGCGGGGACGGTGGACTGGTTCGGTGCTCGAAACAGGCCCCATAGGAGCCCGCAAAATAGGCCGTGCCGCATGAACGGCAACGCCTGGGTTTGGCGGGCGGGCATGGTTTTATGATAGGATGAGGCGATAGTCGAGATTTCAAGAAAAGGGAGTGAGGCCACATGGGCATGAGCGTAGGCGTGCTCGATCATTTCAACATCCGGACCCGAAAGCTCGCCGATACCGTTCGGTTCTATGAGGATATCCTGGGATTGGAAAAAGGCGACCGGCCGAACTTTGCCTTTCCCGGAGCCTGGATGTACAGCGAGGGCAAGGCGGTGGTTCATCTGGTCGATATTTCGCCGACGGAGGAGCCCCAGAAGCCGGATTCCGGCGTTGTCCATCATGTCGCATTCGTCAGCCGGGGGTTCACCGCCATGAAGGCGCGGCTCCAGTCCAAGGGGATGGCGTTCGACTCGCGGCAGGTTCCGGGCGGCGATCTTTGGCAGATCTTCGTCAACGACCCCAACGGCGTGATGATCGAGCTGAACTACGAGGCCGCCAAGGAGCAGGATAGGGGATCGGCGCCCGCCGAGCGGGTCGACGATGTCGGGAGGCGGTAGCCTTTTGAGCCGCGCCGCTCTATGGGTCGCATCCGAAATAAGTGAGGAGATGCGCCGTGAGTGTAACGCAGCAACAGGTCCAGAATGCTCTCGCCAAGGTGGCCTCGCCGCGCGGCGTTGCCTTGACCAACGCGGGCGTGTTGTCGCCGATTGCGGTCAATGACGGCAAAGTGTTCTTCTCGATCAATGTCGATGCTGCTGAAGCCCGCGCCTGGGAAAGCGTGCGTGCCGCGGCCGAGGCAGCAGTGCGCGCCATTCCCGGCGTCAATACGGCCATGGTCGCGCTGACGGCCGAACGCAAGCCGGGGTCGGCGGCCCCACCTCCGCCGCACCGCCACACGCAGGGCGTGCCGAACGTCTCGGCCCATCGGCCAGCGCAAGGTGCGAACTCCCCGATGTCGAAGCAGACGGAAATCCCGGGCGTCTCTGCGGTCATTGCAGTGGCTTCCGGCAAGGGCGGCGTTGGAAAGTCGACCACCGCGCTCAATCTGGCGCTCGGTCTGCGCGACCTTGGTCTGCGGGTCGGCCTGCTCGATGCCGACATCTACGGGCCGTCGGTGCCGAGGTTGACCGGGATCCACGAGAAGCCGCAGCTCAACGACGACCGAAAAATGATTCCGATCGTGCGTTTCGGTCTGGCGATCATGTCGATCGGTTTTCTGGTGGAAGAGGACACCGCGATGATCTGGCGAGGGCCGATGGTGATGTCGGCCATCACCCAGATGTTGCGGGACGTGGCATGGGGGACGCTCGATGTTCTGGTGGTCGATATGCCTCCCGGCACCGGCGACGCGCAGCTGACGCTGGCGCAGAATGTGCCGCTCAAGGGTGCCATTATCATTTCGACGCCGCAGGACCTGTCCCTGATCGACGCACGGCGGGGATTGGCGATGTTCAAGAAGGTCAACGTGCCGGTGCTCGGCATCATCGAGAATATGAGCTATTTCCAGTGCCCGCATTGCGGCACCCAATCGGACATCTTTGGTCACGGCGGCGCACGTCATGAGGCGGAGCGCCTTGCCGTGCCGTTTTTGGGCGAAATTCCGTTGCATATGTCGATCCGCGCCACCTCCGACGAGGGGACGCCGGTCGTCGAGAGCGAGCCGAATGGGCCGCATGCGGCGATCTACCGAGCGATCGGGGCCAAGGTTCGCGATCAGCTCAAAGGCGCCATCGCCGCGGCCTAAGCGGGTCGCCTGATGCGTATGCGACTTTCGTTTAATCAGCTCTGTCATGCCTTTGTCGCGTTTTCGCTGGCCCGACTTCCGTGTTAAAGCCCCCGCCAGAGCGCCTTCGGCCGACACAAAAAATCGCCTCGCCGAAAGAAAAGCTCCGGTCAATTTGGGAAACGCCCCTACAAGGAGATGCCTTAATGAAGCGACGTGATTTTTTGAAAGTTTCAGCAGCGGGTGCCGCGGCGACGGCCGTGGCCTCGCCGGCAATTGCGCAATCCTCGCCCGAGATTAAGTGGCGCTTGACCTCGAGTTTCCCGAAGTCGCTCGACACGATTTACGGCGGCGCCGACGTAGTTTCGCCAAATACGTCGCCGAGATGACCGACAACAAGTTTCAAATCCAGGTCTTTGCCGCGGGTGAAATCGTTCCGGGCTCTGCAGGCGCTCGATGCGATCTCCAAGGCACCATCGAGATGTGTCACACCGTCTCCTACTACTATGTCGGCAAGGATCCGACCTTTGCGATCTATGCGTCGGTGCCGTTCGGCCTCAATGCGCGCATGCAGAATTCCTGGTGGTATCAGGGCGGCGGGATGGAGCTCGGGAACGAGTTCTTCAAGAAATCTCGGCGTGATCGGATTTGCCTGCGGCAACACCGGCACCCAGATGGGCGGCTGGTTCCGCAAGGAGATCAAGAGCGTTGCCGATCTCT
The DNA here is from genome assembly GCA_963741185.1 of uncultured Alphaproteobacteria bacterium. GTDB lineage: Bacteria > Pseudomonadota > Alphaproteobacteria > Rhizobiales > Xanthobacteraceae > Bradyrhizobium. The sequence goes on along the minus strand of CAVUHE010000028.1, from coordinate 80,480 downwards.
CCGGGCTGAAATTCCGCATCGGAGGCATTGCCGGTCAGGTGCTGCAAAAAGTCGGCGTCGTGCCGCAGCAGCTTGCGGGCGGCGATATCTACCCGGCGCTTGAAAAGGGCACCATCGACGCGCGCCGAATGGGTCGGCCCGTATGACGACGAGAAGCTCGGATTTCCAGAAGGTCGCCAAATACTACTACTATCCCGGCTTCTGGGAGGGTGGTCCGATGGTGCATGCCTTCTGCCAATCTCGAGAAGTGGAATTCGCTGCCGAATAACTATCAGGCGATCATCACCAATGCGACCGCGAACGCGAACAGCTGGATGGCCGCGCGCTATGACATGCAAAACCCGTCCGCGTTGAAGCGCCTTGTTGCGGGCGGAACGCAGCTTCGTCCCTTCACCAACGAAGTTCTGGAAGCCTGCCTGAAGGCGACCAACGAATTGTGGGCTGAGATCTCCGCCAAGAACGCCGACTTCAAGAAATCGATCGACGCGATGCAGGCCTATCGCTCCGACCAGTATCTGTGGTGGCAAGTGGCCGAGTACACCTTCGACAGTTTCATGATCCGCTCGCGTACCCGCGGCTGATTGCCGCTTTCCCATTCAATCGATACCGAGCCCGGCCTCGGCGAGAGGCCGGGCTTTTTTTGCGTTGCGACATCTAGTTCGACATGGAAATCCGCAAATCGGATGTTCCATGGTGAGCCGAAGGCCTCGAAACGAAGGCTGACCAAAACGTCACATCACCAAGGGAAGGGAATTCAATGAAGCGTCGAGACTTTATCAAGGTCACCGGAATGGGCGTTGCGGGGGCGGCGACCATTGCCGCTCCGGCGATTGCGCAGTCGATGCCGGAGATCAAATGGCGCATGACGACCAGCTGGCCAAAATCGCTCGACACGCTGTATGGCGGTGCCGAGATGATGGCCAAGGTCGTCGGTGAAGCCACCGACAATAAATTCCAGATCCAGACCTTTGCCGCCGGCGAAATCGTTCCGGGCCTGCAGGTCCTCGACGCCGTGCAGAACGGCACCGTCGAGATGGGACATACCGCGTCCTATTACTATTTCGGCAAGGATCCGACCTTTCACCTTCGGTTCGTCCAGTACCGTTCGGACCCAATTCGCGCCTCAACCAGGCCTGGTACATGCTCGGTGGCGGCAAGGAGATGCTCAACGAATTCTACAAGAGCTACAACGTCACCTCGCTGCTTGCCGGCAACACCGGGTGTCAGATGGGTGGCTGGTTCCGCAAGGAGATTGCCGACCGTCGACGATCTCAAGGGTCTCAAATTCCGCATCGGCGGCTTTGCCGGACGCGTCTTGCAGAAGCTCGGTGCGTGCCGCAGCAGATTGGCCGGTGGTGACATCTATCCCGGCGCTTGGAAAAAGGCACGATCGACGCGGCGGAGTGGGTCGGTCCCTATGACGATGAGAAGCTCGGCTTCTACAAGGTCGCGCCCCACTACTACTATCCCGGATGGTGGGAGGGCGGTCCGATGCTTCTGGCGATCGTCAATCTCGACAAGTGGAATGCGCTGCCGAAATTCTATCAGAGTGCGCTCGAGCAGGCCGGTCACTATGCCAACAACTGGATGATGGCGAAGTACGATCGCCCAGAATCCGCACGGCGCTGCGCAAACTGCTCGCCAGCGGCGCCAAGCTGCACGCTTTCCCGCCGCAGGTCATGGAAGCTTCCTTCAAGGCGGCGAAAGGAACTGCACAGCGAAGTTTCCGCCACCAACGCGAACTTCAAGAAGGTCATACGAATTCGCTGACGGCCTTTTCGAACAACGGCTATCAGTGGTTCCAGGTCGCGGAAGTCGGCTACGACAACTTCATGGCGCGTCACTCGCAGAGCTAGTTGAGCCGAAATTTCTGCGCAATACGAGAAACCCCGAAGCAGCAGCTTCGGGGTTTCTTCTGTTTCACGAAGAGCCGATCGCATTGCTTGGCGCGGACCGAAATCGAGCGGCGGCAGCGTCCATCTGCGGAACATCGATCTTGATCTGATTCAAATCGACGTTCAGCGGCTTGTCGAGCAGCGCGGTCACGGTGATCGGGAAAGCGATCACGAGCGCCACCATGATTGATGCTGCAATCCGACCCAGAGGCAGGGCACCCCAATAGATTGTCGGAACTCTTGACTTCCTTCGGTGCGACGCCGCGAAGATAGAACAGAGCAAAACCGAACGGCGGATGCATGAACGAGGTCTGCATGTTCACGCACAGCATGACGCCGAACCAGATCAGCGCGGCGTCGGCTCCCACGACGGGAGTGAGGACCTTCTGCGCGATCGGCGCGATCATCGGCAGGATGATGAAGGCGATCTCGAAGAAATCCAGAAAGAACGCCAGGAAGAAGATGAACAGATTGATGAAGATCAGGAATCCCCAGACGCCGCCTGGAAGCGAGGTCAGCATGTGTTCCAGCCAGACGCCGCCGGACACGCCGAGGAACACCACCGAGAAACAGGTCGAGCCGATCAGGATGAACACGACCATGGTCGTGATGCGCATCGTAGTTTCGTAACCCTGCTTGATCAGATCTCGCAGTTCGGGAATGCGGACGGCCTCGAGGCAGATCCAGACCACGGCAAAATAGGTCACCGCAAAAGCGAGCTTGAAGATCAGCCCTTCGGTAAGGAAGATTCCGACGACAGTACCAATGCCGCCGGCGATCGAGCCGATGATCAGCATCTTGCTGCCCGTCGTCGAGAAATCCTTGCTGTGAATCGCGGCAAGCACGATGGCGCCGACCGCGCCCATGGCGCCAGCTTCCGTCGGCGTGGCAAGGCCCATCATCATGGTGCCCAGCACGACGAAGATCAGCACGGCGGAGGGGATGATGCCGAGCAGGCATTTCTTCCACAGCGCCCAGCCGGTCAGCGTGCGCGCGTCCTTGGGCACTGGCGGCACGTGATCCGGCTTGAACAGGCCGAGCAGGAAGGTATAGCCCGCAAACAACACGATCTGGAAAACCGACGGTCCCCATGCGCCCAGATACATGTCGCCGACGGATTTGCCGAGCTGGTCGGCGAGCACGATCAGCACCAGCGACGGTGGCACCAGCTGGGTGATGGTGCCGGACGCCGCCAGCACGCCGGTGATGTAACGCATATTATAGCCATAGCGGATCATGACCGGCATCGAGATCAGCGCCATGGCGATCACCTGTGCGGCCACCGTGCCGGTGATGGCGCCGAGGATGAAGCCGACAATGATGACCGAATAGCCGAGGCCGCCGCGGATCGGTCCGAACAGCTGACCCATCGAATTGAGCATGTCCTCCGCCAGACCGCATCGCTCGAGGATCGCGCCCATGAAGGTGAAGAAGGGGATGGCGAGCAGGAGTTCGTTCGACAGCACGCTACCGAACACCCGGCCCGGGATGGCCTGGAGGAAATTCAAATCGAAAAAGCCAAGATGAATCGCCAGAAAGCCGAACGACAACCCGACCGCCGCAAGCGTGAAGGCTACCGGGAAGCCGATCAGCATCGCCAGAACCAGGCCGCCGAACATCAGGGGCGGCATTGCTTCGAGCGTAATCATTGCGTCGGCCTCTCGTATTTCGCATCGATCGTCAGCTCACCCTGTAGCGCGGCGATGCGTTTGATGACCTCTGAGACGCCTTGCAATGCGAGCATAACGAAGCCGGCTGGAATCACGAATTTGATCGGCCAACGGAGCAAGCCACCGGCATTGCCGGACATTTCTCCCACGGCATAAGCCTGAAGGAAGAACGGCCAGGACAGATAGGCCAGGAGCAGGCAGGCCGGGATCAGGAAAAAGAGCGTGCCGATCAAGTCGAGCCAGAGCTGGCCGCGCTCGGAGAGAAACAGATAGAAGATCTCGACGCGGACGTGCTCGTTGCGCTTGAACGTGTATGACGCCCCGAACATGACCAGAATGGCGAACATGTACCATTGCAGCTCCAGCCAGCCGTTCGAGCTGTAGCCGAACGCATAGCGGATCATGGCGTTGGCGGCGCTCACGATGCAGGCGGTCAAGACCAGAAAATTGCAGACGTAGCCGATCTTTTCGTTGATCAGATCGATCGCCGCGCTCACGGCCAATAACGGGCGCATGGTGCTCTCCGCGGCGGACATCAAATTTCGCCCGCCACTTCGACGGGCATCACTTTGAATCCGCGCACGAGGCTATGGCTCAATTTAAGGAGCGATCGCAACAAAAGTCCTCCCCCAAAGACGCTCTCGCCGTCTTGACTGGCCTATCCGGCCGGCGGCTTGTCGAGCGCGAAAAGCATGAAAAGCTGGCCGCACCATTTCAGCGCACTGTCGCGCCGTCAATTGGAAAATGGGCAAATTGACGTGGGATCAAACGGTTGCAGGGCAGTTCAGCGGGACTGGCGACTTCAACCGCCGGTAACGCTCATATGCCGGTTAACGCTGGGCCGGTTGTGCCTGCGGTCGATGATGAAATCGTGGCCCTTCGGCTTTAACCCGATGGCACGGTCGATTGCCGCACTCAACAGTTCGTTGCCGGCGGAGGCCCGCAGCGGTTTACGCAAATCGGAGGCATCCTCGTGCCCGAGGCAGGTATGCAGCGTGCCGGTGCAGGTGATGCGTACGCGATTGCAGGATTTGCAGAAATTATGCGTCATCGGCGTGATCAAGCCGAGCTTTCCGCCGGTCTCATGGACGTGAACATAGCGCGCAGGCCCGCCGGTGGTCTCGTCGAGGTCGGTCAGCGTGTATTGCTTGGCAAGGCGCGCGCGGAGGAGGGACAGCGGCACATATTGATCGATACGTCCTTCGCCAACGTCGCCCATCGGCATGACCTCGATCAGCGTCAGCGCCATGCCCTTGCCGTGCGCCCATTCCATCAGCGAGGGGATTTCCTCTTCGTTGAGTCCTTTCAGCGCCACCGCATTGATCTTCACGGCGAGGCCCGCCGAGCGCGCGGCCTCGACGCCGGCCAGGACCTTGTCGAGGTCGCCCCAGCGGGTGATGGCGCGGAATTTGGCGGGGTCGAGCGTATCGAGCGACACGTTGATACGGCGCACCCCGCAATCCCTGAGTTCGCCGGCAAAGCGCGCGAGCTGCGAACCGTTGGTCGTGAGCGTCAGTTCGTTCAGCGCGCCGGAACCGAGATGCCGCGACAGACGATCGAACCAGCGACATCACATTTCGCCGCACCAAAGGTTCCCCGCCGGTCAGCCGCAGCTTCCGCACGCCCTTGGCGATGAATGCCGAGCACAGCCGGTCGAGTTCCTCGAGCGTCAGCAGATCGGCCTTGGGCAGAAAAGTCATGTCTTCGGACATGCAATAAAAACAGCGCAGATCGCAGCGATCCGTGACCGACACCCGCAGATAACTGATCGTCCGCCCAAACGGATCGGTCATCGGACGGGACAGCGAGGCGGGGGAACTCGATACAAAAGCGGTCATTTCAGATGTGCCTTCGGGCGACAGCCGCATCAACACGGTGCGCGAACTTAACTTATGCACGTTGCAACGCCGGCACAATCCGCAGTTTGCGTGGTGCACTGCAAGCAATCCGAGCATGGTCCAAATCTGGCAGCAAACGCTGGCGGCGCGTTTGTGCGAGATCATGCTCGTGCCGCTAGCGGGTGGATGAACCCGGAGGCGGCGGGACGCCTTGCGCCGGGTCCGGGAATGCCGACTCCGCGGCGGCGGCTGCGGCGGTCGTGCTTTTGGGCCTTTTCGGGCGCATCGGCTTGTTCGCTTTCGGTGGCGTGATCGGCTTCAGCTCCGCGACCACCGGATTGGGTTCGATCTTGGTCGTGCCGGACGTGAGGAGATCGCCGGGAGTGCGGATGACTTGCACAGGGACCGTTGCCGGCTGGTGCCTTGCCAGGCTGTAGCTGACCGTGAATCCGCCCTCAGGCGCGGTCACGCTGACCGAGCAGGGGGTCTTGCAGCCCGGTCCAACCGAGGTACGCGCCTCGGCTCCCGGCGGGGCCGACTCGAGCTGGAGCTGGACCTCGGGCGGGGTCGACTGGAAGTAATTGAAGTTATCCATCGAAAACGATGAGCAACCGGCCAGACTTGTTGCTGCTGCGGCAACCGCGAAGACACGACGCATTATCGATCCGTCACTCAAGATCCTGATCTGATTGGGCCCGGTCGAGCCACGATCCCGCCTCTCGTGTGGGCACGGTCTCCGCGCAAATGCCCCCGCTGTTGCCGCGAGGCGCGCATTTTGGGACCGTGCTTCCACTGCGGCCAACTGCCACATTCCCCGACGCGACCATAAGAGCCCCGGCAAAGCTGCGCAACCGGGCGGGTTAATTATTGGTTAACGCGCGTCAAGGTGAAAAAAAGATATAATCAAATCAATATTTTAGGCAGAGGAATTGCGCCGAACCATCAGAACTCTCGACCGCGCTTGGCAACTCGTTCATGTGATTGATCAGCCGATCCGGCTTGAGGTCTGCGATCGGGACGTCAGTATAACCGAACCCGACGCCGATCACCGGAATACCGGCGCGACGGGCGACGCCAATGTCGGGGCCCGCATCGCCGACCATGATCGCGGCAGACATGTGTCCACCCGCGCGCGCAACCGTTTGGTGCAAAATGCCGGGATCGGGCTTTGAGATCCCGAACGTATCAGCGCCGCAAATCGCGGAAAACCGTGAGCTCAGACCTAGTCGATCGAGCAGAAGTTTCGACAGCCACTCCAGTTTGTTCGTACAAACCGCAAAACGGTATCCGCGCCTGCCGAGATCATCCAGCGCAATTTCGAGGCCTTCGAACGGGCGCGAAACATCGGCGATATGCTCGGCGTAGTAGGCGATGAAGTCGTCGGTCAAGCGGGTGATGTCAGATGGGCTGGCAGCGCGGCCTTCCAATTCCAGGCCGCGCTCGATCAGCCTTCTGGCACCCGCGCCAATCATGTTGCGCGCGGCGTGAACGGGAACGGGCGGCAGGCCCTCGCGGTCGAGGACAAAATTCAGCGCATTGATCAGGTCGGGCGCCGTATCGACGAGCGTGCCATCAAGATCGAATACGACGGTGCGGTGGAGGGCCATCGAAAATCGCTAACGGCCGGCGGTCGATCATGCAAGAGGGGACCGTTTTTGGTATGGAAAAACCGGCAGTTGTCCCCCCTTCGCCCCAGAACGCTGTTCCTCCCCTTAAAACGACGCTAGATAGTCGGCGCCGGACACGTAGACCGCGAAAAAGGCCGCGGCCCGATAAGGATTGTTTTGCACGTGAGCATGGAAGAACTGAAACGGCAGGCGGCGGCCCGCGCGCTCGATTTCGTGCAAGATGGCATGAAGGTCGGCCTCGGCACCGGATCAACCGCGAAGCATTTTGTCGAGTTGCTTGGCGCGCGGGTGCGCGACGGGCTCGATGTCATCGGCGTGCCGACCTCGGAGGGGACCCGCGAGGATGCCATCCGCTGTGGCATTCGGCTGACCACGCTCGACGAGATCGACCGGCTCGACTTGACCGTCGATGGCGCCGACGAAATCGATCCCTCGCTCAACCTGATCAAGGGCGGCGGCGGCGCCTTGCTGCGGGAAAAGATCGTTGCCGCCGCATCCGATCGGATGATCGTGATTGCCGACAATTCCAAATGGGTCGAGGCGCTTGGCCGTTTTCCCCTGCCCATCGAAGTCATTCCGTTCGGACTGGGCGCGACGCAGCGCGCGATCGGAAGGGCGTTTACCGATTGCGGCGTTTCCGGCCAAATGGTCGTCAGAAAGGGCCAGGACGGTCACGTTTTCGTCACCGATGGTGGCCACTGGATCGTCGATGCCCATCTCGGCCGCATTGGGGACGCGCCGGGCCTTGCGGAATCGCTTAATTCCATTCCGGGTGTTGTCGAGCACGGGCTATTCATCGCTCTCGCCAGCATGGCGATGCTGGCCGGCTCTCAGGGAATTCGTGTTGTAGAGCGGCGCTAGCCGCAATCGAGGAGAATCGAACTATGAAGGGTCCATCAAGCATTTTGCTCGCCATTGGCCTTGCGGTGGGGTTGGCGCTTTCAACCCTGCCGGCCGCGGCGCAGCAGCCCGCAGGCCAACCGCCCGCGCCGCTCAAGCCGGCTTCCCCATCGGCGATTGCAGCGGCGAAGGACCTCCTGGCCGTGAAGAATGTCAGCCAGGTATATGCAAGTGCGGTCCCCAACATCGTTCAGCGAACCAAGGATGCATTCCTGGCGAACAACCTGAGCTATCAGAAGGACCTGAACGAAGTTGCGCTCATCGTTGCCCAGACGATGTCGGGTCGCGAAAAGGAGATCGGCGAGCAGATGGCCAAGATCTACGCCAGCGACTTCACGGAGCAGGAACTGAAGGACCTCACCACGTTCTACAAATCGCCGATCGGCCAGAAATTGCTCACGCAAGAGCCGAAATCGATTCAGGCGAGCATGAACTATATGAGCCAGTGGGCGCAGAGCTTCTCCGAGACGGTGGCCAACGAGTTCCGCAGCGAAATGAAAAAGCGTGGCAAGCCGCTCGGCTGATTTGCTTTGACCGGAGCTGACATGGCCGAATTCGATACCGATCTGTTCGTCATTGGAGGCGGGTCGGGCGGCGTGCGCGCGGCCCGGATCGCCGCCAACCATGGCGCCCGGGTCGTGATCGCCGAGGAATACAGGATGGGCGGCACCTGCGTGATCCGCGGGTGCGTTCCGAAAAAGCTCCTGGTCTATGCATCCCACGTCCATCACGAGATCGAGGATGCGGCGGGCTTCGGCTGGACGATCCCTCAGGCGACCTTCGACTGGCCGACCTTGATCGCCAACAAGGACAAGGAGATCGCTCGGCTTGAAGCGGCCTATACGGCGAATGTGGAAAAGGCCGGTGCGCGCGTCCTCAAGACCCGCGCGGAGTTTGTTGACGCGAATACGCTTCGGCTGGCGAACGGCGAGACGGTGCGATCGAAATACGTGCTGATCGCCACCGGCGGCGCGCCTAACCATGGCGTTGCCATTCCCGGCATCGAGCACGTGATCTCATCCAATGAAGTATTCCATCTGTCTTCGCTGCCGCGACGCATCCTGATTCAGGGCGGCGGCTATATCGCGCTGGAATTCGCCTGTATCTTCGCCGGTTTCGGCTCCGACGTGACGGTGATCTATCGCGGCGAAAACGTGCTGCGCGGTTTCGACGAGGACGTCCGCACCCATGTTCGCAGCGAGATGGAGAAGGCGGGCATCACGATTCTGACCGGATGCACTGTGAACAGGGTCGATAAGCATGGCAAGGACTTCACCTCGCATCTGTCGAACGGCTCGAGCATCGCCTCCGACCAGGTGATGTTCGCGATCGGCCGGCATCCGAATGTCGCCAACCTCGGGCTCGAAAGGGCCGGCGTTGCCATCAACCCGGAGAATGGCGGGATCGCGGTCGACGGTTTTTCGAAGACGTCGGTGCCGAACATCTATGCGATCGGCGACGTCACTCATCGGATCAATTTGACGCCGGTTGCAATCCGCGAGGGCCATGCCTTTGCGGACACGGTTTTTGGCAAGCGAGAGATTCAGGCCGATCATGCCGACATTCCGACTGCCGTGTTTTGCCAGCCCGAGGTCGGCACCGTCGGATTGACGGAAACCCAGGCCCGCGCGCAATTTGCCCGTGTCGATATCTACAAAACCACTTTCAGGCCGATGAAAGCCACGCTCTCGGGCCGCGACACCCGCGTTCTGATGAAGCTGATCGTGGATGTCACGACCGATCGGGTCGTCGGCTGTCATATCGTCGGCGACGGCGCGGCTGAAATGGTCCAGGTGCTCGGCATCGCCGTCAAGATGAAAGCGACCAAGGCCGACTTCGACGCGACCATGGCGCTGCATCCCACCGCAGCGGAGGAACTGGTAACGATGCGCACGCCGACGGCACGGCATGTGCACGAGGCGGCGGAGTAGGGCGCGCTAGGCTGCTGCGATCGATATTGCCCAACTGCCGCCGGCGCAGCGCTTTTCGTGGCGTCCGCCAGCTGCTAGTTTGGCGTTGCTGATTTGGGGGTGTATTGGGGATGCACCGGCCGTTATCGAACAGGAGTGGAAACCGCGTCGCGCTGGCGGCGGCGGTGGCGCTGTTGTCACTGTTCTTGACCGTTCCCGCCGCGGCGGAGAAGCGTATCGCGCTGGTGGTCGGCAATTCTGCCTACCAAAACGTTACGTGGCTCGACAATCCACGCAACGATGCGACCCTGATGGCCGAAACACTTTCCGGCCTCGGCTTTGCGCTGATCGGCGGACGCGCTCAACTCGATCTCGACAAGGCCGCGCTCGACACCAACGTCCAGAACTTCGGCCGGCAAATCCAGGGCGCAGACGTCGCGCTGTTCTATTATGCCGGCCACGGCGTGCAGGTGAGCGGTTCGAACTATCTGGTGCCGATCAGCGCCAATCCGACCCGCGAGGCCGACGTCGATTTCCAGATGGTCGACGTCAATCTCGTGCTGCGCCAGATGCAGGGCTCGGGCACGCGGCTCAACATCGTCATCCTCGATGCCTGCCGCAACAATCCGTTCGGTGCCCGCGGCTTCCGTTCTTCCGATGGCGGCCTGGCGCAGATGCGAGCGCCGGAGGGCACGCTTATTTCCTATGCGACGCAGCCCGGCGCCGTCGCGCAGGATGGCAGCGACGGCCACAGTCCCTATACGAAAGCCTTATCGGCAACCATCAAGCAGTCGGGGCTCGATATTTTCCAGACTTTCAACCACGTTGGTCTTGCTGTGAAGCGGGAGACCGGCGGCTCGCAACAGCCGTGGGTATCTTCGTCGCCCATCGACGGCTCTTTCTACTTCGTCGCGCCCCCAGCCGCAGGGCCTCAGGTGGCAATCGCGCCGGCACCACCGCAAATGACCGATGCGCTGCGCCCGGATCCCGACTTTGTGCCGATCAAGGATGCTGCGCTGCTTCGCGAATTGAGCGAGCGGCTCTACGAACGTAACTTCGATCCCGACGTTCCCGACAGCAAGACTGGCATGAAGCTCGCGATCAGCAAGTTTCAGGAAAAGAGCAATATACCGCCATCAGGTGAAGCGACCGAAGGGGTGCTGACACGGTTGCGCAAGATGGACGACCTCAAGCCGTGGGGATCGATCGTTTATGATCCCGACAGCAACAATTGGGGGATTTCCTGGAATCACAGGTCGCGCAGGGCTGCCGTTGACGACGCGCGGTCCAATTGCAAAACAGGCAAATGCTCTATCGAGCTGAGTTTCTATGGCGGCTTGTGCGGGGCTTTCGCGGTTTCCGGAAAATCATGGTCGCTGGTTCAGCGCGACACTGTGCAAAGAGCCAGGGATGCTGCGCTTGACGAGTGTGGCAGAACTGGCAAATCTTGCCGCATCATCGGCGCGGTCTGTGCTGATGGATCCGGCCGCCAGAATTGAACCCAGGATGGGAAGCAGGCGATAATGCAGAACATCACTCGATATCGAATTGGAATGCCGCTCCTCTGCGTTTCGCTAGTTCTCCTGATGGGTCCTGCCGCAGCGATTGCGCAATCAGGCAGTGCTGGCGGTAGCATCGGTAACGACGAAAAGTCGGTATCGGGCTCACGATCGGCTGAACCTGATCGATCCGTGCGGCGAAACCAGCCCGACGCGGATGATGCGCGCCGATCCGCCACCAAGCGAGGCAGTGGCGGTGGCGGCGGAGGCGGCAATTTCGACGGCGCGTGGGTCGTCAGCTCGGCAGGCACCCCCTGCGGCAGCGGCACCGCAGCGATCGTGGTGACCAGCGGCAAGATTATTGGCGAAGGCATCCGCGGAACCGTCAGCCCCAGCGGCGCCGCCAGCGCCGTCAGCAATTACGGCAACATGACCGTCATCAGTTCCGGTCGCTTTTCCGGCCGCGGCGGTTCCGGAACGTTCAAGCGTTCCGACGGTTGCGTCGGAACGTGGGCCGTGTCGAAGCAATGAAAATGCGCCTAGAGCATGATCCGGAAAAGTGGATGCCGGTTTTCCGAAAAAGATCATGCTCAAACAAAAGATAGAGCGTGATGACGATCATCACGCTCTAGACGATTTTTCTGATTGGCGAGAGACGCAGCAAGAAACCGGCAATCCAGAAGCAGATCAGCGATGTCAGGGTGCCGGTCAGAGCAAATTTGACAAGGTGAGGCGCCTCCACGTGACGCCAGGCGAGTGCCACTGCGACGAGGATCGGCGGGTGAATGATGTAGATCGCGTAAGCTCGACGGGATAACGCCGCCCAAACTGAATTCAAGCTTGCGAAAGCGCGATGGTAGGTGGAAAGCAGGGTGAGTACGAGCCCGCAGGCAACCAGCGGCTCCCAAAAAGCATAGACACCGGCCTGGATGTTCCACCCGCCCGAAGTGTTGCCTTTCAACTCCGGAAGAACAGGCACCGACAGGACGACGGCCGGCAGGATCGGCATCGCAATCAGGCTGATCACCAACCACAACCGTCTCTGATTTTCCGGGACGCGCTCCAGCCACTTTCCCTTGTATCCAACGCATCCGGCGACGAAAAGAACCACGTAGCTGGCGAAATATCCAAGTTGCAGACCGAACGCCTGTGTACCAACCGGCCAAACGAGCCTCAGCGCGAATGCGGTCGCGCCAGTCGCAAGCAGGGCGAGCGCAATCACGGGATTGGATGGGAATGTCCTTGCTAAATGACCGTTGGAACGAAAGCTCGACGCGGAGCTATTCCAGGCAATGTATCCTATCGCAAAGATGAGCAGGGCTTGCGTGAACCACAGCGGCCCATTCTCGAATGTGCCGCGAGCCCAAAGCCGCAGCAAGGTTGACAGGAAGGATTGTCCTTCCGACGTTTTCGCCAGGGCGATGGTTGCTGGTGCGATGATGAAGCCATAACACAACAGCGGAAGGCCGAGCCGCAGCGTTCTTTCGCGCAAATAGGCCAAGGGTCCATTTTTCCCCACGGCCGCAGGTGTGAAATATCCGGCAACGAGAAAGAACAGCCCCATGAAGTAGGCCTGATTGAGGGTGCAGAAGAATATCAGAAGCTTCGTTTCCAGCCGTCCGTCGGTTGGAACCTCCCGGTAGTACCATCCCCCGATTGCGCCGTAGGTAATTGCGGAGTGATGAAACAGGACGAGCAAGGTGAGCGTTGCGCGCAGCGCATCAAGGCCAGCATTCCGGCTTGGGGCGGAGATCGCCGCGGCTTCGGCTTCAGGGCGGATCTTCAGCGTAAGTTCGGTCATCGGAAGGTCTGCTATGCGCAGCGGTTCAGAGGCCGAAACCTCTCAAATTAGCGCGACGTATTTCCCAGCTCGGGCGAATCCATCCGTTGAAGAGCCACTCGCGCTTTCTCGTAACCAGTCGCCGCCGCTTTCTCGAACCACTTGCGTGCCTCGGACAGGTCCGGGCCGATGCCTCTTCCGTCGCGATACAGATAGCCGAGATTGGTCATGGCGGTGGCGTTACCCGCGGCCGCGGCCTTTTCGTACCACTTTCGCGCCTCGACAAAGTCCTTGGGCACGCCGTTGGCCGTCTCGTAGAGCACACCGAGGCTTGTCATGGCGTCGGAGTTGCCGGCAGAAGCCGCCTTCTCAAACCATTTGCGTGCCTCGGTGGGATCCTTTGCGACACCAAATCCGTCTCTGTATAGGACGCCGACGTTCTTCATGCCGACGGCGTTGCCGGCGTTAGCCGACTTCTCGTACCATTTGCGGGCCTCGGTGTAGTCCTGGGTAACACCATAGCCTTTGTCATAGAGGTAACCGAGATTGACCATTCCGCCAGCGTTGCCCGCGGAAACCGCCTTCTGAAACCACTTGCGAGCCTCGGCGTAGTCCATGGGCACACCATTGCCGGTCTCGTAGAGAAGGCCAAGGCTGTTCATGGCTTCGATATTGCCGGCGGCGACTGCCTTCTCGAACCACTTGCGCGCTTGGGTGGAATCCTTCGCGACACCACTGCCATCCCGATACAGAATGCCGAGATTTCTCATGCCGTAGGCATTTCCGGCGGTCGCCGCTTTTTCATACCATTTGCGGGCTTCGGCAAGATCCTGTGGAACGCCGTTGCCCCTCTCATAGACGAAGCCGAGATTGACCATGGCACCGGCATCGCCCGCGTTCGCGGCCCTCTCGAAAGACCTGAACGCGTCATTGGGGGCTTGGGGAGCTACGCGGGGTTGGGCGGGATGCGCGTCCTGGACCGGCACGTCCGACTGATGCGATGCAGCAGAACCTGGCGCCGGAACAAAGTAGAACTCGCCATCGATCGGCGACGACGACACCCACGGCTGCTGCGAGCCGCCGGTCGCCCGCTTCACGGAAAGTCCGACCTGGTTGAAGGTTTGGAATATGTCGAGCCCGGCGCGTCGAACCGTGCTGGCGAGTGCCTTCGTATAAGGGCTGTTGCCGTCGCCGTCTTGCGCAACGCTGCCCGGCTGTGTTGCGTATGAAATGAGGGTCCCCTCCGGCGCCCGCATCTGTGCGAGGCCGCCTTCGGTGGCGCGCAAGCCGCGACCGCCAAACGGATTGTTCCGGCAGGCATCGAGCACAACGAGATTGAGCTTGGTCCCTGAACCCTGCATCTGACGCAGGACGACGTTGACATCGACCATCTGGAAATCGACGTCGGCCTCCCGCGTCGGATTGGCATTGACCGGCACGAGAAAGTTCGAGCCGTTCACCTGAACGCCGTGGCCGGCGTAATAGAACAGCGCGACGTCGGCGCCCTGGATCAATTGCCCGAAGTTTTGCACGGCGCGGTCAAGCCCGGCCTTGTCAAGATCGAGTTGAGGACCGCCGCCGACGAGCGCGAATCCAAGCCCGCGCATCGTATCGGCGATGAGAGCGGCGTCGTTCTTCGGATTATCCAGACGCGTGACGTTCTGATATGCGGAATTTCCAATAACAAGCGCCACGCGCTTTTCCGCCGAGGCGGGACTGCCAAGCAAACCCAATGATAAGACTGTCAGAACGATGAAACAGAGCGTGCGCATCGAAAATCCGAGAAGGGGCATGGTAGTATCTCGCTGTCGAGCCTTGGAACGCAACATAGGGGCGGGGGGCATTCCGCTCTGTGAGACGGCTCACAAACTTACTCTTACCACACTCCGGCGGCGCAGAGAGAGAGACCGTGGCGCTGGGGCGAGACTTCATTTCAAACCCGCCGATTTGCCACGGAGGGACGGGCTACCGGTTATTCCTCAGCCTCCATCCACTCCGCCGCGCCACGCCAGAGCGTGTCGTGGTGTTCGGGACGAAAGAAGCCGAGATGGCCGATCGCCGCAGCACCAGCATCGGCGGGGGTGATGGTGAGAATTTCCGGAGTGGTCGAGGTAAATCCCGAACAGAGGAGTTCGACTGCAGGCCGCGTTGCCCATGGGTCGTCGGAAAGGCACAGCGAGCGTAGCGCGCCCTTGTATTTGGCAAAATTCGAAATCGCCTTGAGATTGGGATCGTCGAACAAATAGCGTTCGCTCATCACCCAACGCACCCATTGCTCAAAGACGCCCTTCGGCAGGTCCTCGCCCAATCCGCTCCAGCCCGGCGCGTAGCCCAGGAGCCGGGTGAGGGGTGTGCCGACGAAATTCAAGAGCGCAAAAACGCGATAGCGTTCCGGCGATGCCATCAGTTTCCAGTATCCGGCCTGGGCCGCGATCAGGAGCGCGCGCGAAACTTCGCTGTTGTTGGCGAGAAGTCCAAGTGCCTGGCCGCCGAAGGAGTGGCCGACATAATGAAGGGGAAGCGTATGGTAGCGCTCACGCATCCAGGCCACGGCCGCGGTGGCGTCGAGCGCGGCCCAGTCCGCCATCGTGGCCTTGAAGCCGACCAGGGATCTCGCCTGATTATGGCCGGTCAGCGCGCGCAGCCGGGAATCGCCGATGCCGCGGTAGTCGTAAATCAGCACCGCCGCGCCGCGCCGCGCGAGATAGCCGGCAAACCCTTTGTAAATCTTGCGCGGCACGGCCGTCGCCGAATTGATCAGGACGGCATGCCGCATGCCCCCGCGGGGCAGGAAAAGTGTCGCGCCCAGCACATAGCCGTCCGTGGCCGGAATGGTGATATCGTCGATGAAAACATCGTCCAGAGCAGCCTTGGCCACCGCGATTTCCCTCGTGCTCGCGCGACCGCGCAGCAAATGCGAATTCGGCTTTTGCCGCAAGGGGTTGTCAACGAAGCTGTGGCAAGACGTTTAAGGGGGCTTCAATCGGCGGCACTGGCGGTTGGCCACCAGCCTGTGTATAACCCGGCCCTTCGTGACCGCCCGATAAGTAGCGGTTTTTGCTCAGGAGTTGACGTCATGTCCGAGCGGTGGACACCCGACAGCTGGCGCACCAAGCCGGTGCTGCAAATGCCCGAATATCCCGATGCGAAAGCATTGGCGGATGTCGAGGCGCAGCTTGGCACGTTTCCGCCGCTGGTTTTTGCAGGTGAGGCCCGCAACCTGAAGAAGGCGCTGGCGCGCGTGGCGGCGGGCGAGGCCTTCCTGCTGCAAGGCGGCGATTGCGCCGAGAGCTTCGCCGAACACGGCGCCAACAACATCCGGGATTTCTTTCGCGTGCTGCTGCAAATGGCGGTCGTCTTGACCTATGCCGGCGCGGTACCGGTGGTGAAAGTCGGCCGCATCGCCGGGCAATTTGCAAAACCGCGTTCCTCGCCGACCGAGAAGCTCAACGGCGTCGAACTGCCGAGCTACCGCGGCGACATCGTCAACGACATCGCGTTCACGGCGGCCGCGCGCACCCCCGATCCGCAGCGCCAACTGATGGCCTATCGCCAGTCGGCGGCGACGCTCAATCTGTTGCGCGCGTTCGCCACCGGCGGTTTCGCCAATCTTGGTAGCGTGCACCAATGGATGCTCGGCTTCCTGAAGGATTCCCCGCAGTCGCGGCGCTACAAGGAACTGGCCGATCGCATCTCGGACGCGCTGAATTTCATGCGCGCCTGCGGGCTGGACCTGGAGAGCCATCCGGAGCTGCGCGCCACCGATTTCTACACCAGCCATGAGGCGCTGCTGCTCGGCTACGAGCAGGCCTTCACACGCGTCGATTCGACGACCGGTGACTGGTACGCGACGTCAGGCCACATGATCTGGATCGGCGACCGCACGCGTCAGCTCGATCACGGCCATGTGGAATATTTCCGTGGCATCAAGAATCCGATCGGGTTGAAGTGCGGTCCATCGCTTAAGGCCGACGAGTTGCTGAAACTGATCGATGTGCTCAATCCGGACAATGAGCCGGGGCGCCTTACGCTGATCAATCGTTTTGGCGCCGACAAGATTGGCGAACATCTGCCGCAGTTGATCCGCGCGGTTAAGCGGGAGGGCCGCGTCGTGGTCTGGTCGTGCGATCCGATGCACGGCAATACCATCACCTCGACGTCCGGCTACAAGACCCGGCCGTTCGACCGCATTTTGTCGGAGGTCAAGTCGTTCTTCACGGTGCACGCCGCGGAAGGTAGCCATGCCGGCGGCGTTCATCTGGAAATGACGGGGCAAGACGTCACCGAATGCATCGGCGGCGCGCGTGCCATTACGGATGAGGATCTCAACGACCGCTATCACACGGTCTGCGATCCCCGGCTCAATGCCGAGCAGTCGATCGACATGGCTTTCCTGATCGCCGAATTGCTCAAGCAGGAGCGCGTCGGCAAGGTGAAGCCGATGCCGGCCGCGGCGGGGCTTTAAAAGTTGCTGCGGCTCTGGCGGGCCACGATCAACACGCGTAACGGCCTTGCCTTTGCAATTCGCTCAGAGCAGGCCGTTCGCGAAGAGCTTTTCGCGCTGATGATTTCCTTGCCGCTGGCGTGGGTAATCGGCGCCACAACGATGCGTCGCATCGAACTGGTCGTCGCCGTCGTCATGGTGCTGATCGTCGAACTGCTCAACACCGCGATCGAGAAGCTCGCCGACCGGCTAACCACCGAACACGATCTGCAGATCGGGCGAGTCAAGGACATGGGTTCGGCGGCCGTTGGCGTCGCGCTGGTCACGGCGGGGCTGTTCTGGCTGTTTTCGATCGCCGAACGCATAGGCGCGATCTAAATCATGCAATTGCAGTTTGCCCGCGCGCAAGGCACGATCAGCCTATGACCGAACGTGCCAATCAGTTTTCGATCACGCTGGCCCAGCTCAACCCGACAATGGGGGATATTGCGGGCAACACCGTCAAAGCGCGCACCGCCCGCGCGCAGGCGCACGCCGATGGTGCCGACCTTGTGGTGTTGCCGGAATTGTTCATCGCCGGCTATCCGCCGGAGGACCTGGTCCTCAAACCGGCCTTTCAGTCGGCCTGCCGCGCGGCGATCGAGGAACTTGCGCGGGAAACGGCCGACGGGGGGCCTGCCGTACTGATCGGCTCGCCCTGGGTCGATGACGGCAAGCTCTACAACGCCTGCGCGCTTCTCGACGAAGGCCGCATCGCGGCAATCCGGTTCAAGGTCAACCTGCCGAACTACGGCGTGTTCGACGAGAAGCGCGTGTTCGCGCGGGGGCCCGTCACCGGTCCGATGCCCATTCGTGGCGTGCGGGTGGGGGTTCCGATCTGCGAGGATACCTGGCTGGAAGAGTCGGAAGACTACGAGAATGTCGTCGAATGTCTCGCCGAGACCGGCGCGGAAATTCTCGTGGTGCCGAACGGCTCACCGTATGCCCGCGACAAGGGCGATATCCGCCTATCGATCTCGGTGGCGCGCGTCACCGAGAGCGGGCTTCCGCTGGTTTATCTCAATCAGGTCGGCGGGCAGGACGAGCTTGTTTTCGACGGAGCCTCGTTTGCTCTCAATGGCGATCTGTCGGTGGCGGCGCAATTGCCGGCATTTACCGAAAGCATCACGACGTTGCGGTGGACCAGGGGTGAAAACGGCTGGCACTGCAACGGACCGGTCGCGCCGGTCATCGAGGGCGACAAGGCCGACTATGCCGCGTGCGTGCTGGGTTTGCGCGACTATGTCGGAAAGAACCGATTTCCCGGCGTGCTGCTGGGTGTATCCGGTGGCATCGATTCGGCGCTTTGTGCAGCGATCGCGGTCGATGCGCTGGGGGCCGACCGCGTGCGCGGCATCATGTTGCCGTTCCGCTTTACCGCGCAGGTTTCGCTCGATGACGCGGCGAAACTGGCTGCCAATCTCGGCATTCGCTATGAGGTGCTCCCCATCGCCAAAGCGGTCAACGGTTTTGAGGAGATCCTGTCCGCGACCTTCGCAGGGCTTCCGCGCGACATCACCGAGGAAAACCTGCAGGCACGCACGCGTGGCACACTGTTGATGGCGGTCTCCAACAAGACCGGCGCAATGGTCGTCACCACCGGCAACAAGTCCGAAATGTCGGTCGGTTACGCCACGCTTTATGGCGATATGAACGGCGGCTTCAATCCGATCAAGGACATCTTCAAGACCGAGGTGTTTCGGCTTTCAAGTCTGCGCAATATCTGGAAGCCAGATGGCGCGCTCGGGCCTTCCGGCGAAGTCATTCCGCCAGATATCATCACCCGGCCGCCGACCGCGGAGCTGCGCGAAAATCAGACCGATCAGGACTCGTTACCGCCTTACGACATACTCGATGCCATTCTCGAGCGGCTGGTCGAGCGCGAGGAGCCGCTGGCAACCATCATCGCGGCGGGGTTCGATCGTGAGACGGTGGCGCGGATCGACCGTCTGCTCAACATTGCCGAATACAAGCGGCGACAGGCCGCCCCTGGCGTCAAGGTGACGCGCCGGAATTTCGGGCGCGATCGGCGTTATCCAATCACCAACAAGTTTCGCGACGACGGCAGGCCATTGCCCAAGCCCGACGAAACGCTGGTGTCGCAAGCGGGCCGTGGGCCGGCCGAGGCGTTTGATGGGTAAAGGCCGCAAATGTCGGATATCAAGCTCGACAAATAAGCGGCGGGTTTGGTTCGGAAAAAGCCGGATCGATCCCTAGCGCGGCGGGATGAAGGTGGGTCCCACCGAACGGATCGGCTTGTTTTCCGGCGACGTTCCGGAAGTTGCGGTCGTCGAAGGCGAAGGCGAGGGCGCCGGTGCTGGGGTTGCGTCGGGAGCCGGGGCTGCCGCAGCAGCGGTACCTTTCTTGGCGGGCACGGGGGCAGGTTTCGTCAGCGGTCGCGACATTTTCTTGGCGCTCTCTTCGGTGACGATGATGTCGCCCTGTTGTTCGGCGGCGGCCTTGTCGTCGATGGCCTTGAGCGCGTCGGACCAGGTCTGTCCGGCGGCTTTGCACGAGCAGGATGGATTGAACTCCTGACGGAAGCGGAAAGCGTTGGGTGACGACGTATAAGGCTGACCGCTGATCGACACCGCCTGGTTCATGTCCTCGCCTGGGTTGCGATAGGCGTAGAGGTTGGCTTCCGCCGCCGGGCAAAGTGCCTTGCAGGTCCTTTCGTCGTCCGGAAAACGCCCGGGCACGGTGGCGAACGAGATCGGAAAATACGCGCCGTCGCAGCTACGCACGCAGACGGTGCGATAGGTGCCGGATGGCGGACCCACATCGGCGGGTGGCGCGCCTGGACTGTTGTTGTTGCCGAACAGATTGGTCAGGAAGTTGCCGGGTCCCTGCTGCTGCACGGCGTTGGCATATTGTTGCCCGCAATTATTCTGCGCCAGCGCCAGAAGAACCGAGCGGCGCTGATTTTCGCGTTCGCTGCCGCCGAGACCGCCGCTACGCAGCCGCTCGAGGCTGGTCGTGATCTGATCCAAGTTGGCGCGCATCTGTTGAATCTGGTTGTTCACCGGCCCGCATTGCGCCGATTGGCCGTTGAACAGCGAGAAGAAACCCGAACTGTCGCAACCCATCCGCTTGGCCTGCGAAGTGACGCGATCAAGCTCCGCTTGCTGCTTGGACGCGGCATCCTGGTAACGGCGGATTTGCTCATCCTTGGCCGGATCGCCGCCGCCGCGGTCGATCGTCGCCAATTGGGCTTCGAGCCGCACGCACATCGGATTGGCCGCGGTCCCCTGCGAGGGGGGCGGATTGACCTGCGCGCTTGCGTCAGTGCCGAGCACGACCGTGCCGAGAAGCGCAGCACAGGCCAGGATCGATTTGTGACGGGAGACAATCAACTTTTCAGGCATATCCAGCCATTAAGGCAACTCCGCGCGGGTTTTAAGAGACCGAAGGCGCGGCCTAGTGCCGCCGATTTGAAGTTCCCGCACAATTGACAGCACGCTCATAGCAGAAACATCACCTCGAAAGGCGGCGCCAAAAGGACTTACCGATCCAGGGCCCATTACTTTTCTGAAGTTCGGTCCACAAGCGGTTGCGATATATCACGAAGTTGCGACGCGGGGCACTGGCCGGCTTCCCTTACCCGCTTCTCGGGGCAGCGTCACGTCGTTTCCGCGGCACCGGTATGGCGGGTTGGTCGTTGGCGGGATTGAGCGCCTAACGTTGGCAAGTAATGGCCACGTATTCATTGCAACCGGCACGGCCGCAGTTTTCGCCGGTCTTCGGGACCGAGCCG
Organism: uncultured Alphaproteobacteria bacterium; assembly: GCA_963741185.1. Classification (GTDB taxonomy): domain Bacteria; phylum Pseudomonadota; class Alphaproteobacteria; order Rhizobiales; family Xanthobacteraceae; genus Bradyrhizobium. Next base: position 59,123 of record CAVUHE010000028.1, on the reverse strand, counting down.
GTTATTTCGTCGGGGTCGACCCGGCGGTAGGCCGTGGCTTGGGCGAAATTCCGCGACTGGCAGTAGGAATGGGCAGCATGGGCGCCACATTTCTCGCCCTTCGCCAGGCACTGATCGACACCATAGCCGTCCGCCTGATTGGCGATGATGAAAACGCGACTGTCGGCCCACGCCACCGACCCTGCGAAAATGGAAAAACAGGCGAAAAACGCTGAAATCGATCGCATGGTGCACCGGCAAGTGAGGGGGTCGCCCTCATAAAGTAGCCTCGAAGAGTAAACAATGATTAACCATGGCCGCCGGGGCGGTTTCGTGGCGGAAATCAGCCGGTTGTGTTGAGGTGACAACCTCTTGACGTAATCCCCCGGGCTGGCCCATGGTGATTTTCATGCACGGTTTCCTCGCCATCTGTGGCATTTGCCGCGAGATTATGAGCTAGCGATTCGCTGGCTGAGGCCGTCTTTTCTCACACGAGATCATTGGACGCCCGGCCGCAAGGACGGGAATCAATGGAACTGCGTCTCTACGATACGTTGACCCGGGAAAAGCGGCCCTTCGTGCCGCTCGATCCCAAAAACGTGCGCATGTATGTCTGCGGACCGACGGTCTATGACTTCGCCCATATCGGGAATGCGCGCCCGGTCATCGTGTTCGACGTGCTGTTTCGCCTTCTGCGGCATCTCTACGGCGCGGATCAACGTCACCTATGTTCGCAACATCACCGACGTCGACGACAAGATCAACGACCGCGCCGCGCGGGATTTCCCCGGCCTGTCGCTGAACCAGGCGATCCGCAAGGTCACCGAACAGACCGAAAAGCAATTTCATGACGATGTCGATGCGCTCGGCTGCCTGCGCCCGACGGTCGAGCCGCGCGCCACCGAACACATCGCGGAAATGCGCGCGATCATCGAGAGGCTCGTGAAGGGTGGCTTCGCCTACGTCGCTGAGGACCACGTGCTGTTCTCGCCGCAGGCGATGAACGCGGCCAATTCCGTTTTGCCGCGCTACGGCGCGCTCGCCAATCGCTCGCTCGATGAGATGATCGCGGGCGCCCGCGTCGATGTCGCACCTTACAAGCGCGATGCCACCGACTTCGTGCTCTGGAAACCATCGAAGCCGGGCGAGCCGTCGTGGGCCTCACCATCAGGCATCAAGGTCGAGGGTCGCCCGGGTTGGCACATCGAGTGCTCGGCGATGGCGTGGAAGCATCTCGGCGAGCAGTTCGACATTCACGGCGGCGGCATCGATCTGGTGTTTCCGCACCACGAAAACGAACTCGCGCAAAGTTGCTGCGCGTTTGACGAAAATCGCATGGCGAATTTCTGGATGCACAACGGCTTCCTGCAAGTCGAAGGCGAGAAGATGTCGAAGAGCCTCGGCAACTTCGTCACGATCCGGGAATTGCTCGCCGACTTCGGCCACCGGGGAGAAGTGTTGCGTCTCAACATGTTGAAAACGCACTACCGTTCGCCGATCGATTGGACGTTGAAGGGCTTGGAGGCATCAGCGCTGGAATTGGATGGCTGCGAGAACCTTCACGCAACACTGCGGGCAATTCGAAGGCAGAGTTATCGAGCCAGTTCTCGCGGCATTGAGCGATGACCTTAATACATCATTGGCGCTAACTGAGATCCGAAAATTGCGTCGAAGCGTGTCGGACGAGTGCTGATCCAAAATCAAAGCCTCACTCGGACTTGCTGGCGACAAGTCTTTTCTTAGGTATTGATCCGAGGCATGTTGATATACAAAGAATTCTACAATTCCCAACGAGGCGGAATCGACGAGCCCAAGAGTAAGGAGTCGCTGATCGAGATCCCGCACTGCCGCGCGCGCGCGAAAGGACTTCAAGGAGTCCGATCGGATACGCGATGAGCTCGCCGCCATGGGCGTCGTCATCAAGGATTCCAAGGAAGGCACCACCTGGGAGATTGCGCGATGAAACCGCCCGACACACCCTTCCCAAAGCACTGGCTCTATTATATCGCGCTGAAAATCCTGCTCATAGCCGGCGCCGTGGCGCTGGTCCTGAAACTGTACGGCATGTGGTAAGACGATGGGACAGGCGTTGCCCAAACCCGCGCTGCGGCCGTTTTTGGCCGAAGACACGCCCGTGCTGGCGGCGATTTTCGTTGCCAGCATCGAGGGGTTGACCGGCGATGACTACAGCGAGGCGCAGCAGGAGGCTTGGGCAAGTGCTGCCGATAACGAAGCGGGATTCGGCAAACGCTTGGCTTCCGAACTTACGCTCGTCGCCACGTTCCAGGGCTCGCCGGTTGGCTTTGCCTCTCTGAAGGGCAAGGATCACATCGACTTGCTCTACGTGCATCCCGACGCGGTCGGGCAGGGGGTGGCGGCGATGCTGTGCGAAGCGCTGGAAAAGCTCGCCGCCGGACGCGGCGCTAAAAGTCTGACCGTCGATGCCAGCGACAACGCGGCGGAATTCTTCATCAGGCGCGGTTACGAGGCCCAACAGCGCAATACCGTCTCCGTCGGTGGCGAGTGGCTTGCCAACACCACCATGCAGAAGAGGCTGAGCGATGGCGCCAAGCCGGGAGTTGCGACATGACTCGCGAACGCCTTTATCTGTTCGACACCACGCTGCGCGATGGCGCGCAGACCAATGGTGTCGATTTCACGCTACATGACAAGCAACTGATCGCAGAGATGCTCGATGAACTCGGCATCGATTATGTCGAAGGCGGCTATCCCGGCGCCAATCCCACCGACACGGAGTTCTTTGTCCGGAAGCCGAAGCTCTCTCATGCACGCTTTACCGCGTTCGGCATGACTCGCAGGCCAGGCCGCTCCGCTTCCAACGACCCGGGGCTTGCGGCTCTGCTGGAAGCCAAGGCTGATGCGATCTGCTTCGTCGCGAAATCCTCAGCCTATCAGGTGCGCGTTGCGCTTGAAACGACCAACGAGGAAAACCTCGCCTCGATCCGCGACAGCGTGAAGGCCGCCAGGAAAGCCGGCCGCGAAGTCATGCTCGACTGCGAGCATTTCTTCGATGGCTACAAGGAAAATCCGGAATTTGCGCTGGCCTGTGCGAAGGCGGCCTACGAATCCGGCGCCCGCTGGGTGGTGCTGTGCGACACCAATGGCGGCACCATGCCGCACGAGGTCGGGAGCATCGTCGGTGAGGTGATAAAACATATTCCAGGGGATCACATCGGCATTCACGCTCATAACGACACCGAGCAGGCGGTGGCCAATTCGCTCGCCGCGGTGCGTGCGGGCGCGCGCCAGATCCAGGGCACGCTGAATGGTCTCGGCGAACGCTGCGGCAACGCCAATCTGTGCTCGCTGATTCCGACCTTGCGGCTTAAGGACGAATTTTCCACTTCCTTCGAGATCGGCGTGACGGGCGATAAGATGGCGACGTTGATGAAGGTGTCGCGCACGCTCGACGACATGCTCAACCGCGCCCCGAACCGGCATGCGCCCTATGTCGGCGAAAGCGCGTTCGTGACCAAGACCGGCATTCATGCCTCCGCCGTTCTGAAGGACCCGCAAACCTACGAGCATATTGCACCCGAAGCGGTCGGAAACCATCGCAAGGTGCTGGTGTCCGATCAGGCCGGCCGCTCGAATGTCGTCGCCGAACTCGAACGCGCTGGCATCGCCTACGACAAGAACGACCCGAAGCTCGCGCGCCTGGTCGAAGAACTGAAGGAGCGCGAGGCGGCCGGCTATGCGTATGAATCCGCCAATGCGTCGTTCGATCTGTTGGCGCGGCGCACCCTCGGCAGGGTACCCGACTATTTCCGGGTCGAACAATTCGATGTCAATGTCGAGCAGCGCTATAACGCCAACGGCCAGCGCGTCACGGTGGCGATGGCCGTGGTCAAAGTTGACGTTGACGGCGAGAAGCTGATCTCTGCGGCCGAGGGCAATGGCCCGGTCAATGCGCTCGACGTGGCGCTGCGCAAGGACCTCGGCAAATACCAGAAATACATCGAGGGCCTGAAGCTGATCGACTATCGCGTGCGTATCCTCAATGGCGGCACCGCGGCGGTGACGCGGGTGCTGATCGAAAGCGCGGACGAGGCGGGCGAACGCTGGACCACGATTGGGGTGTCGCCCAACATCATCGACGCCTCGTTTCAGGCGCTGATGGACTCGATCATTTACAAGCTGGTGAAGTCCGGCGCGCCGGCGTGAGGGGGCCTTAAATGATCGACCATATCTCCGTCGGCGTCCGCGATCTCGACCTCGCTGCGCGTTTCTACGAGGCAACCCTGGCGCCGCTCGGATTTTCGCGGCTCGTGGCACGGCCCGGGACCGTCGGTTTCGGCAAGAACTATCCGGAGTTCTGGATCAATCTGCGTGCCGGGATGGCGCCGGTCTCGCCCGACAGCGGCACTCACATCTGTCTTCGCGCGAAGTCGACCGGCGAGGTCGATGCATTCCATGCCGCGGCCTTGAACACTGGCGGCAGTTCCGACGGCGCGCCGGGCCTGCGGCCGCACGATCGCGTGCGCTATTATGCGGCGTTCGTCAAAGATCCCGACGGCAACCGCATCGAGGCGGTGACGTTCCCACAAGATTGAGCGGAAATACCGCGGTAACGCCGTTGTCGCCTGTTACAAACGGCGGGCGATTTCGGGCGCCATTTCGGCGGTGCCTTCGAGTGCGCGGGCGGCTGCGGCTTGCAGCCGCGGCAGGATATCCTCGACCCGTTCGGCCTTCAGAATATCGACCGCGAGGCTTGGCCGAATGAATTGCGTCGCGCGCATATGCGCAAGCAGCGCCAGCAGCGGCTCCCAAAAGCTCTCGATGTTGGCAAGCAGCACCGGCTTGGAATGACGGCCAAGCTGTTGCCAGGTGAGCTGTTCGACGAGTTCCTCGAGCGTGCCGACGCCGCCGGGCAGCGCCACGAAGGCGTCGGAATGTTCAAACATCAGCCGCTTGCGTTCGTGCATGTCGGGCGTGACGATCAGTTCCTGAACGCGCTTGAGGGCATTTTCCCGGGTGGTCAAAAAGTCGGGGATGATGCCGGTCACGGTGCCGCCGTGATCGAGCACGGAGGTCGCCACCGCGCCCATCAGGCCGATCGAGCCGCCGCCATAGACGAGACGGATACCGCTGTCGGCGAGGACCTTACCGAAGGCTTTGGCGGCTTCCACGAAGCGGGGGTTGGTGCCAGGGCCGGAGCCGCAATAGACACAGACTGTCTTGATCTTGCTCATATGGTTCATGTGGCATCGCAGCGTAAAACTCGTCAAGCCTTAATGGATTTGCTTGGCGAATGAAATCTAACCGCGGATGCCCGCAAATGAGAAAGAATTTGGTTCCCAAGAGGGTGCACGGGGCAACCAAACACTCTATATGACCGCGGAATGCGGAAAAACCTGAAAAAGCGCGCGCCGGAAGGGCGCGCCGGATCGCGCCGGGCTTAGTTCGATGGCTCATACTGATTCGGCCGGGGACGCCGGCCAAGCGCCATCTCCCGACAAATCCTTCGGACAGGCGACCCTGACCGGGACGCTTGCGCATCTATGGCCCTATATCTGGCCCGGCGACCGTGTCGATCTGAAGATGCGCGTGGTGTGGTCGGTGGTCCTGCTCTTGATCGCCAAAATCGCGACGCTGGCGGTGCCGTTCACTTTCAAATGGGCAATCGACGCCCTGACCGGCGCCGATACCGCCCCGGTGCAGGCGTCAAACTGGACGCTGTGGCTGATCGCCTCGCCCTTGATCATGACGCTGAGCTACGGTGCGTTGCGCGTGCTGATGGCGGTCCTGACCCAGTGGCGCGACGGAATTTTCGCGCGCGTGGCCATGCACGCGGTGCGCAAGCTCGCTTATCTCACTTTCGTCCATATGCATGAGCTGTCGCTGCGCTTCCATCTGGAGCGCAAGACCGGCGGCCTGACACGCGTGCTGGAGCGCGGCCGCACGGGCATCGAGGTCATCGTGCGGATGGTGATCCTGCAATTGGTGCCGACCATTGTCGAGGTTTCGCTGCTGATGGTGGTGCTGCTGTGGAAGTTCGACTGGCGCTACGTCGTCGCCACCATGATCACGGTCGTGATCTACATGTTCTACACCTATATCGCGACCGAGTGGCGGATCGAGATTCGCCGCAAGATGAACGATTCAGACACCGACGCCAACACCAAGGCGATCGACTCGCTGCTGAACTACGAGACGGTCAAATATTTCAGTGCCGAGGAACGCGAGGCCGCGCGTTACGACCGCTCGATGGAACGTTACGAGCAGGCTAGCGTCAAAACCTATACCTCGCTCGCCGTCCTCAACACCGGTCAGGCGATCATCTTCACCGCCGGCCTCACCGCAACCATGCTGATGTGCGCGTTCGGGGTACGCAGCGGGCACAATACGGTCGGTGATTTCGTCATGGTCAACGCCATGATGATCCAGCTCTATCAGCCGCTGAATTTCATGGGCATGGTCTATCGCGAGATCAAGCAGGCAATCATCGACATCGAGAAGATGTTCAATGTGTTGTCGCGCAATCCCGAGATCAAGGATATTCCGACCGCCAAGCCGTTGATCGTCACCTCGGGCAGTGTCCGCTTCGATAACGTGCAGTTCGCCTATGATCCCGACCGCCCGATCCTGAAAGGTCTCAGCTTCGAGGTGCCCGCCGGCAAGACGGTCGCGATCGTCGGACCGTCCGGCGCCGGCAAGTCGACCATTTCGCGGCTGTTGTTCCGTCTCTATGACGTCTCAAGCGGCAAGATACTGATCGACGGCCAGGATATCCGCAACGTCACGCAAGCTTCGCTGCGCGCCTCGATCGGCATGGTGCCGCAGGACACGGTGTTGTTCAACGACACCATCCGCTACAATATCCGCTACGGCCGCTGGGACGCCAGCGATGCCGAGGTGGAAGAGGCCGCGCAGCTTGCACAGATTGACGGTTTCATCCGGATGTCGCCGAAGGGGTACGAAACCCAGGTCGGCGAGCGCGGCCTGAAATTATCGGGCGGCGAAAAGCAGCGCGTTGCGATCGCGCGCACCGTTCTCAAGGCGCCGCCGATCCTGGTGCTCGACGAGGCGACGTCGGCGCTCGACAGCCACACCGAACAGGAAATTCAGGACGCTCTGGAGCGGGTGTCGCGCAGCCGCACCTCGCTCGTCATCGCGCACCGGCTTTCCACGATCGTGGCCGCCGACGAAATCATCGTGCTGGATCAGGGCCGCATCGCCGAGCGCGGAACCCATAGCCAGCTTTTGGCAACCGGCGGACTTTATGCCAGTATGTGGAACCGGCAGCGCGAGGCCCAGGAAGCGCGAGAAAAGCTCGCGCGGATCGCCGACGAGAACAACGCGCCGAACCGCGCGCCACCGCCGGTCGACGATACGCTGGTCGCTCCGGCCGCCGCGGAATAGCCTGAACGCAATGCCCTCCTTGTGGGAGGGAAGATGACAGTGAGTCCTGATGTCGATCGCCAACTCCATCCGCGCGCAGATTCCGCCCATTCATCAGGAGGGCTATCCGTTTATCGGCGGCTTTGCGCTGGCCAGCCTTGTCCTGTTCTGGATCTGGACACCGCTTGGCTGGCTCGGCACGGGGCTTACGATTTGGTGCGCGCTGTTCTTCCGCGATCCGGTTCGGGTGACGCCGGTGCGGGACGGTATCGTGGTGGCGCCCGCCGACGGTCGGATCTCGATGGTGACACAGGCCTTGCCGCCGGCCGAGCTCGGCCTTGGCGACCACCCGCTGCCGCGCATCTCGATTTTCATGAACGTGTTCAACTGCCATGTGAACCGCAGTCCGGTGGCAGGACGGATCGATCGCATCGCGTATCGGCCGGGCACCTTCATCAATGCCGAGCTCGACAAGGCGAGCGAGGACAATGAGCGCAATTCGCTCGTGATCTCCACGCCCAATGGCCGCATCGGCGTAATCCAGATCGCGGGTTTGGTGGCACGGCGCATCGTGTCGTTTGTCCGGGAAGGGCAGACGATCGGCGTAGGCGAGCGGTTCGGGCTGATCCGTTTCGGATCGCGCCTTGACGTTTACCTGCCCGATGGAACGAAATCGCTGGTCGCGGAAGGTCAGACGGCGGTCGCCGGAGAGACCATTCTAGCCGATTTCAGGCTGAGTGATCAGGCGCGTACCTACCGCGCCGATTAACCATCCAGCGTCTCCAGTCCCCGGGGCGGCCGCCGCAATGGCGGAACCTGCGCGCCCTTGCTATATGTAATTGATCATGCCGATGCTGATTGATCCCAAAAACCCGGAAATGCGCCGCCGCCGGTTTCGCCCGATCCCGGTACGGATGCTGGTGCCTAATTTCATCACGCTTCTTGCGATCTGCGCTGGCTTGACCGCGATCCGGCTGTCCACCGAGGGGCGGATGGAATTGGCCGTAGCCGCGATCGTGTTCGCTGCCGTGCTCGACGGCATCGACGGCCGTGTCGCTCGCATGATCAAGGGCCAGTCCAAGTTCGGGGCCGAGCTCGACAGCCTTGCGGATTTCGTCAATTTCGGTGTTGCGCCGGGCCTGATCGTCTATTTCTGGCAACTGCATGAGTTGAACAATGGCGGCTGGATCGCCGCGATGGTGTTCGCAATCAGCGGCGGTCTCAGATTGGCTCGTTTTAACGCGAGCATCGACGATCCCAACAAGCCGGCTTATGCGGCGAATTTCTTCACCGGCGTTCCGGCGCCGGCGGGCGCCATCGCGGTGCTGCTGCCGGTCTATCTCGCGTTCCTCGGCCTGCCGAAACCGCCGGCCGTCTTGACCGCGGTCTATACACTCCTGATTGGTTTTCTGATGGTGTCGCGGTTGCCGGTATTCTCGGGCAAGACCGTGCGCATGCGTGTGCCGCCGGAGTTAGTGCTACCGGTTTTTGTTTCGGTGGTCTTCTTCATCGCACTTCTGATCGGCTATCCCTGGTATATTCTTTCCGTCGGAACGGTGCTGTATCTCCTGAGCCTGCCGTTGGGGTGGAAATCCTACCGTGGCCACCAGCGCAAGGCGGCTGCGCAGGCTGCGGCGACGTCTGTGTCTGCTGCGCCGTCGGAGACGGCACAGCCTTTCGTGTCGACGGTCGCCGATACACATCAGGATGATCGGCCGGTACGCCTGAACTGACTAACCTGTCATTGAGAGCGCTTTGGCGGGACCGGCGAGACCGTCGGCCCCGTGCAATACGCTTTTGCCGATCGCGCTGCGGTCGGCTATATGGCTGACGACAAGAACCCGACCCTGAAATTTTCGGAGAGAACGCCGTGACGAATTCTGCATCCGCGCCGCTGCCTGCCGCACTGCTTGAGGCGCTGGCGCGCTATGACACCCCAACCATCTGCAATGCGATGGAAGTCGTCGCGCCGGAGCGCCGGCTGATCGGTTACACCACCAAGCCGCTGGTATGTCCGTTTCCTAACCTGCCGCCGATGGTCGGCTACGCGCGCACCGTGACGATCCGCTCGGTACTCAAATCCTCTCTTCCAGCCGACGAGCAAGCCAGGCGCCGGATCGCTTACTACGAATATATGGGAACCGGGTTTGGGCCTCGTATCACGGTGATCCAGGACATCGATGGACCGGACGTCGGCTATGGCGCGTTCTGGGGCGAGGTGCAAAGCAACGTGCACAAGGCGCTCGGCTGCCTTGGCGTCATCACCGACGGCTCAATTCGCGACGTCCCGCAATGGGCGCCGGGCTTCCAGGCGCTTGCCGGATCGATCGGCCCGTCGCATGCCTGGGTTCATGCGGAAAATTTTGGCGGCGAGGTGCGCGTTGCCGGAATGACGGTGCGGTCCGACGACCTCATCCATGCCGATCAGCATGGGGCGATCGTGATTCCGATCGACATCGCTGCGAAAATTCCCGATGCGGCTGAACTCTGTGGCCGCCGTGAAACGCCGATCCTGGAGATCGCGCGAGCCAAGGATTTCAGCCTCGAGAAGCTGAAAGAAGCGCTGAAGCGGTCGGCTGAAATTCACTGAGGGCGAGGCGGCCCTTCGGATCTGGATCGTGCGCCTAGATCATCATCCGATTGGATTGAACCGGATCATGATCTCATCTCTTTGTTTGAACATGATCTTTTCGAAAAAACCGGTTCCCACTTTTCCGGATCATGCTCTAGCTAGCGAGACAGGGCCACATCCTGGCCCGAACCAGTCTTGCCTTCAAAGCGATTGGGCCCTGCGGGCGTCAGTTGCACCAGCGCCTGCGAGGTATGGTCGCGTATGGTCAGACCGGCCTCGGTATAAGTCCACTTCCGGCTGGTGAAGAAATTGAACGGACAGCCTCCGCCGGGGGCAATGGTGCCCTCGGTTGCGTCCGGGTTGGCGCCGAATGTCATCCCGCATGTCCCGCTTCCGGTGGAAGAGAGCGTCCAGCGGCCGGCGAGGCTGACGGGCGGCGGCACAGCCGAGGAGGTAGCCACGGGCGGAACGCTCGGTGCGCCACTTTGGCCGCCGTTGCTCATGGCCAAACGGTCGCTGCCGCTGCAGGCCGCAAGCAACCCCGTACAGACAAGAAGCGGAATGGTGGTGAAGCGGCAAGCCATGAATGTGTGCACTGAAGGATCAGGGGCGATGACTATGGTTAGCAGAATGTTGCTGACGTGTCAGGACTGGCGCCTTTTGACCTGCATTTGGGGGCTCAGCCGCAGCCCACGGCAGATGGGCTGATCCGTTCATCATTGGGGCAGCGCCAAATCTGTTTAACCTTTACGCGTCTTTAATGGCGAGCGACGTAGGGTTCGAATGCGCGGCTCGGGGTGGGTCGCGTTACCGCCAGGACGGTCGGTAGTTCGCGTGCGCGTTGGAGTCTCCCATGGATATTATGACGGGCGTTGGGCTTGTCGCCGGCATCATCGTCATCTCGACAATGATGCTGCTGGGTGGCGACGTCCACATGTTCATCTCCGAACACGCGATCATCATCATCTTCGGCGGGTCGATTGCGGCGACCATGATCAGGTTCCCACTCGGCGTGATGCTGCATGGTTTGCCGCTCGGAGCGAAATTCGCCTTTACGATGAGCCGGCTGTCGGCGCGCGATCTCGTCGACGAACTCGCCCGCATCGCCGAAATTGCCCGCAAGCAGGGGCCGGTCGGCCTGGAAAAGGTCGAGACCGACGAACCGTTTCTTGCCAAGGGAATTCGTTACGTCGCCGACGGCTACGATCTCGAATTTATCCGCGACAATCTGGAGCGCGATCGCGACAACTTCCTGATGCACCTCGATGAGGGCAGCAAGATCTACCGCGCCATTGGCGACTGCGCGCCGGCGTTCGGCATGATCGGCACCCTGATCGGCATGGTGCAGATGTTTGCGAATATGACCGATCCTTCGAAGCTCGGTCCGTTCATGGCAACCGCGCTGCTTGCCACGCTTTACGGCGCGTTGGTCGCAAACCTGTTCTGCCTGCCGATCGCCGACAAGCTTCACGGCAAGCTGCTCGACGAGGAGACCAATCGCACGCTGATTATCGACGGCATCCTGATGATCCGGGATTCCAAGAGCCCGACGCTGGTGCGCGAAATGCTGCTGGCCTACTTGCCGGAAAAACACCGCCACGAAGAGGGCGAGCCGGTCCCCGCTTAAAGCGGCGAAACCGCGCCCGGAACATCAGCGATGGCCAAGAAGAAACGCGGCGAGACACATGGCGGAGGACACGGCTGGTTCGTGACCTTTGCAGACCTCATGGGTCTGATGATGAGCTTCTTCGTGATGCTCGTCGCCTTCTCCACCATGGACAACAACAAGCTCAAGATCGTTGCCGGCTCGATGCGCGAGGCTTTCGGCGTGCAGACCGATGTGCGCTACTCAGGCATCATCGAATCCGATGGCTTGCCCACCCGGCCGAAACTGAAAAACGTCGCGCTTATTCCACCGGAAGAATCGTCCAACACGCCGACGCCGGACGAGCAGGATCGAAGCCAAACCGCGGGTGCCCGGCTGAAAATCGATCGCGAATTTGCGCTGGCCTCGGCCTCCTTGCGCCAAGCCCTGCAGGACATGCCCGAGCTGACCGAGATTTCGAAGCACATCATGTTCGAGGAGACCAAAGAGGGCCTCAATCTGGAGATTGTCGATCAGGATGGCCGCTCGATGTTCCCCGACGGATCGAAGGTGCCGTACGAACGGACACGCCGGCTGGTCCAGAAGCTCGCGGCTCCGCTCAAGGCGACGCCGCTGCGAATAGCCATCGCCGGTCACACCGCCGCCGGCTTCGTGCCGGCGAGGAGCGATTACGGGGCCTTCGATCTTTCCGCGGATCGGGCGAACCAGGTACGTCAGATTCTCGAGAGAGAGGGACTTCCCGCGGCGCACATCTTTGCGGTTTCGGGAAAGGCTGACACTCAGCCGCTGTTTCCCGACGATCCCTCGCTGTCGGCGAACCGCCGCGTGACCATTACCCTGATGCGCGAAAATCCGCCGCTCCCCCCGGGTCTAAAGCCTTAAATCATCCAGTATTATATTACCGTAACATCCCAAGCCGGTGCGGCGTTGTGGAGATGCGCAGTGCTTCGCGCTGCTGTTATGGTCGAGCCGTTGACAGACTTTCCAGGAAAGCGTCGATAGCCGTCCCGATCAAATTCAACCGATAGAGCTGTTTTCTATCATCATGGCCGCCAGCGTTACATCAACCGGGACCCATGACGGGCCGGTCACGACCGGCTTTTTGGCCCTGACGTTGGGAAGCATCGGCGTTGTCTTTGGCGATATTGGAACCTCTCCGCTGTACGCATTTCGCGAGGCCGTCGCCGGCGCCGCGCAGGGCCAGCCGATCACCCGGGTGATGGTGCTTGGGGTTCTGTCGCTGATCCTGTGGGCGCTCTTTATCGTTGTCACCGCAAAATACGTTCTGTTGCTATTGCGCGCCGATAATAACGGTGAGGGCGGCACGCTGTCGTTAATGGCGCTGGGTCAGCGTGCGATGGGCCGCAAAAGCTGGCCGTTGCTGGCGCTGGGCGTAATCGGCGCGTCGATGTTCATCGGCGATTCCATGATCACGCCGGCGATCTCGGTGCTGTCGGCGGTGGAAGGCCTCAAGCTCGCGGCGCCGGCGCTCGAACACTATGTAGTGCCGCTGACGGTTTTCATCCTGGTCGTATTGTTTGCGGTCCAGAGCGGGGGCACCGCGCGCGTCGCCTCGGCATTTGGGCCGGTCATGGTGATCTGGTTCACCACGATTGCGGTGATGGGCCTCATTCATATCAGCGACGACCCATCGGTGCTGGCGGCAATCAATCCCTGGTACGCCCTTCAATTCCTGCTCTCGCACGGCACAATCGGCTTAGTGACGCTGGGCGCGGTATTTCTCGCCGTGACTGGTGGCGAGGCGCTCTACGCCGACTTGGGTCACTTCGGGCGAAAGCCGATCCAGGCCGGGTGGCTTTATTTCGTGTTGCCATCGCTCCTCATCAACTATTTCGGCCAGGGCGCGCTGGTGCTTTCCGATCCCTCCGCGATTGAAAACTCCTTCTATCGGATGGTTCCTGAAATCCTGCTGCTGCCGTTGGTCGCGCTGGCGACCGCGGCGACTGTGATCGCCAGCCAGGCGGTCATCACAGGAGCCTATTCGCTGACGCGGCAGGCAGTGCAACTCGGCCTCCTGCCGCGCTTCGAGGTCCGCTACACCTCGGAGACGCACGCCGGACAGATCTATCTGCCGCGCGTGAACCGGCTTTTGCTGATTGGCGTATTGCTGTTGGTGCTGCTGTTCCGTACCTCGAGCAATCTGGCCTCTGCCTATGGCATTGCCGTCTCCACTACCATGGTGGTCGACGGCATTATGGGTTTCGTGGTGATCTGGAAATTGTGGAATTGGCGTGCGGCTACGGCAGCCGCGCTGATCGTGCCGTTCGTCGTCGTCGACATGACATTCTTCAGCGCGAATCTCTTGAAACTGCTCGAAGGCGCGTGGGTGCCGCTGCTGTTCGGTCTGGCCATGGCGATCATGATCTGGACCTGGCGGCGGGGTTCGGCGATCCTGATCCTCAAGACCCGGCGTATCGAGGTGCCGCTGAGGGATTTGATCAAGAGCCTCGAAAAACGTCCACCTCACATCGTCAAGGGCACCGCGGTTTTTCTGACCAGCGACCCGAGTTTCGTGCCGACTGCGCTCTTGCACAATCTCAAGCACAACAAGGTGCTTCATGAGCACAATGTAATCCTGACGATCCAAACCGCGCAGACCCCGCGAGTTGACACGGCCGACCGCGTCCGGATGGAAACCATCAGCGAAAGGTTTGCGGCCGTTCAGCTGCGCTTCGGCTTCATGGAAACCCCGAATGTTCCCAAGGCGCTCGTGATCGCACGGAAGCTTGGCTGGCAATTCGATATCATGTCGACTTCGTTCTTCGTTTCACGGCGTGCCCTGAAGCCATCTGCTCAGTCCGGGATGCCGCAATGGCAGGATCAGTTGTTCATCGCGCTAAGCCGGTCGGCGAACGATGCCACTGACTATTTCCAGATTCCAACCGGGCGGGTGGTGGAGGTCGGAACTCAGGTTACAATTTAGCGATCCATGCATTTTTTGCATGGCCTTTGCCCAAAATCGGCGTAGGCTATGCTTCGAGCGCAGGGCTATAAGCCGCGTCGCTTTGCTATTGTGCAGTGAAGCATTTGAGGCTCCCGCTCCCATGACCAGTGATGTTGTAGCTCCCGCCGCGGAAACGACGGCGGCCAATGGCCATGGCGAGGCCCATTCCACCGCGAGCTTCAAGGCCCTTTTGATCGGCAGTATCGGTGTCGTCTACGGCGACATCGGCACCAGCCCTCTCTACGCGCTGCGCGAAGCCGTGGTCGCGGCCAGCGGGCCTTCTGGCACCGTCCAACCTCAGGCGGTGCTTGGGGTCGTCTCGCTGATCCTGTGGGCGCTGATTATCGTCGTGACGTTGAAATATGTGCTGATCCTGCTCCGCGCCGATAATCACGGCGAGGGCGGAACGCTCGCCCTGATGGCGCTTGCGCAGCGCGCGGTCAGTCACGGCGCCGGCGCCATCGTCCTGCTCGGGATCGTGAGCGGGGCGCTGTTTTACGGTGACGCGGTGATCACGCCGGCGCTGTCGGTGCTTTCGGCGATCGAAGGCATCAAGCTCGTCACCGCGACGTTCGAGCCTTATGTGGTACCGCTCACCGTACTCATTCTGCTGGTGCTGTTTGCGGTCCAGTCGCGTGGCACCGCGCGTGTGGCCGCCTTCTTCGGCCCGGTGATGTGCATCTGGTTCGGCGTCATCGCGATCGGGGCGATCATTCCGGTGATGCAGAATCCGGAAGTCCTGCTGGCGTTCAATCCCCTGTTGGCCGTCAATTTCATGCTTCATCACGGCATGATCGGCTTTGTCACGCTTGGCGCGGTGTTTCTCGCGGTCACCGGCGCAGAGGCGCTCTATGCCGACCTCGGGCATTTTGGCAAACGGCCGATCCAGACCGCGTGGCTCTTCATCGTATTGCCGTCGCTGGCGCTCAACTATCTGGGGCAGGGCGCTCTTGTCATCGCTGACCCGAAGGCGATCGAAAATCCGTTCTTCCTGATGTTTCCGGATTGGGCGTTGATTCCGATGGTGGCGCTCGCGACCGTCGCGACCGTGATCGCGAGCCAGGCGGTGATCACCGGTGCCTATTCCCTGACGCGTCAGGCCATTCAGCTCGGCCTACTGCCCCGATTTGAGATACGACACACCTCGGAAGCCCATTCCGGCCAGATCTATATCCCGCGCATCAATATGCTGCTGTTGATTGCCGTGATGCTGCTGGTGCTGATGTTCCGCTCGTCCAGCGCGCTGGCGTCGGCCTACGGCATTTCGGTGACCGGCACGATGGTGGTCACGGGGATGATGGGTTTTGTCGTGGTCTGGCGTGTATGGAAATGGTCGCCGCTCGCGGCTGCCGCGCTGATTGCGCCGTTTCTGTTTCTCGATTTGACGTTCCTTGCGGCGAACCTCCTCAAAGTGCTGGAGGGCGGCTGGGTGCCGCTGGCGCTCGGCGCCGTGGTGATGCTGCTGATGTACACCTGGCGACGCGGCAGCCGGCTGCTGTTTGACAAGTCGCGCAAGCTGGAGTTTCCGCTGGCCGATCTGGTGGCGATGCTGGAGAAACGCCCGCCGCAACGCGTTTCCGGAACGGCGGTGTTTCTCACCAGCGATCCGGTCAGCGCACCGACCGCCCTGATGCACAGTCTGAAGCACTACAAGGTGCTGCATGAGAAGAATGTCATTCTCACCATCGAAACCGCGGTCACCCCGCGCGTCGATCCGTCGGAGCGGGTGAGGCTGGAACAGGTCAGCAACACCTTCACCAAGGTGACGCTGCGGTTCGGATTCATGGAATCGCCGAACGTGCCGAAGGCTCTCGCCATCGCGCGGAAGCTCGGCTGGCAATTCGATATCATGTCGACGTCGTTCTTTCTCTCTCGGCGCGCGCTAAAGCCGGCAGCGCATTCGGGAATGCCGCGCTGGCAGGATCACCTGTTCATCGCGCTGAGCCGCACCGCCAACGACGCGACCGACTATTTCCAGATTCCCAGCGGACGGGTGGTCGAGGTGGGAACACAGGTGACCATCTAGGTCCTGGCCGTCGGTCGACCCTCGGTCCGTGCTTGATTTTCATCGCGTGAGAGGCGACTTTGAACTGCGCGCAAAGTCAGGTTCAATGGCCGCAGGGAGGATATGAGTGGCGGATCAGGGGCATCGGGTGCACGATTTGACGCCGGAAGAAGTATCGAAGGGGATGGCTGACGGGCGCTATCTTCTGGTTGACGTCCGCGAGCCGAACGAGGTGGCCGTGGACGCCTATCCCGGCGCGGTCGTGGTTCCGCTCTCGAGCTTCGATCCGAAAGACATTCCCGATCCAAAGGGCAAGCAAGTGGTCTTCGCCTGCCGATCCGGCAAGCGATCGGTAACGGCATCGCTGGCGGCCCAGACGGGCGGCTTTTCCTATGACAAGCATCTGGTGGGCGGGATGCTGGCCTGGAAGGCTTCGGGTTTGCCGACGAAGTCCGGCGGCTGACCGTTTCCATGACTTCCATGAACAAGGTTTTTGCGGATCTGCCCGTCACGATCTTTGAGGCGATGTCGCAACTCGCCCGCGACAACAACGCGATCAATCTCGGCCAAGGCTTCCCCGACGGCCCCGGGCCGGAGGACATCCGCCGCGCCGCCGCTGACGCGGTGATGAACGGCTACAACCAGTACCCGTCGATGATGGGCATCCCCGAATTGCGACAGGCGATTTCCGCGCACTACCAGCGCTGGCACGGTATCGCGCTTGATCCAATGACCGAGGTGATGGTGACTTCAGGTGGCACCGAGGCGCTGACGTCGGCCATTCTGGCCGTGGTCGAGCCAGGGGATGAAGTCGTTGTTTTCCAGCCGGTATATGATTCCTATCTCCCGATCATCCGGCAGGCCGGTGGAATTCCACGCCTGGTGCGGCTTGAGCCGCCGCATTGGCGGTTGACGGAGGAGGCGCTGCGAGGCGTCTTCAACCACAAGACCAAGGCCGTTCTCTTCAACAATCCGCTTAATCCCGCCGCTGTGGTCTACCCGCGCGAGGATCTGGAATTGCTGGCGCGGTTCTGCCAGGAGTTCGATACGATCGCGATCTGCGATGAAGTCTGGGAGCACGTGGTCTTTGATGGCCGCGAGCACGTTCCACTGATCACCATTCCCGGAATGCGCGATCGCACGATCAAGGTCGGCTCCGCGGGCAAGATCTTTTCGCTGACGGGCTGGAAGATCGGCTTTGTCTGCGCCGCACCGCCGCTGCTGCGCGTCGCCGCCAAGGTGCACCAGTTTCTGACCTTCACCACCGCACCCAACCTTCAGGCCGCGGTCGCCTATGGCCTTGGCAAGCCGGCGGATTATTTCCACGAGATGCGCAAGGATCTGGCGCGCAGCCGTGACCGTCTGACCAAGGGGCTTGAGAGCATCGGCTTCCCGGTGCTTCGTTCGCAAGGCACCTATTTCCTCACCGTCGACCTTTCGCCACTCGGCCTTAACGAGACCGATGAGGCGTTCTGCAGGCGCATCGTGACCGACTACAAGGTCGCCGCTATTCCGGTGTCGGCTTTCTATGAGAAGGATCCCGTCACGACAGTCGTGCGTTTCTGCTTTGCCAAGAAAGATGCGACCCTCGATACGGCACTGGAGCGCCTGTCGGACGCGGTGCACCGCCGATAGAAAGCAAGACCGATGCCGCGTGGCCCGACCTGCCTTCAAATCCGATTTGCTCTCGCCGCCGCGGCGATCGCGCTCTCGGCCTCTCCCGCGACCGCAGGCGAGCGCACGGTCAATTTCTACAATTGGTCCAACTATATGGCGCCGGGAGTTCTGGAGGATTTTACCCGCGAAACCGGCATCAAGGTCGTCTACGACACCTTTGACGCCAACGAGACGCTGGAGACGCGTTTGCTGGCCGGAAAATCGGGCTACGATTTGGTGGTTCCAACGGCCTATTTCCTGCAGCGCCAGATCAAGGCTGGCGTGTTCCAAAAGCTCGACAAATCGAAATTGCCGAACCTAGCCAATGCTTGGCCGATGGTGACGGCGCGCCTTGCGATCTACGATCCAGGCAATCAATACGCCGCCAATTACATGTGGGGCACCACAGGCATCGGCTACAACGTCAAGGCGGTTCAGAAAATCCTCGGCCCCGATGCCACGATCGACAGCTGGGATGTCGTGTTCAAGCCCGAGAACCTTGCGAAATTCAAAGATTGCGGCGTTCACATGCTGGATTCCGCCGACGATGTTTTTCCCGCGGCACTAAGCTATCTCGGCCTCGACCCGAATTCGACCAAACAGGCGGATCTGGAGCAGGCCGCCGATCTCATCGTCAAGATCCGCTCCTCCGTGCGCAAGTTTCATTCCTCGGAATATCTGAGTGCATTGGCGACAGGGGAAATCTGCCTTGTGGTCGGCTGGTCCGGTGACATCATGCAGGCACGAAGCCGTGCTGCCGAGGCCAAGAACGACATCGCCATCGGCTACGCCATCCCAAAGGAGGGCGCGCAGATGTTCTTCGACAATCTGGCGATTCCCGCCGATGCCAAGAACGGCGCGGAGGCCTATGAGCTGATCAATTACCTCTTTCGCCCCGATGTGGCGGCGAAGAATTCCAATTTCCTGTCTTATGCCAACGGCAATCTGGCAAGCCAGAAGTTTGTCGACGCGAAGATTCTCGATGACAAAAATATCTATCCCGACGGCGCAACACTCGCAAAACTGTTCGTCATCACCGCGCGCGATCCGGCAACGCAGCGCGTCATCAATCGGCTATGGACGAAGGTGAAAACGGGACGATAAGCAGGTTTAGCGCCAGCGCCGGTGCAGCCACAACCATTGATCCGGATATTCGCGAATCCAGCCTTCGACCACCGAAGTGATCGCCTGCATCGTTCCCTGAACATCGATTTGGCCGGAGCCATCGCGCACCGGCTTCACCTCCTCGGATAGTTCGGCGCGGAAACGATGGTTGGGCAGGCGGATGATGCGCACGCCATGGACGGGACATTCGATTTGCCGCAGCAGACGGGCCAGCGTCGGGTTGGCTTTGGTCCTGCGGCCGAAAAACGTCACATCGACGCCATTGGTGAAGTACTGATCGACCAGGATCGCCACGTGCTGGCCGTTGCGCAAGGCTTCCGCCATCTTGAGCGGTGCGTCACGGCCAGCCGGGATCAGGGTTCCCATTTTCACCGCGCGCAGTTCCTCGATGATCCGGTTGGCGGAAGCACTGTTGGGCCGGCGAAACAGGATTGCCGCGTCGAGGCCGTGCGCCACCGCAGCCACGGCAGGAAGCTCCCAATTGCCGAGGTGACCTGCAAAGATCAGCGCGGGCTTGCCGTCAAGCCGCAGTTGCGCGAACAGCTCGTGGGTGCGCGGGGGAATTTCGATCCGGCTTCCTTCCGGGAACGCGGGATCGTGCTCCCAAATATGATCGAGATGGGCAAATTCGGCGCCGAGACGGCCGAGATTGTCCCATACGCCCGCAAGAATTGTCTCGATCTCTTCGGATGATTTTTCCGGGAACGCCGCCGTCAGATTGGCGCGGCCAATCCGCTGCTCGCGGGTCAGTGGTCCAATCAGGCGGGTGATCCGGCCAAACAGGTTCGCCGTCTTGATTGGATCGAAATAGCGCGTGGTGCGCAGAAGCCCGATGGTCAGAGCGCCTACCGCGGCTTCGCCGATCGGCTTGGTCGCGTCGCGAATTCGGGCTTTGGCGCGAAGCAGCAGAGGATGCATCAGAGACCAACGAGGATTTTGCCGAACGTTTTCCGGCGTTCCATGCGCTTTTGCACTGGACGGGATGTACCGGCTAAACCGGTTCACGGGTCAGAATCAACACGGCATTCTGGCCGCCGAAGCCGAAGGAATTCGACATCACCGTGGTGACGCGTGCATCGCGAGCCTTGTTGGGGACCACGTCGAAGGGAATTGCCGGATCAGGAACGTCGTAATTGATGGTCGGCGGGATCCGCTGGTGCTCGAGCGTCAGCAGCGAGAACACGGCTTCCACGGCGCCGGCGGCGGAGAGGGTGTGTCCGACCATCGATTTGTTGGACGACACCGGGATTTCCTTGGCGCGCTCGCCGAACACGGACGAGATGCCGAGATACTCCATCTTGTCATTCTCGGGCGTTCCGGTGCCGTGCGCGTTGATGTAGTCGATCTGGTCGGATGCAATACCGGCGTCCGACAATGCATTGCCCATGCATCCGATGATCGGCTTGCCGTCGGGGCTCGAGCGGGTGCGGTGGAACGAATCGGCGAGTTCGCCGCAGCCGGCAACGATACCGAGGATCGTCGCGCCGCGAGCGGTTGCCGCCTCCAAGCTTTCCAAAACAAGCGCGCCTGCGCCCTCGGCCATGACAAAGCCATCGCGGTTCTTCGAGAACGGACGAGCCGCTGCCTGAGGCGGATCGTTATGGGTCGACAGCGCTGACAGCAACGAGAAGCGCACCAATGCTTCCGGATTGACCGACCCGTCGGTCGCAACGCAAAGGGCGGCGTCGGCTTCTCCGCGTCGAATGGCTTCGACGCCGAGCTGGATCGCGCTGGCGCCGGAGGCGCAGGCGGTGGATAAGGAAATCGGAGAGCCCTTGGTGCCGAACGTCTCGGCGAGATGATCGGCCACCGAGCCGAACAGGAATCGCCGGTGATATTGCGTAAATCTTCCACCGCCGCTCACCCGCAGCATGGCATCGTAGTCGACCTCCGTGGCAACTCCGATCGCACGTCCGAGCTCCTGGCGTTGCGGCCACTCGACTTCGACGGGAGCGACGGCAAGAAACAATGGGCCGGGAAAATCACCCTTGGCGCCGATGCCGGCCTGGGCAATGGCTTCTTCGGCGACAAGTTCGCCGAGCCGCTCGGAGAGGTCGGTCGATGAGAATGGCTCGACCGGGATGAAATCGACCGTTCCGGCCATGGTGGTCTTCAACCCCTCGGTGGGGAAGCGCGTAATGGTGCGGATGCCGGATTCGCCCGCGGTAAGTCTCTTCCAGTTGTCTGTCTTGCCGGCCCCGAGCGAGGTCACGACACCCATCCCGGTCACGACGACGATCGGTCTTCCGAACTTATCGCGCGTAGTTGTCATGTTTTCCCCGTCAGTTGAGCGGCATTCACGTGATCGCTTCGACCAACGCCATGCCCTCGCCGCGCCAATGACCTGTCCCGATGACCACAATTTGGGACGGCGGCGCTGACATTTCAACCTCCAGCCCGGTGGGATCGTTTGCCGGAAACAAGGCGCCGCGCGACAGCGAAAGCGCCGCCAGCGCCAGCCCCAACGGAAACTGCGTCTCCATCGTATGGCCGAACATCGTTCCGGTGGCACGCACGGCGAAATCCGGATGCGCCTTGAGGAAGTCGCGCTCCTCTGAGGTGGCCGGTTCGGCGCCGGTTGCACCGGTGATGATCGCGCCTTTTTCTCCTAGCTTGCCGAGTTTCGACCACAGCTTCTCCAGCGTCGAGGTGACCTCGCCGGGGCGCTTGCGACGCGCCAAGTCGGCCACGACGTTGGTGAGGCGCGCGAAGGGCTTTGCCCCGCGCGCTTCCGCATGCGCCCTGGATTCGATGACAAGAAACGCACCGCCCGATCCGAGCGCAAAGCCGCTCCTGTCGCCGCGCGCCCAAACCGGAACGAACTTGTCCTTGAGATTGAAACCGCCGAACTCGTAGAGAACCAAGAGGTCCTTGCGCTCGCCGTTTTGCGAGCCGCCGATCAATGCGATGTCGCTTTGGCCGGCGGCGATGCGGGCGAGCGCGATCCTTGCGGCGTCAACACCGGCTGCTTCCTCACCCATGAAGGTGCGGGACGATCCGGTTACGCCATGAACGATGGCGATATTTCCCGCCAGGAGGTTCGAGAGCTGCGCCAGGAAAAGCGTCGGGCGCAGATCGTTCATCAGCCGTTCGTTGAGAAATCCTGGAGCCGAGTTGCCCTTGGCTTCCAGGTTCAGAATGTTGGAGTTGACGGCGAGATCGCGCTCGCCGCCGCCGGCTGCGACAACCATGTCCATTCGCGCCAGGATCTCGTT
The DNA here is from genome assembly GCA_963741185.1 of uncultured Alphaproteobacteria bacterium. GTDB lineage: Bacteria > Pseudomonadota > Alphaproteobacteria > Rhizobiales > Xanthobacteraceae > Bradyrhizobium. The sequence continues at coordinate 36,638 of CAVUHE010000028.1, read as the reverse complement.
GTTACCTTTGACGCCCGCCGACTCCAGTGCAAGCCCGGCGGCGTAGGTGCCGATGCGCTGCCAGGCTTCCATCTGGCGCTGATCGCCCTTTTTGGGGATCTGGGTGTCGAGGTTCACCGGCGCCCAGGGATGAACGATGTAGGGCGCGAAGTTCTTCTCATCGACGTTGATTCGGCGTTGGCTGAGCGCTTCCCAGTGCGCATCCAGGCCCTCGCCTAGCGAGGTGGCGAGGCCAATGCCGGTGATCCAGACTTCCGTCGACGAAGATTTCGTCTCAGTCATGGGCGATGGCCTGCTGCGGAAAGCCTAGACGTTTGGCCATGGCTTCCATGTGCCCGCGCAAATCAGGATTAGGGAAGGGAACGTGGCTGAACGTGATCGTGGCGTTGCATCTCAATTCGCCGCCGACGCGGACCCTTGCTGCCGTGATGGCAAAACCCGATCCCTCGTGGACGATGCTGGCATCGATGTCCAACATCTGGCCGGGGGAAACGAAGCTCCTCATTTTGGCTTCCTTGACCGCTGCCAGGAATGGCATGCGTTCAAATTTGTGGAGCGCGATCAGCAGCCAGCCGGAGGTTTGCGCCATTGCCTCGATCAAGAGCACACCGGGCATAATCGGATAGCCGGGAAAATGCCCCTCGAAGATGGTGTTGTGCTGGGGGACCTGCGCCTCGACCGCGATGGTGCGCTCGGCGACATTGATGTCGGCAATGCGGTCAATCAGCTGGAAATATTCGAGTTGCATGGCGGGCGATTACGCGCCCTTGGCCGCGACCAATTCGTCGATGCGAGCGCTGAGGTTTTTCAGGACGAAATACTGTTCGGTAGTCGCCTTGCCGTCGTTGACTTCCTGGGTCCATTTCTCCAGCGGCAACTTGATCCCGAATGCCTTGTCGATCGCAAACGCAATGTCGAGGAAATCGAGACTGTCGATCCCCAAATCGTCAATCGCGTGGCTTTCCGGCGTAATCGTGTCGCGCGGTATGTCGCAGGTTTCAGCGATAATCGTTGCCACCTGATCGAATGTAGAAGACATCACTAAGCCTTTGATATATTGAAGGTAAACCATGGAACCGTAGGGGAGGCGACCGCTGCGCCCCGGAGTGCACGGTCCACCTCACGGAGTCGAGTGCCCGTATATCGGAGCGCCGCCCTTTGTTCAATGGAGCTGGACGATACCTGTGGCGGCCGATTCTGGCGCAAAAAAGAGCCGGCCGGCCGAAAAAGCTAGCTATGCGCCGGCGTAATCCGGACGCAGTCATGCCGCCCCATCAGGACGCAGTCCTGGGTTCGTCGCAAATGGGCAATACTCATGGCCAGCCATATACCGATCGCCAGCAGAGCGATGGTGAATGCGAAAGCCGCCACGTTGCCCAGCATGCGATGGCGAAAATCGTCCGGCTCTTCCCGGTTGCGTTCATAGCGCGATAGATCGTTCGCCACCTCGAGCTTGCCGACCACCTCATTCGGATTTCGGCGCTGGCCCGGGACGGCGACCTGGGAGCGCGGCCGGAATTGGAGCACCTGGTGCTCATCTTCCGAAGAGATTGAAATGATGGGCCGCTGGGTTTTCACGGCTGCCAGCTCCGGGTAGGTCCGATCTTTTTTAGCACGCTCGCATTGCATCGCCCAGAAAATGTTGATCTCGCACGGGTGCTATCCGTCCAAAGTCTCATGGAACTTGCCGTAGTTGATTCGGAGCCGACCATCTTCCGCAGCATCGAGTATGTCCGCATAACGCTGGCCAAAACGAATGTCGGTATGATCGTAAGACCTTCTTGCATGAACCGATTGCGCCGCAACAACGTCATATCCGGTCACCACAACCACAAGTGATACGTTGATTGTGGCGAAGTCGTCCGCGTTGAGCCCGTAAAGCGGGCTTTCCTCGTCAAGTACATGGTAGAGCGTCCAGCTCAGCGCCAGCGCAGGGTGCTCGTTTCGTAGAAGTGCCAGCTCATAAAACCTTCGCAGCGATTGGCCCTCCTTGCTCACGATATTGCGAAGTAGCCAGAGCTTGGCAGTGGCGTTGCCGATGATGTTGTGCCGTTCGTTGGCGAATCGGACCATCAGGGTCGGCTTGCCTTCATAGTTTGAGATGACCGGATAGTTGGCGAACAGGAGCCGGGCATGCGGCCGCGAAAACCGGGCAAAGACCAACCCGGTCATCAGCGACATCGAAAAGATTCCGGTGAAGAGCTCCACCGTCGCAACGAAATGGCCGTAGTGGGTTTGAGGGTGCATGTCGCCGTAACCGGCGGTCGAAAGCGTCTCGATGCTGAAATAGAGATAGTCGATATAGGCGTTTCGGGGCACGTTCGAGACAGGCTGATCTCCGATCCAGTAGAGCACGGCAAAGACCGCGTTGAAGGCGATAAACACCAGCGCCGCGCCGGCGATGAAAGCCGGCCACGAAGCCGTCATGCAGCGATGGCTGATGTCGGCCCAGAAATTGAGGCGAAGGCCTTCCGTAATGATTTCACGATCGCCAAATCGGACGACACGTGCCCTCGACATCTGCTCATTCAGGGTTCTGAACATCTTTTCGTTTCTCTTGATACGTTAGCGCGCGTGATCCGCCAAAGTGTGGACCATCGGCAAAACCGGTCATGCGCTCATTATTAATTGGGGACGGGGCTGGAGGCAAAGCCGGCCCCGCTCTTGCTGGTTGCGGCCGTAGGCAAGGCAATTGATCGCAAGCCGCATCATGCCATAATCGCGAGGATTGCAGAGGCACTATTCACAATCCGACAGGAGGATTTCAAGTCATGGCGAACGCGCGCGAACCGATCCTTCAGCCGATCCCAATTCTTTCGCTCCGCCCGACCCAGATGACCGTCGGAATGCGGGAGGTAAAGGAGAAGCGCAAGCGCTGGCGGGAGCAAAAATCGAAGAAGAAGCAGGGAGAGCTTCTGGGCAAACACATGATCCCGGTGGTTCATGGCCCGGACGAGCGTTTCTATGTCATCGATCATCACCATTTGGCGCGGGCACTTCACGATGAGGGCGTGAAGGATATTCTGGTGACCGTCGTCGCCGATCTCACCATGGTCGATCGAGACGCATTCTGGGTCGTGCTGGACGACCGCAAATGGGTCTATCCCTACGACGCCAAGGGCGAACGTCAGCACTTCCGTGAAATTCCGAAATCGGTGGTCGATCTCAAGGATGATCCATTCCGCAGCCTTGCCGGCGAATTGCGCCGTGTCGGCGGTTTTGCGAAGGATACGACGCCGTTCAGCGAATTTCTGTGGGCGGACTTCCTGCGCCGCAAGCTATCCCGCAAGGGCGTGGAGCAGAATTTCGAAAAGGCCCTCGAAAAAGCACTAGCGCTCGCGAAGGACAAGGACGCGATCTACTTGCCTGGCTGGTGCGGGCCGGCGGTCGACTAGCGCCGCCGTTGGCGTTCGGTCGTCTATTTCGGCAGACGTCCCATCAGGTAGAACTCGTCGTTCGGACGCATGGCCGTGACGTTGGCCATCCGGTTCGACAATGCGAAAAATGCGGAGATCGCGGCGATATCCCAGATGTCGTCGTCGCTGAAACCGTGGCTGGCAATCTCGGCCAAATCCTTGTCCGAGATCAGATGCGCCTTCTTGCTCACCTTCATGGCGAAGTCGAGCATCGCGCGCTGGCGCGGTGTGATATCGGCCTTGCGGTAGTTGACGGCGATCTGGTCGGCGATCTGTGGATTCTTGGCCCGAATTCTCAAGATCGCGCCGTGCGCAATCACGCAATAATGGCACTGGTTCGCGCTGGAGGTCGCAACCACGATCATCTCACGTTCGGCCTTGGTCAGACCGCCGTCTTTTTCCATCAGCGCATCGTGATAGGCAAAGAACGCCCTGAATTCGTCCGGCCGGTTTGCCAGCGTCAGGAAGACGTTCGGGATGAAGCCGGATTTTTCCTGAACCGCAAGCAGGCGACTGCGGATGTCTTCCGGTAATGTTTCGACGGGCGGGATTGGGAAACGGCTTGCGATTGATTGCGTCATGGCGAGATTCCCGTTCAATTCATCCGTTGCGGCTGCCTGGAGCATAATCCACGGCTGCGCTCCCGAACAGCGTATCGAGATCACCGATATCGGTTGGATGCGGGATGAGATTGACTAACGAAGCGGCTTTTTCAGCAACGAAAAGCGATCGGGGTCGAGCCCCAGCGACGGTTGCAGCATTGGCGCTTCAACGGAGGTGGTTCGAACCGCGGGACGCTCATTGAAGGAAGGATCGTTTGGAACGTCGCGATTGGACGTGGCGCCGCGCCAGCGTTCCAGCACGGCGCTCACGAAATGCATGTCATGGCCGGCGGTGGCCGACGGTACCGTCGAAATCGTGGCTTCGCTGCGCGGCAACTGATGGATCGGCACTTCCTTGAAGCGCAGCCGGGTCGGCAGCGCCACCCCTTCGCCGAAGGCCAGGACTTCGCGGGTTCCGAGCGAGGGAACGAACGACAGCAGGTTCGCGGCGGCATCGGAGACCGCCGAGCGCAGCAGCGCCTGGTCGCGTTCGTTAGCAAGGCGCATCGTGAACAGCGTGTTGCACTGGGAAATGATGGTGGCGTCGAGTTCGGCGGGACGTTGCGTGACGAGGCCGAGATAGACGCCGTATTTGCGGCCTTCCTTGGCGATCCGCGAGACGGCCTTGCGCGTTGGACCAAAACCGATGTTACGGTCGGCCGAAGCGTATCGATGGGCTTCCTCGCAGACGAACAATAGCGGCGAAACGCCGTCGCTCCAGAGTCCGAAATCGAACGCCATCCGGCAAAGCACTGACACCACGGAATCGATGACTTCAGCGGGGAAGCCGGCAAGCTGCATCACGGTCATGGGCCGGCCGTTGGAAGGTAACCGGAATAGATGGCTGATGACCTCGGCCATGGTGTCGCCGCCGACATTGGCGTTGTCGAACATGAAGGCGTAACGTGGATCGTTTCGCACCGCCTCGATACGCGAGATCAGCTTGTGATAGATGATGCGCGAAGAGCGGTTCTCGAGCTTGCCCATGCGCTCGTCGATCAGCGAAATCAGGTCGACCAGACGGTAGGGCACCGGCGTATCGACGGTGTAGCCGATCGTCTTGGGATCAACGCGCTTCAGGCCGACCCGATCGGCGTTCTGGTATTGGGTGTAGATTCCCTTGGCCGCCGGAATGACTTCGGCGAGAATGTCGAGTTCCTCGGGCACGCCGGGCCGTCCGGCGAACAGCACGTCGACGATCTCTTCGAAATTGAACAGCCAGAACGGAAGCTTCAGGTTGCGGGGATTGAGGACGAGCGCGCGCTCGCCGAAGCAGCGGCCGTACTCGTTGTGAACGTCGAGCAGGAAGATCCGCAAATTCGGCCGCGACTTGAGAATTTCGTTCAACAGCAGCGACACACCGGTCGATTTGCCGACGCCGGTAGAGCCGAGTACCGCGAAATGCTTGGAGAGCATTTCTTCGATGTCGACATAGGCAATGACCGACGGATCCTGCTGCAGCGTGCCGATATTGATCTGGTCCGATCCGCTCGGCGCATAGACCGTTCTGAGTTCCTGATTGCTGATCAGGTCGACGGCATCGCCGATGGTCGGATAGTGGGTGACGCCGCGCTGGAATTTCTGGCGATCCGGGCCGCCAAGAATTTCACCGAGCAAGTCGACCGAGGCACTGGCGATGTAGTTGTCGGAGGTCGGCAGATTCTCGCACGACACTTCGGTGATCATGGCAACGATCGTGGAATTCGTGCAGCGGATGCTGACGAAACGGCCCACGGTCGCCCGAATCTCGGAGAGGCCCATATGGCTCGTCGCCATAAGACCGACCCGGGCGAGGGAGCCGCGCACCGAAATCACGCGTCCGAACGATGTCACAGTGGTTGAACCCGGCATGTCATGAAGTGTGCTTCGATGCGCCACTATGCAGTCAGTCGCTGCACAAACGGTTAAGCCAGGATCGGCAAACGACGGGATACCAGTTCGCGTCAACTCAAATTGAGCATCGGGGCGTGCTTCGATGCTCAATTCTCGTGCAAAATGAGGGTTTCTCGCCCGTCATCGGCGGCGAGAGCGCCCGTTAGTTAAGGCGCCATTAACCAACTCCAAAGGAGGCGTCGCGCCAGCGTCGCTTCCCTTTCCGAAACTGCCGGGATCCGGCACTACGCGTCAATCCCAACCCAGTGCACCACCGTTCTGGTATTCGATGACCCTGGTCTCGAAGAAGTTCTTCTCCTTCTTGAGGTCCATCGCCTCCGACATCCACGGAAACGGATTGTCCGTTTCCCCGAACGCGCTGGCTAATCCGAGCTGGGCGCAGCGGCGGTTGGCGATAAATTGCATATAGGTTTCGCAGAGGGCGGAGTTCAGGCCGAGAAAGCCCCGCGGCATGGTGTCTCTGCCATAAGCTGTCTCCAATTCGGCGGCCGTGGCGATCATGTCGCGAACTTCTTCCTGGAACGGCCTGGTCCAGAGGTCGGGGTTCTCGATCTTGATCTGGTTGATGACATCGATGCCGAAGTTCAAGTGGATCGACTCGTCACGCAGGATGTACTGGTATTGCTCGGCGATGCCGATCATCTTATTGCGGCGGCCAAGCGACAGGATCTGCGCAAAGCCTGTGTAGAACCACATCCCCTCGAAGATCACATAAAAGGCGACGAGGTCACGCAGGAATGCCTGGTCCGATGCGGCTGTTCCCGTTTTGAAGCCGGGATCGTCAAGGTGCCGCGTATGTTTGAGCGCCCACGCCGCTTTCTCGGTGATGGAGGGCACTTCGCGGTACATGTTGAACAACTCGCCTTCATCGAGGCCAAGACTTTCGACGATGTATTGGAATGTATGGGTGTGAACGGCTTCCTCGAAGGCTTGCCGAAGCAGATATTGCCGGCACTCCGGGTTGGTGAGATGCCGATAGATTGCCAGCACGATATTGTTGGCGACGAGACTCTCGGACGCCGCAAAGAATCCGAGATTGCGTTTGATGGCGCGGCGTTCGTCTTCGGTGAGGCCATCGCGTGATTTCCATAGTGCGATATCGGCCTGCATCGAGACTTCCGTCGGCATCCAGTGATTGTTGCAGCCGGCGAGGTATTTCTCCCACGCCCATTTGTATTTCAGCGGCAGGAGTTGATTGACGTCAGCGCGGCAGTTGATCATTGCCTTGTCGTCAACCGAAACCCGGCCGCCCCTGCGGTCAATGATATCAGCGCCAAGCCGATCGGCGGCGTTATCCGAATTGAGAGCAAGCACGATCGGCGCGCGCGAAGGAGGTGTGCTGTCGGACCAGTCAAGCATGGTTGTGATTCCGTGATTCGCGCCGCTTACTGGCAAGCTTCGCATTCGGGATTGTCGACGGAGCAGGCCAGAGCGGCGGTGAGATCCGGCGCGCCTTGCAAATTCCGGATCGGCGGGGTCGCAGGCGTTGCCTGCAGCGACGACACACCGTTGAGCTTGCCGTCGGTGCCCTTCAACGTCGACTTCTCGACATGGGTTGCGCTGCGCGAACGCAGGTAATAGGTCGTCTTGAGACCTCGTGACCATGCCAGGCGATAGAGCTCGCTGAGTTTCTTGCCTGACGGGTTGGCGATGTAGAGGTTGAGCGATTGTGACTGATCGATCCATTTCTGTCGTCGCGCCGCGGCTTCGATCAGCCAGGCACTGTCGATCTCGAAGGCGGTGGCGTAGAGCGCTTTGAGATCCTCCGGAATGCGGTCGATGTTGCCGAGACTGCCATCGAAATATTTGAGGTCGTTGACCATGACTTCGTCCCACAGCCCGCGCGCTTTCAGGTCGCGGACGAGGAATTCGTTCACCACGGTAAAATCGCCCGACATGTTGGATTTCACATAGAGGTTCTGGTAGGCGGGTTCGATCGATTGCGCCACGCCGCAAATGTTCGAAATGGTCGCGGTCGGCGCGATCGCCATGACATTCGAATTGCGCATTCCCGTGGTCCGGACCCGTGCGCGCAAATCACTCCAGTCCAGCGTGGTGGAGCGGTCGACCTCGAGGCCATCACGCGCCTCCGCAAGGATGTCGATCGAATCGATCGGCAGAATGCCCTTGCTCCAGAGCGAACCGTCAAACGACGGATAACGGCCGCGCTCCGCGGCGAGATTGACCGAGGCCGAGATCGCATGGAAGGCGATCGCCTCCGTGCTGAGATCCGCAAATTTCACCGCGGCTTCGGACGCCATGGCAATCCGAAGCGCCTGCAGCGCATCCTGAAAGCCCATCAGTCCAAGACCGACAGGACGGTGCCGCAGATTGGCACGCCTCGCTTCGGGAATGGTGTAGAAATTGATGTCGATGACGTTGTCGAGCATTCGCATCGCCGTCGTCACCGTGCGCTTGAGCCGCTCATCGTCGAGCCCTCCGTTCCGCACGTGGTTTGCGAGGTTGACCGATCCGAGATTGCAGACGGCAACTTCGTCATCGGAGGTATTGAGGGTGATTTCGGTGCAGAGGTTGGAGGAGTGAATGACGCCGACATGCTGTTGCGGCGAGCGCAGATTGCACGGGTCCTTGAATGTGATCCAGGGATGGCCGGTTTCGAACAACATGGTCAGCATCTTGCGCCACAGGTCGCTCGCGCGGACCTGTTTGAACACCTGAATTTCACCGCGTGCGGCCTTTGCCTCATAGTCGGTGTAGCGCTCGGCAAATTTCTTACCATAGAGATCATGCAGGTCGGACGTTTCGTCCGGCGAGAACAGCGTCCAGATAGAGTTGGCTTCGACCCGTTGCATGAACAGGTCGGGAACCCAGTTCGCGGTGTTCATGTCGTGGGTACGGCGGCGGTCGTCGCCGGTGTTCTTGCGAAGGTCGAGGAATTCCTCGATGTCGATATGCCAGGTCTCGAGATAGGCGCAGACGGCGCCCTTGCGCTTGCCGCCCTGATTGACGGCGACGGCGGTGTCGTTGGCGACTTTGAGAAACGGCACGACGCCCTGGCTCTCGCCGTTGGTCCCTCTGATATGGGCGCCGAGACCGCGCACCCTGGTCCAGTCATTGCCTAGGCCGCCCGAATATTTTGCCAGCAGCGCATTATCCCGGACCGACTTGAAGATGCCGTCGAGATCGTCCGCGACGGTGGTCAGGAAACAGGAGGAGAGCTGCGGCCGCAAAGTCCCCGAGTTGAAGAGCGTCGGCGTCGAGGCCATGAAGTCGAAGGACGACAGCAGCTCGTAAAATTCGATGGCGCGGGTTTCTCGATCAACTTCGCGCATCGCCAGACCCATCGCGACCCGCATGAAAAACGCTTGCGGCAATTCAAGGCGACAGCCCTTGGTGTGAAGGAAGTAACGATCATAGAGGGTTTGCAGGCCGAGAAACTGAAACGAGAGGTCGCGTTCCGGCTGCAACGCTGCCGCGAGCTTTTCGAGATCGTATCGGGCCAGTTCGGGGTCGAGCAGTTCCGCCCTGATTCCGGCCGCGACATAGAGCGGAAAGTATTCGGCATAGCGTGTCGCCATGTCGCCCTGCGAAGCGCTAATCGGCGCGGCGTGCACAAACGACAGCACCTCGGTGCGCAATCTGTCGAGCAGGAGCCGTGCGCTGACATAGCTATAGTCTGGTTCCTGCTCGACCAGCGAGCGCGCCGCCATGATGGCGGCAAGGGCCAATTCGTACTGGCTTATGCCGTCGTAGAGGTTACGGTGAGTTTCGGTAAGGACCGACGCAGGATCGACGCCGTCAAGACCCGCGCAGGCCTCCCCGATGGTCAAGGCCAGGCGTTCCTCGTCGAGCGGTACGCGCGTCCCGTTGGAAAGCGTGACGTGCAGCGAGGTCTGGGGCGGCTTTGATGCCACCGCCGTCTCGGCGCGCAGTCTTGTCCGTTCTTCGCGGTAAAGAACATAGGCGCGCGCGACCTTGTGATGCTCGCTGCGCATCAGTGCCAATTCGACCTGATCCTGCACGTCCTCGATATGGAAGGTTCGGCCTTCGCCGGCTCTTCGCAGCAAGGTGCCGACGATCTCTCCGGTGAGCTTCCCGACGGCTTCGTGAACGCGGCGCGAGGCGGCGGCGGTGTGCCCTTCGACGGCGAGGAAAGCCTTTGTCATTGCCACCGAGATCTTGTCGGAATCGAACGGCGAAACGGCTCCGTTGCGGCGAATAATCTGCATTCCGGGTTCGGCCGCAGATGACACGACAAATTCGTTAGGCAGTCGAATGAAAGGAGCGGCTTTGGAGGCTTCGCGTTCGAGAGATGGTGACATCGGCAGACCCCGTGGTGAGACGTTGTTGTTCGGGGCCGGATGTCTTTGAGGGACGCTGCATGAGACGCCGCCGGAAGGCCGGCGCGACTTTGCTGCGGCCGCCGGGACACCCCGCCCGTGGACGTTTTGGGTGTCGCGGCAGGTCTCCTGGCTCGCAGGTCAACGCTCACTCCCGGTCTTCCCGATGCGTGCGCATCAGTGACGTCAAATCGGGAGCAGCTCGCTGCTTACAGTTGCGGGGGCAGCGCCGGAATATTGCGCAACGCAATTCACCGGCTTCCCTCTTAGCCACCACATCTTGCGATATGATGGAACCACGACGTCTACATTTGGTATTATTCGCGCCGAGGTGTCAATGGGCTGATTGAGGTCGCACAAGTAATTTTGAGGGATGAGGCAAAGCGCACAGGAACCCGGCAAGAGCCGGGGGCCTCTTACCTGTTGCAGCCCAAGGAAGGGTGCTTTGAACAATCGGCTTATTTATACGCGCCGGACAATTTCTCGTCCTTCAGCAGCACGTCGATTGCCGAGATGATCTTAACGTCCGGATGCGCCTTGCAATAAACAATCACCTCATGTTCGAACACTTTGGCCCGGGTGACGTGAATGTAGTGTTTCTTTGCCAGACCATTGTACCAGCCGCTGTACCAGGTGGTCAGCATATCGGCATCCTCCTGAAACGTTCCCGCGAGCTGGGAACACATCAGGGCCTGGACATCGATAAATCCGTTCGCGTCGGTGTAAGCACTAAGCGGTACCTGCGCCTGAACGTTTGATCCCGCGAGCGCGAAAGCGGTGGCCGCGAGAAGTAGCAGTTTGCGCATAAGCTTTCTCCAGTCTGCATGATTGAAATGTTATCTGTCATATAGTCGCGGCTGCGAAGTAGGCTTGACCTGAATCAAGTGTGATCGATGAGATTTGTGATGCAGCGCCGCGGTTCTTCGACCAATTGCGCTCGACTTCCTCAGTGTGACGAACGTCGCGCCAAGGTCCTGCTTGGCGATTCTCCGAACAGAGACCGATATTCATCCGCAAAGCGGCCCAGGTGCCAGAAGCCGAAGTTCATGGCGGTGGCTGTGACAGAGGTTTGCGAGTTTGGCCGCTGCAATTCCTGGCGGGCGAGGTTCATTCGCCGCAGCCCCAGATACTGCATCGGGCTCATTCCCAGATGCTCCTCGCAGCAGCGCCGCAAAGTCGGGGCCGACACGTCAAGAGCGGTGCAGATTTCCTGGAGATAGGCCGCGCGATCATTGTTGGCATCGAGCCACTCCCTGAAGCGCTGCATGACCTGCTGGTGACGATGCCATCCAGCACCGTGGGTACTTTCGGCCTCAGCCGAAAGGCAGGAGACCATCGCAACGGTGAGCGCCTGTTCGAGCGATCGCCGGACTTCGGGGTGATCGAGAATCTCTTCACCCGAAAGGGCCATTCGATTCACCTCCTGATAGAGGCGTCGCAACCGCTCAAGACGTGCCGCCGGAGGTTTCATGCACAGCGTCGTCGAGGGCTCTCCAAGTTCTCTGCCGGCAATCGTGCCGAAGGCAGCTTCGAGATCTCCGGGGAGGAGCGACATTGCCGCCCAGCGGATGGGGCCGAACGTTCGCTGGAAGTGACCCGTATTCTGACCGAGCGAGACTACGTCGTCTGGACCAAATTCCGTGCCGGACTGGATGATCGGCGCCGCTTTCTGATCGGCCAGGAACGCAATCGATCGCCGCGAATCCCCGATCGCAATGCACATGGTCCGCGCAAGGCTTTCGCTGCCGCCTTGTAGCCAGACACGGCCTACATTCATGATCGTCAGCGAGGCTTTGAAAGCGCCGGGCTCGGATACGACTAGGTCGCTGACCTTCGCCAGGCGTATGCCCTGCTCGAAATCGCGGGGGTCATCAAAGGTCCAATGAATGATATTCGCCATTCTACGCCACGCCTGCTCTTGAAATGCCAAATCAAATAACCTTGCCGGTGGGGTCTTACCGCACCGCGTATTGAACAGTGATAATCGAGCAACAAGACCGGATAATCGGCCGTAATGCAACGCGTTGATTGATTCTGGATAGTCGCGATCGTCGGCAACTGGGCACTTGGTCCCTGAATTCAAATTGGAGTCGGCTACCCGTCGAAAATTTGGACGCGTTGAATTTTCCTTGTTTGATTTGGATCAACGGCTTGATCTGAATCGGACCAAAGTTTGAAAAGGCTGGAGAGATTGCAAATGAAAAAGGTATTGCTGGGTACCATTGGTCTTGTGGCTTTGACTGGGTCTGCATTTGCGGCTGACCTTCCGCAGCGACCCATGCCGGCGCCGGCTCCTGCCGTCGTCATGCCGTATCTCTATGATTGGACCGGTTTCTATATCGGCGCCAACGGTGGCTACGGCTCGAACCGCGCCTGCTGGGGCACCTTCACTTCGACGGAGTCCTCCGCCCTACTGAAGGTTGTAACAGCAAGTCGGGCGGCGTGTTCGGCGGTCAGGGCGGTTATCGTTTCCAGATGGGTGGACTGTGCTCGGCGCGGAAATTCAGGGTGATTGGGCTAGCCTGCGAGCCTCCCAACTCAGCGTCGCCTTTGCCTCTGTTGGCGCGACCGACTATGCCAAGGTCACGAGCGTCGGATCTGTTGACGGGTCAAGTCGGCTACGCCTGGAACGCCGCCTGCTCTACCTGAAGGGTGGCGGAGCGTGGGCAACAACAATATATCCGGTTCAAAATGGCGCACGGCGTCGGAATCTTAAATGCGTCGTCGAACAGGCTCGGCGCCTCTGTTGGCGTTGGTTTTGAATACGGCTTCACGCCGAACTGGTCGAGTCGGCTCGAATACGATCATCTGATGATGGGCAACGCTAACAACTCCTACTCGTGCGGCGCAATCTGCGCCAACGTCGCCAACTCGGTCAGCCAGAACATCGACATGGTCACGGTGCGTCTGAACTACAAATTCGGCGGTCCGGTCGTCGCGCGGTACTGAGTTCGCTAGTCAATGAATGAAGGCCGGCTTTGCGGCCGGCCTTCATTCGCGTTTTGAGTAAATTGCGCTGCAGCTTTAGCTGTCGGAGAAAAATCATGAAGAAAATTATTATCGCGGCAGCGTGTGTTGCCGTTAGTTCAGGCGGCGCTTTTGCAGCAGACCTTCCTGCGCAGGCCTATAAAAGTCCTCCGGTGGTGGCGCAGGTCTACAATTGGACCGGCATTTATCTCGGCGTAAACGGCGGATATGGCTGGGGCTCACAAGATCCGTTGACGCTCTTGACCAACAGGTTCGACCGTTCAAGCTTCAATATCAGCGGCGGAATGTTCGGCGGGACCGTCGGCGCACAAATCCAGCAGGGTTATGTCGTACTCGGTCTCGAGGGCGATCTTGACTGGGCGAACATCAAGGGCAGCGGAATTTCAAACCCAAGTATTCTTGGCGCCGGCCAAGGCATTCCTCTCAACATCGCTACCAATACGAGCGGCATGATGACGGCCAGGTTACGTGCTGGCGCCGCCATGGATAATTGGTTGTTCTACGTTACGGGCGGTGTGGCGTACGATAGATCCAGCGCCACCGGCACCTCGATCGGACCGATCGCCTGCGGGGTGGCCGGGGTTGTGCCCAACTGTTCGGCTTCGTCATGGCGGCCAGGAATCGCGGCCGGCCTAGGTGTCGAATATGGGTTTGCGCATAATTGGAGTGCAAAGCTCGAATATATCCACATCGATTCACTGGGAACTGGTGTCAGTACAGATCATATCGATACGATCCGCAGTGGCATCAATTACCGGTTTTGACACGTCTTCCTCGCAGGCACGAACCGACGGTTCGGCGGCCAATCTAGATCGCAACGAAAGATACATGCAGCATCCTCGACGCTGCATACAGGTGCGGACAAGCCCCTCGACAACTCAGGAAGCCCGTCATGCTCAAATCGTTCATCGCAACAACGCTGATCGGACTCGCCGTGTTGTCCGCGTCCCCCGCTGTGGCGCAGACAGTTCCGACGACTGCCGCCGGCACGCTCACCTGCCAGTTGGCGCCATCGATCGGTCTGATCATCGGATCGCGTCAAAGAATGGCCTGCCGATTTGTTCCCAACGGCCCGTTTCCGCCTGAGGCCTATGTTGGCGTGATGGGGACCGTTGGTCTCGATATTGGCATTACCGCGGGCGGCGTTATGGCATGGGGCGTTTTGGCGCCGACGGCTGGCCCGATGCGTGGAAAACTCGCCGGTACCTATGTGGGCGCGAGCGGTGCAATCGGCGTTGGTGTCGGCGTCGGCGCGAACCTTCTGTTCGGTGGAACGGGGCGTTCGATCGCCTTGCAGCCGCTTTCGGTCGAAGGATCGGTTGGGGTCAATCTCTCTCTTGGAGTCTCAGAGTCTCACGCTTGCTTTAGCGCAATGAGGACATGAGGGAGCACCCTTAGGTCCGCGTTATTGCAACCAGGCCATTCCCTCGAAGCCGTCAAAAGGACTTTCGATGAAAACCACCATGAAATTTCTGGCCACGCTTGGGGTATTGCCTTTGCTGGCCATTTTGTCAGCCGGTTCCGTTTCCGCGCAGACATCCATCGGCAAGACACTTCTCGACAAGCTGAATGCCAGGGTCACCAAGGTCGAGAGCGCTTGTGCCAAAGACATCAAGAAATACTGCAGCACGGTGACGCCCGGCGAAGGCCGCATGATCTACTGCATGCAAGCTCACGAGGACAAGATAAGCTCCAAATGCGCATTCGAACTCGAGGATGCCGCAACCGCCATCCAGACCGCAGCTGAAGCTCTGAAGGTTGGCGTCATCGCGTGCAAGGCCGAGATCAACGGCGTGTGCGGCAAGATCAAGCCGGGTGAGGGGCGGATCGCGACCTGCCTGCTTGAGAACAAGTCGACCGCATCGGCCGGCTGTGTGGAAGCGATTGCGAAAGTCCAGTCGCTGGCGTCGGAGAAAGATAAATAGGCGCAACGCCGCCTCGTAGGAGCCGAGTCGGTCTTTCGTACATTTGAAAGGAGACTACCAATGTTAAAGACAGTTTCGATATTGGCTTGCGGCGTGGTGGCTTCGATTTTTTCGTGCGACGTCCAGGCATTTCCGATTGCGCCGGCGCCAGTGGTAGCGCTCGAGGTTTTGCAGGTCAGGGACTTTTGCGGCCTCGGTTTTCACCGGGGTCCGTACGGTAACTGTGTGCGCAACGGCGTACCATACGGATATGTTGCGCCTGGATATGTTGCGCCTGGATATGTGGCCCCCGGATACGCAGCACCTATCGTGGTCGCACCTCCGGTCGTCGTCGCACCGCGGGTTTGTCCGTATGGCTACGCTTATGCTCCCGCGTATGGCCGTTGCGTGCCGATCTGATGCAAGTGACCCGTTAGGGGGCTTTCCCGCGGAGTAGGAGATATTTCCAATACGTTCACGCTTCGCAACCTGAAAAAACTCTCCGGATCGGTGATCAAGCAGTCGATCCGCAGAAGGATCGTCGCGATCGCCGTAGGATTGATCGTCCTGATGGTTGGGACGTCGGTCCTTTCGATGGTGATGGTCGGGCGGGTGGGGCATCTGCTCGATGAATTGACGGCAAGGTATGCTCCTGCCAACGCGCATCTGACGCGGATCAATATCCTGTCGCTTGAACGGGCTCTTGCGCTCCGCCGCATGGTGATCGCGAGGATGCAGGAGCCACCCGACGAGATCGGGTATCAGGCCCGCAAGCAGCTTTATGATGCCAAGGACGCCGAAGTCGACAGCGAGGCGCAGGCGGCGCGCAAGCTCATCAATGCGATCATTGAAGACACCAGCACGCCGTCGGACAATGCGGCGCTGGCGCGCATCGAAAGTCGGATCGACAGCTTGATGAGCGAATTCCGCCGTCACCTGAAGCAGGAGTCGGGGGAACTGATACTGGCCCTTGATGCGCGAGACTTCGCGGCAGTGCGACGCGACCTTGTGCGAGTAGACGCGCTCCGAGACGAAATTGACCAAAAAATCGACGCCGTTCGCGCGGATATGCAGAAGGTGAGCTACGGCGCCATCGCAACGATCCGCTCCGAGCAGACCCAGGCGGTTCTGATCTCCGCTGCAGTGACATTGCTTGCCGCGATCGTCGGACTGGTTTTCGCTAACCTGGTCAGTGGTGGCATCATTCGCTCTATCCGGCAATTGCTGGAGGGCACGCGGGCGATCGAATTGGGTCAACTCGACCAATCTATCGATGTAACGACGGGCGATGAAATCGGGCAACTCGCCGGCGCGTTCAACCGGATGGTCGTCCAATTGCGCGACAACCAGCGTGTCAGGGAAACGTTCGGAAAATATATCGATCCCCAGGTCGTCGAAGGGCTGATCGATCGCCCGAACCTGACCGCCGCTGAAGGTCAGCGCCGGGTGATGACGGTGCTGTTCTGCGATCTGAAAGGGTTCACGAGCCTGAGCGAGGGCTTGACGCCGCAGGGTCTAGTCAAGGTGATGAACCGCTACTTGTCGATCATGTCGGAGCCGATACGGGACAATCGGGGCATCATCGACAAGTATATCGGGGACGGCATCATGGCCTATTGGGGACCCCCGTTTGTCGACGAGGCCGACCACGCCCGCTTTGCGTGCCTTGCCGCCATGGAAATGATCGAGCGTATCGCTACGTTGCGCGGGGAAATCCCCGAACTGCTCGGCGTGCGCGGCACGCCGATGGAGACTTGCGATTTGAGGATTGGAATTGCGACGGGCGAAGCGCTGGTCGGCAGCATCGGCTCCGATGTGATGATGAGTTATACGCTCATGGGCGACGTGGTGAATCTTGCTTCACGGCTGGAGGGCGCGAACAAGCGGTATGGCACCCGCAATCTGGTTTCCGAAAGAACCGTCGCTGCGGCGGGCACCGCGCTCGAGGTTCGCGAGATCGACCGGGTGGTGGTAGAGGGACACACCCATTCGGAAGTGATCTTCGAGATTCTTGGCCGCAAGGGCGAACTGACATCCGAGCAGATTTCGTTGCGCGCGAAGTATCTGGAGGGGCTTGCGGCCTACCGCGAACGGCGATGGGGTGATGCGCTTCTCGCCCTTCGCGCAGCCATCGAGAAGATGCCGGGCGACGGGCCGTCGATGGCGCTGATCAGCCGGCTCGAAAGCTTCGAGGCAAACCCGCCGCCAGGCGACTGGGATGCGTCGTGGCATATTGAAAAGTAGGCGCTGAGGCGAACGCATCTTCAGCCGCCCAGCGGTTGGGTTCTGGCACGGACTCTGCGTCACGTCCTCGCCAGCTTGACGCCGTGCCCTGCGCGGGTAGCATCCCGTGAAATCCCAATTGCCGGGAAATCGGTTTTCCGGGACAACAAGAAACAGGGCAGGGTGGAACGCGATGAACCGCGGCATCGACATTTGAGCGAGTTGGCGCGACCCTCCGCGCTCGCACCCTTCCGTACCAGAAATTATCGTTTCCAGTGGCCTGCCGACTTGCTCACTTCGTGGGCTTTCGAGATGGAGACACTCATCCTCGGCTGGTATGTGTTCGCCGAGACCGGATCGGTCCTGCTGCTGACGTTGCTTGCCTCCCTCAATTACACCGGCACCCTGATCGCGCCGATGTTCGGCGTGGTGGGTGACCGCATCGGCCACCGCGATCTACTCGCTATGATGCGGGTAACCTATACGATGCTGGCCGCAACGCTGATGAGCCTGGCGTTGACGGGCTATTTGAGTCCCTTCTATGTGCTGATCATCGTCGCGGTGATGGGCCTCGTTCGACCGTCCGATCTCGGGGTTAGGGGCGCGCTCGTCGCGACCATCATGCCACCCGGCCAGTTGATCGGAGCGATCAGCGTTTCCAGAACTACGATGGACACCGCGCGCATCGCGGGCGCGCTGAGCGGCGCCGGGCTGTTGGCAGCGCTTGGCATCGGGCCCGCCTATTTGGCGATCGTCAGCCTCTATGCCATCAGCACGGCGCTCACGCTTTGCGTCGTGGCGCCGGCGAAGCCGCATCCGATCGGCGAAGGCGCTCATGGCGCACGACGGCGTTCACCGATGCGCGATCTCCGCGAGGGGGTGTCCTATGTCTGGACCACGCCGACCATGCGCGCCGCGATCTGGATCGCGTTCCTTGCCAATTTGACGGCCTATCCATTCTCCAACGGATTGTTGCCCTATATCGCGCGGGAAATTTATGGCACCGGCCAGACCGGTCTTGGATATCTGTCGGCCAGCTACGCGGTTGGCTCCTTGATCGGTTCGATCGTTTTGAGCGTGACCGGAGGGATCCGGGTGGCGCGGCTGATGATCGGCGCGACGGTTGTCTGGTATGCGATGCTTCTGGTGTTTGCGCAAATGCAGACCATGCCGGCGGCGATCGCGTGCCTGCTTCTGGTTGGCTTCTCGCAAAGTCTTTGCATGATTTCGCTTGCAGTGATCCTGATGCGCACGGCGAGCGAGCATTTCCGCGGCCGGGTGATGGGCGTGCGGATGCTCGTCATCTACGGTCTGCCGATCGGGTTGCTCGCGGCCGGCACGCTGATCGACGAGGTCGGCTTCGCGGCGACCGCGACCCTTTATGCGGCCGCAGGTCTCGCGCTGATGCTCGGCATCGCTTTGCATTGGCGTGCCGATCTGTGGCACGTCCACGCCCCGGCGAACGCGAGGTAATTCGCGCGCCATTTTTGCTTAGCTCGGTAACCGCGTCGAGGTCGCCAATGCCGGTGCCCATCTCATTTTGGCACCGCACTGGAAGCGGATCGTGTGGACCGAGGAGGAGCGTAAGAAAGGGGGCAGGCGTGGGGGCCAAAAACGATCGAGTTATCCCATACTCATGGGACCCCGCCGGTTAAGGGTCCATGAGCTTTGGATCATGTTGACCTGCGGCATATGCATGGCGTCACGACGCAGACTTCGCTAGCTTCCCCGGGGACGCACCGGCTGCTATCATTTTCCGGCGTTCGAAACGAAGCGGGCCTCCGCAAGGCTCGCATCAAGAAAATTGGGAGGAACACTTCATGAATTGCCGGTCCGCCATTGCTCTCCTTCTCGCAGGCTTCGCCGCGCTGTCATACGCTCCGCAGGCATCCAGCGAGGCGGGATGGGTCACGCTGTTCGACGGCAACAATCTCGATAATTTCGACAAGATCGGTGACGCCAACTGGCGGCTCGAGGATGGCGTCGTCGTTGCCGACAAGGGCAACGGTTTCCTGGTCACCAAGAACAGCTATGCTGATTATCAGATCCGGGCAGAATTCTGGGTCGATCCGGATGCCAACAGCGGAATCTTCATTCGCTGCACCAATCCCGAGAAGGTGGGTGCCGACAACGCCTATGAAGTGAACATCTGGGACATGCGCCCCGATCCAAGCTACGGCACCGGTGCGATCGTGAATCTCGCCAAGGTCGATCCGATGCCGAAGGCCGGAGGCAAGTGGAATGTCTTTGAGATCACCGCGAAGGGTTCGTCATTCACGGTCGTCCTGAACGGGCAGAAGACGGTCGACGGCGTGCAAGACGCCAAGTTTGCCAACGGACGGATTGCGCTACAGCACGGCCTTGGCAACAAAGACGACAAGGGCGTGGCCAACGACAAAGGCGTGGTCAAGTTCCGTAAGGTTGAGATCAAGCCGCTTTAATCGCTGCAGCGCCCTCGCGGCGTTTGAATCCCCTCGTGCGCCGCAAGGTGCGCGAGGGGTTATTTTTTCAGGGCCACGGCGGTGTCGTCCCGATCCTCGTCCGCAAGGAGCCCGGGTGGCCTGACGGCAGCGCTCGATTGTCAGGCAATGAAGCCCAATTGCGCACGAGATTGTTTCAGGCGACAAATGCGCTACTGATGTGCAGGCGCTACTTCCTTACCTCGAATTCGGAGATTATCATGCCTTTCGATCTGGTCCTCCGCGGTGGTCGGGTGATCGACCCCTCCCAGAAGCTCGACGCCATAACGGATGTCGCCTTCTCCGGCGGTAAGGTGGCCATGGTCGGTAACGCGCTCAAGACCGATCCGGGAACCGACGTGCGCGACGTGTCGGGGTACATCGTAACCCCGGGCCTGATCGACCTCCACACCCACGTTTATTGGGGCGGCACCTCGATCGGCATCGACGCCGAGGAGTTCTGTCGAACCTCCGGCGTCACGACGGCGATCGATACCGGCAGCGCAGGTCCGGGTAATTTCGCAGGCTTCCGGAAGCACGTGATCGAGCCAAGCCAGGTCCGGATTCTCGCCTACCTGCATATCTCGCATGCCGGCATTTATGGCTTTTCACATCGGGTCATGGTCGGGGAGAGCGAAGAGATACGGCTGATGAATCCGATCGACGCTGTCGAGGTCGCGGAGAACAACCGCGACCTCATCGTCGGCATCAAGGTGCGGGTAGGCCGCAATTCTTCAGGCAATTCGGGCATCGTGCCGCTCGAAATGGCGCTTGAGGTCGCTGAAGAGGTCGGCATGCCGTTGATGGCGCATATCGACCATCCGCCGCCGAGCTACGAGGAAGTGGTCGCCCGCCTGCGTCCCGGCGACGTGCTCACCCACGCCTTCCGGCCGTTTCCCAATTCGCCGGCCACCGCGCAGGGCACGGTGAAAAAGGTCGTGCTGGAGGCGCGCGAGCGCGGCGTGCTGTTCGACATCGGCCACGGCAAGGGCTCCTTCGCCTTCAAGACCGCACGTGCGATGCTGGCCAACGGCTTCTATCCGGACACCATTTCCTCGGACGTCCATATCCTGTGTATCAACGGCCCGGCATTCGATCAGGTGACGACGATGTCGAAGTTCCTCTGCATGGGTATGCCGCTCTCCGAAGTGGTGAGGGCATCAACGGTCAATGCGGCAATGGCGCTGCGGCGTCCCGAACTCGGCAGCCTCAAGCCGGGAAGTGTCGGAGACGCCACCCTGATCTCGGTTAGGGAAGGCCGGTTCGACTATGTTGACGTCGTCGGCGAGCACCTGACCGGCGACCGGAAGATCGTGTCCGAGGGCGTCGTGATTGGCGGGCGCTGGTGGCATCCCGGTGGACAATCGTCGAAGTTCAAACGGCTCGAAGAGCATGCGAGGGTGTAAAGTTGATGTGATCCACGCGAGAATAGCAGTCCGCTTCAAAATGCCTGCTCCGATAGGGTCTTACCGGCGGAGCCTGCGGGCCGCGCTGGCATACCATTTGCAAGCAAACGAGCCGTGATAGCAATCGCTCTGACTGGCTGGTTTCAGGCGCAATCGCTATAACAACTCAGGACCTGGAGGGCTTCATGGATCGCAGGACAGTATTGAAGGGATTGGCGGGGGCGGGCGGACTGGCGGCCACGGGCAGCTTTCCGATGCCGGCCCTTTCTCAGGGCGCAGCGGCGCGCACATTGCGCTTTGTGCCTCAGGCCAACCTCGCGAATTTCGATCCGATCTGGGGAACCCAGTATGTGGTGCGCAACGCGGCGGCCCTGGTGTGGGACACCCCCTATGGTATCGACGCCACGCTGCAGCCCCAGCGCCAGATGGTTGAGTCCGAGGAAGTGTCCGATGACGGTCTGATCTGGACCTTTCGCCTCCGGCCGGGTCTGAAGTTCCACGACGGCGAGCCGGTGCGAAGCAAGGATGTGGTGGCGAGCCTGACGCGCTGGTCGGCGCGCGATCCCATGGGACTGATGATCAAGGAGATCCAGAACGAGCTGACCGCCGTCGACGACAGGACCTTCAAATGGGTGCTCAAACAACCCTATCCGAAGTTGCTTTATGCGCTGGCCAAGAACAATTCGCCATGCTCCTTCATTATGCCTGAGCGCATCGCCCAGACCGACCCGTTCAAGCAGATCACCGAATATGTCGGTTCGGGCCCAATGAAGTTTGTCAAGGGCGAGTGGGTGCCCGGCGCCAAGGCGGTATTTGAGAAGTTTACCGATTATGTGCCGCGGCAGGAGAAAGCGTCGTGGCTCGCCGGCGGCAAACAGATCCTGGTCGACCGCGTGGAATGGGTGGTGATCCCTGACCCTGCCACGGCGGCGGCCGCGCTGCAGAACGGCGAAGTCGATTGGTGGGAGAATCCGATCTCCGATCTCGTGCCGCTGCTCAGGAAGAACCGCAACATCAGCGTCGACATCGCCGATCCGCTGGGCAACGTCGGTTCGTTCCGGATGAATCATCTGCATCCGCCCTTCAACGATGTGAGGGCGCGTCGCGCAGTGCTCACCGCGCTGAGCCAGGAAGACTACATGCGCGCGCTGGTCGGAGACGATAACTCGCTCTGGAAGCCGCTGC
This sequence comes from uncultured Alphaproteobacteria bacterium, assembly GCA_963741185.1. Classification (GTDB taxonomy): domain Bacteria; phylum Pseudomonadota; class Alphaproteobacteria; order Rhizobiales; family Xanthobacteraceae; genus Bradyrhizobium. The sequence continues at coordinate 14,261 of CAVUHE010000028.1, read as the reverse complement.
CGGGCTTCTTCACGCCGGATACGCCGCTCTATACGGAAGAGGGCGGCGAAATCCTCAAAGGCAAGCGCGATTTCGCGGCCGCCAAGAAGCTCCTGGCCGAAAGCGGTTATACGGATCAGCCGGTCTCGTGCATCGTGGCCCAGGATCAGCCGATCACCAAGGCGCAGGGCGACGTCACGGCCGACCTGTTGAAGCGCATGGGCATGAATGTCGACTTCGTCGCGACCGATTGGGGCACGGTCGGTTCTCGCCGCGCTCAGAAAACGCCTCCGGGCCAGGGAGGCTGGCAGATGTTTCACACCTGGCACGCCGGCGCGGACTGCATCAATCCCGCCGCCTATACCGCCATTCGCGCCAATGGCGACAAGGCGTGGTTCGGCTGGCCCACGAGCCCCGCCGTGGAAAAGGAAGTCACGGCCTGGTTCAACGCCAAGAGCCTTGATGAGGAGAAGGCGGCGGCCAATCGCCTTAACCGGGCGGCACTCGAAGACGTCATTTATGCGCCGACCGGCTTCTTTCTGAGCTACACGGCGTGGCGCAAGAACATCTCAGGCATTGCGAAGGGACCGCTGCCGTTCTTCTGGGGCGTCTCGAAGACCGCATGACGGTGCGGTGAATCCACATGGTCTCGTATATCCTCCGGCGCGTTCTTGCGACCTTGCCCGTAATGGCCATCGTCGCGCTGTTCGTCTTCAGTCTGCTCTATATCGCGCCGGGCGATCCGGCCGCGGTGATCGCCGGCGACCAGGCTAGCCCCGCCGACGTCGAGCGGATTCGCCAAGGCCTCGGCCTCGATCGGCCGTTTCTGGTCCAGTTCGGGACCTGGCTCTGGGACATCCTGCACGGCGATCTCGGGACTTCGATCTTTACCAGCCTGCCGGTTACCCAGCTGATCGCGCAACGCATCGAGCCAACGCTTTCGCTGATGGCGATTACGCTCGTCCTCACCATTCTTGTCGCGGTACCGCTCGGCGTGGTGGCGGCATGGAAGGCGGGAAGCTTTATCGACCGTGCCATCATGGCGTTTGCGGTGTCGGCGTTCTCGCTTCCAGTCTTTGTCGTCGGCTACATCCTCGCCTATGTGTTCGCGCTGCAGCTCGAATGGCTTCCCGTGCAGGGCTACACGCCGCTGGCCGAGGGTTTCTGGCCGTGGCTTGAGAACCTCATCCTGCCGTCCGTCGCACTCGGCTGCGTCTACATCGCGCTGATCGCCCGCATTACCCGAGCCTCCATGCTTGAGGTGCTGCAGCAGGATTATATCCGCACCGCCCGCGCCAAGGGCCTGGGACAGCGGAACATCCTGTTCGTTCACGCGCTCAAGAACGCCGCCGTTCCGATCGTAACGGTGATTGGTATTGGCGTTGCCTTGCTGATTGGCGGCGCGGTGGTGACCGAGAGTGTGTTCGCGATTCCGGGCCTTGGCCGCCTGACGATCGACGCGATCCTGCGCCGCGACTATCCCGTCATCCAGGGCATCGTCCTGATGTTCAGCTTCCTCTATACGCTCGTCAATCTGATGGTCGATGTCACCTACACTCTGATCGACCCGAGGATCCGCTATTGACTGTTTCGACCACCAGCCCCATGCCGCTGCCGCCGGGCCTTGTCATCGCGCAGCAGCTTCCGGACCTGCTGCTGCCGGCGAAAGTCCGGCGCGGCGTGCTCGGCTTCCTGCGCAACAACCCGACGGTTGCGATCGGCGGTGCTTTGCTGCTTTGCCTAGTATTGGTCGGGATCTTTGCACCCTATCTCGGGACCGTTGACCCGACCGCGCTGGCGCCCGCCAAGCGTACGCGCGCGCCGTCCGCGGACTTCTGGTTCGGCACCGACGCACTCGGCCGCGACGTCTATTCACGCGTGCTCTACGGGACACGGGTCTCTCTCACCGTTGGCCTTTCAGTGGCGCTCCTGGCTTCACTCGCCGGCCTTACCATCGGCCTCATCTCGGGCTTCGTGCGATGGGCCGACAGCATCATCATGCGGTTCATGGACGGCTTGATGTCGATACCGCCGATCCTGCTCGCCGTCGCGCTGATGGCATTGACACGCGGCAGCGTCGGCAATGTGATCCTGGCGATCACCATCGCCGAAATCCCGCGCGTTTCGCGTCTGGTGCGCGGCGTCGTGCTGTCGTTGCGCGAGCAACCTTATGTGGACGCGGCCGTCGCCTCCGGCACGCGAACGCCGATGATCATCCTGCGCCACATCCTGCCCAACACGCTGGCGCCGATGCTGGTACAGGCGACCTATGTCTGCGCCAGCGCCATGATCGTGGAGTCCATTCTTTCCTTCATCGGCGCCGGCACGCCACCCACCATTCCGTCCTGGGGCAACATCATGGCCGAGGGCAGGGCGCTGTGGCAGGTAAAGCCCTACATCGTGTTCTTTCCCGCCGCGTTCCTGTCTGCCACAGTGCTTGCCGTCAACCTGGTTGGCGACGGCTTGCGTGATGCGTTTGATCCGCGCATGGCCAAAAGCCTGTAGTGGACTTCAGGCAAGCCAAGGCATGAGGCTCTGATCCGATGGCGTTGCTCGAAGTCGAGAATCTGCAGACCCATTTCCGTACCCCCGAGGGCATCAACCGCGCGGTCGATGGGGTTTCTTTCCATGTCAATGAAGGCGAGACGCTGGCCATCGTCGGTGAATCCGGGTGTGGCAAGTCGGTCACCTCCATGTCGCTGATGCGGCTCATCCCCGAGCCGCCAGGTAAGATCGCGGGCTCGGTCCGGTTCCAGGGAAGGGATCTGTTGCAGCTCTCCGAACAGGAGATGCGCGCCATCCGCGGCAATGAGATCTCGATGATCTTCCAGGAGCCGATGACGAGTCTCAATCCGGTTTTGACCGTGGGCCGCCAGATCGGCGAGACGCTGCGCATTCATCAGGGATACGACAAGCAAAGCGCCGAGGCACGCGCAATCGAGATGCTGACACTGGTTGGCATCCCGGAGCCGGCGCGGCGCGTACGTGAATATCCGCATCAGCTGTCCGGGGGCATGCGCCAGCGCGTGATGATCGCGATTTCGCTCGCCTGCAACCCGAAGCTCCTGATCGCCGACGAGCCGACCACGGCGCTCGACGTCACCATCCAGGCGCAGATCCTGCAACTGATGCTGGACCTCAAGCGCCGCGTCGGCGCGGCGGTCATCCTTATTACCCATGACCTCGGCGTGGTCGCTGAAATCGCCGAGCGCGTCATGGTCATGTATGCCGGGCGCAAGGTGGAGGAGGCGCCGGTGGCCGAACTCTTCCACTCGCCCCGTCATCCCTATACACAGGGTCTGCTCGGTGCCGTCCCCAAGCTCGGCTCTTCCCTTACCGGCGCGGCCAGACGCCTCGCCGAAATCCCCGGGCAAGTGCCGAGCCTCAAGGAGCGCATCGAGGGTTGTGCCTTTGCCGGGCGGTGTTCGCTCGCGACCGATCTCTGCCGTCAGGTCGCGCCAGGGCTTGAGGAAAAGGGGCCGCGGCACTTCGCCGCCTGTCATTACGCGCCCAAGGAGGCGGCCGCGGCATGAGCATTCCGCTGCTGCAGGTCAATGACCTCAAGAAACATTTTCCGGTGCGCGGCGACCTGTTCAGCCGCACGTCCAAATGGGTCTATGCCGTCGATGGCGTGTCCTTTGAGGTCGAGCGCGGCGAAACCTTGTCGCTCGTAGGCGAGTCCGGGTGCGGCAAGTCGACGGTCGGCCGCGCCATCCTGCGCCTGTTTGACCTCACCGCCGGACAGGTGGTGCTCGATGGCCAGCGCATCGACGACCTGTCGCCAGGAGGCCTGCGCAGCATGCGCCGGCGCGTGCAAGTGGTGTTCCAGGACCCGTTTTCCAGCCTCAATCCGCGGATGCGCGTGCGCGATATCCTGGCCGAACCAATCCGCAATTTCGACCTGGCCAAATCTTCCGCAGAACTCGAGGCGCGCGTTGCGGCGCTGATGGATACGGTGCGGCTACCGCGTGACGCGCTGGATCGCCGGCCGCACGAATTCTCGGGCGGTCAGCGCCAGCGCATCTGCATCGCAAGGGCACTTGCAGCCGAACCTGAACTGATCGTCTGTGACGAAGCGGTCTCGGCGCTCGACGTTTCGGTCAAGGCGCAGATCGTCAATCTGCTGCAGGATCTGCAAGCCGAGTTCGGCCTTGCACTGCTCTTCATCAGTCATGATCTCGCGATCGTCGAGCACATGACCCACCGCGTCGCCGTCATGTATCTCGGCAAGATCGTCGAGATGGCGCCACGGCAGCAAATCTTCACCGCGCCGAACCATCCTTACACCAAAGCGCTGCTCTCGGCCGTGCCGGTGCCGGAGCCGGGAGCCGCGCGCAGCCCGATGATCCTGAAGGGCGACGTGCCAAGCCCGATCAATCCGCCCAGCGGGTGCCGATTCCACACCCGATGTCCGTTCGTGTTCGATCGTTGCCGGACGGAGGAGCCGGAGCTTCGGTCGACAGCGCCCGGTCAATGGGTAGCGTGTCATCTCGAAGCATTGCCCGAAGCGCCGAGATCTGCCGGGTGATCGCTGGGCGGGTGAGCAAGAAGGGCCGTGAAGAGATCGAAATTTCTTGCGGAGACGCCAGCGAAGGAAAGACAGTGGCAAGATTTATCAACGTGGCGATAGGTCAGCTTGGCCCGGTCGCGAGAGGCGAAACGAGGACCGAGGTTGTGAGGCGGCTTACGGCGTTGATGCGCCAGGCGCACGCCAATGGGTGCGATCTGATCGTCTATCCGGAGCTTGCGCTGACGACGTTTTTTCCGCGCTGGTACATGGAGGATCAGGCGGAAATCGATAGCTTCTTCGAGCGCGAGATGCCGGGTCCGGAGACGCGACCCCTGTTCGACCTTGCTCGCGACCTGGGCATCGGATTTTATCTGGGTTACGCCGAACTCACGATCGAGAGACGGCGAAACCCATCGGTACAACACGTCCATTCTCGTCGACAAGACCGGCAAGACCATTTCCAGATATCGCAAGGTGCATTTGCCGGGCCACGCCGAACACGAGCCCTGGCGTCGATTTCAGCATCTGGAAAAGCGCTACTTCGAACCAGGCGCGGGCTTCGGCGTGGTTGACGCCTTCGATGGCGTCATCGGCATGGCGATCTGCAATGATCGCCGCTGGCCCGAAACCTATCGCGTCATGGGACTTCAAGGCGTCGAAATGGTGCTGATCGGTTACAACACGCCGGTGCACAATCCACCCGCGCCGGAGCACGACGACCTTTCGCTCTTTCACAATCGTCTCGTGATGCAGGCCGGTGCCTACCAGAACGGGACCTGGGTCGTGGGCGTGGCGAAGGCGGGCATCGAGGAGGGCGTCGACCAGATCGGCGGAAGTTTAATCGTGGCGCCGTCAGGCGAGATCGTCGCCGCCTGCACCACCAAGGGAGACGAGATCGCCTTGGCGCGATGTGACCTGGATTTGTGCAATTCCTATAAGCGCACCACCTTCAACTTCGACATTCACCGTCAGCCTCATGCCTACCGACTGATTGTCGAACGAAGGGGACAACGCCTGATGGCGGACGGAACGCCAGCAGATTGAAGATGGGCTGGTAAATCTTACCCTTGGCAGGGCGTGGCGACTAGAACGTGGACCAGAGATAAACCAGGAGGGTGTTATTGTCGCGGGCGTTCGTTCCCATGCCGTCGAAATTGGTCGTTGCGCCGTTGAACCTGTTGTAAGCAATGTACTGCAGGCCGACTCTGCTATTGAACCACGGCCATAGCTTCGGGGCATTGTTCTTGCCGAAGAATTGATAGGCGATCTCGCCGATGAACCCATCGCTGTTCGGACTCAATGTGCGATTTCCCGCATAGAGAATCGAATCGGAACTGCCCCAGGTATTGAAATAGCCGCCGGTCAGGACGACCTTTCCGTCGGTGCCATAGGACAGGGCGGCCTGAGCCCGGAAGGTGTTCAAGGTGTTGTTGGGGTTCGCGGCAAGGCCGTTGGCGACGCTTGCATCGAGGCGCTGATTTTCGTGAAGGTAGCTGCCGCGAACGGTGACCCAATAGCCGTCACCTTGATATTGGTACTGCGAATCGAACCCGATGTCAGTGAAACGGTTGGTGCCGGCCCCCGGAGTTGCAAGCGGCAACCCGGTTTCGGCGATCATTCCGAAGGTGCCGATCTCCAGGATATGCTTGCCCCACTGATGTTCGTACGCCGCTCTGAAGTAGGGCGCGCCGCCTTGGATTGGCTGCGTATTTGACGAGTTGACCCCGAGTGAATTGAGTGTCCCGGGATTGAGCGTCTGGTAGGCCGCAGCCTCCAGATACAGCTGGTCGTTGATGAAGGCGTAGGCGCCGGCCCCGAGCACCTGTGCGGCGAATCCTCCATCGATCAGCGTCTTGGCGCCCGGCGTGTTCGCAAGGTTGGAGGAAATGAACGGATAACCCCAGGCAGGAGTCGAATTCCAGGGGTCCTGGACCGTAGGATTGTTGTTTGCCGTAATGCCGTAGACGACGGGCATCCCGGCGATGTCGGTCGTATTGGCGTAGCGCACATCGAGATTGTCCCAGGTGAACAGGTGGGCCGCCGGCGGCCCAAATCCTTGCGCATTGTATGTGCCCTGAACGAAGGCGCCGACATGATCGGTGATGGCGCCGCCATAAAAAAGGCTGGCCGTCTGAAACTCCACGTTGTTGTTGGGTTTTAGGTAGGGGGCCGATCCGGCAGTGTCCTGGTCTGCGGCAGTATGGGTGAAGGTCGCGATCGCCTGCACCGAGAGCGGCAACTGCCAGTCTGGAGTCACTTCACTTTTTTTCGTGAATGGCGAGTTGACGAGCGGCTTTTGTGTCTGGGCGGCGTTGCCGAGCGTATAGCCACCGATCTTGAAGCGCCGCCCGAATGGCGTGAGTTGCGGAAACTCGGTGTGACACGTCCCGCAGCCGAGGCCGGTCTGGCGGGCAAAACTTGGAAGCGCCAGTGATTCCTGCGGGGCGAGCAGCGCAACAGCGAACACCGACAAAATCAAGGCAACACCCAACACACGTGCTGGGCCGAAGCCGTGACAAACTCGTGGCATGACCGAGAACTCCGTCTACAAAATCTTGATTGTGAAAATTTCGGTTCCAATGCTGGCGGCTTTGGGTCGTGATGCCGATCATCGCGGTGTTTCTCGATGTCCATTTAGGGATGGTGGCGATGTGAGGGGACTGGATGTGAAGAGACCATAGGAGTACGGCCATGCTCAGATTGGGTCATGAACGAATTCTTCATGGAATGATTGGCTACACGCCTTTTCGGCCGCAGTATCGGCGGTCGATTGTTTTGTCCGTGCATCGTGAAGCGGTGCCCCGAGGGGCGCACGCCCCTCATTTTCCACGCGGTGACGCGTCTGGCCGACCTGACGAACTTGTTCGCCTTCTTCTTGAGGCCGAGTTGCGTCAAGGCTGCGACGTCGTTATCGAGACCGCTTGCCTAAACAATTTTGCCATCCTTGGCGCAACCTTCCGTCGATGTTTTATGCAGCGTTGCGAGGCCCGTTCAGCGTGAGGGGATGTGGTCGCTGACGGCTTCCACGAATCCGATGGTCAGATCGATGAGGCGTTTGTCCAACGGCGGAGCTTGGGACGAAACCTTGGCCACTACAATTTCGTTCGCCCGATCGACGAATACGTTCTGGCCGTAAACGCCGAGTCCGAAAGCAATGGCGCGATCGCGCAGAACGTACCATTGGTTGCGATAGTGCATGGGACGCTCGCCCAAATACGAAATCATGTCGCCATCACTCCAGGCTTTCGGATCGCCATTGCCGAACATGTCCTCGATCCAGGCCGTCGGTATGATCGCATTGGTCGTTTCTGCGACCGCCTTGCACGATCAGTTGACCGACCCGTGCCAGGTCGAGAACAGTGGTGCATATGCCGCCGGCGCACCGGGGCGCGCCGAGACGGTCGACCGTGACATACGCAGGCGCCTGAGCGCCCATCGGTTGCCAGAGCAAATTGCTGAGGAGATCGGCGAACCGCGTGCCTGTCGAACGCTCCAGGATCCATCCCAAGAGGTCGGTATTGGTCGACACATAGTGGAACGGTCCACCATCGGGACCTGCTCGGTCCTTCAAGCTCGAAAGATAATTTCGGAGATCGTTCGCCCGCTCGCCTGGAGCGAGCGGATTCCAATTGGTCGCTTTGCGGTATTCAATGATCGGCCCTGAAGTCGCGAGGTAGTCCTCATCGAAATCGAGACCGACGCGCATGTCCAATACGTGGCGCACTGTAGCATCGGAATAAACCGAGTTTTTTAGTTCCGGAATGATCGAAACGACCGTTTGCTTCGGGTCCAGAGTGCCTTTGTCGATGAGGATGCCGGCAACGATTGATGTCAACGATTTGGACACGGACATGAGAATGTGAGGCGTGTTCGAAGTCATTCCGTTGGCGTAGTGCTCGTAGATCACCTTGCCGCGGTGCAGGATTGCGAGGCCGTCAGTGTCGGTGTCTGCAACGAACCGATCGAGCGAATATGTCTCGCCCTCGCGTTGGAATGAGAACGACGACAAATCCTCATGCTCGGATTCCAATCGCCAGACATCGCCTGGCGAATTCGCGATGTCAGCCGACGGAACAATTTCCCGCACGTGCTGAAATGCCCATTTGATATACGGAGCGGTGCGCCAATTTGCCAACGTCACCTGATCGGATTCTGCCGAGGGGAAGCCTGACATAAGTTGGGACGATGGCATGAACGAACTCTCCATGGAATGAGCTACGTAGTATTTGTTGAGGTGCTCGGAGCCGGAAAAGCCCGCTCTAAGATCGGCTATCGAAGCGCCGACACACGCCCTTTCGGCCGCAATGTGGCGGTAGTTTGTTTTCCCCATGCAATGTGAGGCGGCGCTCCTTGGAGTGCCGCCTCACATCTTCCACGCGGTCGGGCGCGTCGTTGCGACCTGACGAACTAGGCCGCTTTCTTAATGAGGCCGAGTTGTGTCAAGGCTACGACGCCGTCGTCGAGACCGATTTCCTCAACGATTTTGCCATCCTTGAGCTTCAGCACGGTCGTTCCCGTGAACTTCATCTTGCGGCCGGTGTTGGCCGGCAGGCCTCCGATCAGGAAGTCATCGAAAGCGGGACCGGTATGCGTGCCGCCTCCCTCCCAACGAGCGACGACGTAGTCGCCTTCCGCAATCAGGTCGGCGGTGCCCCAGAAGTTGAGATCCGGGAACGCCTTCCTGAAGTCGGTCATGAAGGCCTTGATGTCATCGCGACCGCGGCGGGCTTCGTGCAGCGAGTAGTGCAACAGCATGTCGGGCGCTGCGAGTTCGTCCACAATATTCAGATTGCAGGTCTTGCCCCATAAATCCGTGAACCAGCGACCGACGATGGCCTTGTTGTCATCTTCCTTAGACATGTTTTGGTCTCTCTATTTGTTGGGATTTGTCACAGGAAGCATCGAGCTTCCGGCCAAGGACGCTAGACAATGGACATCGCGGCAACGCTCCGTTTCTTGCCGGGGTATCCAAATTCCCGGTCTTCAGCCGACAAAGATACGGCGCGTACTTCAATTCAAAAGCAATAAGCGGAGTGCCAGCCCGATTCCTGCTCGATAAATTCCTGCCAACCGATGAAACGGAACGCGCTTAGCAAGGAATAATTGCGTCGCCGAGCACCAGGAGAAGGCACGATGCTAGATATTGAAGTTGCCGCAGCGCCAACGTTGCAACGGAGCGAACCGCCGATACTTTATGTCGGAACGCCGGTGGTGTTGCTCAGTACTTGCAACGAAGATGGCTCTCCAAATCTCGCGCCGATGTCGTCGGCTTTTTGGCTCGGATGGCGCTGCCTTCTGGGTCTTGACCGGACGTCGAAGACTGTCGCGAACATCATTCGCACAAATCAGTGCGTGCTCAATCTGCCGTCCGAGGCGCAGGTCGAGGCGGTCGACCGTATCGCGTTGACAACCGGATCGGATATCTTGCCGCCGCACAAGGTGGCCCGCGGCTACCGCGTTGAAAAAGACAAGTTCGGGACAGCGGGACTTACCCCCATTTCGTCGGAAACCGTCGAGCCACCGCGCGCCAAAGAATGCCCGATCCAGATGGAAGCTGTCGTTGAGCACACTTACAACATGTCCGAGAGCGATCCAGCCTCCCGTGGCCGTCGTATCTTGTTTGAATTACGCATTCAGCGCGTGTTTTTGGATTCTTGCATCCTCGTCGACGGCGACCCAAACAAGATAGATCCGGACAAATGGAGGCCGCTGATCATGAGTTTTCAGAAGTTCTTTGGCCTCTCCGATCGACAAGCGCACGCATCTCGCTTGTCGCAAATATCAGAGTCGCTCTACAGGGGCCCGGATCTGGAGCGGTCCAGGACGACATAGCCGCTTCGCGCACGGGTAATGCGTGACGTCGCCTCCCAATGACCAACGACGTAGTCCCAGCCAGCCGACTCTTCTGAAATCGAAGTCGATTTTGGAGTTGGAGAGCAAGAAGCGGAGTGCGACGGCGTGGCATTCGCCAGAAAAGATGATCCATGCTGTCGCAACCGATATCACGAGGATTCGCCGGCTTCCTCCGCTAATCCAAAGGAGTTCAACATGAACATATTGATAGTCCTGACCACACACGACACGCTTGGCGCTTCGGGCAAGAAAACCGGGTTCTGGCTCGAAGAGCTCGCTGCGCCTTACTACGTCTTCAAGGACGCGGAAGCCGACGTCACGCTAGCCTCGCCGCTTGGTGGCCAGCCGTCGATCGATCCCAGAAGCGATACTGCGGACTTTCAGACGGACGACACCCGCCGCTTCCGCGCGGACCCGGCGGCTGAAGCGAGCCTCGCCAGCACCGTCAAATTGTCGGACATCTCCGTCGCGGACTACGACGCGGTGTTCTACTGCGGCGGCCACGGCGCCATGTATGACTTGGCCGAAGATCCGGTGTCCATCGCCCTGGTCGAAACCATGTTCGCGGCCAACAAGCCCGTGTCGGCGGTCTGCCACGGGTCGGCTGTGTTTCGCCACACCAAGGGCCCAGACGGCGCGCCGCTCGTTCGCGGGAAAATGGTCGCCGGATTCACCAACACGGAAGAAGCGGCGATCGGGTTGACCGATGTGGTGCCTTACCTCGTCGAGGATATGCTGAAGCAGAACGGCGGCCTCTACTCCAAGGCCGACAATTTCCAATCCCACGCGGTAGCGGACGGCAATCTGGTGACAGGTCAAAACCCCGCCTCTTCAAAGAGGGTGGCGGCCGAGGTGGTGAATTTGCTGTCGCGACCATCCCGGTAAAACCAGTCGACCGGGCGGATAGCGATCCTGCATCGCGTGTCGATGATAGGTTGAGCATCCGTCCACACCAAACAACCTCGTCACGTCCTTCAGCCAAGAAGGCCGCCCGGATGGGAGATCCCTGCCGGCCTGCCGCAATCGAGGCCGTGCGCCTCATCCGCGCAAACCGGCTGAAACCGGTGAAATTATTGGACGCATGCCTCGCGCGTATCGCCGAACGCGAGCCGGATGTTGGGCGGCAAAACGCGATCTAGGCGACGCGCGTCAATCCCTCGTCGTCAAGATGAAAGATCCGGCCGTTTTTCAGACGCAACTCAACATTTCCATTGCGCAGCATCTTTAAGTCGGCACGGCCTTTTCGGACCAGGCCGCTCACATACGCGGCCACGAGATTTTTGTCATGGTTGGCGGCGTCACGCATCAGCCAAGTGACCGGATCCGGTGCCGGGCTCTTGCCTCTAAGCCTCCGCGTCGCACTGGGCCTATCATCGCTCGCCATCTCGTGCGGTTTTCCAAAGGCTGCCGTGAGCAAGAGACCACACCGGACAACCGGTGACCCCTCGCGAATATTCCCAACCGATCGGATTGACTTTGAAATACAGGCATGCCTTCCATCGCCGCGCACTCCGAATTCTGCTTTCGAATTGGACGGTGGGCGGGTTGTAGACAGACCTATCCGTGTCGCGCGCCGGACTTGAGCTCGCCTTAACATCACCATGCTGCGGTTACGCCTGAGTTGCCTCGCGGGCGACAAGCTCGCGCTTGCGCTCGACGCCCCAGGCATAACCGGATAACGCGCCGTCATTGCGCACCACCCGGTGGCAGGGGATCGCAACCGCGATGTTGTTTGCGGCGCAAGCGCTGGCCACGGCGCGAACGGATTTCGGCGCTCCAATCCTGCGAGCGATTTCGGAATAGGAGAACGTTTGCCCAACAGGGATAGCCTGCAAGGCTTGCCACACGCGCCGCTGAAATGCCGTGCCGCGCACGTCGAGGGGGAGGTTCAGACCGATTCCCGGTGCCTCGACGAAGCTAACTACTCGGGCGACCATGCACTCATATTCCTTGTCACCGCCCACCAGCCGCGCCTTCGGAAAACGATCTTGAAGATCTCGCACAAGTCCGTCCGGATCGTCGCCGATCAGGATCGACGCCACACCCCTATCGCTTGAAGCCACCAATATCGCCCCTAACGAGGATTGCCCCACCGCGAAACGTATGTCTTCGTTCGCCCCTCCGGTGCGATACTGCGTGGGTGTCATGCCCAGCATGTTCCTCGATTTTTCATAGAACCGCCCGCTCGAATTGAATCCCGCGTCGTACATGGCTTCAGTCACACTATGCCCCTTTGCGAGTTCATCGCGGACGCGGGAAGCCCGGTGGGCCTCGGCGTAATCCTTCGGCGTAAGGCCCGTTACGCTTTTGAACATGCGATGGAAGTGGCTGGTGCTCAGATTGGCCGCCTTCGCAAGACCCGTCAATGACGGGACTTCTTCGCTCTGTTCGATCAAACGGCACGCCTTTGCGACGATCGCCGCGTTCTCGACATCGGCGGACGGGCCATCGGGATTGCAGCGCTTGCAAGGCCGAAAACCAGTCGCTTTCGCCTCGGCCAGCGAGCCGTGAAGACTCACGTTCTTGGGGTTAGCGGTTCTTGAAGGGCAGGATGGTCGGCAATAGACCCCCGTAGTCGCAACCGCGTACCAAAATTGCCCGTCGGCTGAACGGTCGCGCGCCAAGACACGTACCCAACGTGGATCAGCCTCAACCGTCGCGTCTGGCCGAATAGATGCAGCTTGCGATTTCGCACTCATTTTAACTTCCTTCGGGGATCTTGGGCCTCGAATGGGGAACGGCGTCTGACCCTTAGATCGCGCTTCTCTGGAGCCTGAGCCACCCGCTTTCCGTCCGAGGTCGGCCGCAGCGAAACGTGCCACTCGGCTCTTTCACGTATGGCGTTGTTCGGGGGCTCGTCCATGGCGCGACCAACCTCGTTGTACGGCTCGCGCGACTGCGGGCAATACGAAAAGTTGTCACTGCCTTCCGCTATTCCAGGCGCGACGATCTCGCCACTGCGTTGCGCGCCAGGACGCGCACCCAGCCTAGATCAGCCTCTATAGCCGCCTCTGGCCGAATAGATGCAGCTTGCAATTTCGCAATCACGCGACGACTGCGGGCAATACGAAAAATTGTCATGGCCTTCCGCTATTCCAAGCGCAACGATCTCGCCATCCTTGGTGGACTTCGGCATAGCATCCACCTCGGCACACCGATGGATAACCAAACCCGGATGCCCCGGGGTGCTCGATGCTATCTGGACCAACTTCCCCAGGCCGACACGCACGCCGTCCCAATGCTGAATGAGAGGACCCCAGGTACCGCCGTCTTTGAGGATGCCATTCAGAATTCCATAGCTTATCGGATCTCCGGGCGACAGGGCGCCGACACTTGCGACAACGTCCAAGACATGAAGACCAGTTGGCAATTCGATAAAAATGCCTGTGCGCGCCTCGCCAAATCGTACCAACCTCATTTGTGTCCTCCTGCAGTTCCCGCCCATGGGTAGCTTAAGAGGCCGAACCGGTTGAGAACTCCGTTTCTTGTTCTCAATTCGAAAGTTCTTGTCGTATTTTCCTCCTGCCTCGCAGCGCCGATCACAACGGCGTTTGCGAAATTTCAATTTGAAAATCAGCTAAGGAGTGTTGCAGCAAGTTCTTGAATGCCGGTATGCGTGCCGTCTTCTTCCCACTGACCAACGACATAGCCAGTCGCCTTCGGCCAACTATTCCGAAATCGAAATCGATTTAAGAGTAGTGAAGACGCGCGCGAGATGACTAACAAATGCCGCCGGCGTCTTTCAGCAACTACGCGAATGGGGATGCCAAAGAGAAAGCACAAGAGCGGTCGCAAAACGGACCCGCCGCCGAAAGAGTCCAGACCCCAACTTGGATTCGAACCAAAAAAATCAACCATTTCAATATCGCGACAATCCAGGAATTTTAGGGGTTCGGAAGAGCCGCTGAATGAATTGAAG
>CAVUHE010000027.1:0-79520 GCA_963741185.1 uncultured Alphaproteobacteria bacterium | reverse complement strand
ATCTCGGACATTCCGGCCCAATGCACTGGACACTCAGTTTCTTCCGGACCATCATCCGCTTGGACCGTTGGGGGGCCGCCCATGGATGTCGGGGCTTGGTTACGTGGCCTTGGGCTCGGACAGTACGAGGGTACGTTTCGCGACAGCGAAATCGAGGCTGACACTCTGCGAGAGCTGACTGAGACCGATCTCGAAAAGATCGGCCTGCCCTTAGGACCCCGAAAGCGAATCCTGAAGGCGATTCAGAATCTGGGCGATGCGGACAAGACGTCGGAAGCCGTGAGTCCTGCACGCCCCGCCCCTGCCAGGGATACGGGCGAGCGTCGTCAATTGACCGTTATGTTCTGCGATCTCGTCGGCTCTACTGCTATCTCTGCTCGGCTCGATCCCGAAGATCTAAGCAGCGTCCTCAGCGCGTTTCAAAAGGCCTGTGTCAGCGCCGTGAGTGCATTCGGAGGTTCGATTGCCAAGTACATGGGCGATGGAGCGCTGGTCTATTTCGGCTATCCGGAAGCGCATGAGGACGACGCGGAGCGAGCTGTCCGTGCCGGGCTTGCGCTGCTCGACGCAATAGCCGCGATGCGGCTGGCCCTGCCGGTCCGACCGCAAGTCAGGGTCGGCATCGCCACGGGTTTGGTGGTGGTTGGGGAATTGATCGGCGAAGGCGGCGCGCAAGAGCGGGTTGCCGTCGGCGACACATTGAATTTGGCGGCAAGAATTCAGGCTGTGGCGTCTCCAGATTCTGTGGTGGTGGCCGAACTGACCCGTCGTCTTGCCGGCGTCGCGTTTGACTACGAGGACCTTGGTCCGCACGAGTTCAAAGGAATTCCCGATGCGGTAAGGCTGTGGCGCGTCACCGGTGAAAGCGGGACTCGAGGACGCTTCGATAGCAGGACCGCGAAGGGCTTGACCCCTTTGGTCGGCAGGGCCGAGGAGATCAGCCTGCTGCAGCGCCGCTGGGACTACGCGAAGGAAGGCGACGGCCAGCTCATTCTCCTGTCGGCACCTGCAGGCTTCGGCAAGTCGCGCATGACGGAAGCGTTCCGGGAGCATCTCGGCGATTCCTCAATTACATACCTAAAATATCTTGGATCTCCCTTTCATGTGAACAGCCCTTTTTATCCCTTTATCAAGCAGCTCGAATGGGCGCCGGGCATCGTCCGAACAGATACCGGAGCCCGAAAGCTCGACAAGCTGGAAAGCATTTTGGAAGGCTCCGCGGAAATAAGAGTCGAGGCTGCCCCGCTGTTGGCCACTCTGTTGTCGATCCCATTCGGAGAGCGATATCCGCCCCTGCAGATTAACGAGCTAGTCCAGAAGCAAAGGACCATGGAGATCCTGGAGGAGCAATTGGTCCTACTTTCAAACCGCTGTCCAGTGCTTGTTGTTTTCGAGGATGCGCACTGGATCGATCCAACCTCGCTCGAGCTGATGAACAGGGTCATTCGTAGGGTGGCCGATCTCCCGGTGATGATTATTGTGACCTATCGGCCAGAGTTCACACCGCCTTGGTTGGATCTCGGTCACGTTACTGTGCTGAAGCTGAACCTCTTGGGACGAAGCCAGGTGGTCGACCTCATTCACAAGGCGGCCGGCGGCAAGACGCTGCCCGAGGCGATCGCCGAGCAGATCGCCGCTAAGTCGCAGGGTGTCCCGCTATATATCGAGGAGATTACGCGATCGATTTTGGAATCCGGCGATCTGGAAGAACACCGCGACCGTTACGTCTTGCGACAATCAATTCGAGAATTCACCATTCCGTCTACGTTGCAGGACTCTTTGATCGCGCGTCTGGATCGCCTCGGCTCGGCCAAGGACGTTGTGCTCGCGGCATCGATCATCGGCAGAGAGTTTTCCTACGAGCTGATCGAGGCGATATCGTCGGTGTCCGAGGCGACGCTGCTGGCGGATCTTGGACGGTTGGTCCAATCCGATCTGCTGGGGCAGCGCGGCGTACCACCACAGTCGCGCTACATCTTCAAGCATGCGTTAATTCGCGACGCGGCCTATCAGTCGGTCTTGAAGGCGAGAAAGCGCGAGCTGCACCAACGGATCGCCGAAGTGCTCACAACCCGGTTCCCCGAAATTGTCGAAACCGAGCCCGAACTGTTGGCGCACCATTATACGGAAGCAAGCGTGGTTGAGCGTGCGCTCACGTATTGGCGCCGGGCCGCCGAGCGAGCGACGGCGAGAATGGCGCACGCCGAAGCGCTCGGTCACGTCGACAAGGCGAAGAAGCTCATTGGAGCGCTTCCCGCCGGCAACGAGCAGGATGAGTGGGAACTCGCTTTTCTGGTGATTGAGGGTCCCTTGCAGATGACTCTGCACGGTTGGGAGAGTCCGCAGGCGAATAAGGTCTATGAGGCGGCGCGCGTCGTCGCGGAAAGACTAAAGCGTCCGGCGGAACTATTCCCGGCTCTCTGGGGCCTGTGGTTAGGGGCGCACAGCAGCGGCCAGCACGCTCGGGCCCACGAACTTTACCGGGAAATCTTCGACCTCCTCAAGCAGGCCAGCGATCCAGAATACGTGGTGCAGGCCAACCATGCCGGCTGCACTCAGATGATGGCGGAAGGCCTGCCGCATGAGGCGCTCGACCATATCGAGCAGTTGCTGAGCAACTACCGGTTCGACCTCCATCATAACCTCGCGCTGATGTATGGCGCCCATGACCCCGGATGCTGCGGGCTCAGCAATCGCGCTCTCCTTCTGACGATGCTGGGGCATCTCGATCAGGCCGAAGCGGAAAGCTCAAAGGCCCTGGAGTTAAGCCAGCGCCTTGGCCACAAGCCCAGCGTCGCTCATACCTGTCAGTTCCGCGCCGAGTACGACATCATCCTGAACCGGCCGGAAAAAGCTGAGGCGTATCTGGACACCTGCATTTCGCTGTCCGAAAAATACTCGTTGGCCGCCTACCACAATGCGGCCGATCTGATGCAGGGTTTCGCCCGCGTGTTGCGAGGTGAAGTTGAAACTGGTGTCCGGCAGGCGGAGGCGGCCCTGGAAACCCTGAAGTCTGTTCCCACACGCCGATTCCACCTGCCGATACGAATATCGATCGTCGGACGAGCCAAAGCGGCAGCCGGCGATATCGAGGGAGCGCTCGCGATTTTCGAAGCCGCGCTCGACGCGACATCAAGCACGGGCGAGATATGGTACGAACCTGAGACGCTTCGCCTGAAAGCCGAGATGCTGCTCGCCTTGCCCGAGCCTCGGACGAGCGAAGCAGAACAATGCCTGGCGGCAGCGATCGCTGGTGCGCAAAAGCAGGACGCAAAGTTCTGGGAACTCAGAGCCGCAACAGTGCTCGCCGGACTCTGGACTCGACAGCGGCGACGCGCCGAGGCCCGCGGCCTCCTCGCACCGGTTTATGGTTGGTTCACCGAGGGATTCGGCAACGCAGACGTCAGGGATGCGGCAGCGCTGCTAACCGAACTGGCGTAATGTTCGGCCTCTCGGTGAATTTTGAGACTGTGGCTAAAATCACCTGGGCAGAAATCGCACTCTGCAATTGATGCTGTGGACAGGTCCTCCACCGACACATGCGCGCAGTCCTTGGCCGGCCCTCCGGGCCTAGCAGCGCCGACAGTGCTATCGAATAGTGGGGTCGTTTGCTGCGGTGCATGAGTCCGTTGTTGGCACCTTTGAGAAATGCCGACCCATGCGGATCATGTCCGTTCACCGGGGATAATCTCGGAAATGCCGGTCGTCCGGCTTGCCGGTTGAAAGCATTGGCTTAAGCGTAATTCAAGCCACCCCTGGCCGACAGACCTTGCGGCCGTTGTCGCGCTACCGGCTGCCCACAAAACACATCCCCATCCGCGATACCTCGCTCATGACCTGACAGGTGAGGCCCTTGGCGCAGGTCCATGATTTGAAGCTGGGGTCGTTCTCTCCGGCATCGGCGCGCTGGCTGTAACAGAACGCACCCCAGCCGTCCTCATACTCGGTGCCGGCGAGTTCGCGGCTGCCGCGCAGTTGTGGCCGGGCTGAAAATCCGCGCGAGTAGTCGGCAGACTTGCCGTCGCGTATCGAGGCGAGAATTTCGCGGCGGCGAACCTGGTCGCCGAAGAAATGCGGCGAGCCCGGCACCACCGTCGAATTGGAGGGATTGGCCGCCATCCAGTCGACGCCGGGGAAATGAAACCCGCCGATGCCGCGCGTCTGATGGCATCCGGCACATGTGATGTCGTTGAGGCGGCGCTCAAAACCCGCGATCGAGCGGATGTTCTGCAAGCTGACGCCGCGCGCCGCCGCTCTCTCCAGGGCAGCGACGATGTCGCGCTTGGTGAAAACGGAATTGGCGCCCTCCCCGTCCAGCAGGCCGAAAGCCGGTTGCTGCGCGGAGGAGGAAAAGCCGATCGGGGTCGGCGCGATCGCGCTTGTGGCGAGGAACTCCTTCGGGATCAGGATCGTGCCGCGATCGAGTTCGCCAAAATGCGCGGGCTGCAGCAGCCAGGCCTTGAAGTCGCGTCTGAAGTTCTCGTCGGTCAGGAGCCGATCGCGATCGAACTGGTTTTCGAGCGTCGCCTGCTCGAAGGCGTGCGTCTGTTGGTCGCGGTCGAACACGTTGAGGAGATAGTCGGTGCGGAAGTCACGGGTTGCGGATTTCGACGCATGCGAGATCTGAATATTGGTTTCGATGCGGTGGACGTCTTCTGGTCCGATCCATGCAAGCGGACCACCATCCGCCGTCACTTTTTCCGCAAGCGCAGCTCCCGTGAGAGGCCAGTCGTCCGTCACGAGCCATCGGCGCGCGATCTCGGCACAGCTCGCCGCCGAGTGCTTGGCGTCGGCCGCAGCATCGCCTCTCGCTTTCAGCACGAGGTTGAGCGTCATCGGCAGGCGCGGCGAGACGGCGTGATCGCCAACCGCAGGCGCGTCCGGCTGGGTGAGGCGGTAGATCAGCCGGATCTCGCCGCATCTTTCCTTCGCCACATAGGCGCGGTCCATCCGGTTGACGATCCCGGCGAGCACGAAACGCGTGGCGGATGAATAAAGCAGCGCGCGGTCGAACAGTTGAACGTCGAAGGACGGCCCGACGCCGACGGTCTCATTCGGAAGATCGGCCTTGTGCCTTTGAATATATCGCTCGAACTCCTCGTCGAGCGCTTTGCGGACCGGAACCAAGCGAGGCCAAGGCGAACAACTCGCCGCCGGTGAGCGGCGCATCCGAAGACCGCGCCGGAATGAGCATGCGCGCAAGGCCAAATCTTCCGCGATCGAGTTCGCGTAAAGTGAAGGGATCGGTGATCGCAGCGCCTCGTTCCAGCGCCGGCGCGCCTTGCGACGGGGCTTTCGGAACGACGCCACACAAGAGAGCAAGCAAGATGAGGAAAAATCGCAACGGACGGTCCATATCCTGACAAACACCGCGCCGGAAGCCTCATTCCGCGACAACGGCCCGATACAAGCCGCGTCATGCCCGGCCACGACGTCGTTCGACCGGAGGAACCTCCTGCACGCGGCTATTCTATGTCCAAGGAATTGCCCCTCACGCAGCGATCAACGCGATGTGAATCGCTGACGTGGCCGCGAAGGCGTGAAAAACTAGCGCGCGACGATCAAGCCTTTGCTGGTCACGACCACCCAGCGGCCATCCTGGCGGCGGATGGCGTCGATGCGGCCGAGGCCCGGAATGGAATCACCAGCATAGACCTCGTAAATGCCGCGCCGGCCGTCGATGAGTGCGCCGCCATTGGCGACGTCGCGCAGCACCCAACCTTCGACTGTCGGCAGCTTGCCCACTTCGGTCTTCGGTGCTGCCGGCGGCGCAGGAGGCGCGGGCGGCGAAATCGAGCCGGTGGTGTCCTTTGCGGCCACCGTAGCTCCGGCAACGGGTGAGGCGACGGGCGCGGGCGTGGCGCGGAGCTTGTCCACGGCCTCGCTGAGCTTGGCGAGTTTGGCGGCTGGTTCGGCTTGTGCCCTTTCGATCTTGTCGAGGCGATCGCTGGTCTTGTTGAACTGGCTGACGCCGAGCTTGGCGCTGTTTTCGAGGCCGGTCTTCAGCGCCAGAATGTCGGCATCGATCCGCGCCACCGACGCTTCCAGGCCATGATTGCCGGTCGCTGTGGTCGCAGTCGCGGCGCCATCATGAATGAGTGTTGCCGTCGCCAGCGCGCCGCCGAGCGCGCCTGCGACTGTTGCCAACACGACCACGGCCGCCATCGCCGCGAGCCGGCGCTTGCCGAACAACCCCTGGCGTTCAGCGGCTTCGGGGCGCGAAGCTGCGTCATTGTCGGCCCAGGCGCGGCCGGGCGGTGACATGACGATGACCTCGCCGGGGATAAGCGGCGCTTCGGCTTTCGCCGCACCGGCTTTGGGTTCGTGGCTATCGGCTTCGGGCTTGGACTGGTCGGGCTTGGACAGGTCGGGCTTGGGTATTTCGGCGGTCGCATCAGGCACTAATGCCGCGGCCTCGACCTGGGTCGACGACTCCAGCGGGGCGGCCAAAGGCTCGCTCTGGGCGTCCGACGAATGGGAAACGGCTGGCTCGGCACTGAGGGGGCCGGTTTCGCCGTTAGTCTCGGGCATTTGTTCGCTCACGGTCGGAATCTCCAGAATGGGTTGACCATTTGGTAACCGAATTTCTTGCCAAATCGTTACCTGGCCGTCGGCTTACCGAAATTTTAGGGACTTGCCGGTGCGCCATCGCACGATCGCCGGCCATTTTCGCTTGAGTTCGCACGAAACAACAGGCGGTTACCGCCTGATCGAGACCAAAGGCCCGAGACGTTTCTCGGGCCTGGTCTGCTCCGTTGCGATGTCGTCTCAGCCGCATGCCCATAATGGCGCGGTCCGTCTGAACCAACGCCGAATGAACCGTTCATCGTCATGAACGGTTCGCCGCCGATCTATCTCACCGGCGGCCGAGAACCCATCGCTTGCGATTTTTTAAATCACCACCGGCTTGTCCGGCAGTTCGTTCGGTCCCTTCCCGTGCTTGGGAAAATGCGCCGCCAGTTGCTGCGAGACCGCCTGGATTCCCTTGATAACGCCGCCTGTGAAATTCCCCGCCCTGAAATCGGTCTCCATCATCTTGCAGATCATTTCCCAGCCGGCGGTGCCGACTTTAGCGTCGATGCCGCGATCGGCGACGATTTCGACGTCGTGATCGGCCAGCAAGAGATAGATCAGCACGCCATTGTTATGGGCGGTGTCCCAGATCCGCAAATGCGAGAAGATGTCGAGCGCGCGCTCCCGCGCCGACTGGTCCTTCAACAGCGGCTTGCCATCGAGCGCGCCTTCGACCGCGAAACGAACCTGGCCGGAATGGGTGGTCTCGCCGTCCTTGATGGTTCGTTCGATCAGGGCCAGCGCTTCCGGCGGAAAGGTGCGCCGCACCTGCCAGCGGTGTACGAGAAGATGTTTGCCGATGCGCTTGATACCCATGGCCCTGCCTACCAGCTCCCCGACGCGCCGCCGCCGCCGAAACTGCCGCCACCGCCGGAGAACCCGCCGCTGTCGCTCGAACTGCCGCCTGAAAACGAACCGCCGCTGCCGGACCAGCCACCGCGTCCGCCCGACGATGCCATGGCCGGACCGAACATACTCAGGATGAAGGCAATGGCTGCCGCGATGGACGACAGCGCCAGCGATCCCAGGACGAGCCATGCCAACAATCCAACCACGCCGCCGGTGGCCGCCGAGCCGATGAGCCTGCCAAGCATCATCCGCAGGACGTGGCCACCCAAGAGCACCGCGAAGATGAGGAACGGGAACACGTCTCCGATATGGTCGGTAAGGTTCGAACTCTGCGATTGCGATACCGGTGCAGGCAGCTTCTCGCCGTCGATCACGGCGATGATCCGCTCGACGCCCGCCGAAATCCCGCCGGCGAAATCCCCACTCCGAAATCGCGGTACGATGATCTCGTTGATGATCCGGTTTGCGGTTACGTCGGTGAGCGCGCCCTCAAGGCCATAGCCGACCTCGATGCGCAGCTTGCGGTCGTTCTTGGCGACAACCAGAAGCGCGCCGTCGTCGATCTTCTTGCGCCCGATCTTCCAGGCGTCCGCCACCCTTATCGAAAATTGCTCGATCGACTCCGGTTCCGTGGTCGGAACGATCAGCACCGCGACCTGGCTGCCCTTGCGTCTTTCGAGGCTTTCCAGCTTTTGCGTCAGCGTGGAGATGTCGCCGGCCGACAGCGTGCCGGTCTGATCGACCACCCTGCCCGTGAGCGACGGCACCGCGACGTCGGCGTGGGCCGCGAAAGCCCAGCACACCAGAAACGCAAGCAGGGATGCCCTTGCGGCGATCATCGCGGGGTCAGCCTTTGGCGGACTACTTTGCGGGCGCCGGCGCCGGATTGAAATCCACCTTCGGCGCGGTGGAGATTTCCTTTTCGTTGTCGACCGTGAAATTCGCCTTCTCTTTATAGCCGAACACCATGGCCGTCAGGTTGTTGGGGAAGGTGCGGATGCCGACGTTATAGTCCTGCACCGCCTTGATGTAGCGATTGCGCGCCACCGTGATGCGGTTTTCGGTGCCTTCGAGCTGTGACATCAAATCGCGAAACAGCGCGTCCGATTTGAGCTGCGGATAGTTCTCGGTCACCACCAGAAGCTTCGACAATGCGCTCGTGAGTTCGCCCTGCGCGGCCTGGAATTTGGCGAACGCACCCGGATCGTTGACGAGATCCGGCGTTGCCTGGATGCTGCCGACCTTGGCCCGCGCATTGGTCACGCCGAGCAGCACGTCCTTTTCCTGTTGCGCGAAGCCCTTCACCGAATTGACGAGGTTGGGCACGAGATCGGCGCGGCGCTGATACTGGTTGAGCACCTCTGACCAGGCCGACTTGACCTGCTCGTCATTGGTTTGGATCGCATTGTAGCCGCAATTGGTGAGGCTCAACGTCGCCAGCGCCGCCAGCACCGTCCAAAGTCTGCGCATCGAAACCCTCCCGTTATGTTTGAGCCGCAGGTTATCAGAACGATGTGACGGGGACCAACACTGTCATTTCCTGGTGCGCGCGGAAGGCGCGACCCGGAATCGCGAGGTAATTCGCAATAATGCCCGGTTTTCGGACTGGTCGCCGAGCACCATCGCGGATTGACGGTGACGGGTTACGCCTGCTCGCCCTTGGCTTCCTGAATCGCCTGCCAGACCTTCATCGGCGACAACGGCGTGTTGAGAGATTTGATGCCGAGTTCGCTCAGCGCATCCATCACGCCGTTGGTGATGCAGGGCGGGCCGCCGATCGCACCCGATTCGCCGCAGCCCTTGGCGCCGAGCGGATTGGTGCGGCACGGCGCGGAATCATCGAGCGTGACCTGAGATCGGCGGGATGTCGTCGGCCCGCGGCAGGCAATAATCCTGATAGCTCGCGGTCAACAATTGGCCCTCGGCGTCGTAGGAAACACCCTCGTACAGCGCCTGACCGATGCCCTGCGCAACGCCACCGTGAACCTGCCCCGTCACCAGCATCGGATTGATGGCGACGCCGACGTCGTCGACCGTGGTGTAGCGCACGACGCGCGTGGTGCCGGTTTCGGGGTCGACCTCGACTTCGCAGATATGCGTGCCGTTCGGCCAGGTCGGCCCATCGACGGCGCCTTCGCTGTCCACGCTCAGGCGCCCGCCGGCTTCCTTTTTCGCGATCTCGAACAGGCCGATCCGCTTGTCGGTGCCGACCACCGTGAGGACGCCGTCGCGATATTCGATGTCGTCGATCGAGGCTTCGAGCATGTGCGAGGCTTTCTCGCGCGCCTTTGCGATCAGATCATTGGCGGACACCACTGCTGCCGTTCCGCCGACGAACAGCGAGCGTGAGCCGACGCTGCCGAACCCGATGGCGAGATCGGTGTCGCCCTGCACCACGTCGATCTTGTCGATGGGAATGCCGAGCGAAGCCGCCACCATCTGCGAAAAGGAGGTTTGCAGTCCCTGCCCCATCGCCTGGGTGCCCGCATTCAGGATGACGCGCCCTTCGGCGGTGGCGTGCAGTGAGACCTTTTCGGTATGCACGGTGCCGCCGGTCCATTCGATATAGCTGGTCAAGCCGCGGCCATAGAGCAGGCCCTTCTTTTTTGCGGCCCTCTTGCGCGCGGCAAATCCGTCCCAGTCGGCAAGCTTGGTCGCGCGCTCCAGCATGTGCGCGAACGCGCCCGAGTCGTAAACCTGGCCGACGGCGTTGGTGTAAGGCATTTGCGCGGGCTTGACGTAATTCACCTTGCGGATGGTGCGCGGGTCGATCCCGATCTGGCGCGCGGCGGCGTCCATCAGCCGCTCGACAATAAAGACGGCTTCCGGCCGTCCCGCGCCGCGATAGGCGCCGACCGGCGCGGTGTGGGTCATCACCGCCTTGGTCTCGTAATGCACCAGCGGCAGGTCGTAGACGCCGGTCTGTACGAACGGACCGAGCACCAGCGGAATCAGGGCGCCCGTGCCGGACACATAAGCGCCGGTGCCGCCGACCGAGCGGACCCGGTAAGCCAGCACGCGGCCCTTGGCATCGAGCGCGAGTTCGGCGGTCGAGGTCAGGTCGCGGCCATGGGTGCCGCCGAGGAATTCGTCGCTGCGCTCGCCGCGCCAGCGCACCTTGCGGTTCAGCTTGACGGCGGCGTAGGCCACGATGCCGTCTTCCGGATAGAGGCTGGTCTTCTGACCGAAGCCACCGCCGATGTCGCCGACCAGCACCCGAATACTTTCCTTCGGCCGCTTCAGGATGGCCTCGGCAAGAATGTCGCGGGTCGAGCCCGGCGTCTGCGACTGCACGTGCAGGATCAGCCGCCCGGTTTTCTTCTCGACCTCGGCGATGGTCGAGCGCGGCTCCATGGCGGAGGGAGCCAGCCGCTGACTGTTGAGATCGAGCGAAACCACATGCGCGGCCTTGGCGAAGGCTGCCTCCACCGCGGCCGCATCGCCATAGCTCATCGCCGCCACGATGTTGTCGGGCGCATCCGCCCACACCGCCGGCGCGCCCGCTTTGGTCGCGGCGAGGGGATCGACGACCGACGGCATCACCTTGTACTCGACCGCGATGGCCTCGGCCGCGGCAAGCGCGGCAACACGCGATTTCGCCACCACCGCCGCCACCGGTTCGCCGGCAAAGCGCACGAGCTCATGGGCGAGCAGCCGTCGCGGCGGCACCGTCATCGGCTTGCCATCGGGACGCGGGAAAACCAACAGCGTCGGCAGCGTGCCGATGTCATCAGTGACCAGATCGGCGCCGGTGTAGATCGCCTCGACATCCGCCATGCCGGCTGCGGCCTTGGTGTCGATGGAAACGATCTTGGCATGGGCATGCGGCGAACGCAGCACATGCAGCCACAGCGCGCCGTCTTCCGCTTTGTCGTCGATGAACTGGCCCTTCCCGGTGAGAAGCCGCTGGTCCTCAAGGCGTTTGACCGGCTGGCCCGCGCCGAAACGCATATTTCCGGGAAGAATGTTCATCGGTCGGTCCTTCGAGTCTCTTGTTGGATCAGAGTTGTATTAGCGGATAGGCAAGGAACAGGCCAAGTCCTCTTGTGACTACCCCATCTCCCGCAGCACCGCCTCGACCACCTTGCGCTCGTCCGCCGTCAAGGCGTTCTGTGGCGCGATGGGATCGCCGACGTCGTAGCCCTGGATCGATAATCCCGCCTTGATGCAGGCGGCAAGATTATAGCGCGCGAAGGTTTCGTTGACGCGCCACAATTTTCGTTGCAGCACCAGCGCCTCGTCCCAGCGTTGCGCTTTACAGAGATTATAGAGCTCAACGCTTTGCCGCGGAATGATGCAGGCCGGCCCTGCCATCCACCCCACACCCCCGATCAGCATCACGGCGGCCGGGATATGGGCGGAGGCCGAGAACACGCCGATGGCCTCGCCGCAGCGATTCATGATCGACAACAGCCGCCCGGTATTGGTGGAGGCGTCCTTGATGTATTGAATGCGCGGATGGGACGACAGCCGCGCGATGCAATCGAGCGACAAATCAGAGCGCTGGAATTGCGGGTTGGTGTAGATCACGACGGGAATATCGACGGCGTCGGCGAGGCTGCGAAAATAGGATTCGACCTGCGCGTCCTGCAGCGGAAAATACGCCTCGAGAATCGCGAGGATGCCGTCGGCGCCGAGCTCTTGATAGGCCTTCGCCTGCGCCACCGCGTCCAAAGTCGATGTTGAGGCGACGCCGGCGACGACCGGGACACGCCCCTTGGCGGCTTCGATCGTCGTCTGCACCACGGACGCACGCTGTGCGTTGTTGAGATAAGCGAACTCGCCGGTCGAGCCGAGTGGCGTCAACCCGTGCACGCCGGACTTGATAAGATCGTCGCACAGCCGGCCGAGCACTGCCGTGCGGATCGTCCCGTCGGCGTCAACCGGCGAGACCAGATAGGGAAAGACGCCGTGGAAGTCAGGCATGGTGTGGGGCGGGTCCCGGTGCGCACGCGGCATGCGCGCGCAGCTCTTATCCGTCTATAATTCACCTGAAGCGATTGAGAAAGCCCGCCCGGGAGCCATCACTGTCCCGGCGACCAGGCGGGTAAGGCTTGCTGAATCCTCAGCATGATCGCATCCAGCAAGAGACCGACAACGAGCATGGTCAGGATGTAGGCGAACACGGTCGCGCTCTCGAAAAAGCGCTGCGAATACATCAGTGTTGCGCCCATGCCGCCGCCGCCCGAGACCATCTCCGCGGTGAAGGTCGTGATCAGCGATACCGGCAGCGCCACGCGAAGGGCGGCGAAAATCCGCGGCCACGCCGCCGGCAATACGATGCGGAACAGCAAGGCCAGGTTCGATGTCCCCAGCGAATAGGCCGACCAGATCCAGACCCGGTTGACGCTTGACGCCGCGGCAAAGGTTCCGATCAGGATCGGAAAAACGCAGGCAAAGGCGACGAGCAGTATCTTGGACAGGCTGTAGATGCCGAACCAGAGAATGAAGATCGGAAGAAACGCGATCTTCGGCGAGGGAAACGCCAGGGCGATCAAGGGATCGAACAACCAATGAAGCAACCGGTTGCGCGCCATCGCAATCCCGAGCGGGACGCCGACGGCGGCCGCCAAGACAAGTCCCGCGGCGGCGCGGAACAGGCTGATGGCGAGATCGCCCGGAAGCGAGCCGTCGGCACATACCGTCCACCACTCGCCAAGCACTTTCGTGAACGCCGGCAGGAACAATGGCGAGGCAAGGCCCGCGCGCGCGACCGCTTCCCAGAGCACGACGATCGTCAGCACGGAGATCAGCGAGCGCAGTTGCAAGGCCCACTTGCTCGCCGCCTTCTCCATCATCGGCGCCCCGTTCATACCGACTCCTGCCGGCCTGCCGATTCGTGCCAGCGCAAGCTTCTTTCGGTGGCGACGAGCAAGAGACGGTCGGCGAGGAACGCGACCACGACGACGCAGCCGATCGCGGCGAACATGTAGTCGTAGGCGCCGCTCTCGCCGTACATGAAAATCAGTTTTCCCACGCCGTTGGTCGAGGCCAGCATTTCCGAGGAGATGGCGAGGACAAAGGAAAAACCCAGCGCGACGCGCAGCCCGGCAAGGATATCGGGCAGCGCGTGCGGCAGGAATACGCGCCACAACATTCCCTTCGGGGGCGTTCCGAAGGCTTCCGCGCCCCAGACCAGCACGCGCGGGGTGGACATCACGCCCTGGAACGTGTTGACCACCATCGGCAGCAGGCACGCGAGGAACACCGCGCAGACCGTCGTGACCGTACCGATCCCGAACCACAGAATGAACAACGGGATCAGCGCCGATTTCGGCAGCGAATAGGTGCCGCCGACGATCGGCGCGACATAGGCGTGAAAGATTTGCGATCGCGCCATCATCAGGCCGAGCCAAATGCCGGCCACGGCGCCGAGCACGAGTCCGATCGTCGCGCGCAGCAAGGTGATGAGAAGATTGTCCCTGATCTCGCGTCCCGTCAGGAGATCCGAGATGGCGAAAGCGACGCGCGCCGGCGAAGGCAGGAAAGACGGGTCGACAAGACCGAGAGCGCTGACCGCCTGCCAGATCAAGCCCAGCAACACCAGCGGAAGGATCCGCCCGACGGGCGACCACAGCAAGGCGTACCGATCAGACCCCTGCATTGGCCTTTTCCGCCGCGAGCGCCTGGTGCCTCACCGAAATCCAGACTTGGTTTCGTGCTTTGTTGAATGAATCGGACGTGACGAGCTTTTCGCGCGGAATGGTCCTGTCGAGATCGATCTTGAACTCCTCGACGATCTGCCCCGGCCGGGCCGACATCACGCAGATGCGGTTGGAGAGGTAGACCGCCTCGCTGACGTCATGCGTGATCATCAAGACGGTCTTGCGGGTCGCAAGCCAGATCCGAAGCAGTTCGTCCTGCATCACCTCGCGGGTCTGCGCGTCGAGCGCCCCGAAGGGCTCGTCAAGCAGCAGAATGGCGGGATCGCAGGCCAGCGTCCGCGCGATCGCGACGCGCTGCTTCATGCCGCCGGAGAGTTCGCGGGGGTATCGATCCTCAAAGCCTTTCAGTCCGATGACGCCGATCAAACGGTCGGCGATGCGGGCGCGTTGGTCCGACGGCAACGCGCCACGCTCGAGGCCGTAAAGGATGTTGTTGCGAACCGAGAGCCAGGGAAACAGGGCATATTCCTGAAACACCACGCCGCGATCGGTGCCGGGCCCTTCGATCGCACGGCCATCGACGAGAACCGTCCCGTCGGCCTTGAGAAAACCGCCAACCACGTAAAGCAAGGTGCTCTTGCCGCAGCCGGAAGGCCCGACGATCGATACGAACTCGCCCTCCGCGATCGCGATATCGACGACTTCGAGAGCCTGCACCGGCTGCCTGTCGCCGGGATATGATTTCGAAACGCCCCTGATTTCGATCTTGGGGATTTCACTCGTCACGGCGCGCATGGTTTCGGCAGGAAGCTGAGATTGACAATATTTGGAGACGTCGATGCGGCGGTCGATCAGCTTCTCTTCGAACATGGCATCCAGCGGCTTCTGAACCGTCTGGGACGATACGCAGGCATTTGGATCGCGGAAATAGTCGCGGTCGGTCGCGAAATACGAGTTCAACACCTCCTTGGGTGATTTCGTGAAATCCGATACGAGCTGGATCGCCTTGTCGCGGTTGGCGCGATCATAGAACCAGGCGAGACCGTCGACGTAATCGGCGAGGAAGCCGCGGATCGCGTCGGGATGTTCTTTGAGGAAGGCGTTGGTCGTCACCTGGAAGATCACCGAGGACGGACCGAACGCGTCGCCGCCGGTGAATACCGGCCGCAGGTCGCCCTTGGGGCTTTCGACCGCCAGGAAGGGAATCACGAGCACACCGCAATCGATCCGCTTCTCGCGAATGGCGGAGGCGATATTGGGGAAGGCAATTTCGACGATCTCGACGTCGCGCCGCGGATCGATCCCGTTCTTCTTGAGCACCACCCGCAGCGCGAGATCGACCGCGGACGCAAACGCGTTGATGCCGATCTTCTTGCCTTTCAGGTCACCAACGCTCCTGATCGGCGAATCCTTCAAAACCATGAAGCTGTTGGTGGCATTGCCGGGATGGCCGTCCTGATAATTGTCCGAGATGATGGTCAATCCGCCCGGCACCGCGTCCTTGACGATGATGGTCGCAAAGGCCGGACCCGAGAGCGTTGCCACGTCGACCTGTCCCGCCGCGAGCAAGGCGGCTGCTTCCGGCGTGCCGCGCGTGAAGGTCATCTCGAGCGTGTAGGATTTGCCGTAGTTCTTCAGCACGTTCTGTTTGAGATGGTCCAAAAAGATGATTGTCTCCATCTCGTTCGGCCCGATGCCGCCGCCGGTCGCATAGCGAATGTTGGGAACGGCGGCCAGGGCCGACCGCGGGGAAACAATGGGAGACGCGATCGCTGCGCCCGCCGCGCCAAGCATCAAGCCGCGACGTGAAATTCGGTGGGGGGACGACATCATCGGTTTTCCTCTATGTCAGGCGAAGGCGGCAACAGAACAAACGGGCAAGTCTCATGCCTTAACAAGTCTCATGCCTTAACAAGTCTCATGCTTTCAGAAGCGCGATCGCCTCGATTTCAACCATCAGGCTTGGGTGAGACAGCCTGCGTACTTCGACGGTGGTGCTCGCCGGCAGACTGACGCCGAGATAATCGTGGCGGACGTCGACATGTCTGAAGAATTCATCGATGTCGGTGACGAAGGTCGTGGTCTTGACCAGATCGTCCAGCGTAGCGCCGGCGGCTTCGAGCGCGTTGCGCAGGTTTTCGCCGACCTGCCTGATCTGGGCGCGCATATCGCCTGCACCCACGATCTCGCCACTGCTGTCGCGCGCCAATTGCCCGGAGATGAAGACCAGCTTTTCGCCTGAGGCCACGACGACGTGGGAGTAGAGCACATGCCCGCCGACGTTTCGCTTGAACAGGGAGGCCGGCTGGATTTTCTCGATCGTCATGGTTGAAAACATTCCCTGGTTTCGAACGCGCCGGCAAGATCGCGCGAGCCAACAGACTGCGCACCGATCGGGGACTGGCGCACCAAGCTAGGGCAAGTCCCAGGGCGCCTCAATCGCTTAAGCCGGCATGGCCGGCAAACGGAACGCGCACGGATGATTGAGGGGTGGTCAACGGCGCCGCCAAGGGGAAGCGCCCCCCTGTTTCGGCCTTCGGAGGGCCGCGTCCTGACCGCCGGAAGCGCGCGTCAGCGGCGACCGAAGGCGAACGGAGATGCGCCGGGCAGCAATGCGGAATTGATGTCGCTGTCGATGCGGCCCGATTGGGTAAACCCGGCCCCGATTGACAGGCTGAGATTTGACGTCGGCCGAAATTCGACGCCCGCATGCGCGCTATAGCCCGGCAGCGTGCCGGACGTGGAGTCGAAGGGAGCAAGCGGGCCGCCGATTCCGGTATTGTATTTCAGGGTGTCGAAGCCGGCATAGACCGTGACGGGGGCGCTCTTGAAGTTGTAACCGAACTGGACGCCTTCGTAGGAAAACGACGGTGATTTGCCGAATGCTGCGGCTTGACCGAAGCCGCTCATGCCCAAACCCAATCCGCCGCGTTCGCTGCCGACGAACCAGCCGTCCGAAAAATTGTAGCGCGAGGAAAAATTGCCGCTTCCGCCGCCGTCAAAGCCCGAAAAATTGCCGTACGGATTCGAACTCTGGTCGGCGGTCAGGTTGCCGAAACCGGTTTGCCAGCCTGACGTCCAAAAAGACACGGCCTGGGCGTGCGCCGCTCCGGCGTCCATACAAAGGACCGCCAAGGCGAACACGAAACCCAATCTGGCTGAGACAATGGACATCTGCGCGACCATCAATGGGCAGCGTTGCCGAACTCGCTGGCGCTCCCAAGGGGAATCGAACCCCTGTTTCAGCCTTGAGAGGGCCGCGTCCTAACCGCTAGACGATGGGAGCGTAGGTCAAAGGGAATAACCTCGAAATCGGCCCGCCGCAAGGCGGGGTCGGGCCTTTTCAGGGCGCATGAACTTCGCCAAACCACCCACACTTCGGCGGATCATGCTTTATGGTTCGCCAACAAACCTGAGCCGGCCGGTGGCTCTGAGCGTATGCACGTCAAAGGTGCGGATTTCGGTGGCCCCGCCGATATCGAGCGTCACCACCACCCGGTCGCCGGCGACGCCCGTGGAGACGATCCTGGCGCCTTTCGGCAGCGTTGCCGTGATGTCGACGGTGTTGGTGCTTCCCTCGGTGTGGAAAAGACGGTAGCCGATGGCGATCAGAACGGCCGATATCGCCAGCGCCGTGGTGAGGCCCGCGATCAGCATCAAGCGCCGCACTCGCGCGAACAGCGCGGCCTGCTCGGGTGTCGGATCGGGCGCGACGGCTTCGGTCATGGAAGAACTCTTCAAGGTAGGCTCGTCTTTGGAACAAGGCACAAATGGCGGTCAAAGACTTCACGTCACCGTCGCCGGCGACGAGGGATCGACCCGGCTCGACCGCGTGCTCGCCACACGCCTTTCCGAACTGTCCCGATCGCGGCTGAAGGCGCTGATCCTCGCGGGTAACGTCGCCGTCAAGAACGCCCCCGTTCGCGATCCCGCTTATCATGTCGCAAGCGGCGATACGATCACAATCGACGTGCCGGAGCCGACCTCGCCGGAGCCCGCGGCCGAGGCTATCGCGCTCGACATCATCTTTGAGGATGACGACATCATCGTCATCGACAAGCCCAGAGGTCTCGTCGTGCACCCGGCCGCGGGCCACGAGACCGGCACGCTGGTCAACGCGCTGATCGCCCATTGCGGAGCGAGCCTGTCGGGAATCGGCGGCGTCCGGCGCCCCGGCATCGTGCACCGGCTAGACAAGGACACCACCGGCCTGTTGGTGGCGGCCAAGAACGATTCCGCACACCAGTCGCTGTCGGCGCAGTTTGCCGACCATGGCCGTACCGGCGAGATGAAGCGCGGCTACATGGCCTTCGTTTGGGGGGTGCCGAACCGGCAGCGCGGCACCATCGACGCGCCGATCGACCGCCACCCCTATGCAAGAGAGAAGATGGCGGTGCGCGAAGGCGGCCGCGAGGCCATCACCCATTGGGAACTGTTGGAGAGTTTTAGCGGCCGGGACGGCAAGCCGGTCGCCTCCCTCCTCGCCTGCCAGCTCGAGACCGGGCGTACGCACCAGATCCGGGTGCATCTGGCCCATATCGGCCACCCCTTGATGGGCGATGCGGTCTACGGCCCGCACTTCAAGACCAAGGCCAGCCATCTCGGTCCGCGGAGCCAGGCGGCTTTGGCCGCCCTCGACCGCCAAGCGCTACACGCATACCTCTTGGCCCTGGAACACCCCAAAAGTGGGGCGATTCTGGAGTGGACGTCGGATTTGCCGGAGGATCTGACCCATTTGCGAAACTGCCTGCGAGCGGCGCTATGACGCAGGTCACCCAGAAAAGCATCGTTATGACAATAGGTTATGGCAGCCACACGGGGACGTGACGGCGGTCATCCTTCCAAATGCCCCCCGATTTGGTGTATGTTGCACCTGCGTTGAATATCCAACGCGGAACATCGCAGAGCGACTGGCTTTAACACAGCAGCCGTCTGCCTGGCCCGCCGCTATCGGGGGCCTGAACCACTGGAGGGCGCTAAATGGCCCGTACAGCTACCCTGCCGATTCTCAACGGAGAATCCGGCCTTTCCCGGTACCTCGCCGAGATCCGCAAATTTCCGATGCTGGAACCCCAGCAGGAATACATGCTCGCCAAGCGTTGGCGTGAGCATGACGATCGCGACGCGGCACATCAACTTGTCACCAGCCATCTCCGGCTCGTGGCCAAAATAGCCATGGGCTATCGCGGCTACGGCTTGCCGATTTCCGAGGTCGTCTCGGAAGGCAATGTCGGCCTGATGCAGGCGGTAAAACGGTTCGAGCCCGAGAAGGGCTTTCGCCTCGCTACCTACGCCATGTGGTGGATCAAGGCGTCAATACAAGAGTACATCCTGCGTTCCTGGTCGCTCGTGAAGATGGGCACCACCGCGAACCAGAAGAAGCTGTTCTTCAACCTGCGCAAGGCCAAGAGCAAGATCTCCGCGCTGGACGAGGGTGATTTGCACCCCGACCAGGTGAAGATGATCGCAAAGCGCCTCGGCGTGACGGATCAGGACGTTGTCGACATGAATCGTCGCCTTTCCGGCGACGCCTCGCTCAACGCACCGATCCGCGACGACGGCGAGGCGGGCGAATGGCAGGACTGGCTGGTCGATACCGCGCCCAACCAGGAAGCCATCATGGCCGAGCACGAGGAGTTCGATCATCGCCGCGAGGCGCTGAACGGCGCTATCCAGGTGCTCAATCCCAGGGAACGCCGCATCTTCGAGGCGCGGCGTCTGGCGGAAGAGCCGATGACGCTGGAAGACCTCGCCGCCGAATTCGGCGTGTCGCGCGAGCGCGTGCGGCAGATCGAAGTCCGCGCCTTCGAGAAGGTGCAGTCGGCGGTGAAGGGCACCATCGCAAGGCAGGAAGCCGCGGCTCTCGAAGCCGCGCATTAACTCGAGGCGATCGCAGCAAGACGAGAAAGCCGGCGGCAACGCCGGCTTTTTTGTTGGGGCTGCGCGACCAACCCGATTGATGTCGTCGTTCCCGCGAACGCCGGGACGACAAGTGAGATCGTGTGCGGTCAATAGACCGAATTGAAATACGCGGCGAGACCGCCGGGATCATCGAGCGTCTCCAGTGCGACCGGATTGGAGTTCAAGAGCGCGCCGATCTGGCTCTTGTAATCGGCCGACACATAGTCGGGCTGATCGGATTGCGCGCTGATCATGTTGCGGTAGGTGTTATAGGCCTGCGCGGTGCCGACGAAGACGCAGTTGCAGTGCTGCGGCTCGGCATAGAGATAGCGCACCTGGCCGCCGACATTATGCATCACGAAGCGATGCACCGGGAGCGCATGCATCGCCTTTTTCCCGGCGGGATCGTTGGCAAGCTGCACGCGAAATCCGGAAGAAGAAAGATAGAAGCTGTTCTTTTCCAGGAACGGTTTGCTTGGCGCCTCCAGCGCAACCAGGAGCGAGGTGCAAAGCAACAGCACGATCGCCGGAACAATTCCAAGAGCCTTAGGGCTCCCGAAGAACTTGGGGCTACCGAAGAACTTGGGGCCGCGGAAGAAAAGGACCGGCCGAGAATTCGACGCGACCGCCGGGATCGATAAAACAGACATGATGAAATACCTCTTTTGCCAATGCCGCAGGCTATAATGGCGCTGCCGGGTGGCACAACATCCTTTTCCTGCGGTCCGCCACGGCGACGCATCGGGGTGCCCTGCGCCATCAACCACCGGCACGAAAATACCGGATCACCTTCACGGCGGGCCATGACACCCCCTTGAACCACACCCCCTTGAACCTCGCGCTATTCTGCATCGACCAAGGCAAGTGAAAGCGTCCGCCTTGAAGGAATGGCCATGTCGATCACGCTGCAATCAACCGTCGGCGGCTTTTCAGCCGAGTTCATGCGCAAATTGCCTGCACTCGAGCAGGCGATGATCGCGCACGGGCTTGAGCCGTCGGAATTCGTGATCTCAAAGGACCGCGCCACGCCGCCCTCGGTGCCGTTCATCGGTCCGTTCTTCTACGACTACACCGTGTTCGTCGGGAGCGAGAATTTCACCGTCACAGAGCCGAACGACATGGTCTTCCTGGATTACTTCTACAAGCGCTGCGTCGCCGAGGACGACGTTTCGCCGGCTGAGATGGCAAGACGGCAGCGCGGCCTGATCCACCGCTTCTTCAGCTGGATGACGCAGCCGATTTGAGGGGAGCCTAACAGCCGTCATGCCCGGCCATGACGGCCAAATGCCTGGTTTGGCTACTCCCCCCATTGCCGCGCGAGCGTCGCCAGCGCGCAGCCTTCGCAATAGCGCGCGTCCTTGAAGTCGATCCAATTATGCGCATAGACGCGATCGAGTGGAATGCGATAGCGCGTGCGCAGCACTTTCACCAGGATCCGCCACGCCGTGACCTGCGCCTCGGTGGCACCGCGCCCGACATCGGGATAATTGCCGGCGAACTCCACACCGATGGAATTGTCACGCACCACCTGATGAAATGTCTGAGTGTTGTCGATATATTTGTTGTCGTTGCGGTTGGCGCCATCGCCATGGGTCGTAACCACCGTCTCCGGCACCGCCCAGTACACCGTGCCGTCGGTTTCCACCCACACCATGACGCCGCGCCGCGTCGGATTCTTCGCCTGCAACTCGGCGCCGCCGCGCGCCGAACCCGCCGGCCCCTCGGTCTGATGCACGATGATGTTGCGCCAGGGATGGGCGTTGGCGACATCACCCCACGGCGCCAGCCAGACGACCTTCAATCCGGGGATCGCCGGCGTGCCGGCCGCGTGCGCGACAGCGTCGATATCCGGCGATTGCGCCACGGCCGGCGTTATCATCACAAAAGCGCAGAGCGCGATCGCCAGCAACCGAAGGTTCATGGATCGCAATATGCCGCGACCGTACGCGGGATCAAGTCCGGCGTCGTGCGGCTTGAGAAAATGTGGCTGAAGGGAGGATCAGGCGTGCCGGCGCATGGCAGCGCCAGGCATTGCCTCGGGCGCCAGCGGCGGCGAGAGCTCATAAACCGAATGGCGGTTCTTGCCTTCTTTCTTGGCGACGTAGAGCGCGTGGTCGGCGGCGGCGATCAGCCGGTCCGGGAATGCGCCGGTCTCGCGGGTCCATTGCGCGACGCCGATCGAGACGGCAATGGGGACGTCGCCTCCCACGCAAGCAGCCGCATCGTCGCGGCACACGTCGATGATCCGGCGTGCGATCATTGCGCCCTCCCGCAGCGTCGAGTTGGGCAGCACCACGCAGAATTCGTCGCCGCCGGTACGCGCCAGCAAATCGCCCGGCCTGAGCCTCGTCTGCGCCATCAGCGTAAAGTGCTGCAGACAGGCGTCGCCAGCGGCGTGGCCGTGGGTGTCGTTGATGGCCTTGAAACCGTCGAGGTCGATCACGAGCAGCGCGAACGGCTGGTTGCTGCGTTCCGATCTCGCGCATTCCTCGGTCAATCGCTGCAGCAGTTGCCGCCGGTTGGCGACCCCGGTGAGATCGTCCATCAGCGCGAGATCGGCAACCTCGTTGCGCAAGCGATCCATCGCCATCAACAGGAAGCCGAAATTCCACGCCATCGACAGGAACATCAGCACCAGGATCATGGCGGACTGCGGTCCATTGAATTGAGCGAACGAGAAGTCACCGCCGATCTGGAGCAACTTGCCCACCGCGCGGAAAATGTAGATGGCGATGATGAGCATGGCGACCATGCCCGCGAGCCGCGCGCCGGGATTGACCCGGCCGTCCTGCGACGACATCAGCCGTTTGAGCGTCAGCGCCAGCGGCAGCGATTGACCTATGGAGTAGATCACGATCCGCATCGTCGATGAGTCGTAGCCGAACATGAAAATCGACAGGCCGGCGAAGCTCAGCCCGGTGATCAGCGCGGTGCCGCGCCAGGCAGTCGGCTCTCCGTAAAACCGTTTGATCCCCATCGCGGCGAGGCAGGTGGAGAAGATGATCACGGTGCCGCCGGTCACAAGCGGTGCCAGTGAATCCACAACGAGGATCAGCATCGCCGTTGCGGCGCCGACGACGGCCGCAAAAGCCGAGCCGGTCCAGAACCGCGCCGCTTCGAAGCTCGGGTAGCTGTGCAGGATGTAGGCCCAGATCAGGCCCAGCGCGAGGAAATTGACGACGAACGCCGTCCAAAGCGTCGGAACGTTCAGCATCGTGAAATCAGAGCACCGATGGCTCCGTCTCCCCATTCGTCTGGCAGCCCGCCCATGACCATCCCCGCAGTCTTGCGGACAAGATGCAGTGGTGGCGCTTAACGGACTCTCACTCCAAGCGTTGCAATCCATGCCTTGGTTGTAAAATCATGAAGATGACGAACGAGCCGTCCTCGATCGGGACAGCATGCATCGCCGCGTTGTCGCATCGTTAACCCTTCAGAAAACCCGCGCGGGCGCTCGTTCGATCGAAAGCTTTGCGAAGATTCGACGGCGTGGGGCCGATCGTGGTGCCAAAAACGCCCAAAAATGCATAACTTCTGTGGATAACGTGATGACGGCTGCGTGACAGTGCGGGGCAGCGGCCTGCGAATCTGTTGGGATCACCTTCGAGGATGTTGCGAGGCTGGCCCTCCGCCGAGCATGCCTCGTGTCGCGTTTCAATCCATTAACTCAAAAGAGGATGCTATGGCTAAGAAAGCGAAGAAGGCAAAGAAGGCGAAGAAGGCCAAGAAGTCGAAGAAGAAGTAACTTCGAACGCCCGGGTGGAGCCTCGCTCCGCCCGGGCACCCAGTCGGCGGGACAGCTTCAAGAAATCGGCGAGACAGCTTCAAAAAAAATGGCGGGCCTTGTGCCCGCCTTTTTGATTCTGGAGGACACGCTGACCGGCTAGTACGCTCATCCTCAACTGCGGCATCATTGCCGCGTCGCGAAGGATGTGGCGCGATGTCGCCTCTCTCATGGTTCGAGACGCGAAAAGACGCACGCCTCACCATGAGGAGAGGGCAATCACCGCTCGGCGAATGCCAGTTTGGCGCCGAGCGCGGCAAAGCCGCCGGCGAAGGCGCGGCGCAGCCAGGTCATCGCCCTTGGCCGCGTCACGATGCGGTCGCGGACAGCGGCGGCGAACAGGCCATAGAGCACGAAGACCGCAAACGTCATCGCCATGAATACGAGGCCTAATTCCAGCATCCGCAGCAACGGCCGCTCTTCGCCGGCGGCGATGAATTGCGGCAGGAACGCCAGGAAGAAGACCGACAGCTTCGAATTGAGGATGTTGATCAGAAATCCGGTGACGATCACCCGCCTTGCCGAGCGGACGTCGATGCGTGACTCGACCGCGAGCGCGCCTTGCTGGCGCAGCGCCTGCCAGGCCATGTACAGGAGATAAAGCACGCCGCACCATTTCAGCGTCGCGAAGGCCAGCGCACTGGTGTGCAGCACAGCGGCGAGGCCGAGCATGGCGGCGGCCATATGCGGGACGATCCCAAGTGTGCAGCCGAACGCGGCTGCGATCGAGGCCCGCGATCCCCGCGTGAGCGCAGCCGCCAGCGTATAGAGCACGCCGGTGCCCGGCGAGACGATCACGATCAGCGAGGTCAAGAGGAAAGCGGTGGACATCACTCTCGCCCATAGCACGACGCGGGCGGTCTAAGGAAGCAGCAAGCGGCAACGACGCCGCGCGCCGGGTTGCCAAAGCCCGCCAGCCGTATAAGGGTTGGCGCGTCCAATCTCATCCCATGGGGTAATCATCGATGACCGCGATCCGTGGAGCCGCCGCAGCCGTGACCGGTGCGGCCAGCGGCATTGGTCGGGCGCTGGCGATCGAGCTCGCCGCGCGCGGCTGTGACCTCGCGCTCGCCGACCGCGACGAGGCCGGCCTGCAGGCGGTGGCCGCCGAGATCGCCAAGGCCACTTCGCAGAAAGTCAGCCTTCACCGCATCGATGTCGGCGATCGCGAGCAGATCGCGGATTTTGCAAAAGCTGCGATCGCCGCCCATCCTTCGCTCAACATCGTCGTCAACAATGCCGGTGTCGCCCTGCTCGGCCAGTTCCACGAGATCGATCAGACGGAGATGGAATGGCTGTTCAACATCAATTTCTGGGGCGTGGTGCATTCGACCCGCGCCTTCCTTCCCCATCTTGCCACCCGGCCGGAGGCCCATGTCGTCAACGTCTCGAGCATCTACGGCATTGTCGCGCCGCCCGGCCAGACCGCCTATTCGTCGGCGAAATTCGCCGTCCGCGGTTTCTCGGAAGCCTTGCGCCATGAACTGAAGGCGGCCTCAAGCCCGGTTCGGCTGTCGGTGGTGCATCCCGGCGGCGTCTTGACCAACATCGTGCGCAACATGCGCACCGGCACCGGCGTCACCGACAATGAACGCCGCTCGCAGGCGATCGAGTGGTTCGATCAATTCGCCAAGACCACGCCAAGGGACGCAGCGGTGCGGATCATCAAGGGCGTCGAGAAGAACGAGCCGCGCATCCTGATCGGTGGCGATGCCCGCTTCATGGATCTGTTGCAGCGGTTTCGTCCCGCCACCTATTGGAATGTGATGGCGCGGCGGAGCGAGAAGCTGCTCAGGAAGGCGGAGAAGAAGGAAGGCTGAGTTCTTCATTGCGAGCCGCATTATCGTCTTTGTCGTCCCGGCCAAGCGAAGCGCGAGCCGGGACCCATACGCTGCGGCCTCGCGGTGTTAGCACGGTGACTAACGGCTTTCGCTCCAATTAAGGCCTGTGGTTATGGGTCCCTGCTTTCGCAGGGACGACGGGTGCTGGCTGTGTTGTTTATCACCGTCCCACCAATTGATCGGCGAAATAGGCGATCGTCTTGCGGTAGATCGTCGCGTGATTCCATTCGCGCATCGCCTCGAAATTCGCCGTACCCTCGCCGTAAGCCGCGCCCATCTTGAAGCCGTTGGTGTGCAACAGATTGGCGGTGGAGGCGAGCACGTCGGCGACGCTGTGGCGCAGATCGACGCGGCCGTCGCCGTCGAAATCGACGCCGTATTTGATGTAGGACGAGGGCAGGAATTGCGTTTGCCCGATCTCGCCGGCATAGGCGCCGATCATCTGGCTGAGCGGCAGGTCGCCGCGCTGTACGATCTTCAGCGCCGCGAGCAATTCGCCCTGAAACAATTCGGTGCGGCGGCAGTCATGCGCCATGGTCGCGAGCACGCGAAACACCGGAAGTTTGCCCATGTCGCCCTTGCCGAAATCGGTCTCGAGCCCCCAGATCGCCACCAAAATCTGGCGCGGCACGCCGAACTTGGCCTCGATGCTCGACAGCAAGCCCGAATAGCGCTGCAGCATCGCGCGGCCGCCATTGATGCGGCCCGAGCCGACGCGGGTCGAGACGTATTGCTCGAAGGTCTTGTTGAAGGTGCCGCGCTGGCGCCGGTCGAAGGCGAGCACGCCCATGTCCTGCTGCACTCCACCGAACGCCTGAGAGATCACCCCTTGCGAGATCCCACCTGACGCCGCTTCCGCCGATATGCTGGCGACGAAAGTATTGAAATCGCCGCCACAGCGGGCGGCGTAAGCCGGGGTGGATGCGAGAGCGGCACCCAGGACGACGGCCAGGCGGTATCTGAGCATGCTGGATTCCCTTCGAGTTGTCCCGATCATGACACGGGAAAAAGCAGCCCGTCAAAAAGCGCCCTGGCAACGGCTTCACTTCATGAACTCGAATTGGTCATCCGGACGAAAGAACCAACGGCGGCGTTACGGTCGCGTGCAACGCGGCTCCGTTGGCACGCATGCGATGGCGATATTCGAGCAGAACACGCCGTCAGACCCCTTGCCGCAGGTACGGCATCCGTCGGTCCACGCGGTGCAGGCGGCGTTCGGTCCCTTGGCAAATTCCTCAAGCGGCGTTCCACGGTCCGGCCCGGACGTCGCTCTGGTTGGTGCGTGGTGTTGAATCCGGGAATGGGGCACGAGAGGCAAGTCAGCCGCGTACAAGCCGCTCCCGAGGGCAAGACCAAGCGCGCCGCCGAGCATGAGCAGGCCAACAACGACGGCAATCCGACACAAGAGCGACATGACATCCTCCGAACGCATGAGGGACTATCATCGGACTTTTTCTGTTGGGATGACAGTGAGAGAAGTCACACAAAATGGAACCGGAAGCCGGAGATACCGTTATGCTTGCGCTAGTGGTCGCCCGGTTTGAACGGGCATGGCGCGATGATAGATTGGATATCTCCGGGCGAAGAGTACCGTGGCCAAACCAGATGCCGAATGATGTGAGCAACGACACCCAACCACCGCGCCGGTTCGAATTCTGGCGAACGCCGCTGGCGCGGCTGCTAGCGATCAACCTTGCGGCCGGCGTGGCCGCGGCGATGCTCCTGGTCGGCGGACTGCTCTGGCTCAATCCCGGCGGGTTGCGCCATCTGATCTTCACCGACCGCTCGCCCTTGACCGCGCTCGGGCTGCTTTTGTTCGGCTTCATCGTCACGTTCGGATCGGCGGCCATGGGCAGCGCGATCATGGCGATGGGCAAGCGCGAGGCGGACGATGACGCGCCGCGCGGCGGACGACGGCTTGCGAAGCAGGAGGTGGGGCGGGCATCGCGGCGGCCCGAGGTTCGCCACTTTAGCCGCCAACAACCGCAATCGTCCGCTCAAGTTATTTGCTGCGCTGCACGCGACATTGTCGCGCTCCGTTTCTGTTTCTATATTGCGCTTGGTTTGACCAGCATCAATGCGGGCCCCTTGGGCGCGGAATTGATAAAGTCCATCGGCTGTGGCCCAACGTCAGGAATTTTGATTGATCCGATACTGAAGAAGAGGAGGAAAGACATGAGTTCGCTCGCCATCAAGGGAAACGGGCTTCAGTCAAAACTCCTCTGGGCCGCAGTGATTGCGCTCGGTGCGGTGTCTTTCGGGATTATCGCGCTCAGCCGGGGCGAGAGCGTCAACGCGGCGTGGCTCGTCATCGCCGCGGTGTGCATCTACTTCATTGCCTACCGATTTTAC
Organism: uncultured Alphaproteobacteria bacterium; assembly: GCA_963741185.1. Classification (GTDB taxonomy): domain Bacteria; phylum Pseudomonadota; class Alphaproteobacteria; order Rhizobiales; family Xanthobacteraceae; genus Bradyrhizobium. The sequence continues at coordinate 51,615 of CAVUHE010000027.1, read as the reverse complement.
GCACTGTTCATCGCCGAAAAGGTGCTGCGCGTCGACCCGGGGCGGCAGACCCCGGCCTACCAGCATAATGACGGCCTCGATTACGTGCCGACCAACCGTTACGTGCTGTTCGGTCACCACTTCGCGGCAATTGCCGGCGCCGGCCCCCTGGTTGGCCCGGTGCTCGCCGCCCAGATGGGCTACCTGCCCGGCACGCTCTGGATTCTCGCAGGCGTCGTCTTCGCCGGCGCGGTGCAGGATCTGACCGTGCTCTTTCTCTCCACGCGTCGTGACGGCCGCTCGCTTGGCGACATGGTGCGCTCTGAAATGGGGCCGGTAGCCGGCGCCATTGCGCTCGTTGGCGTGCTGCTGATCATGGTCATTCTGCTCGCCGTGCTGGCGCTGGTCGTGGTCAAGGCGCTGGTCGGCAGTCCGTGGGGCACGTTCACGGTGTTCTGCACCATCCCGATTGCGATGTTGATGGGCGTCTATGCCCGCTTCATCCGGATCGGCCGCATCGGGGAGATGTCGGCGATCGGCGTCGTGCTGCTGCTCGCCTCGCTCGTCTACGGCAGCACCGTGGCGGAAAACCCGGCGATCGCAAAATGGTTCGATCTGAGCGGCGAAACGCTGGCGCTGATCATCATCGGGTACGGCTTCGTCGCCTCGGTGCTGCCGGTGTGGTTGCTGCTGGCGCCGCGGGACTATCTGTCGACCTTCCTCAAGATCGGCACCATGACGCTGCTCGCGATCGGCATCATCCTGGTCCAGCCGGATTTGAGAATGCCGGCAGTTACCAAGTTCATCGACGGCACCGGCCCGGTGTGGTCGGGTAGCCTGTTCCCGTTCCTGTTCATCACCATCGCCTGTGGCTCGGTATCCGGCTTCCATTCGCTGATCGCCTCGGGCACGACCCCGAAAATGGTGGAGAACGAGAGCCAGCTTCGCTTCATCGGTTATGGCGCGATGCTGACCGAATCCTTCGTCGCCATCATGGCGCTGATCGGCGCGACCGTGATCGAGCCCGGAATCTATTTCGCCATGAACAGTCCGAGCGGCCTGATCGGCACCACCCCGGCGCAGGCAGCGCAGGTGATCTCCGGCTGGGGCTTCACTGTCACCCCGGACATGCTCAGCCAGATCGCCCAGGACGTCGGCGAGAAGACGTTGCTGTCGCGCACCGGCGGCGCTCCGACACTCGCTGTCGGCATGGCGCACATTTTGTCCGGCATGTTCGGCGGCCGCGTTCTGATGGGGCTATGGTACCACTTCGCCATCCTGTTCGAGGCGCTTTTCATCCTCACCACCGTCGACGCCGGCACCCGCGTCGCGCGCTTCATGATCCAGGATATGATCGGCAGCGTGGTGCCATCGTTCAAAAAGACCGAGTCATGGGGAAACAACCTGGTTGGATCGGCGCTGGCGGTCGGCGCCTGGGGTTACTTCCTTTATCAGGGCGTCATCGATCCGATGGGCGGCATCAACACGCTCTGGCCGCTGTTCGGCATCTCCAATCAGATGCTGGCGGCGATCGCGCTCATCCTGTGCACGGTGGTGTTGTTCAAGATGAAGCGCGAGCGTTACGCATGGGTTACGATCACGCCCACTTTGTGGCTCCTGATATGCACGCTGACGGCGGGGTTGCAGAAAATCTTCAGCGACGTACCGGCGATCGGCTTCCTTGCCCACGCGCGGGTGTTCAGCGACGCCGCCGCCGCGGGCAAGATCCTGGCGCCGGCGAAATCGATGGCGGAGATGCACCGCGTGATCGTCAACGATTACGTCGATGCAACGATGTCGGCGCTGTTCGTCGCGGTGGTGCTGGCGATGATCGTTTACGGCGTCGTTGCCATACGCCGGGCGTTCGGCGATCCGAAGATCACCGCGATCGAGATCGGCTTGCCCGCGACCATCTAGATCATGACGCGATGTTGAATCGCATCATGATCTCATTTATTTGTTTGAGCATGATCTTTTCGGAAAACCGGTTTCCACTTTTCCGGATCATGCTCTAAGGAGCGAAACTTGCGTGACCTCATGACGCTGAAAGAGTGGTCGGTCCGCACCGCACGTCTGATGGTCGGCATTCCCGACTATCAGACCTATGTGGAGCATCGCCGTCGGACGCATCCGGACGAGCCGGTCATGACCTACGAGGAATTCTTCGTGGAGCGCCAGAACGCCCGCTACGCTTTCGGCAACGGCCGTTTCCGGTGCTGCTGTTGAAAGGCCCGGCACCGGGCCAATTCAATCCAGTTGCTCGCCCCGCACGTGATCGGGTGAGGGCGGGTCGCTGGCGTGCATGAAATCCGCTTCTGCACACCGCGTCTTTTCGCTTGCGTTGAGGAATGGATCGCTTTCGAGGCGTGGCGGACTATCGATCGCGTGATTGCCTGCCGTATCCACCACGTCGCGGAGGGCCTGATGTACATATTCATTCGAAAGTTCACCAAGGTTCGTTCGGTTGCGGATGCTGCCCGCCGCGCCAGAAGCGGCGTCGGTCAGATCCTCAGGGAATCGCGCGGATTCAGATCTTATTATGTACTGGATGGGGGCGAGGGCGTCGGTGTCGCTGTGATGATATTCGAGGACCGCGAGAGCGCCAATGCGGCGAACACCAAAGTACTGGAGTTTGTTCATGCAAGCATGCATGACCTTGATCTTGGAGAACCCGAAATCACTGCAGGGGAAGTTTTGGTGAATATACAATCCAATGCGTAATTGTTCACAAGGGTTGCGCACTCCGCGGCATCTCGAGACAAGGGGCCGCGACCGAGACACAGTCCCACATTCCCGCGGCATGATCCGCCCGGGCTTTGCCAAGCATCGCCGTCGAAAATGGAACTCGCTGCTACCGGTCGCACAATGGTCTGGCCCTTACGATCTGGTGGTGTGATTTCAATCAGGTGTTTCATGCCGGGGAGCATGACCTGGGCTCGGAGCTCGCACGCGCTGACGTCCGATTCGACGATTAAGGTCTACCATTTAGGGCCTAAATGACCGATCATTGCCTCGTCGAGCTAACCCTGAAGGTGGAGAAATGATCGGCTTGCGACTCGCCATTCCGGGCGTTCTCGTCGCGGCTGCTGCGGCCGGGTGTTTCACCTATTTTGTCACCCCGCGACCGCCAGTCGAAGCCGATCAGCGATTGCCGCCGACCCCCCCTGATGTGCCAGGCCCCCACACGGGGACACGGATGAAAATTGATCAGCTTCCACGTGCGGAAGAGCAAGCAGCAGCAGCTTTCGAGCGAGCTGCTACGGCGATCATAAGGCAATTACCGAATGCGCAGGCGGACGTTGGTATCAGCGAACGACCAATCACAGGGCGCATCCCCTTGCCGAGGAGGCGCCCGATCCCGCGCCCATGACTGCAAGGCAGGCCGCTGGTGCGTTTTGAGGTCGTGGCCAGAGTGGAAAACGAATCCAGAGACCCCACACTGATCTCACACCGCCGCCCCGGTGACCGTGTTGCTGTAAATCATCAGTGCATCCCTAAAATTCGGGAATCGCCCAGAATCCTTTTGACTGTGCGGCGTGGCATCGCGCTATGTTCGACCCGCGACGCAAGGACATTTGCGATGATCGAGACAGTTACAGCATTACTCGGCCTGATGAGCGTCGGCATTTTCCTCGCTCACTCATTTGAGGGCTTTCGTTCGGGGACCTGATTCCGAGCGAGCAGCACCGTCTTTGGGCCGTCGCGTGCCCTATCCACCACGTCGCTAAGAGGCTGCAAACGGGTCCGCGCAAAGCGCGGCCCGATTGATAAACTCCGCGGCATCTCGAAGGATGCGCCGCGACCAGGACACAGTCGCGCATTCCCGCGGCATGATCCGCCCGAGTTGTGCCAATCATCTCCCTCGGTCTTGATCGAGGCATCGCGGTGCGCGCCTGATCGATCCGGTCGCGAATGACCGGGAGCGGACCTTCGATAACTGCGTTGACGTAGATCAAGGAGCATAGCGAGGTAGGGTGAATAAAGTTCAGTCCTTTCGCGTGCGCCGTACTCGCTTTGGCAAGTTTTCGGGCAGTTTGTCGCCGCCGAGTTGTTCAAATTCCTTACTCATTAGCTTTCATTTGAAATCCGGAAGGTCGCCAAACGTGAGAAAGCAAACCACCAGGACGTCAATTGCCGCCGTAGCCATTTGCTCACTGCTCGCGCATGCCGCGACGGCATGTACGGGGCTCACTTTGAAAGCGCAGGACGGAGCTGTTGTCTTTGGCCGCACACTTGAATGGGGGTCTTTCGACCTTTACTCGCGGGTGGTTATCGTACCGCGCGGGCACGCGTTCAAGACTTCTGACGCCGGACGGAAATTCCGGGCACGCGTGGACCGCGACGTATGGCGCGGTCGGTTTGGATGCAGCGCGTAGGATGGGTTGAGCCCTTCGCGAAACCCATCATTTTTGTGAGGTGGAAATCGATGGGTATCGCTTCGCTCCACCCATCCTACGTATTGTCGCCAATAAAAAACGGCGGGCTCTCGCCCGCCGCTTTATTTCGATCGATGCCTGAGTCAAGCCCCGGCCTGACAATCCGAATTCTAATTATCCAAAAAGCTCCGCAGCTTCCGTGAACGTGACGGATGCTTGAGCTTGCGCAGTGCCTTGGCCTCGATCTGGCGGATGCGTTCGCGGGTCACCGAGAACTGCTGGCCGACTTCTTCCAGCGTGTGGTCGGTGTTCATGCCGATGCCAAAGCGCATGCGCAACACGCGTTCTTCGCGCGGTGTCAGCGAGGCGAGCACGCGCGTCGTGGTTTCGCGCAGGTTCGATTGGATCGCGGCGTCAATGGGGAGGATCGCGTTCTTGTCCTCGATGAAATCGCCGAGGTGCGAATCTTCCTCATCGCCCACCGGCGTCTCGAGTGAGAGCGGCTCCTTGGCGATCTTGAGAACTTTTCGCACTTTCTCGAGCGGCATGCCGAGCTTTTCGGCGAGTTCTTCGGGCGTCGGCTCGCGGCCGATCTCGTTCAACATCTGGCGCGAGGTGCGCACGATCTTGTTGATGGTCTCGATCATGTGCACGGGAATGCGGATGGTGCGCGCCTGATCCGCGATTGATCGCGTGATCGCCTGCCGGATCCACCACGTCGCATAGGTCGAGAATTTGTAGCCGCGGCGGTATTCGAATTTGTCGACCGCCTTCATCAAGCCGATATTGCCTTCCTGGATCAAATCGAGGAACTGCAAACCGCGGTTGGTGTATTTCTTCGCGATCGAGATCACGAGCCGAAGGTTGGCTTCCACCATTTCCTTCTTGGCCTGGCGCGCCTCGCGCTCGCCCTTCTGCACGCCGTGCACGATCTTGCGGAATTCGCCGATCTCAAGTCCGGTGAGCGCCGCCAATTGCTGGATCTCGCCGCGCAGCTCCTTGATGCGGTCCTTTTCGTGGTGAACGAAATTCTTCCAGCCTTTGGCCGAGAGTTTCGAGACGCGATTGAGCCAGCGCGGATCGAGCTCCGAGCCTTGATAGTTCTTCAAGAAATCTTCGCGCGCGACGCCGTGGCTGTCGCCCAGACGAAGCAGACGGCCCTCGAACGACACCAGCTTCTTGTTGATGTCGTAGAGCTGCTCGACCAGCGAATCGATCCGCGCCTGATTGAGCCGCAGCGACTTCACCTCGACGATGATCTCGTCCTTCAGCTTCTTGTATTTGCGCTCCTGCGCCGGCGACAGCGTCTCGTTCTGAAGCTGGTTGGAGATGTCCTGCTCCTGAAGCCGCCGCAGCTTCTTGTAGTTGTCGGCGATCTTGTCGAAAGTTTCGACCACCTTCGGCTTGAGCTCGGCTTCGATCGCCGCAAGCGACATCTGGTTTTCGAACTCGTCGTCGTCCATGTCGGACTCAGCGGCGGCTTCCGCCGGATCCTTTTCCTCGGCGTCCGGCGCGGCTGTGGGCGCGGCACGGAACGGGGTCGGCGACGGCGGCGCGGCCGGCGGAGCGGCGGCGGCAGGCATCGCCCCACCATTGCCGTTGGGCTCGGCAGCAACAACTGGCTGGCCGTCGGGGCCGAGGACAGGGCCCAACAGGCCCGGGTTCATGTTGTTCTTGGCGTCAGGGCCGGCATAGGTCGCTTCGAGATCGATGATGTCGCGAAGGAAGATCTTTCCTTCGTTGAGCTCGTCGCGCCAGATGATGATGGCCTGGAACGTCAGCGGGCTTTCGCAGAGACCAGCGATCATCGCCTCGCGACCGGCCTCGATGCGCTTGGCGATCGCGATTTCGCCCTCGCGCGAGAGCAACTCCACCGTGCCCATCTCGCGCAGATACATCCGCACCGGATCGTCGGTGCGCTCGCCGGGCTCGGACTTCTTGACTTCGGTGACGGCCTTCTGCGTGACCTCGACCAGTTCGTTGTCGGTCTCGTCCTCGGCCTCTTCCTGTTTCTCTTCCTCAGAGTCGGCGTCGTCGGCCTCGGTGACGTTGATGCCCATGTCGGAGAGCATCGACATGATGTCCTCGATCTGCTCCGGCGAGGTGGTGTCGGAAGGAAGCACTTCGTTGAGCTGATCGAAGGTCACGAAGCCGCGCTTCTTGGCCTGCTTGATCATTTTCTTGACGGCAGCATCCGACAGGTCGAGCAACGGCGACGGCGCTTCGGCTGTATCCTTTTCAGGAGCGTCTGCTGCCTTGTCGTCTTTTTCCTTGTCCTTAACCTGCAGCGTCTTTGCCTTGCTGGCCATTCAATGCTCCCAAACGCGCTTCAGTCAGGATGCGCCACGGCATCCGCTTGAAACTCTTCTAGTCACTCATGACGCGAAAGGGCGGCGCAAATCTCATCGCCACCCCCAAAATCTCAGTCGCCGGATTTCGCAAAATGGCCTGATGCATATTGCGGAAAAAGCGCTACAGGCTATCCGAACAGAGGACGCGCCAGTTTATTCCTGACACTTTTCTGATAATGAGCCGGCAGCCACCCGAGGTCCGAAAATGCCTCAAAGCCATTAAGCTTCGATTAACCCTGTTTTTGCAGCCAAACCATGGGTTTGGCGAGTCTTTTCGCGGTCCCGGCACCGGCCGTCCGCATGATTTTTTAATCACACGCTGCGCTGGAACCGGCCCGAAGATTCGCCAAATCCCTCGATCAGGGCCTCGGTGCCGTCCATCTCGGACAGCCGGGCCTTGACGTCGCGCAGCCATGCCAAATTTGCCTCGCTCGGCTCCTCACCCAAGGCCAGCTCGGCATCCTTCAATTCCCTAAGTAATGAGTGCCACTGGCGATGCAAGGAGACGAGCTGGTGCCAGGTGGAAAGAACATCCTCCCTTGCCGCGCCGCCTTGCGCACCCCACACCGCCGAGGTCGTGATCGCGCCTTCAACCCTTTGAAGAGATTGTGAAAATCCTCCCGACGCCAAGTCGGCGCGCATCTTCTCGCTCTGTTCAGTGGGCTCTGGCGAGTGATGGTGGTCGTTGGCGAAGGCGGCGATGATGCCGGCGCGAAGCTTGTGGGCCTCGGGGTGGGCGAGTTCGAGCGCTGCTACCTCCTCCAGATGGTCGTGCAACAGCCAGGGGTGGTTGATCAGGCATTGCAGGATCAAGGCCTCCCGCCGCGACATGGCGCTGCGCTGGCCGCGCATGATCGGGCTTGCCGCGAGCTGGGAGCTCGCCGCCTGATAGGGCCCGCGGCCGAGCGGCTGGCCCGCCGCCTGCGCCCTGCCCCCCGTGCCAGCGAATCGGCCTCCCTGGGCGCCACGGCCTCCCGGACGGCGGGGTGATTCGCCGCCATAAGTGCCCGCGGCCCCGCCCCGAAATCCACCGGAGTAGCCGCCGCGCGCCACCTCCGGCGCGAACGCACGTTGCAAACGCTCGCCGAGATCCTGGCGATAATAGCGCCGCACCACCTCGTCGCGGATGCCGTTGGCGATTTCTCCGATCCGCTTTTCCAGCGCGGCGCGACGCTCGGGCGTTGCAAACGAGCCGCCTTGGATTTCGCGCGACCAGATCATTTCGGCAAGTCCCCGCGCGGCGCCGATCACGTCCTCGATCGCGGCCCGTCCGCCCGAGCGCGCGAGATCGTCGGGGTCTTGCCCTTCCGGCAGCAGCGCAAAGCGCAGGCTTTTTCCCGGCGCAAGATGCGGCAGCGCCAGATCGGCGGCGCGCCACGCCGCCTTCTGCCCGGCCTTGTCGCCGTCGAAACACAGGATCGGCTCGTCCGCCATCTTCCAGAGCAGCGCGAGCTGGTTTTCGGTCAGCGCCGTGCCGAGCGGGGCGACGCTTGCGGGAAAGCCCGCGCCCACCATGGCGATGACGTCGACATAGCCTTCGACCACCACCAGGGACGCACCGTTATGGGCGGCGAGCCTCGCGGCGGCGAGGTTGTAGAGGTTGTCGCCCTTGTGAAACAGCGCGGTTTCCGGCGAGTTGAGATATTTCGCCGCGACGTCTTTCTCGAGCGCGCGGCCGCCAAAGGCGATGACGCGTCCGCGCACGTCGGTGATCGGAAACATCACGCGATCGCGAAATCGATCGTAGGGCACCGGAATGTCGTCGCCCGTGATCAACAACCCCGCTTCGACCATGTCCTCGACCGAGATGCCGTGCGAGCCGAGATGTTCCTTGAGCGCGAAACGCTCGCCGGACGCGTAGCCGAGGCGAAACTGCAATTGGGTGGCGGGCGAGATGGCGCGGTCGGCGAGATAGCCGCGCGCCTTGGCGCCGTTTCGCGACGCGAGCGTGTCGGCGAAGAATTTCGCGGCGAGTTCCATCACATCGTAAAGCGTCTTGCGGCGCTGCTCGTGGCGCGCGGCATCCGGTGTCACCGCCGGCAGCGGCAGGCCCGCCATCGCCGCGAGACGTTCGACGGCTTCCGGAAAGGACACGCCTTCGGTCTCCATCAGGAAGTCAAAGATGTTGCCGTGCTTGCCCGAGGAGAAGTCGTGGTAAAATCCCTTCTGGTCGTTGACGGTGAACGACGGCGACTTCTCCTGCTGGAACGGCGACAGCCCCTTCCACTCGCGCCCGGCCTTCTTCAACTTCACGCGCCGGCCCACGACTTCCGAAACCGGAAGCCGGGCGCGCAGCTCGTCGAGGAATTGAGGCGTAAAGCGCATGTGCGAATTTTGCGGTGAGTTGAGCAGGATGCCAACCGATTAGGGATATAGGGTGGCGGCGAGAAATAACGAAGATATTTGGCCTTCTTGCCGCTATTCACAGGGGAATGTGTCGCTTCCCCGATCTCGTCGTAATCGCGCGGCGATTGACACTTAGTATACAATCGTATATACAACTAACCCGGACCGAAATGACTGCATCCGAGCTCAGATTTCTGGCACCTGAAGGCTTCGAATGGGACGAGGAGAAGAACAAGGCAAATCTCATCAAGCACGGCATCGACTTTGAGGACGCCAGCGAATTGTTCTACGGACCAGTCATCCTCAGAGGATCAAACCGCAACAGCGAGGAGAGATGGATCGCAATCGGAAAATCCAACGATCGAATCATGTCGGTGATATTTGCGCGCCGCAATGAGCTGATCAGGATCATCTCAGCGCGCCATCCGAGACCAAATGAAGAAAGAGCGTATCGTGACGCGTCGATGGGGCGATCGACGCAAGGGCAAGACTGATTGGGCGCGTTTCGACGCGATGACGGACGAGGAAGTCGAAGCCTCGATCGCGAACGATCCTGATTGGGCGGAGTTCAAGAATATCGACTGGTCCGACGCCGTTCTGGTCATACCCGCCAGGAAAAAGGCGATCTCGATTCGCGTCGATGAAGATGTGCTCGACTATTTCAAGAGCCAGGGCGAAGGCTATCAGCGCCGGATGAATGCGGTACTGCGGTCCTACATGCAGCAAAAGGCGAAGCCGAAGAAGCGCGCCTGATGCCGCAACTTCCTACCCCTCCAGAAATCGCCCCGAAGCGATCCGCGGCAGGCGATCCACCGGCCAGTTGTAGATGTAGGTCCAGGCTTCGCACGTGGCACCGCTGTGGAGCGCGACCTGCAGCATTCGCCTGACATATTCGGTCGGCTCCGCAAAACCTTCGCCGCAGGCCTCATACATGTCGAACTCGCGCAACAATTCGACCGGCTGACGCAACCGAAAGAGTTCGCCGAACACGACGTCATTGGCATCGTCCGACAACACCAGCCCGGGATAGTGCTTGACGCGATAGAGCCGCCCCTGGCAGCGCGCCTCGCCGATGAAATCCGCAGCTCGCGACAATAGCTGCGCCATCTTATGATCGAAGCCGCGCATCAGCGTGCCGTAGACAAAGAGAAGGTCCGGGGTCATGGGATATTCTTACCGTCATTGCGAGGAGCGAAGCGACGAAGCAATCCATCGAGGCCGCAAGGAAAAATGGATTGCTTCGCTTCGCTCGCAATGACGGAAAAGGCAAGACAAAGCTCAGGCCGCCGCCACTTCATCGCTGATGACGACGAATTTCGACAGATTCATCCTTCCGAAACTCGTGGTCAGCGCGACGTCGGCGGCGTCGCGGCCGGTACCCATCAGGATACGGCCGATCCGCGGCACGACATGGCGGGCGTCGAACGTGTACCATTGTCCGGAAAGGTAGGCCTCGAACCAGCCGGAGAAATCCATCGGCTCGGGCTCGGGCGGAATGCCGATATCGCCCATGTAACCGGTACAATAACGCGCCGGGATGCCCATGCAGCGGCAGAAGGTCAGCGCCAGGTGCGCGAAATCGCGGCACACGCCGGCGCGCTGCTCGTGAACGTCGAGCGCGGACTTCATGTGATGCGCGTGCTGATAGCCGAAGGAAACACGGTCGTGCACGTACTCGCAGATCGCGACGACCCGCGCCCAACCCGCCCTGGTATTGCCGAACAGCGACCAGGCGATGTCGGTCAGCTTGTCGGTTTCGCAATAGCGGCTCGCCATCAGATAGAGCAGCACATCGTCGGGCAACTGATCGATCGGAAGTTGCTGCGCGTCTGGCGCCACGACATCCGGCAATCCGGAATCGCGCACCAGCGCGTTGCCGCGCAGCGTGACGCCGCCCGCGGGCGCGACCAGCCGGCCGCAGATATTGCCGAAGCTGTCGCGATAAAATCCGATTGGCACGTCGGGTTCGGTGACGATGCTCTCGGTGCCGATGATGTCATGGCGGCGCGAGGGATGGATGCTGAGCATGATCACCATCGGCGTCGCCGCGACGGCCGTGTAGGTGATCTCGAAGCCAACCCTGATCTTCATGATCGGGCCTCCATCGTTTCGCCGGCGGCCGTGACGTTGATGGAGACCTCCATGCCGACAAAAGCGTCGGCCGAGCCGAGATAAGTGCCGTGCAGCGGTATCGCCTGACGCGGGTCGCGCGCGACCGCGACGCGAATGAGGTCGCGGGTGCCGACGATGCCGTTGGTGGGATCGAACTCGATCCAGCCGGCGCTCGGCAGATAGACCTGGACCCAGGCGTGGGTCGAGCCGCCGCCGACATAACCATGCGCGCGATCGCCGGGGACGGACAGATAACCCGACACGAAGCGCGCGGCGATGCCGAGCCGTCGCAACGCCTCGATCATGAACAGCGCGTAGTCGCGGCAGGTACCGGACCTCGTCTGTAGCGTGTCGAGCGGATGCTGGGTGCCCTGCTCGTGCCGCTTGCGATAATTGAAGGCCTCGCGAATGCCGTGGGTCATCCCGGCGAGAATCTTGAACGTCGGCGTCGGCGCCTCGGCATCGAGAAAATTCAGCGCCCATGCCGTGAGCTCGCCCTCGGGGTCGCCATATTGCGGCGTGATGAAATGCTCGAGGTCGGGAAATTCCTCGTCGTCGTAAAGGAACGGATAGAAATACGCCGGATCGTCGGCGGTCAGCGCGAATTCCTCGGCCGGATTGTGCTCGACGGTGATGGTTGAGGTGAACGTCAGGCTGTCGGCGCGTTCGTCGAAGGTTGCGATCGCGACGCTGTTGCCGAACACGTCATGGATCCAGCGCAACGACATCGGCTGCGGCTCGATCTTGAGATCGCCCGACAGCACGTGCTGGTCGTGGCTGTCGCGCGGGCGCAGCATGATCCGGTGTTCGCCAAATGCGACGGGATGCGCATAGCGATATTCGGTCTTGTGGTGGATGGTCAGGAGCGGCATCGTTGATGCGATAATTATGACTTTGTGCAACGTAATCTATACCGATCCCTGCATATTTCTAAATCGGTATGCTGCTTCACTAGGCAAAATGGGCAACGAAAAATGGTTTTGGACGGCATCGGCGACACATCATTGCTTGTTAAGGGTGATGTTGCGCCTGTTCTGGAGGAGAACGCAGAAGGCCGCTCGCCGTTCCTCTTGACCTCCGACCACTTCGGCCGGGCGATTCCGCGCGCGCTCGGCGATCTCGGCCTGCCCGAGAGCGAGTTGGAGCGGCACATCGCCTGGGACATCGGCATTGCCGGCGTAGCCAATGCGCTTGCAAATCATCTCGACGCGCATCTGATCGCGCAGCGCTATTCGCGACTGGTGATCGACTGCAATCGCCCGCCGCAGTCGCCGAACTCGATCCCGCGCATCAGCGAAACCACCGTCATCCCGGGCAATGAAGGCCTCATCCGCGAGGCCGCCGAGGCGCGGCGCGGCGAGGTGTTCGATCCCTATCATCGTCGCATCGCCGAGGTGATCGAGGGCCGTCTTCAAAAGGGAATCCCGACCGTGCTGGTGTCGCTGCACTCGTTCACGCCGGTCTATGCCGGCATCGCGCGGCCCTGGCATGTCGGCACGCTCTATCAGAGCGACACCCGCCTGCCGCCGCTGTTGCTCAAGGGCTTGCGCGCGCGGGCCGACCTCGTGGTCGGCGACAATGAGCCTTATGCGGTGAGCGACGAGACCGACTACACCATTCCCGTTCACGGCGAGGCGCGCGGCCTGATGAACACCGGCATCGAAATCCGCCAGGATCTGATTGCGGACGATTCCGGCGAGAGGGAATGGGCGGATCGGCTGGCGAATATTTTCGGCGAGATCGAAATGGAATTGCGCGAGCGGCGGATGTTGCCGGCCTAGAGCGAGATGACTCTTCTTCGAATCGTCATCGCGCTCTATCCTTTTGTTTGAGCATGATCTTTTTCGGAAAACCGGTATCCACTTTTCCGGATCATGCTCTAGCGCTCACCGCGACCGCGTCAGCGCGAGCCAGATGCCGCCGCCGATCATGAAGCCGCCGGAGACGCGCGACAGAAGCCGCGTGCGCCGCGCCGAGAAGAACAGGCGCGCCCGGCCCGCAAGCAGCGCGTAGGTCGCGTCCGTCATGCCCGCGGTCGCCATGAACGTTGTCCCGAGCAGCGCCACTTGCGAGAAATGATCCTGGTTCATGTCCATGAACTGGGGGATGAACGCGCCGAAGAACACCAGCACCTTCGGGATTAGAGAGCGCCACCAGGAATCCTTGCAGGAAAAATCCGCCACGCGGCGGCGGCGGCAACTCGTCGGCCTGAACACCCTCAACGGGGGAACGAACGAGCTTGATGCCGAGCCAGACCAGATAGGCGGCGCCGGCAAAGCGCACCCAATCGAACCAGTAGCCCATGGTCGCCATCAGCGAGGTCAACCCGATCGCGACGATGCCGATCACGATCGCAAGTCCCGCCTGAACGCCTGCGATATTGGTCAGCGCCGCGCGAGTGCCGTGGCGCAGGCCGTTGGCGATCACGAGCGTCACGATCGGTCCGGGCAGAAGCGCAAGCGCGATGCAGGCGGCGACAAAGGCGAGATAAACCTGGAGGGACATGGGGGACTCGCGACAGGGTTTTCGTCATGGCCGGGTTTATCCCGGCCATCCACGTTTTGCTTGCCAAGCGAGATTAAGAAGACGTCGATGCCCGGGTCAAGCCCGGGCATGACGGCTGTCAGCGCTTTTTGCTCAGCTCATCACGGCAGGCCGGCGATCTTGCGCGCCTCGCCGGTCAATTCCAGAATGTGAAGGCCGGTGTTGGCGCGATCGACGATATAGACGTAGCCGCGCTCGTCGGTCTCGACATTGTTGGTCTGGATCGCGACCTTGCAGCGATCCTTGCCGTCGATCTTGACGCAACGCTTGTCGGTCGCGGCGGTGATCGCGGGGATGAAGTAGCCCACTTCGGTCGGATGGTAGGGATCGCGGAGGTCGATCGCGCGCACGCCGGCATTGAAGTACGAGATGAACGCCATTTTCTTGTAGTACACCGGCGCCATGCTTTCGTTGGAGGAGTGCGCGCCGAACCGCCCGCCCCGGTCGCAGAACGCGCCGCTCGATTCCTTTGCCGTGTAGCTCGAAATCATCATCGGGCGGTTTTCGACCGTAACGTCGGCGAACCAGACCATCTGCCGCGGCTCGTTGCACTCGTTGACGATCTCCTCGTCGACGATCATGACGATGTCGCGATCCTTTTCCTTGTCGCGCGCGAATTCGGCGATCGGCATCTTCAGCATCGGGAACGTGGTGTGGGCGCCGTTGAAGGCCGACATCGCCAGCCGCGAGATTTCCGGATAGCGAAGATTGTCCGGCGTCGGCTCCTTCGGGCCGTTGAGCAGCTTCTCGCGATCGACGATTTGCAGGAAGCCGCCCTTGTCGGTGCCATATCCGAAATAGACGCGGTTGCCTTCGGGGCCGGCCGAGATCGGCCCGTGTACTTCGGTCGGCACCGCGCCGATCGCGCCGGGCTCCTGACCGGGAAGTCCGAAATCCCGGATCTTCGCAGGGTGCGCGGGATCGCTGAGGTCGTAGATTTGCGTCATGCGGCGCGTGCGCCAGTCGGGCAGGCCGGACACGAGATAAGCAATGCCGGTGTTGCATTCCCACCAGTTCTTGTGCGTGTCCTTCAGGCCGCCGATCCGGGTGATGAGCACGGGATTGACGGGGTCGGCGACATTCCAGATTTCATGCGCCTCGCCGCCGAAGGTCCGCAGCATGTAGACCGCGTTGGGGTCGCCCTTGGGCAATGACTTGCCGTCGCAGACGCGCACCATCTGCGCGCCGCCGCCTTCATACTTTCCCTCCTGCCCCGGGATGTGACGCAGATATTTCGGGCTGGCAGGATCGGTGACGTCGATGATCGAGGTCCCGTTCGGCTCGGCCTTGCCGGTCATCGGATTGACCGGGTTTGGAATCTCATCGGTTCCGCCGTGATGGCCGATATAGGCGATCCAGCGGTCGCCCTGATGGTGGATGGTCGGCTGATAGGCGCTGCGGGCCTGCAGATCGTTGTAGCCAACCAGTTTCATGTTGGAGGCTTCGGGCGGCGCCCCGATCACCTGACTCTGCGCGAGAGCGTTGCCGCAGAAGACGAAAAATACCGAGAGAAATGTTGCCGGCTTGACGTAACGGTTCATGTTTTTCCACCCAGGCTCGAAACCAATCTGTGTTGGCTGATGGGCAACGCTAGCACAGCCAATTGCGCCCGCCAAAACACCCTCTTGACATGCAACCATTTGGTTGCCTATTATTCTGGTCATGGATGTTGCCCATGGATGACGTGTTCAAGGCACTGGCCGATGCATCGAGACGATCGCTGCTCGACAGGCTTCACGGCAAAAACGGACAGACCCTGAACGAACTCTGCGATGGCCTTGCCATGACGCGGCAGGCCGTGACCAAGCACATTGCGATTCTCGAGGCCGCCAACCTTGTCACGACCTTCAAGCACGGCCGCGAGAAGCTGCACTACATCAACCCGGTGCCGATCCATCAGATCGGCGAGCGTTGGATCAAGAAATTCGAGCGCGGCAAGCTCACCGCGCTCAGCGAGTTGAAAAAACAACTGGAGAAGCGCGATGAGTAAACCGGAATTCGTCTACACGACCTATATCGAGACCACCGCAGAGAAACTCTGGCATGCGCTAACCGACGGCGATTTCACCGAGCGCTACTGGTTCGGCCACCGTGTCATCTCCGACTGGAAGGTTGGATCGCCCTATCGGTTCACCCACCCGGAGAGGCCTTCGCCCAAGGGCAAGGTCTTGATCTCGAATCCGCCGAGGCAGCTCGCCTATACCTGGGAGGCCTGCTCCGACGATTTGAAGCATGAAGGAACCTCACGCGTGACCTTCGATCTCGAACCGCGCGGCGATATCGTCAAATTGACGGTCACGCATGACAACCTCAAGGAGGGCGGCAAGATCTTCCTCGGCATTTCGGAAGGTTGGCCGATGGTGATTGCGAGCCTGAAGAGCATTCTCGAAACCGGACGCCCGCTGCCATCGGACCTCAAGTCGAGCTCGCAAAAGGAGCCGGCCAGTGCCTAAGCCCGAATTCATCTACGTGACCTACATCGAAACGACGCCGGAGAAACTCTGGCACGCGCTGACCGACGGCGACTTCACCGAGCGATACTGGTTCGGCGCCCGCCTCAGGTCGGACTGGAAGGTGGGCTCATCATTCGAGATGGTGCGCAGCGACGGCACCGTCTCCGATGCCGGCAAGGTCGTCGAATACGACCCGCCGCGGCGGCTGGCCTATACGTTCGTGAATCAATCGGACAGATATCGAAACGAGTTCCCCGCGCTCGCAACCTTCTTGCTCGAGCCATATGGCAAGCTTGTCAAGCTGACGCTGACACAAGAAGGCTTCGCCGAGGGCAGCAAGTTCCTGGAAGGTATTTCCAAAGGGTGGCCCGCCATCCTGTCCAGCCTCAAGAGCATACTTGAAACCGGACACCCGCTTGAGATCCCATATGCCGCGCTGAAACTCGACGTTTGAGAACATGATGGACATCGCGAACTTCAAGCCGGCGACCGTCTACACCATCTACATCGCCTCCACGCCGGAGAGGGTGTGGAAAGCGCTGACCTCTGCCGAATTCAGCCGGAAGTATTTCTTCGGCAATTCGGTCGAGGTCGATCAGAGGGTCGGCGGTGCGTATATCGTGCGCACGCCGGACGGCGCGCTGCATATCAGCGGCGAGGTGATCGAATGCGATCGGCCGCGCAGGCTCACGGTCACCTTCAACGTCAACTGGCCGGAACTGATCGAAAAGCTCGGGCCGACGCTGGTGACTTACGAGATCGAGTCCGCGGGCGATGCCGTCCGCCTCACGATGACCGAATCCCATGACCGGCCGATCGACGACGACATCCTTTCCGGCGGCCGTCAGGGCTGGCCCGCGATCCTCTCGAGCCTCAAGAGCTTGCTGGAAACCGGCGATGCGCTGACGATCAAGATGGCACCGCCGCAGCGAATGCTGGCGGCGCTGAAGAAGATGGGCATCAGGACGCCGTAGGCCTGCATGATGTCGTTCCGGGGCGCAGCGTGAGCTGCGAACCCGGAACCTCGAAATTGGCTTGCGTCCGTATTGCCAGCTCGAGATTCCGGGTTCGATGCTTCGCATCGCCCCGAAATGACGCTCACCCCGCCACCGGCGCCACGATGCGGCGATAGAGATGCCAGGTCGTGTGGCCAAGTATCGGCAGCGTCACCACAAGGCCGAGGAAGTAGGGCAGCGCCGAGACGATCAGCAGGACGACAATCACCGCCGCCCATCCGATCATCGGCAACGGGCTCGTCACCACGGCGCGAACGCTCGTGACCATCGCGGTGACGAAATCGACGTCGCGGTCGAGCAGCAGCGGAAACGACACCACCGTCAGCGAAAACAGAATCAGTGACAAGGCGGCGCCGACCATGTTGCCGATGGCGAGGAAAACCAGGCCCTCACTGGTGGTCAACACCACCGTCATGAATTCGTGCAGGCTGGAAAAGGAAGCGTTGAGCCCGATCAACAGCGCGATCAGGAGGCGCACCTGGTACATCCAGATCACGAAGATGAACAAGGTGACAAAGGCCATCCAGCCGATTTCGCTGCGCGAGGTGACGGTCGACCAGATGTCGCGAATGGAGATTGGCTGCCCAGCCTCGCGCCGGCGGCTCACCTCGTAGAGACCGATCGCGACAAAGGGACCGATCAGCGCAAAGCCGGCCGCCAACGGATAGGCCAGATAGACCATGCCGAACGCGGTCAGGCAGAGCAGGATGACAATGCCGCCACCCGCATAGAGCGCGCCGAACGCCAGGCCATAAAGCGGCACCGCCTGGAAATCGCGCAGGCCCTGCACCAGCGCCTCGGCGATATCGGTCGCCGTGATGCGACGCACCACCGGATCAACCTTGCCAGAGATCGATGCCATCCGCTTCCTCCGAATTGTTCGTCGCATTGACGCAGGACAGCGCCGCGCGGGCGTTGATCTGGGTCAAAATCGCGCTCGTCGCGGCAAACGCCTGTGCGCTCCCTCGCCCCGCTCTTGCGGAGAGTCCGAGGCGAGCGAAGCTCGCTCTCCCTCACCCGGATTGCTCCGCAATCCGACCTCTCCCCGCGGGAGGGGCGAGGTGAAAGGCGCCCTACCCCAGCGCCCGCAGCTCGCGACGCACCACCTTGCCGGTGGCGGTCATCGGCAAGCTGTCGGTGAATTGCACGAAGCGCGGATATTCGTGCGCGGCGAGCTGCACCTTCACGAACTCCTGGATGTCGCGCGCCAAGGCATCGCTCGGCGAAAAGCCCGGACGCAGCACGATCCATGCCTTGATCGATTCGGTGCGGACCGGATCGGGGATTCCGACCACCGCCGACAGCGCCACCGCCGGATGCTTGAGCAACGTATCTTCGATCTCGGAAGGCCCGATGCGATAGCCGGCGCTGGTGATCACGTCGTCTTCGCGGCTGACGTACCAGAAATAGCCGTCATCATCCTGCCGGCCGAGATCGCCGGTGAGCAGGAATTCGCCGGCGAATTTCTTCCGCGTCGCTTCCGGATTCTTCCAGTACTCGATCATCGTGACCGGGTTCGGCTGGCGCACGCCGATGATGCCGCGCTCGCCGTGCGGCAATTCGATGCCTTGTTCGTCGACAATGCGCACGTCGAACCCGGGCGTCGCCTTGCCCATCGAGCCCGGCCTGATCGGGAACAGTTTTGCGTTATTGCCGACCGCGAGATTGCATTCGGTCTGGCCGTACACTTCATGGGCTTCGATGCCGAAGGTGGCGCGCACCCAGTCCAACAGCTCGACACCAAGCGATTCCCCGCCGGTGAAGATGCTGCGCAGCTTCACGCCAGAATGCCTGACCTCGGCCTGCCGCATCAGCTTCAGCGCCGTCGGCGGCAGGAATACGTTGCGCACGGCGTGATCGGCCATCAGTTGCATGGCGGCATGCGGATCGAATTTCCTGGCGCGGTGCCCGACCACGGGCACGCCGTGATACCAGGCCGGGAACAGCGCATCGAACAACCCGCCGATCCAGGCCCAGTCGGCCGGCGTCCACATCACGTCGAAGGGCTTCGGGAAAAAATCGTGCACCATCTCGACATTGGGAAGATGGCCGAGCAGCACGCGATGAGCATGGAGCGCGCCCTTCGGATTGCCCGTGGTGCCCGACGTGTAGATGATGACAGCGGGATCGTCGGCCGAGGTATCGACAGTTGAAAATTCCGCCGGCGCCGCGTTGAGCGCAGCCCAAAATGGCTTCGTGCCCGCGGCAGCCTCATCGCCGATCAGATAGACATTGCGAAGCTCCGGCAGTCGCGCGCGGATTTTCTTGAGCTTCTCCCATCCGGCGGCATCCGTGACGATGGCCTTCGCGCCGGAATTCGACAGGCGAAATTCAAGCGCGTCCTCGCCGAACAACGCGAACAGCGGGATCGACACCAGGCCGGAACGAAACGCCGCCAGATGCGCGACCGGCAATTCGAGGGATTGCGACAGGAACAGCGCCACCCGGTCGCCGCGCGCAAGGCCGTCCGCCTTCAGCACATTGGCGAACCGGCGCGACATCGACGCCAGCTCGTCGAACGAGGTGCGCGAGCTGGCGCCGTCCTCGTCGACATAGATCAGCGCCAGACGGCCCGAGCCGTCGGCGTGGCGGTCGCAACAGGCGGTCGCCATGTTGAAGCGCGACGGGATCTCCCAGCGGAAGTCGCGATAGAGTTTTGCGTAGTCGGAGGATTCGGTGAGCATGAGAGGAGACTAGACCATCGCCGTTGTGGCACAAACAGCTTCCAGCCGACGTCAAGAGAATCAGCGCGTCGCCTTCTCCATCGCGAGCTCCGCTTCAAGGCTTGCGACATCGCGATAGATCGAAGCGACCGCGAGCACGCGTCCGCCGCTCTTGTACCGCAGCAGGCAATCTTTCGCGGCGATATCGCCCTCGACTGCGATTTCGTCCCATTTCTCGGCGTGGCCGACATAGTTGATTGGCACGTCGTAGTGCTGGCTCCAGAAGAACGGCACGGCATCGAACACTTCGTGCTGTCCGAGCATGTTGCGCGCGACGGTCTGGCCCTGGCGCGCTGCCACAACCCAGTGCTCGACGCGGATGTTCTCGCCGGAATGCGGATCCGGCCAGCGCGCAATGTCGCCGGCCGCGTAGATACCGGGAACGCTGGTTTCGAGATACGCATCAACCACAACGCCGCGATCGATTTTTAGCCCGGCCTTTTCGGCCAAAGCCAGTCGCGGCCGCACGCCGACACCGACGACCACGACATCGGCCTCGACCACGCCGCCGCTCCTGAGCGTGGCGCGTTTGCCGTCGATCGACGTCACGGTATCGCCGAGATGGAAGATGACGCCGTGCTCCTCGTGCAGCGCCCGCACGAAGTCGCCCATCTCAGCTCCGAGCACGCGTTCCATCGGCCGTTGCTCGAGACCAACGACGTGAACCTCGATATCCCTTGCGCGCAAGGCAGCCGCGGCCTCAAGCCCGATAAAGCTCGCCCCGATCACAATCGCGCGGCGCGCACCGTTCGCTGAGGCAATGATCGCGCGGCAATCGGCCAGCGAGCGCAGCACGTGGACATGGGACTGATCGACGCCGGGAATCGGCAGGCGCACCGGCTCGGCTCCGGTGCATAGCAGCAGGCGGTCGTAGGGAATGGTTTCGCCACTGGCGAGAAAAACGTTTCGAGCCTTGGGATCGATCGATGCGGCCTCGGTGCCGCGGCGCAAGTCGATTCCCGCCTCGGCGTAAAAACCCTCAGGCCGCAACGGCAACCAGTCCTCGGGCGCGCTGCCGGCGAGATAGTCCTTCGACAGGTTGGGCCGGTCCACGGGTGCGGCCGCCTCACTGCTCAACATCACGATGCCGCCGCGATAATCCTGCCGTCGCAGCATCTCGGCGGCGGCAAAGCCCGCGGCGCCTCCGCCGACAATCACGATGCGACCCGGCGCATCGACAACACCCTTGATGCGGGGTTTGGGTTGCTCGCGCTTTTGCCGGACGAAAATGCGCTCGCCATCGCGGTCGACTTTCCAGACCGCGAGGGCGTTGAAGGCTGGCGCATGAGTCGCTTCGCCGGTGCGCAAGTCGAAACAGGCGTGATGCCAGGGACAACGGATGCTCTCGCCGTCCACGAGACCCTCGGCGAGCGGACCGTGATAATGGCTGCAATGGGCGTCGATGGCGAAAATCTCGGATCCCGAACGCACCAGCAGCACGTCTTCGTCGCCGACATGCCCAAGCAGCATGTCGCCTGAGAATTCGGAAGGCATGACACCCAGAGACAGATCGGGACCGGCGGGTGAAGCTTGCTGATCTGCCATATCGATCTCCGCTGGCTTTTGGAACTACCCCGTCAACGCCGTCTTCACGAGCCCGCTCGCCTTGGCGAAGTCCATCTGCCCGGCAAATTTCGTCTTCAGCACCGCGATCACCTTGCCCATGTCCTTCATGCCGGCGGCGCCGGTTTCGCCAATGGCGGCCTTGATTGCCGCCGTCACGTCGGCATCCGACATCTGCTTCGGCAGGTAAGCCGAAATGATCGCGATCTCCTCGCGCTCCTGCGCGGCGAGTTCGGCGCGGCCACCCTTGTCGTAGAGCTCGACCGACTCCTGGCGCTGCTTGATCATTTTCTGGAACACGCCGAGCAGGTCCGCATCGCTCAAGGGAGGCTTGCCTTCCCCGCGCGCGGCGATGTCGGCGTTCTTGATGGTCGAATTGACCATGCGCAGCGTGGAGAGCTTGCGCTCCTCCTTGGCCTTCATCGCTTCCTTGACCGCGTTGTTGATGTCGTCGCGCAGCATCGTCCTTTGTCCTCTCGCAAGCCCTCAAGCCCTGATCTAAGCCTTTTGCCTCGTCGAAACAACTAACCCCGCAGCCATTCGACCATGGCCTTCGCGGTCGCCTCCGGCTGTTCCGGCTGCGGGAGATTGCCGCAATTTGCAAGGTTCACGAGTTTCGCGCCAGAAGTTACCGTTCTGCCAGCCCATGCTTGGAGACGGCCGCGATGCGGCCTCCTCAGCATGAGGATCGCGGAAATATGCGCAAACTGCATGTGATTAGGCCACTTCCGGCTTTGACGCCTGCGCGGGCGAAGTCTATGTAATGCGCTCATGACCCAAACCGAAAACGCCTCAGCCTGGCCGGACCACAAGCCGACCGCGCTCCTCGTGCTGGCCGATGGAACCGTGCTGGAAGGCTTCGGCCTCGGCGCGCAGGGCCACGCGGTCGGCGAGGTCTGTTTCAACACCGCGATGACCGGCTACGAGGAGATCCTCACCGATCCCTCCTATGCCGGGCAGCTCATCACCTTCACCTTCCCGCATATCGGCAATGTCGGCACCAACGACGACGACATCGAGACTGTGAACATGGCGGCAACGCCGGGCGCGCGCGGGGTGATCCTGCGCGCCGGCATCACCGATCCCTCCAACTACCGCGCCACGCGCCATCTCGACCAATGGCTGAAGGCGCGCGGCATCATCGGCCTTTCCGGCATCGACACCCGCGCGCTGACCGCGCTGATCCGTGAGAAAGGCATGCCCAATGCCGTGATCGCGCACGCCGAGAACGGCGAATTCGATCTGCACGGGCTGAAGGAAGAGGCGCGCGAATGGCCGGGCCTTGAGGGCATGGACCTGGTGCCGATGGTCACCTCGGGCCAGCGCTTCACCTGGGACGAAACGCCCTGGGCGTGGGACAAGGGTTTTGGACGGCAGATCGCGCCCGAGTTCAACGTGGTTGCCATCGACTACGGCATCAAGCGCAACATCCTGCGGCTGCTCGCTGGCGTCGGCTGCAAGGTCACGGTGGTGCCGGCGACCACTTCGGCCGATGACATCCTCGGCATGAAGCCCGACGGGGTGTTCTTGTCGAACGGCCCCGGCGACCCCGCCGCGACCGGAAAATACGCGGTGCCGGTGATTCAAAAGGTCATCAAATCGGGCACGCCGACGTTTGGAATTTGCTTAGGCCATCAGATGCTCGGGCTCGCGGTCGGCGCCAAGACCAAAAAGATGCACCAGGGCCACCATGGCGCCAATCACCCGGTCAAGGACGAAACCACCGGCAAGGTGGAAATCACCTCGATGAACCACGGTTTTGCCGTCGATCAAGCGACGCTGCCGAAGGGCGCCACGCAAACCCACATCTCGCTGTTCGACGGCTCCAATTGCGGCATTCAGCTCGACGACCGACCGGTGTTCTCCGTGCAATATCACCCAGAAGCCTCGCCCGGGCCGCGCGATTCGCATTACCTGTTCGAGCGCTTTGCGGATCTGATGCGCGAGAGGAAGCGCGCGTAGCCAATAAGGACATTGCTGCCCGTCATGCCCGGCCTTGTGCCGGGGCATCCACCTCTTCAGGGCAACACAGCTAGACGTGGATGGCCGGGACAGGCCCTGCCATGACGGGGAAACTGTGTGTACAATACTGGCGTCCGAACTCTTCCCTTAGTATGATGAACGTCATTGCACTGAAAATGAAGGACACTTCATGGAGACAAAACCCTCCCCCAAGGTCGAATATGGCGTGACGCCGATAGAAGTCATGGCGTCGATGGCGGGACTCGATTTCGTCCGCGCCATTTTCGACGGCCGGCTGCCGGCGCCGCCGATCATGCAGACCATCGAACCCTTCGATTCCACCGCCGAGCCGGGCGTGGTCGCGTTCCACAGCATTCCCGGATTCCGGCATTACAACCCGATCGGCTCGGTGCATGGCGGCTACGCCGCGACGCTACTGGATTCCGCGATGGGGCTCGCCGTGCATTCGATGCTGCCGGTGGGCACCGGATACACCACGCTCGAATTCAAGATCAGTTTCATCCGCGGCATGAGCAAGGACACGGGCGTGGTGCGATCCGAGGGGCGCACGCTCAATGTCGGCCGCCGCGCCGCCACCGCGGAAGCCCGCGTGAGCGACGCCAAGGGCCGCCTGCTCGCGCATGCCACCACGACGTGTCTAGTTTTCGAGTTGCCTACGGACACACCGAAGGGGATGTGAGCCATTGTTCTTGCGGCGCGTAAGCTCATCGCCGCCTCGCACCGCCTCGAACATCAGCAAGGTTCTTTAGGTTTGTTTTGCTGAAACGCGTCATTGCGAGCTGGCGAGTTTGCGCACGCGCGTCTCGCAATGACGTTGGTACAAAGCCGACAGTTTCGGAAAGCGTGGTGTTTCTACGCCGCGTTGCTGCCTTCCTGGCGGCTGGCTTCGAACAGGAACCAGGTGCGCCGCTCGGTCTCGTCGATGAACGTCTCGAGCAGGCCGGCGGTGCCGGAATCCTCGTGGTCGTCGCAAAGCTTGTGCGCTTTACGCATCGCGGCCGCCATATGTTTGTTGTCTTCCATCAATTCGCGCAGCATCTCGCGCGGCGGCACGTAGTCCTCATTGTTGTCCTGGATGGTCTGCAATTTCGAAATCTGGCTAATCGAGCGCAGCGTGGCGCCGCCGAGCTTGCGAACCCGCTCGGCGAGCTGGTCGGTGGTGGCGAAAATAGCATCCGACTGCTCATCGAGCATCAAATGGTAATCGCGGAAGTGCCGGCCACTGGCATGCCAGTGGAAATTCTTGGTTTTCAAATAGAGCGCGAAGGCGTCGGCCAAGAGCGTATTGAGCGCGGCCGAAATCTTCTCGGAGGCGGCGGGCGGCAGATCAGTCGGGGTATCGAGGTCGGGAGGGACCTTTTCGGACTTGGTTTTGCTCACGATGCACCTTCCTGTTGGGACCGGAAATCTTGAGAACGGAGTTGGCGGCAATGGACATCGGCCGCGGGACCATCTAACGCATGATCTTGCTGCCGGTTCCACCGCAGGAACCTATTTTAGCGGGCCTTTGCAACGCATGGACGACTGGATCGACTATTACGATTCAACGCATACGATCTATGCGAGCAAGCTGCATCGCGACCTGCATTTTGAGCTGATCGCGCGCGACATCATCGGCTACATCGGCTCGCCCGATGCGGTGGTGCTCGACTATGCCTGCGGCGAGGCGCTCTCGGCGGCCAAGGTGGCGGAGGCCTGCGGCAAGCTCTATCTGGCCGAGCCCGCGCCGGGCGTGCGCGGCCGGCTGATCGCGCGCTTTGCCCCCAACACCAAGATCAGGGTGCGTTCGCTCGACGATCTGCGGAAGATGGAGGAGAAATCGGTCGATCTTGTGGTCATGAATTCGGTCGCCCAATACATGACGGCGGAGGAACTCGACGCCGCTTTCGCCATCATCCGGCGGCTGCTTAAAGCCCAGCGGCCGCCTGATCCTGGGTGACGTGTTGCGCCCGGAAGTCGGCATGTTCAGGGACGTGCTCGCACTGTTGCGCTTCGCTGCCGCCAACGGGTTTCTGCGCGACGCACTGATCGGGCTGAGTCTCGACCGCGCTCTCCGACTACCGGCAACTGCGCTCGCGCGTCGGCTTGCAGCGTTACGGCGAAGACGCGATGATCGCCAAGCTCGCGGCAGGCGGATTGACCGCCTCGCGCGCGCCTTTCAACATCGGGCACAATCCGTGGCGGATGACGTTCGTCGCGCGGCGCGCGTTTTCGCCCCAATAATTGAGACGCGATCAGACGCAAAACTGCTTTTGCGGATGGAGGCCCGGTTAGGGTTAATCGCGGCAAGAGGTAGCCCTCGACGGACGATCGACCAAGATGGGATCGGCCCGGTGGCGGAAAGCGTCGACGCGAGAGCAGTGCATCGCTCTTTATCCTGGTTCAAATCCAGGCCGGGCCTCCAGCCTTCGCGGCTAAGGCAGCTTCGGCTCGGCAGGCCTCTGTTGCGGCGAAGGCCGCGCCGTAGCTCAAGGAGCGAAGGCGGGCGCCACCGACCAACGCAAGCTTCGGCTCGCCAAGCCGACCCAAAAGCCCCTGTTTCCCGCCGAGCAGCCCTTGCCTCGCCGTAGCTCGAAGAGCGAAGGCGGGAAAATGCCGGTTGACGGGGCCTTCCAAGCCCTTTCGCGGCTGCGGAATCTGGTCTAAAGACCACCCGCGCGCGAGGTTGATCCCAAGCGCCGGGTTTGAGGGACGCGCGGTATGCGCGCCCTTTTTTTGTGCCCATTTTCCTGTTCCCGCGAGACTTGATGCCCAAAAGAACCGACATCTCCACCATCCTGATCATCGGCGCCGGTCCCATCGTGATCGGCCAGGCCTGCGAATTCGACTATTCGGGCACGCAGGCGGTGAAGACGCTGAAGGAAGAGGGCTACCGTATCGTCCTCGTCAATTCCAATCCGGCGACGATCATGACCGATCCGGAGCTGGCGGACGCCACTTACATCGAGCCGATCACGCCGGAAATCGTCGCCAAGATCATCGAGAGGGAACGCAACGTCGTTCCCGGCGGATTCGCGTTGCTGCCGACCATGGGCGGACAGACCGCGCTGAACTGCGCGCTGTCGCTGCGCCGTCTGGGGACGCTCGCCAAATTCGACGTCGAGATGATCGGTGCCACCGCCGATGCCATCGACAAGGCGGAAGACCGCCAGCTCTTTCGCAACGCCATGGAGAAGATCGGGCTGCAGACGCCGAAGTCGCGGCTTGCCAACGCGTCCGCGCTCAAGAAAGCCGATCGCGACAAATATCTCGCCGACCGCGACAGGCTCGAAGGCCACGCATTGGAAGAGTTCGAACGGCAATGGACGCTGGGCGAGAACGAGCGGCGAAAGCGCTACCAGGAGCAGGCGCTCGGCGAGGCGCTGATGGCGCTCTCCGAGATCGGCCTGCCCGCGATCATCCGCCCCTCCTTCACCATGGGCGGCACCGGCGGCGGCATCGCCTACAACAAGGAAGAGTTCATCGACATCATCGAGCGCGGGCTCGACGCCTCGCCCACCAACGAGGTGCTGATCGAGGAATCCGTACTTGGCTGGAAAGAGTTCGAGATGGAGGTGGTGCGCGACAGACACGACAATTGCATCATCGTCTGCTCGATCGAGAACCTCGACCCGATGGGCGTGCATACCGGCGATTCCATCACGGTCGCGCCGGCGCTCACGCTCACCGACAAGGAATACCAGATCATGCGCGACGCCTCGATCGCGGTGTTGCGCGAGATCGGGGTCGAGACCGGCGGCTCCAACGTGCAATTCGGCGTCAATCCGGCCGATGGGCGCATGGTCGTGATCGAGATGAATCCCAGGGTGTCGCGTTCCTCGGCGCTCGCCTCAAAGGCCACCGGCTTTCCGATCGCCAAGGTCGCGGCAAAACTTGCCGTCGGCTATACGCTCGACGAGATCGCCAACGACATCACCGGCGGCGCGACGCCGGCTTCGTTCGAGCCGACGATCGACTACGTCGTCACCAAGATCCCACGCTTTGCGTTCGAGAAGTTTCCCGGCGCCTCCCCCACGCTGACCACCTCGATGAAATCGGTCGGCGAAGTGATGGCGATCGGCCGCACCTTCCAGGAGAGCCTGCAAAAGGCGCTGCGCGGCCTGGAGACCGGCCTCACCGGCCTCGACGAGATCGAGATCGAGGGGCTCGGCCGCGGCGACGACAAGAACGCGATCCGGGCAGCACTCGGCACGCCGACACCGAACCGTCTCTTGCAGGTGGTGCAGGCGATGCGGCTCGGCTGGAGCGATGAGGAGATCTTCAACTCCTGCAAGATCGACCCCTGGTTCCTTGGCGAGATGCGCGGCCTCGTCGAGATCGAGGACAAGGTGCGGAAGAACGGCCTGCCGGCGAACGCCTTCGGCATGCGCAGCCTGAAGGCGATGGGCTTTTCCGACGCGCGGCTTGCGGTTCTCGCCGAGACGACGGAGGCCGATGTGAAGGCGCGCCGCCATGCGCTCGGCGTTCGCCCGGTCTTCAAACGCATCGATACTTGCGCGGCCGAATTCGCCTCCCCCACGGCCTACATGTATTCGACCTACGAGGCACCCTTCGCGGGCCAGCCCGTGGACGAGAGCGCGCCGTCGGACAAGAACAAGGTCATCATTCTCGGCGGCGGACCCAACCGGATCGGCCAGGGCATCGAGTTCGACTATTGCTGCTGCCATGCCTGCTTCGCCCTGCACGACGCGGGGTACGAATCCATCATGATCAACTGCAATCCGGAGACGGTATCGACCGACTACGACACCGCAGATCGATTGTACTTCGAACCGTTGACGGCCGAGGACGTGCTCGAGATCATCGAGACCGAAAAGCAGAACGGCAAGCTGCACGGCGTAATCGTGCAGTTCGGCGGACAGACCCCGCTCAAACTCGCCCATGCGCTCGAGGCGGCCAACGTGCCGATCCTGGGCACGTCGCCCGATGCGATCGATCTTGCCGAAGACCGCGATCGCTTCAAGCGCGTGCTCGACAAGTTGCGCCTGAAACAGCCGAAGAACGGCATCGCCTATTCGGTCGAGCAGGCGCGCCTGGTGGCCGCCGACCTCGGTCTGCCGCTGGTGGTGCGTCCGTCCTATGTGCTCGGCGGCCGCGCGATGCAGATCATCCGCGAGGAAAATCAGCTCTCCGATTACCTGCTCGGCACCCTGCCGGAGCTCGTGCCGGGCGACGTCAAGGCGCGCTATCCCAACGACAAGACCGGCCAGATCAACACGGTGCTCGGCACCAATCCGCTGTTGTTCGACCGCTATCTGTCGGACGCGATCGAGGTCGACGTCGACTGCCTGTGCGACGGCAAGGATACTTTCATCGTCGGGATCATGGAGCATATCGAGGAGGCCGGCATTCACTCCGGCGACAGCGCCTGCTCGCTGCCGCCGCATTCGCTCGACGCCGAGGTGATAGCCGAGCTCGAGCGGCAGACCCGCGAGCTCGCGCTCGGGCTCGATGTGGTCGGCCTCATGAACGTGCAGTACGCCATCAAGGACGGCGACATCTACGTGCTCGAAGTGAACCCGCGCGCCTCGCGCACGGTGCCGTTCGTCGCCAAGGTGATCGGCACCCCGGTAGCGAAGATCGCAGCGCGGTTGATGGCCGGCGAGAAGCTTGCGGATTTCGGTCTGAAGAAACGCACGCTCGGCCATGTCGGCGTCAAGGAGTCGGTGTTTCCGTTCGCCCGCTTCCCCGGCGTCGACACCGTGCTCGGTCCGGAGATGCGATCCACCGGCGAGGTGATGGGCATCGACCGCTCCTTCGAGATTGCGTTCGCCAAGAGCCAGCTCGGCGGCGGCACCCGCGTGCCCCGCAGGGGCACGGTGTTCGTTTCGGTCCGCGAGATCGACAAGACCCGTATCGTGGACGCGGTGCGGCTGTTGTACTCGCTCGGCTTCAAGGTGATGGCGACGTCGGGCACCCAGCGTTTCCTCGTCGACAACGGGGTGCCGACCGAAAAGGTTAACAAAGTGCTGGAAGGCCGGCCGCATATCGTGGACGCCATCACAAATGGCGACATCCAGCTGGTTTTTAACACCACGGAGGGTCCGCAGGCGCTCGCCGACAGCCGCTCGTTGCGGCGCGCTGCCCTCTTGCATAAAGTACCATATTACACCACTCTTTCGGGTGCCGTGGCGGCTGCCCAAGGCATCCGCGCCTATCTGGGCGGGGACCTTGAGGTCCGCACGCTGCAGAGTTACTTTTCCGAGAACTGATCATTAGCGGGCCACAAAGCGCCCGCTAAATGATTGGCAGTAAAGCCAGTTGGCTGGGAACTCACCGCCCGAAACGATGTTGAATTGGCCCTTTGCGGGGCCGAAAATCAATAGGCTGAAGGGTTGTTTTTCAGCCGCGAAGGCCTGATCTGGAAGACGTTTCGCGCGGGCCGCCCCTTATGGCCCGCACGATTGAAGGACGAAAGAAGATGATGGAAAAGGTTCCAATGACCGCTGGCGGCTACGCCGCGCTCGAGGACGAATTGAAGCAGCGCCAATCGGTGGAGCGCCCGCGCATCATCGAGCACATTGCAGAAGCGCGCTCGCATGGCGACCTTTCGGAGAACGCGGAATATCACGCCGCGAAGGAAGAACAATCGCACAATGAAGGCCGTATCGCCGAGCTCGAGGACAAGCTGGCGCGCGCCGACGTTATCGACATCTCCAAGCTGTCCGGCGACACCATCAAGTTCGGCGCCACCGTGACGCTGGTCGACGAGGACACCGACAAGAAAACGGTGTGGCAGATCGTCGGTGAACCGGAGGCCGACGCCAAGAAGGGCCGCATCTCGATCACCTCGCCGCTCGCGCGCGCGCTGATCGGCAAGAAGAAGGGCGCGTCCGTGGAAGTCGTCGCCCCGGGTGGCGCCAAGGCCTACGAGATCACCAAGGTCGAGTGGCGCTGATTTCGGCCAAACCTCAGTCGAAACATTTGAAGAAAGCCGCGCGGCTTGCGCGGCTTTCCTGTTGCGCTGCGATGCCCACCGGTTTCCCGGCGGAATAATTTTCATGTAAGAGTGTTCTCATTGCCGTGGCGGGACGGGCTCCGTGCACTGCAAAATTTAAAAGAGCGTGTCAAACAGGGGAAATGACATGGACCAAATGTTTTCCAGATTTCAGCCAGCGGCTCTCAGTTTGTTTCGATTCATTACCGGCTTGCTGCTGTTTCAGTACGGCGTCGCCAAGATCCTGAAATTTCCAGGAGGCACGCCATTCGAAAAGGTCGAATTGTTTTCGCTGATCGGCGCGGCGGGCACGCTCGAACTGTTGCTCGGCGGGCTGTTGATGGTCGGCCTGTTTTCGCGGATCACAGCCTTCATCCTTTCGGGTGAAATGGCGTTTGCCTACTTCATCGGACATTTTCCGCGCGGCTTCTTTCCCCTCCTCAACAACGGCACGGCGGCGATCCTGTTCTGCTTTGCCTGTCTCTATCTCGCGACGGCGGGAGGCGGACCGTACAGCCTGGACGCGGTCATGGGTAAGAAGAGTTGACGGCGAGTCCGTCATTCCGCGGCGATGCAAGGCATCGAACTACGATGTGCGGTTGCACATCGGATAATCTCGAGATTCCGGGTCTGGTGCTAACGCACCATCCCGGAATGACGGAGGTGAAAGGTAGCGCACTAGACTAACGCGATGCCTTCAAACCGAGCGGCACCGCGGCTTCGTATTTCGAGTTATGCAGCACCAGCGATGTCCGGACGTTGCGCACATGAGGCGCTGCGGTCAGGTGGGTGACGAAATCCTGAAACGTCGCCATGTCCGGCGCGACGCATTTCAGGATGAAGTCGACTTCGCCCGACAGCATCCAGCATTCCCGCACCAGCGGCTCGGCGCGCACGAAATCCTCGAACGCGCGCAAATCGGCGTCCGCCTGGCTCGACAAATGCACGGAAGCAAACACCGTCACGTCGAAGCCGAGCTTTCGCGGATCCAACAGCCCGCGGTAGCCCTGGATGTAGCCGGCCTCCTCCAGCGTTCGCACGCGGCGCAGGCAGGGCGGCGGAGAAATGCCGACGCGTTTGGCCAGTTCGACGTTGGTGATTCGGCCGTCGGACTGGATTTCGCTGAGGATTTTGAGGTCGATTTCGTCAAGATTCTTCGTCACGCGGGTCCCGGTCCTTAGAGCCTGAGAAAGCTTGCGGGTTTGTAACGGCAACACTCTTAGCGCAGCTCACCTCCAGTGCGCAATTTTATTGCGCGTGCGCTGCGCCATATCCCCTGCTCACGGGAAATTTTGCTGATTTGGATTGCAATTCTTGCATAGCTCGCCAGATGTCTTAGACTTGGATTTGACACTTTCGGCAGCGTTGCCGCGCCTTCCCTGGCGAAATCTGCTCAAGCACTCATCAAATTCCGTTAAGAGAGACTGCCTATGCCTGCCCCCATTCATGCGAAGGTCGTCATCATCGGTTCCGGCCCGGCCGGGTACACCGCTGCGATCTACGCCGCGCGCGCCATGCTCGAGCCCGTGCTGATTCAGGGCATTCAGCCCGGTGGGCAGCTCACCATCACCACGGATGTCGAGAACTATCCGGGCTTTGCCGACGTGATCCAGGGCCCGTGGCTGATGGAGCAGATGGAGAAGCAGGCCGCCCATGTCGGCACCAGAATCGTCACCGATCTCGTCACCAGGCTCGAGCTGGCGCAGCGGCCGTTCCGCCTGACCTGCGACTCTGGCGATGTCTATCTCGCGGAAACCGTCATTCTCGCTACCGGCGCGCAGGCGCGTTGGCTTGGCATGCCCTCGGAGGAGAAATTCAAGGGCTTTGGCGTTTCGGCCTGCGCGACCTGCGACGGGTTCTTCTATCGCGGCAAGGACGTCATCGTGGTCGGCGGCGGCAACACCGCGGTCGAGGAAGCGCTGTTCCTCACCAACTTTGCTTCCCAGGTGACCATCGTGCACCGTCGCGATCATTTCCGCGCCGAACGCATCCTGCAGGACCGCCTGTTCAAGCATCCCAAGATCAAGGTGGTATGGGAGGCGGCGATCGACGAAATCCGTGGCACCGAAAACCCGGCCAAGGTCACCCACGTCCGCCTCAAGAACGTCAAGACCGGCGCGCTGACGGAAGTATCCGCCGACGGCGTTTTCATCGCGATCGGCCACGCGCCGGCGACCGACCTTGTCGTCGGCCAGGTCAAGTTGAAATCGTCGGGCTATGTCGAGGTGGCGCCAAACTCGACCGCGACTTCGGTGCCCGGCGTGTTCGCCGCCGGCGACGTCGCCGACGAAACCTACCGGCAGGCAGTCACGGCCGCAGGCCTCGGCTGCATGGCGGCCCTTGAGGCCGAGCGCTTTCTCGCGCTGCGCGCGAGCGACCGCGCGGCAGCGGAATGAATCATGCCTCGAACCCGCGACGGATTTACGGATATGGACTGGGACAAGCTGAAGGTGTTTCACGCAGCGGCTGAAGCGGGAAGCTTCACGCATGCCGGCGAGCAACTCGGCCTTTCGCAATCGGCCGTGTCACGGCAGGTCAGCGCACTGGAGCAGGAGCTCTCGGTTTCTCTGTTTCATCGCCACGCGCGCGGTCTCATTCTGACCGAGCAGGGCGATCTGTTGTTCCGCACGGCGCATGACGTATTCATGCAGTTGCAGGCCGCGCGGGCGAAACTGACCGACAGCCGAGAGCGGCCGAGCGGCGATCTCAAGATCACCACCACCCCCGGCGTCGGCATCAACTGGCTGATTCCGCGACTAGGCGAGTTCACCGCGCTTTATCCGGAAATCAGGATCTCCCTGATCGTCACCGACGAGGAGCTCGATCTTTCGATGCGCGAGGCCGATGTGGCGATCCGCACCCGCAAGCCGACGCAGCCCGACCTGATCCAGCGCAAATTGTTCGCGATGGGCTTCCACGCCTATTGCTCGCCGGAATACATCAAGCGCTTCGGCACACCGCGCACGCTGGATGAACTCGATGCGCACCGCATCATCACGCTCTCCGACGGGCAGGTCGCGCCGCATCTGCAGAACCGCAACTGGCTGATCGAGGCCGGGCGCAACGGGTCCGGGCCGCGCGAAGCCTATTTCAAGGTCAACAACATCCTCGGCCTGGTCCGCGCCTGCCAGCAGGGGTTGGGGATCGCCGCCCTTCCGGACTATCTGGTCGAGGAAAACAACCGCCTGGTCCAGCTGTTCGGCGAATTGGATTCCATTCAGCTCGATACCTATTTCGTTTATCCCGAAGAATTGAAGACGGTGGCCCGGGTCCAGGTCTTCCGCGACTTCGTGGTGAGCAAGGCGCAGCGCTGGCCGTCTTAATTATCGGTCGATAACCCCCTACTCTCCGCATGACTGACATGCGGCGCGGGCGGTTGCTGCAAGGCGGCAACGCGGCCCATACTGTTTCCACACTGAGTGTTCGCGTTGCGCATTTGTCCCCCTCCTCCAGTGGCGCGAGCGTTCGGTTATCCCTCTTGGAAGGTGATTGTGTCGGCCCCACGTGGCCAATACTCAAAGCCGGGTTCTCGCGAACCCGGCTTTTTTTCGCGCAGGCTGCTTCATCGGGAATCCGGTTCCGTCCTGTTGACAGGATGGGAGCCCGCCATCATCATTGCCGTATGATCACGATTCCGTGCACAGCGCTGTCGAAAAAAGCTCCCCTCCCGGGGGCTTCGGATCGACGCGCGCGATAGACTTCTCGCTTCAGCCCGATCTGCAAAACCCCGCCGCGAGTGCGGGGTTTTTGTTGTCCCGTCTCCGGCTCATCCCAAAGAGGAGATGGACCATGAATGCCCCTGGATCTTCCGGCCTTGGATCTTCCGGCCTTCGATCTTTCCTGCACGGCCTTTGGCTGCCGCTCGTTACGCCGTTTCGCGACGGTGTCCTCGACGAGACCTCGCTGCGGAGGCTGGTGTGTCACTACGCGGCGCTCCCCATCGACGGGCTGATCCTCGCCGCGACCTCCGGCGAGGGCTTGACGCTCGGCATGGCCGAGCTTGAATGGATCGTCGCGGTGACGCGGGACGAAACTGTCGGACGCGCGCGTTACATGCCGATCTGTCTCGGGCTATCCGGCAGCCACACCAGAAAGATGTGCGACACACTGGACGAGACGGCGGCCTGGCCGATCGACGGCTATCTGATATCGAGCCCGTATTACACGCGACCATCTCAGCGGGGCCTGAGGCAACATTTCAGCGTGCTCGCAGATCATGCGTCCTGGCCGATCGTGCTCTACAACATTCCCTATCGCACCGCGGTCAATCTCACCAACGAAACGCTGCTTGAGCTCGCGCGCCATCCCAACATCGTCGGCCTGAAGGATTGCAACGCCGACCGTGCGCAGTCGATCGATCTGCTGCGCCGGCGGCCGGCCGGCTTTCGGATTCTCACCGGCGAGGACACCCACTGCTCCGAGGCGCTCACCGACGGCGCCGACGGCGCTATCCTGCTGTCGGCCCATTTCGAGACCGAAAGTTTCGCGACTGTGCTCTCGCTCATGAAGGTCGGCAATCTCGATGCGGCGCAAGCGCGCTGGGAAAGCGTATCCGAACTGACCCGATTACTGTTCGCTGAGCCGAGCCCGGCACCAGCAAAGTATTGGCTGGCGCGCACCGGCCTGATCGACAGCGCCGAAGTCCGCCTGCCGATGGTGGAGGTGAGCGCGGAGCTCGCGGCGCGGCTTGATGCCGAGATAGGCCGGCGTGCATCGGTCACACCCTCACCGGCGAAACCCTTCACCGCTTGAATTGCAATGACCGTTTCGAAAACGCCTGGAGCCAGATGACTCCTCTTCGAATGCGCTAGCGCGGCCCTTCGGGTCCGGATCATGCCCTAGGTCGATCACCTGCCTTGCCGGCGAGGCGGCTGCTCGTTATCCTTGGTCTCTTCCTCGGCCAGCAGCTTCAGGAGGACACGGCGTTTTTCCGGATCAGTCGTCTCAGCAAGCTGCCTATGAAAAAGCTTGATGTTTTCATCGTGCACGAACTTGTTCACGGGCAACCCCGGTTAGAGCACGCATTAAAATAGAAATAAAATTTTAGACCCATTAACGGGGGCCATCAACCAACATCGCAGCGCCAAAACGACGCGTATTGGAGTGCAATGCAGCGGCATCCTCCGGTACCTACGCAAACATCCGGAGTTTTCAGGAGCGGCGGCGACTGGCATATCGCACACCATGGCTCAACCGATCGTATTCAGATGTCCTCAAACCGGGATGAATGTGCAGCATTGGCTGGCGGACGCGCCGGAGGGTGCGAAGGACAGCCACTCGCCCGTGGCTTGCCCGGCCTGCGCCGGGACGCACTTCATTCACAACGCGACAGGTAAATTGTTAGGGGACCGGGCTGGGCCAGCCCGCCTCTGAAAGTCTTGGAGCCGACGCCGGCATTGGTCGCCGTTTCACGGCAGCGCCAGGAGCGCACTGGCGACCGCCAGCGTCGCGAGAGCCGACAGCGCGAGCGACCAGTGCACGCCAATGAGGCTGCCGAGCAGACCAACGGAAACACCGCTGAAGGCGCGCAGGCCGAGGCTTGCCATATTGAACAGACCAATGACACGTCCACGCTTGTCGGGCGGAGCATCCATCTGGACGAGACTCTGCGCCATCGCGTTGAAGGATAGCTCCAGGAACCCCGCGACGAACAGGAAGCCGAGAGCGAGCCAATAGCTGTTCGCGAGCGAGAAGACGGCGAGTGCCGCGCACCACAATATCGCGAGCACGATCGCGGTGCGTGGACGCGGTGGAAGCAACCCCCTGCCTTCGAGCACGACCCCGCCAAGGAACCCGCCGGCGGCATCGGCCGCGAGCAAGAGACTGTACGATAGACCGGGGTCGCCGTGACCGAGATCGTCGGCAAATCCAGGCATTTGCGAACTGTAGGCGTTGCCGACAAAGAAGGACGCCGCGCCGGCGAGCAATGTCATCGAGACGATGACGGAATGAGCCTTGATGTCGCGTATCGTCTGCACGATGTCGCCAAATCCGCGGACGGCACGGCGCGGTGCGGGCGGCCCGGTGCGGTAGCGCGGACCATAGGGTGCATTGACGAGCCAAATCACCAGCGGCAGATAGAACAGGGTGTTCACCATGATGCCGGGCGCCGGCCCAAGCGCGAGCAGGATCGCACCGCCCACCGCCGGGCCGATCAGGATCCCGAGATAACGCGCCATCGCGTTGAGCCGCACCGCGCTCTCCAGCGAGGAAGGGCCGACGATATCGTAGAGCAGCATCTGGTTCGGCGTTTGCCACAGCACGCCGGCGCAGCCGTGGATGACCAGGATCACCATGGCCTGCCACATCTGCAGGGTGTCGGTGACAAAGAAATAGCTCCAGCTCAGGGACGCGATGATGAAGAGCGTCATGCCGATCTGGATGATCCGGCGCGGATCGAAGCGGTCCGCGAGCGCGCCTGCGGCAACCGAGAACAACAGGAAGGGCAGCCAATGCGACACGATCGCGAAACCCGCCAATGCTGGCGAGTGAAATTTCTGGTACACCATCCAGTAGCTGATCACATGCTCGATATTGTCCGC
Source organism: uncultured Alphaproteobacteria bacterium (assembly GCA_963741185.1). Lineage (GTDB taxonomy): Bacteria > Pseudomonadota > Alphaproteobacteria > Rhizobiales > Xanthobacteraceae > Bradyrhizobium. The sequence continues at coordinate 14,690 of CAVUHE010000027.1, read as the reverse complement.
CATCATCGCGAGCACATAAGTGATGAACTGGGCGCGGAAGCCCGGGTGGCGCATTGCCGCAAACGACCGCTTCGTGGGCGACGGCACGCTGACGGGACCAGAGCTTGAATCATTCATGAGAGAGCTATCGCTTGGCAAAGACCGGCGCAAACGCCGTCGCGGCGCCCGGTGGCGGGATAGAGCACGCAGGCCGACTTGTACAGAAACGCAAACGCAAAGCTCTGGTGGACGTCGCGCATGGGGCCCGGCGCCTGACGCGCCGACGCAAGCCCCGGGAGACTGCCGGTCGGAGAGCGCTGACTTAGGGGATGCTAGATCTTCCGGGGGGAGTAGCGTTTCCCTCGCTTCATCTCGTTGGGAACGAACTGTGCAAACACTTCCTGGACGCGACCCACGGGAGTGGCATCGCGCGTAAATTGAGGCTCTTTCGCAGCCGCCGTTTCATCCAGCCGAGGCGCATAAAGGGCGCTTTCATAAAGCGACCCGTTGAAGCGCGAATTGCTCTGTTCGTCACCGAAGTAAGCATCGGAAACGACCAAAAATAGGAATAGAACTGATCCTACGGCCGCAAAATATTTGAAAATAGGCATTGCAAGCCCCCTCTCTTCTTAAGGATGCAGCGCTCGCCATGAATCTCGGGTTTAGCGTCGCTGGGCTTTTGCCGAAACGGTTGCTCACCGGTTGGCAGTTTGCAGAAAATTCTAAGTAATCGTTCAGGAGGGCGTCCGGTTTGGCTAACAGCAACAGGTATCCTGATGGAAAGCGCACAAAGACCATCCCTGCCCTCTTTGGCCCTGCAACGCCTCTCGGATTGTGTCAGCCAAAGTGGCGTGGAGGTTCAAAACAAAACTGTGAGAAGCGCACCGGATAGAGCACGCCAGCCGCACAAATCTGAAGTGGCTAGAGGACTTTCTCAAAGTAGAAACGGGTCAAGCCGCCGCCCACCTGCTTGGCGGACATTTCGTCCGCGATTTCTGTGCGAACCAGCCGAAATCCGCTCTTTCGATAAAACCTGTCTGCTGCTTTCTGTATCGCGGCGGTGCTCAAAATCATCTTTGAGAATCCGCGCGCACGCGCTTCGGCCTGCGCAAATTCGAGCATGCGTTGCGCAATGCCCGTGCCACGGTAGAGCCCATCGAGGTACATTCGACGAAGCTCCGTTTCGTCAGCGCTTCGGCTTTCAATACCTAATGAGCCGACGATTTCAGTTTCGCTTTCGACAACCCAAAAAGCGCTTCGCTTTGCCTCGGAAAAGACGTCAAGAAGCTGCTTCAGCTCACCGTCGATGATCGTCGCGATGTATTGCTCGAATAATCTCTCCATTCCGGCCGGCGCGAGTTCTCGATTAATGCGCGTCCACAGCGAAGCGACCGAGCCGTAATCCGTTGCCCGGTACCGACGGAAAGTGACGGGAGGTGCCGCAGCGATCATTTAGCACCCTAATCCAATTTCGTCCGCGCTAGCCGCAGCGCGTTACCGATCACGCTGACGGACGACAGCGCCATCGCGGCCGCCCCCACCATCGGCGACAGCAGGATGCCGAACACCGGATAGAGCACGCCAGCAGCGATCGGCACGCCGGCAGCGTTGTACAGAAACGCGAACGCGAGGTTCTGCCGGATGTTGCGCATGGTCGCGACCGACAATTGTCGCGCCCGCACGAGCCCTGCGAGATCACCGGTCAAGAGCGTCACGCCGGCGCTTTCGATCGCGACGTCGGTGCCGCCACCCATGGCGACGCCGACGTCGGCGGCGGCGAGCGCCGGCGCATCGTTGACGCCATCGCCGACCATGGCGACGCGGCGGCCTTGCTTGCGCAACCTGGCCACCACGTCGCTCTTTCGCTCCGGTAGGACGCCTGCGTCGACCTCCTCAATATCAAGCTGTGACGCCACCGCGCGCGCGGTGGTCGCGTTGTCGCCGGTCAGCATCACGACGCGCAGGCCTTCACCCCGCAGCGCCGCAAGTGCTGCCTTCGCCGACGCCTTGATCGGGTCGGCGATGGCGATGACGCCCGCGGCGCGGCCACCGACCGCGACATAGATCGCGGTGGCGCCGTTGCCCCGCGCGGTCTCGGCGGCGGCATCAAGTGCGGCCGTCGCGATATTCAACTCGCCCATCAGCATGGCGTTGCCAATCGCAACCGCGGTGCCGTCGACGGAGCCGGTCGCGCCCTTGCCGGAGAAAGACGCAAAGCCATTCGCCTCGCCGAGCGGGAGCCCGCGCGCCTTCGCGGCATTGAGGATCGCCTGCGCCAGCGGGTGCTCACTGCCGCGTTCCACGCTGGCGGCGAGCCGCAGCAAGGTACTCTCGTCGGTGCCGGGCACGGTCGCGACCGACGCCAGTTTCGGTTTGCCTTCGGTGAGCGTGCCGGTCTTGTCGATGACGATGGTGTCGATGCGCTCGAACTGCTCCAGCGCCTGCGCGTCCCGGATCAGGATGCCCGATTGGGCGCCGCGTCCGACGCCGACCATGATCGACATCGGCGTGGCGAGGCCGAGCGCGCACGGACAGGCGATGATCAACACCGTCACCGCCGCGACCAGGCCAAACGTAAAGCGCGGCTCCGGCCCGAATATCGCCCAGGCCGCAAACGCGACCAGCGCGGTTGCGATCACAGCCGGCACGAACCATCCGGCGACCCGGTCGGCGAGACGCTGGATCGGTGCTCGCGAGCGCTGGGCGCGCGCCACCATGTCGACGATCCGCGCCAGCATGGTGTCGCGGCCTACTCTCTCGGCGCGCAGCACCAGCCCGCCGCTTTGATTGACGGTGCCGCCGATCACGCGCGCGCCTTCTCCCTTCGACACCGGCATCGATTCACCGGTCACCATGGATTCGTCGACGGAAGAATGCCCTTCGGCAATGATGCCATCGACCGGAATTTTCTCGCCCGGACGGACCCGCAACAGGTCACCCACCGCGATCGCCTCGATCGCGACATCCTCGTCGCCGTGATCAGTGACGCGCCGCGCGGTCTTGGGCGCGAGCCCCAGCAGCGCGCGGATTGCGCCTGAAGTGCGCTCGCGCGCCCGCAATTCCAGGACCTGTCCGAGCAGCACCAGGACCGTGATCACCGCGGCTGCCTCGAAATACACCGCAACCGCGCCATGCATGTCGTGGAAGGCCGGCGGAAAGGCTTGCGGTGCCAAGGTGCCGATCACGCTGTAGACGAAGGCTGTGCCTGTGCCCATCGCGATCAGCGTGAACATGTTGAGATTGCGCGTGAGCAGAGATCGCCAGCCGCGCACGAAAAACGGCGCGCCGGCCCACAGCACCACCGGCGTCGACAACGCCAAGGAAATCCAGTTCGACCACGAGGGCGGCACGAGGTGCATCAGGCCGAAATGACCGCCCATCTCGAGCGCAAAAACCGGAAGCGTCAACACCAGCGCGATCCAGAACCGCCGCGTCATATCGATCAATTCCGGATCAGGCCCCTGGTCGAGCGAAACCTGTTCGGGCTCGAGCGCCATGCCGCAGATCGGGCAGCTTCCGGGGCCGACCTGCCTGATCTCGGGATGCATCGGGCAGGTGTAGATCGCACCCGCCGGCGCCGCGGGTTCGCTCTCTCTGGCTTTGAGAAACTTCTCGGGCTCGGCTTCAAAGCGCTCGCGGCAGCGCGCGCCGCAGAAGAGATATTCCTCTCCCCTATATTCGAAACGGTGCTTGGCGGTCTTGCGGTTGACGCGCATGCCGCAAACCGGGTCGATCGCGAGGTCTGGCGCCCCATCGCCGCCGCCATGCTTGCCGCAGCAGCAGGAGGCAGCCTCAGCGGCGTGGTGACGATGGTCGGCGGGAGCGGCATCCGTGCCGTGTGCGTGCTCTCCTAGCGCCATTCCGCCTCTCCCGGCCACTTGAACTATATACCCTAGGGGGGTATATGAGGCATATGCGCAACGAGATCAAGACGTCCTGCCTGAAAAGACTGAAGCGAATCGAGGGCCAGATCCGCGGGCTCGCCGGGATGGTCGAGGAGGATCGCTATTGCATCGACGTGGTGACACAGATCGCAGCCGCAAAGGCAGCGCTGCGGCGCGTCGAGGAGGAAATTTTGCGCGACCACGTCGCCCATTGCGTCGAGCACGCGATCAGGTCGGGCGACAAGGCCGATCAGCGGCGCAAGATCGCCGAGCTGATGGATGTGGTCGGCCGCGCCGACAGATGATGCCCACCCATGGCCGGTGAGGCGGGTGGTTAATGCGCGATGAAACCGGCATCTCAAATCCAAACCATGCGCGGGCCCGTCTCTTAGGAGTTTGAGGCTAATTGAAACCTCCACATCAGAGGGCGGGGAAAAACCAATGACCACTCAAATCATCCAGAACAAACCCTATTCCGCGTGGGCCGAGAGAAAGCAGGATTTCCTGCTGGTGTCCTCATTCGGGCTGTGGGCGGTGCTGCTCGGCCTGTCGCCGGTGCTGGCCCTGCGCTTTTTGATCGGAAGCTGAGCCGGCCGGTCCGCAAGGCGACCTGCCCGAGCCGCGCGGGCTCGGTGGTTAACCCGCAGTAGAGGCTGTTTTCAAAATGCGAGCGAGTTCGCGACCGGCTTTTTAAAATTCATCGCGTATCAATGCCGCCACAAAACAAAAAACGCGGGGGCGTTATGAACACCAAGGACGATACCAGCCCTAGACATGGGGGCTTCTGCATCCAGGAAATTCTCTGGGCGGTCGGCATCTGGTCAGTCATCCTGAGCCTGTCGCCGGTGGTCGTGTTCTACGTGCTGATGGTGAATTGAGCGGCACTTGAGCCTCTTCGGGCGAAGGCCTGCCCCGGACTTGATCCAGGGTCGATACGGGTTCGTGCGAAGAAAACGCATCAAGACAACAGTCTCGCCGACATGCAACGTCATCCCGGGTGAGCGTTCAAAGCTCACACGGGATGACGTCTCATGGAAACCAACAACGCGCCCGTCCAGCGCGCTCGCTTTCCCTATCACAGCGCGGCAAGAAACTATGCCGCCTGCTTGTGCATCACGCCGCTCGCCGACGCCGTGCCGCGGATCGCCTTGACCGAACGTTCAATCGCAGCCCATAGCCGACCGATTTCCGCCGCCGCACGGCCTTCGGCGAAATATTCGCGGGCGCCTTCGCCCTTGCCGAGTGCCATCAGAAGATCGGCGCGGTTGGTGATCTGGCCACCCCACACCGGCGCGCGGAACTTGGCCAAAGCTTCCCGCGCGATGGTGACGATGCGGCTTTCCACCTCGTCCCGCCGTGCCGGAGCGCCGTTGAGCACCACAGCATAGGGTTTGCGCGCGGCCCTGCAGGTTTGAATTGTTTCCTGCACGGCGTTGACGTCGAACACCCCCGGCCGCGCCGGAATGACCACCATGGTGGCGTTCTTGATGGCATCGTCGACGACCGCTGAAAGATTTGGCGGCGTGTCGATGAACACCCATTCGAAGCCATCACGCTTGGCCGCTGCGATGATCCCGCTGACGGAATTGACGGCGGTCTTGATCGGCGGTTCGTTGGTGCCTCGCAGCTTGTGCCATAGCGTAAGCGACCCTTGCGGGTCGGCATCGACCAGCAGAGTTGGCTTCGTCGCCCTATGGACGTGCGCAGCGAGATGGGCGGCCAGGGTACTCTTTCCCGAGCCGCCTTTACGCGATGCAAAAACAATGACGTTCATACCTTCGCCTCCAGATTGACCCCAAGGGTCAAAATGAATCAGCGCGCTGATTCGTGGAAGAAAAATTTGTACCTAATTGTGACGAAGCCACTGATTTGTCAGCGAGGTTGATTTTTGAGTCACACCGGGGCGCGGTCAGACCTCAGGTGGAGTCCACCGATGCGCCCGGGCGGTCGCCGGCCTATTCTTGTGCGCAAAGCCCTGCGGTCGGGCCGTACCTTCCAAGCGGTGCTTTGTCAGGTTTGCTTCTTGTCAGGTTTGTTCTTCTTGGGCTTACGCTGCTTTGGCGTGTGCGCGGGCTTGATGCGGAGAGGTTTTTGGGAAGCCGCAGGCACATCCGGCGGGTCGGGCCTGAAGTAGACGCGGCAACCCGGACTGAGCTGGGATTGCTGGCGAACCATGCAGGCCGTGACGCGATCGACATCCGGGATATCGGCGCTGCAAAGCCGGAAGGCGTCGCCGCTACAGGCTTGCTCTTCCTCGGCGGTGTAAGCCCGGCTCGCCACTGGCCAGACCCAGAATGCGAACGCCATCGCCAGCAGCAGGCCAGAGCGAAAACCCCCGGTGACGGCAATGGCGAACATGAATCCCCCAAGCGCTCATCGCCGAAGTGTGGGTGAATGAGGCAGCGTTGGCAAGAACAAGCAACGCAGCGCGTCGGGCCACGGCGCACAGCACCAAGCGGCCGGCCCTATCGAGAGGCGCGGATGCGGGTCGAGGCGAAGATAAGGGGGGGCAAAGACAAGGAGGGCTGGGCAAGTGGTACAGTTGGGTGGGCTCGAACCACCGACCTCCTGTTCCACAGAAAGAATATCATCACCGACAGGGCTACGCAGGAGCCGCCGAAGCTACGAAAATATCAATAGAATCAGTGATCCCTACCGCCATCGGCCGCCTTGTTCCCTCCCCAATTAGCGTTATCGTGGTAGCTAGCTGGTAGCTAGGAAAAGCAAAATGGCGGTGGCAGGCATAACGGTCCGGGCTGTTCATGCACTGAAATCGGGCGAAACCATTTGGGATGCTGGCCACCGTGGAGCGGTCCGGGGCTTTGGAGTCCGTCGTCAGCGCGGACATCCCACTTACGTCGTCAAGTACCGCGTGTTCGGTCGGCAACGCTTCTTCACTATCGGCCCGCATGGCTCGCCTTGGACCCCTGCCAATGCTCGCAAAGAGGCCAAGCGGCTGCTCGGTCTTGTCGCTGATGGCAAGGACCCTGCGGACGAACGAGCGCAGGCCTGGCTCCAAGCCACGGACACGCTCAGCAAAATTGCTGATGAATACCTGTCGCACGCCAAGCAGAAGCAGCGGCCACGAACCTACTCGGAGATAGAGCGATATCTGAAAAGCGTTTGGAAGCCATTGCATTCGGTCTCCGTGTTCCACATTCACCGTCGCCATATCGCAGCACGGCTCACCGAGATAGCAACCGACCGAGGGCCGGTCTCGGCCGCGCGCGCCCGAGCGGCCCTCTCAGCCATGTTCAACTGGGCAATTCGAGAAGGACTCGACATTCCGGCCAACCCAGTGGTTGGCACCAATCGACAGGCCGAGCCAAAGTCCCGGGATCGGGTCCTTACTGACGTAGAGTTGGTCGAGATTTGGTCAGCATGCCGTGATGACGAGTATGGGCGGATGACGAAGTTGCTAATTCTGACCGCCCAACGTCGTGATGAAGTCGGCAGTATGCGATGGTTAGAGATTGATCCCGCGAACAAATCCTGGATCATCCCCGGCAGCCGGACAAAGAACCATCGCGACCACATTCTGCCGCTTGCTGACGCCGCGCTGGCGCTGATCGAAGCCTCGCCCCACCATCGCGATTTCGTTTTCGGCGATGGCCCGCGCCGAAGAGGCGACAGGCACCGGGGCTTCTCAGGTTGGTCGAAGTCGAAGGCAGCACTGGATGCCCGCATCCTTGAGGCTCGGCGGAAATTCACGGAGGATGCAGAACCCCTGCCCGACTGGCGGCTCCACGATCTCCGTCGTACCGCCGCCACCATGATGGCAGATCAGTTAGGCGTACTGCCGCATGTTGTGGAAGCAATTTTGAACCACGTCAGCGGCCACCGCGCAGGCGTAGCTGGGGTCTACAATCGTGCCCGCTATGAAGCTGAGATGCGCGAGGCGCTAAAGCGTTGGAGCGGACATGTGTCGGCTCTTGTCGCATAAGCCAAACGCGCCGGACCCAATTTTCCTTACCAGCATGGCAAGCCCTTTGCCGGGCCGGCGACATCCGGTCAAGGCCGCCAGCCGCGAAGCGGGGGCGCGGAACGCGACAGCCTTGAGGGGATGGCGTCGGTCTGGCCCCTTGGCGACAAGCAGGTTTTGATGCCAGAAATACTGATAGCCCATTGGAGATATTCATAGCCCCAAGCCCTGTTGCCGGCCGAAGCTCCATTCGATGCCGCCGTTAGCCGCGCGGCAGCACGGATAGCTGGGTACGGCGTCTGCCGGGCCATCATTTGCGCCGACGACCCGACAGCAGATGTTGGTAGCGCAACCTCAGTTCAACCAGCGCATGCGCATCGAGATCGCGACGGCGCAGGCGCTCGCGCAGCTGGGCCAGAACCTCATCGGGGAGCACGCATAGCAGCTCCCATCCCTCACGCTGATCATCAAACATCGCAACGAGGTCTGCATCGAAGCGCGCCGGGTCGAAGGCTCTGCGGTGCGAGCCTTCCTCTCCCGGTGAGTCGACGGCGCCTTCAACCACGGAAGGGCCGATCGGCACATCCGTTCCCTTTTTATTATCTAGTTCTTTATAGGCAGGTCCGTTTTGGACCTGCGGGTATTCTTTATACGCGGGGCCCTTTCGGCCCCGCGGCTCCGCAGGTCCCTTTCCGCCCTGCGGACCAGGCGGCGCTTCCACCGGATCGATCAGCCCCAATGGCACGTCGCGAACAACGTAGTCGATTTCGCAGAATCGGCGTTCATCGGCGGTTCGCAGCTGCTCGCGGGTGACGTAGCCGGCGCCGATCAACTCACGGAAAATACGCTGGAGCTTTTTGCGGCCGACGCGCAGCGTCCGGCCGACATGGTCAAGGCGGACTTGCCAGTTGTGGGGGCGGGACAGCAGATAGCCGAGCACGCCTTTGGCCTCGATCGAGAGCCGATCATCGCGGAAGATCGCGTTCGGAACGATGGTGAACTGTGCCCGATGCTCGCGGCGGACAATCGTCATCGCTGCGTGGTCTCCACCAACACCGCCGGACCCTGTCGAAGGCGTACCTCAACAACCAGTGCGTGGAGGGAAACAGCGCGCGTCGTGCGCGGCCACCGTTCTTCCGGATTGGCGCGGGTTCAGAGCGGTGCCGGGACTTGGTCCAACAACGCGTCAGCGGCGTCCGGCCATTCCAAGCCGTCTATTCACTCTGTCACCTACTCGGCGAAACATGAATGGCCGGAAGTCGCGCTATTCTACGCTATGGCACGCTTGGCCAATGACGTGCCGCTGACGCGGGGGCGGCTTGATCACACCCGACTTTGCGGGCCACGCGAGAGGGTTGCAGGCACCGTGTTCCAACGATGAGCAACGGGCGGACGACGGGGCCTGCAGGACGCTTGAGAGGCTTGCTGGTTGATTTGATCGCGAGCGGCGTGCCCACCCTGGCTGATCGGCTTGTCAGCTACGAGGTGCAATACCAATTTCGGAGATGCGTCACGGTCGGTTTATCGCGTGCCGGACGCTAAGCTGCAACCTTTTCCTTCGTGACGACGGTGACGACCCACCGCGCTGGGCTGGCCGCGGCCTCCCTCACAGAGCGGACCAGTCCCGTGATCGACGACCCCTCGATCGTCAACGTCGTTTTTTCGTTCCGATATTGGGCGTACCGGCAACGACGCGCCAGGATTTGATCGGTTGTTTCGAAAGTTTTCATGCGACCCCGCAATACAGTTCCACGACGAATGCATGATATCAGCGAACCCTTAAACAAAGATTCCTCGCCTACCTTGAACAAGCAGGTGATAATGTTTGGAGACATCGATAGCGCCTTGGGGACATTCATAGCTCCAGCCCCCGTTTCCGGCCAAAACTCCATTCGATGCCGCCGGCATCGCGCATGACGCCAGTGATGTGCTGGCCGATGCGGTGATCGAGCAGGGGCTGCCATGGCACCAGCTGGAAGCCGATGCCGTCGTCGATCATGGCAAAGCGGCCACTGGCGAGTTGGGTGGAACCAATGAGCGTGCCGCTGACATATTGGCCGATCTTAGAGGGAGTGAATTTCAGCCCCCGCTCGGCAGCCATCGCCCGGCCCACGCGGTTCACTTCGGTACGCTCGAGATTGGAGACAAGGTTCTTCGACATGCGGAAACGACCGTCTTCCATCCTGATGGCGTGACCCATGTCGATGAGGGCTTGCTGGCGCCGATCCATGGCGTCCGCGACCTCCCGGCCGAAGCCGCCACCGGTGATTAGGGTTGGGTTAGGTGAGACCAGTTCCCGATCGAGCCAGGTGGCGCCATCGGTGCCGATTTGCTGCTCCAGATCGAGGGTCGAAAGGATACGGAGAGAGAAGTTACCCCGGTTACGGGCGTCATAGGCGATCCCCCGCTCGGCGATATCGGCAGGCACGCGCCAGTGATCGTCGTCGATGCGCTCGGCATGGCCGGCGCGGCGCAAAGCCTCCAGCCGCCGGACATGGGAGCGAACGAAGGCCTCGGGATCGCCGCCCAATCGATCGATGGCGGCTCGCGCCCGCTGCAGATGCTGGGATGGTCGGTAGACGCCTCCATCACCGGCGACATCCATGATGTTGCGGTCCGCAGCGCGCGGCGCCGGAGGAGCGGAGCCCGCCATGACGATCATGCCGCGGCCGACGTCCTCGGCGCGGGCGGCATCCAGTTCGATATGGTGGAGATGGCCGTCCACCCCGTCGATCACCAGCCGGACCTGGTCGCCCATTTCGTCGCCGCCAAGCCCCTTGTCGAGGACCCGGCCGACGATGCGCCCGGTCATCTTCTCGCGGTGCACCACATAGCCCGCCGAATGGCGGTCCTCTGCCAGACCCTCGCGCTCCAACGCCCGGTGCATGGACTTGATGATATCGCCGCGCTCGCCGATTTCCCGTAAGGTGGGCTCGGCCTTGGGCGACACCATCCATCTGCCGGTCTCGATCTCGGTCGCCAGCCCCATGCGCTCCAGCTTGCGCGCCCGCGCGATCAGCAGGGCACGGTTCTGGCGGGACGTGTCGCGCATGTCCTGGTCGGGGCGAAGGTCGGAAAACTCCTTCCCCTGCTGCTCGGCGATCAGCATTCGGTCGAGCCGGGTGAAGCGGTCGGCGTCCACCTCTTGCTCAAGCTGCTTGGTTACCTCCAACTCGGTCTGGCGGCCCAGTTCCCGGGTCACGATCTCGCTGGCCCGCTCACGAATGCCATAGGCGATATAGTCACCGGCGATGTTGAGGGTCTTGCCGTCGTCCGTGATGCCGCGCAGGAGGATGTGGGTGTGCGGGTGACCAGTGTTGTGGTGATCGACCGCGATCCAGTCGAGCTTCGTCCCGAGGTCGGCTTCCATCTGTTTCATCAGGTCGCGGGTGGTCTGGCGTGGGTCGGACAGCTCAGCCCCCTCCTCGGCCGAGACGATGAAACGGAACTGGTGACGGTCGTCACGTCCCCGATCAAGGAAAGTATGGCCGTCCTCCATGTCACGCTCGGCCGAATAGACCTGGCCCTTCTCGCCATCCTTTGTGACGCCGTCACGCTCGAGGTAACGCAGATGTGCGTCCACGGCTTTGGCGCTGACAAACTGCCGTCCGCGGACGGCTCCGCGCTGCGGGTTGAGTTTTACGACGCGGGCCTTCATTGCGACCCGCCGCGCCCGCGTGCGAGCCCCGCTGCCGTCCCGGCTCCACGCGCTCCGATCCTTTAACGTCTGCGCCGTTGCCGCACCCCTGCCCCGCGCGTTGAAGCGGCCCCCTCCCTTCCCGGTGCCGAAGTCACGGTTCGGATTGCCGCCGGCCCGAAGTATGGCACGCTGGACCTCGCCGACGAAGCTGGTCGGGCGTCCACGCGTCGCGCCGATCCGGCGCCCGGCTTGCTGCCCGCCGCCGCGGTCGCGGACCCTGCCGGGACGAATGCGAAAGTCGTCTTCGTTGCGCGCCATCAGGCGACGATTGGAAGTCAGGACGCGCTTGGAAAGAGAAAGATGCGATAGTCGTATAATAGCGTAGAAACGCTTGCGCCGGCGAAGCTTTGACAATCTCCCAGTCTTCACACGTCACGAGCGACGGCTCTCGGAGCATTGAAAAAGAATGATAATCGGAAAAAGCGCCGCTCGCTCGTCTTAAGCAAACGTCGAAGACTCGCCTAAAACAATGTGCAGGCAAAAACTTAGGAACGAAGTTCCGAAAGCGGGAACTCCGCTTTATCTTGCAGTCGTAATCGGGCGTTTCTCTACCTGCTTCTTCAGCATGATCATCTCCTCGGATTGATTCTACATCAACTTACGATAACGGTCGACAGCACGCGATCGGCTCCACTCGCATTCGAAGACGACACCTGGTGGTCCATGCAGTAGTTCGTGCTCTGCCCCGCGTGCCGTGCGGGCGCACATGTCGATGTCGGGATCGCGAGGAAACACCCGCATTCCCGCGCGCGCTCAACCTCCAATGAGGCGTCGGCACCGGCAAGATATCGTGCTCTCCGCATCCGCTTCGATCTACCAGACGTCTCTCCGCCACGTGGCGGAACCCAAACCTATTTTCTGCCGTCAACCCGTCAGCGAGACGGCGCTTGCTAGAGCCTCAACACGCAACGGCGAGCGCCGTCGTCTTGCTTGTTCCGGTGCTACTCTCACTCCCATCGGCTGCAGCAAAACGGAACTCGCTGCCGTCCAACCACATCCGATGCATAATCACGGCCAGCTTGAGCGCCACGGCGACAACGGCGCGTTTGTGGCCGCGCTTGGCCGCGATCCGCATTCCCCATGCTTTGACGCTGCGCCATTGCTTGGGCCTACCAGCATGGCGCTGGCCGCCTCGTAGAGTACGATGCGCACCTCGCTATAGCCGCATTTGGAGATGTGGCCCTCGATGTCGATAGAGTCGCCGGTCTGAACACGTTGCGACGTCAGGCCAAAATGCGCACCAATCACGGGCGACCTGCGACATATTGATTGAACAGTCCACCAAGAAAGGCCTTGTGTTCCCAGCAGCCCGTGGCCTAGGCATCATGACAGGATTTGCGACGGTCTGGAGTCGCGTCGTTCGACCAGAAGAGTTGGCCCTCGATGGGACCCCTAACGTCCTACGACACTCCTTTGCATCACTCGCCGTTAACCTGGGCTATTCTGAACCCACTATCGCCTCACTACTGGGTCACGAGGGAAGATCCGTACGTCGCGGTACACTCATGCAGCAGTGCTGTTCTGCTCGGGGCAGCCGACGCCGTCGCAAATCGTACGCTATCGCTAGCCCGCTCCATTTCAATCATCGCCAGCGATGACCCCCTCACCGACCCAGCAACATCGCGCAAGCCCTACCAAAATTAGCGCCGGAGCGGGCGGAGCGCCGACAAACGGCGGCGGCGTTTGCGGTAATTCCGGCTTGATCGCACCCGTTCCAAGAGCCGTTGCCGCTTGCTCGCGAGACACTGGTAGCAATCAGCGAGGTCGGCGCAGTTTTCTTTTAAGATCGGCTCGCTGCTCGTTCTCGCCCACCCATCGAACTTGGCGGCCTTTCGCAGATATTCAGCAACGATACGCATGGCCCTTGTGTCCAACTGGCTTCGCCGAGGTGGAGCGTCTCAGTTTGAATTTTCGGGCGGCCCTAAACCGAGCCTTTTAGCCCGTTCCGCCGCTAGCTTGCGGAAAGCCACCGCCTGATTTTCAAAGTCGTCTTTGAGTGTTGGATCTATCTCGACAGCCGCCAACTGCTCAAATGCGAGCGCATTCTCTAGATATTCCTCAATCACTTTCACGGCCTAGCCACCATTAGAGCCCGAAACTTTTTGGTCAGGATCGACATCGAATGGAGGAGGCCACATCCGACAGTCGATGCTTCGGGCGTTGCCGGGGCAGGCCGCGCCTGCCTGACTGGAAGCCCTGGTTACGGGCCACGCCCTTCCGGCCGGTGTCCGCATTATGGTGCAGCAGTCTGTTCGTCGCCATCTCGGAAATGGGTAGGCATTTGATCGCGATCAAATCCTGCTGGAATTGAAGGGGATATTCATTCCTTTCAGCGATGAGGATCATGGCGGAATGCCTGACGAGACAAAGCGCACAGTTGGACCAGCAATCTACGCGGTCGACCCGTGGGTGTCTGGCAAGCCGCGGGCTCGCCATCAGCTACTGAGCGATGACGAGCGAGCTCTCCTCGCAAAGATTGCATCGATCGTGCGCTTTAATAAGGGAGAACATATTTACCACGAGGGCGACGCCACGGATGCGGTGTTCAACATCATAAACGGGGTCGTCATTGCCTACCGCGCACTTGCGGGGGGAGAGCACGTCACGTCGTTTCTTTACCAGGGCGATCTGTTCGGCCTCTCAGAGGAGGGGCATTACTCGAACGCGGCAAGAGCCGCGACGTCGGTCGTCGCCTACAAAATTCCCCTACCCGCATTGCGCCGTATCTTAGATAACAATGCCGATCTGGACGTTGATCTTATCGTCAAACTCTGTGAGGACCTTCGCGGAGCACAACGTCACGCGCTTGTCCTCGCCCAGAAGAGAGCAGCTACAAAGCTCGCGATGTTTTTGGAACTGCAAGAACATTTGCAACTCGCAAGAGGCGAACCGCCTTTGGAAATCTACCTGCCGATGGATCGTTCTAGCATCGCCGCATATCTCGGACTGACTCTCTCCGCCCTCAGCCGTGCGTTTCAAACCTTGATCTCGAAGCAGATCATCTCCTCTCGCAACCGTCATCATATCAAGATTCTTGACAAGAATGCTTTGAATCGGCTCGCTGATGCGCGATCCAACGAGACTTAGCTGGTTGCGACGCCACACGCGGTTGATGCGTGCGTTGGCCTGATACGACGAGCTTCGCCGTCGATCCGAATTCGACAAAGTTTTGATCCCGATCAATTCCCCCGGTGCTCGTTCGCGC
>CAVUHE010000026.1:0-235590 GCA_963741185.1 uncultured Alphaproteobacteria bacterium | reverse complement strand
AAGACGGAGGAGTTCTATTTGTCGATTTGCACGTTAAGTAAGGATGGCGACGCTATTCGCTGTGGTTCGACGTGCATTTCTGTTAACTTGTCGAGGTTTCGCACGCTCGTGTCGAGAGCCGCCATAGAAACCAGCGGCGTAGGATTGATTTACCGATTTCGGGAAGAGGAGGACGCCATGACCAAATTCTGGCTAGTTGGAGCGACGGTACTTTCGCTAACGCTCGCGGTCCCGGCATTGGCGGGCGACGTGCAACCTGCGCGTACCAAGGGTCACGTGCGTACCGCTGTGGCTCCCGCGAATGCGAATAACGTCGGGGAGAACCTGCCGATCGAAAACGCCCTGAGGTGGGGTTACAGCCAGGGATACAGCTACTATCCGTCAGGGTTCGGTGGCCTCGACGGAGACGGTCGCTATCCGGGCAATACCATCTCCAACGCCAACCACCCCTATCTCCATCCGTGACCGCGCAGAGGATGCGAGTTCGTCCAAGTTGGTTGTGCTGGTCGTTTGAACAACCAACTAAGGCACGGGTCACCCCAACGCCGACAAACCACCGACCACGAAAAAGCCCCGCACCTGCCGGGGCTTTTCGAGTGATTGGAGTCGAAGCGATCAGTATTTCGCGACCACCGGGCCGCCGAAGCGATAGTTGATGCCGGCGCGCACGACGTTGTCGTCCAATGGCACCGAACCCCGAACGCCGTCCGCCAAACCGAGCGTGTTGAACCCCTTGCTGTCGAACTTCATGTAGAGCCACTCGAACTTGGCCGACCAGTTGGGCGCAAAGCCCCACTCGAGACCACCACCCGCGGTCCAGCCATTGCGGGTACCACTCGATGAAACGATCAGAGCATTGGTGCCACTGTCCTTGATGGCCGCCTCGACGCCTGCCCCGGCGTAGCCGCCAGTCCCGTAGAACAGCAGGTTGTCGACGGCATAGCCGAAGCGGCCCCGAGCGGTCACGAGCCACGTTTCCCTCGTGGAACTCGTGAAGGCCACGAAGGTCGGATCCACTAACGGTCCATCATCGGGATTGGTGCCGACCTCGCTGACCCAGGAAGCATCGCCTTCGATACCAAAGACAAAGCTCGACACCTGCCAGTTGTAGCCGAACGTGCCGCCGACCAAACCGCCCTTGGGGTTGTATCCCCGCGTAAAGGCGGTGCCGGTCGGATCGATGTGGTTGCTCGTCCCCAGAGAGCCGCCGCCTGCGACACCGATATAGAAACCGGTCCAGTCGTAGAGAACGACCGGCGGCGGTGCCTTTACGGCCAAATCAGCGGCCGACGCGGCCATCGGAGCGAGAGCTAACGCGGTAATTGCGCCCAATATGATGTTCTTTGTCATGATCGTCCCTCGAAAGTGTGCCGCAGACGCTTATCTGTTTGCCTGATCAGGACTGCAGAACGCTGCAGACCCAAACGGAGCTTAGAACCTCCACTGAATGCCGGTGGAGGCACCCATCAACGTGGTACCGACCCAGCAATGCGGCGTGGCAATCAGGCCGCCCGACGCGCCCCAGGCGGAGTGACAGTCGGTGGTTACGCCGCGTCCGCCGGCGCCCAGATCGTAGTGGGCGGTCGGTCCGTTGAGAGTTGCCGCCACTGCGGTGTACCAGGTGAGGTTCGGGCCGAACTTGTGCTTATAGGTCGATGTGATCATATCCGCGGCGTTGTTGACTTGATTTTCGAAGACACCACAGGCAGCGCCGCAGGTGGCGGGGTCAGCGGTGCCGGGAGCCGGAATGTTAGTGATTGCGGTGTTATGCTGTGGAAGTTCGCCGTTTGCCTTAAATGCATGCGCCCAGCCGAAGCTGATGCTGTCTGCCGGCGTCAATTCCTGGGTCAGGAACGCCCAGGTGCCGTTTCGCTGGCGTTCGTTCTGGAATTGAATGAGCGGACTTACGTAGCGGTGCATCATTTCGAAGATGCCGCCGACCGTGGTCTTGGTCGAAGTAAACGTATAGAGCGCCGCGACCTTGAAGGCATCTTCGTCAGCGACATCCGCATTGAAGGCGGCGAGCTGAGTAGCATTTGCGAAACATCCCGGCGTCCCTAACGGGCAATTATTAGTGAGCGTGAAGGTCGTTACGGAAGGGAGGGAGGATCCCGGGGTTGCGTAGAGTCCCGCGACGTCGCTTTGCCTGTTGACGTTCTTGTGCCTCTCGTAGGCCACCGTGGCGTAAAACGGACCATTGGTGTAGCTCAGATTGGCGCTGTAGGCGGTGCCGAACGAGCCGTCGTTACATCCATTCGGAAAAAGTCCGCCTTCAGTAGGATCGTTGCCGCCGGTGCAATCGGAAGATCCCGCGGCGATGTTGTCGCTGATCAGGCTGCGGTTCTGACCGGGCGAGATCAGCGCGTTGAACTGGAATCCGGCGATCGTCGGCGATTCGTACCAGATCGAGTGCTCGAGCCGGGGGGCGAATTCGACGCGGTTGTCGCCGCCAGTATTGCCCATGATGACGCGCATGTCGCCAATCTGGCCCTGGAACGGATTGAAGCCGCCGGTGGAGTTTTCGTAAGGCGCCGTCGTCTTGCCGATCTTGATCGCGCCGAACTCGGGCGATGCAAACCCGACATAGGTGTTGCGGTTGAACAGCGCGCCGTTGACGTTGTCGCTGATCTGGCTGTTGGTCTGCTTCAGGCCAGGTGTTGCGGAAAGGTCGAAGCCGAGTTCGACCTGGTAGACGAAATTGAACGGAAGGCTGGGCACGCGCTGAAAGCCGCGCACGCCGAGGTAAGACGTGTTGGTCGAGATCGCCGGCATCCAGCCGAAATTTCCGATCGGGAAAGGCTCGCTTCCACCGGTAAAGGCGGGGTTGGTATCAACATTTCCGCCGAACGCTTTCGTCGTGTAGTCGACCGAGACGTCGAAGTTGCCGTAAGCCGTGATTTCGCCGCCGGGCGTGTAGAAGGTAAGGGGGTTACCTTTCTTATGCTCAAGAAATCCGTGCCCGTTGGCGTCGATCTCCGGCGCTTCCCATGAGCGCGGCGGAGTTGGAATACCCGTCGCCGGCGCGTTGACCACGCGCACTGCGGAGGGCGCAACAACCGGCACTGTGCTTCTGGTTGACTTACCCTTGTTCAACCGCGCCCTGAGCTCGGCATTTTCCTTGGCGAGTTTCGCATTGTTTCTCTCGATCGCATCGAGCCGCGTCAACACGTCGTCAAGTTTGTCAGCGGAAGCAGGTAGAGATTGAGTAACCATCCCGACGGCGGCCAAGGCCACGCCCAATGCATATTTCTTCATCGTCTTCCCCCTCAGGAACGATTCCCAAATGCAAATGAAGGGTGACGGGGTTGACTAATACCGTCAACGTATCGGGGTAGCCGCAGAAGTTGTGCAAGTGCGAAGGTAGGCTTGGGTGATTCTGTCAAAACTCCTCGTAAATCATTGTCATGTGACATGCGGGGTTTTAGGTGCGATGCAAGAAATACCGTGTCGATTCAGCAACAATCCTGGATAATGTATACCACATACCGAAAACAGTATGTTTTCAAACATGTTCAGCGAGCCGCCGATCGCGGCGATCAAACCCAAGAGTTCTGGATGTCAATTCATGACCCCGTGACACCGCGCGCGTTCGAAATACGGCTTACAGCGTCCCACCGAACCAATCGTTCGGATGCTGAATTGGTTGATAGAAGATGTCGGCGATGGAATGCGCTGTAGCAGTTCGCGATGGTCATCGTTGAAAAATGGATTCGTCAAACTCGTGGCGTCGAAGCCATGATCTTAATTGGATTGATTGTCTCTGACGCAAGGTTTGCGGCCGTAGACGGTCAATCTCGCGCCGAGTCCTCTTTAGGTTTCGATTTCGGCGAACGGACAAATCTTCTGGCCCGCAAACGGTCCTTGTCTTCGAGGGCGTTTAGCTGCGCCCGGAGCTTTCCGATTTCCTTTAGAGCGTCCTGACGTTTCTGGCTTGGCGGCATGTCGCGAACCGCCACCATCAGTTGCAAAGCCAGTTTCTCCAGCTCTTCCATGTGCTGCCCCCCGGCAAATCCCCCAAGAAGCTAGTCGCCTATGCTGACGTGAACCTTACAAGTGGCCGCCCTGACGAACGACCGCGCCACAAAACTGCGACCAGATAATCTGCGACGGCCTCAGACCCCGCACTACGCCTCTTAGGGTCGAAGACTTGCGCCAAGGTTCCTCATCGATCACGGCAATTGTCGCTCACGTTACGCCCGAAGCACGACTTAGGTTTGCGATTTTTCGTCCGCCCGGGTTCATTTTCGCCCACTTACGGCAAGACGCATCTGCTCCCGCTCTTGACCCGTGTCTGGCCGATCCCGGATGATTTGGCGCATGCCGCCGGCCTTGGTGACCTCGATCGGGTGAGGGCGTGGTTCGATGCGTCAGGCGAGCCGGCGCTCGGCGATCTTACGAAGCATTTTCCATGCAACGACGCCTATACCCGCGGGAATCTTCGGTGGGGCGCGCCACGGGCACAGCAGGCTCTCGACACTGCGCTCGCCTACGCCGTGCTCCAGCATCATTTCGATGTCGCCGGCTTTGTTGCTCAAGCACGGCGCCGACATCAACACGCGATGGAGCTTCCCCTTCGATAAAGCCGCGAAAACTACGCAGCCCTATCCGCAAGTAATCGCCGAACAATCCTGAATCCCTTCGATAGCCAGAGAAAGCGATGTGCCCATCGACGCGCTGCGAGAGCTCGTTTCAGACTCCAAGGAACGGATCAAGCAGCGGCACGCCGGTCACGACAATGTCCGCGACATTGCGGGTCACAAATGTCAGGCCGTGCACTTTGGCAGTCGCCGCCAGCAAGCCGTCGATCAAGGGCAACGGATTGGGAATTCCCAGGAGCGCCCAGGCTTCCGCGACTGGCTCGTCGATAGGCAGGACGCGCCCCCCGAGTTTGGTCCGCATTTGCAAAAACCATCGATCGAGAGATTTCCGCCTGCTCTGGATCGCTCCGCCGTTTCAGCTCGATACCATGGCGGATTTCAGCGAGCACGAGCACGCTCGTCCCAATATCCTCCACCGGTGTGCGAGTGACCCAATGGACAACGTTTGGATGGGCGCGGTCGCGCTTGCGGATTTCGGAAATGACGTTCGTGTCCAGCAGGAATTTCACAGATCAACCCGGCGCCAACCTCGTTGGCGGGGCTGGTCAAAAACGCCTGTGAAGACTTCGTCGGGAAGTTCCGAGCCAAAGATGTCGAAAGCAGTCCTCATCTCTGGATTTATCACTGCTTTGGCGAGGGTGGAGCGGAGCGCCTCGGCCTTCTCGGCCCCGCCACGCAGCGTCTCGGCCAGCGCCCGGATGAGGCCGGCATCCTTCTTGGGCGCCTGAACCTCAACGCGCACAAAACCTCGCGCCGCCGCGCGACGACGGTGCGAACGGGTCGCCTTACGCTGGGACTTGCTGGCCAAGATCCTTCTCCAGTCGTGGATATCTGATTCCGGTTATATAACCGGAAATATACCGAAATTCAAGCGGAAGCATTTTGGACCGAGTGTTCGGGTTAGGAGCCGAATTCGGTCCCGATGGCAGTAGCGCCCCAAATCCCGATATTTTGCTCGGAGGCGCCTTGGTGGGTGGCGAGTAAGCATCCTTGACGACTGGTTGCTCCATTTTGCTAACGAACCTGATTTGGGATGGCGATCCCGCTTACATAGGTCGGAGATATTCAATGGCGATCTTCAAACTCCCGCTTTCGGGCGACGTAAATCAGTGGATCAACCCAATCACCTCATGGTGGAGTGGCAATCAGATTTCGGTTAATCTCGGCGAATCCAACTCAACCGAGACTGAGGCCGAAATTCTCGGCGAGTTGGTACATATGGACTACAGCTTGGGCAAATCACCGATGTGATGATTGTGCTTTTGAAACACTTGCCTAAGGGTGCAAATCTCACTCAACCGGAGAAGGAAGCCGTCGCGGCTTTTAAGAAGATGGCCAACCAGATCGCCGACATAAAGGAGACGCACAAGCGTCAAGCGATGCGGCCATGAACCTCATGAGACGGGTCTCGTTCGCGACCGTCAGCTGTCAATCCTTCGCCTTCAGGCGCCCTTCATTTTCGGCAATAAACGCACGAATCTCCTCGGACATGTTCAAGAGTTTCAACCATTGCTCTTTATATAAAGTCACCGGAAAGCGTCCCATTCCGTAAACTGAGACCGCTCCCTTTTCGCTGACCTTCATGCGGATGCCGTCGGAAGCTCCCTTCTTTAGCGCGGCGTTCTCACTGCGGAGGCGTTCGAGTTCGGCTTTCAGATCGTCGTCGGACATGGCGATTCCTCTTCGCTAGCCTAGATCAGCCGTTCGATGCTGCTAGCGGTGGAAAACGTCAAGAGCAAATCCAAATAATCGCCACGGCCATCGGCAGACCGACAACAACCGCACCACCAAGCATGATCATGATATCTCGAAGCAGGCCCTGAGCTGACATACGCTTACTCCATCAGCTGAATGGAGACAGCCTACGCTTAGAGCCCACCGCATGAGTTAATCCCGCCGCCTTGTCCGACTTATACACCGCAAAGAGTTTCTAAATGTCGCGACCTGAATGGAAGATTATTGCCGAGACCACTTACTCAGCACCTTTCGAGCCGGCCAATAACCCAAGCTAGGGAATGTTGTCGCTCCTGCCGCCAATGCCATGTGGCTTGGTTAAGAAGTACTCCCGATTATCCAAGGCCGTTTCAGCGTACTGGTCGATCGCCAACATGATCGCTTGAACATGGAAGTAAGAGTTCAGAAGCGGCATGACCGAGGCCGAGCCGATCAAACTCACGATCCTACCTCACTAGTCGTCATCGTCATCGTCATCGAAAATGCCGAAGTGGCTTTCGATAACGAACCCGACGATCAGGATGGCGATGCTGGCGATACCGAGAATTATGGCCCTGCGTTTGTTTCCGGCCCGCTCCGCTTTTGTCGCTGCCCTGTAGCAGGCAAAACATCCTCCACCGAACACGATGACGAAGGCCAGTTCGGTCCAAAACTTCGTGGTCGCCATCGTTTGAACAAGGTCATCCATTTTCCGCTCGCCTTTTCAGGTGACGCGATCTGCCGAGCCGCACCGTCCTCGAATTCATCGAGGGTCGCGGTTTTACGATTACCCAAGACCGACCCCCAACCAACAAGGATTAGAGAAATGAGCGACGACTACAAGCCTCAAACAGGCCCGAGCAAGCCACTTAACGAGGCTCCTCAGAGCCGCTCAGATATTGTCGACACCTATACTCGAATATGGGAATCGCCTGATGATCAAGATGGTGACGATTTAAACGCGCGAATGCATCGAGGGAGACGCTGGCGAGGTTTTGGAGGGTTTCTATAGCGTGACCGACGGCGTCCTCAGGATGTGCGACGAGGCAGGCAGGGCCACCGGCAAGCCGGTCAAGCTTCTGCCTGAGGATGATCCGCGATTAGTCGCTGCCGAGTTAAGCCCGAGGTAGAAAAGCGAATCCTAAGTCTCCGCAAGGCCGGCATGGGTATACTCAAAATAGGCCGCGAGGTTGGAGTTGGCACCAGCGTGGTGCAGCGGGTGCTGGCGTAATCGAGAGGTTAGGATTTAGAGTAGGCAGGCCCTTCTCTGGAGGTTCGACCATGGCACGGCACAAAGATTCCTGGGGATGAGCAAGGTCACCATCTACCAGTTCACGGTGCTCGATCCCAGCCGTGCCGAAAGGCTGACGTCGCGGCGTTGGGGAACGCGAGAGGGAATCCAGTCACGAAAGGATTTTGCCCAGATACGCATACTTGAAGACACCGCGAAGGAGGTCGACGCGTCGGCGGTTGATTCGATGGGGTTCACCAAGTTGGACTTCGACCCAGCACCAGGCCGTTGGCCCCGGCGCGATAAAACGCGCTAGCGAGAAGGAGGCAAGCAATGGGTTTTCTTATCCTTCTTGGGTTGATGCTCTTGTTCTCACTCGTTGGTGCTGGCCCGATCGGTCATATTCTCGGCCATTCGAAGAAACCGCCGCTCCCTCGTGACTGAGCGTTTCCTGGAGAGGACGCAATGACGTTTGATTTCGTAAGAATGCTAA
Organism: uncultured Alphaproteobacteria bacterium; assembly: GCA_963741185.1. GTDB lineage: Bacteria > Pseudomonadota > Alphaproteobacteria > Rhizobiales > Xanthobacteraceae > Bradyrhizobium. Next base: position 227,555 of record CAVUHE010000026.1, on the reverse strand, counting down.
GAGGTAATTCGAAGTGACGCGGTTCAAGGACTTCTGGAGGAGCTAAGTGGCCGCGACCCGCATCGAACTTCATGACTGCGGTGACGCCGGCGCCACCGAGTTTACGCGGCCATGAGCTTGTCAAAATCGGCTGGATCCAACCGTTTTCCATCATTATCAGTTACGACCACATTCCATCCTTCACTGGCCCAAACACGAGCCTTTGCGATTGATATGAGCAAGCTATTTCGCTCGCTACTAACAGTAGACTCATCCTTTGTGGCGACGATCTTGTACGGCATAACACTACCTCCAACTCAACATGCTCCGAACGATGATTTGCAGAAAGGACGGCATTTCGCCGACGGGGTGACGATTCAAAGGCAATCTTTGGTCGCTGTTGGCGAGAACAAGCTCATGTGGTTCTTATTCCAGAGCGCCATCATCTTCGCGGTCATGGCCTCCAACATACACTGGCACTGGACGCCGAACGGATATCTCGCCAGCGCGATTGGCATTGGCCTAGCTTGGCTGCTGACGCGCCTGCTGATCTGGCGCCCGTGGTGGCACCGCCCATTGGATTAAACTCACCAGCGGACTTGCCTGAGTCGGCAAACGGCATTCTGAAGGAGCTCATTATGAAACTCGGAATTCTCAGTCTTACAGTGGTTCTTGTCTCGGCAGCAGGGCCGGCAATGGCTCGGCAACGGCACGTAGTCCCCCCGCGCCACCCCGCCATCAGCACATATTGTGCGACGATAGAACCCGGAAATCCGTTCAGTAAGTACTACGACTATGAGGCCTGGACCCAATGGCGACGACGAGGCGGTTGGGATAGCCGGGGAGACGACGCCTGCTTTCATAACGCTCTTTACTCGCCGCCAGGAACTCCAACGTTCGTGCCGACGCCATATGCGAATCAGCGATGGTTTTGGTGAGGCTGATCTACGGAGCGTACCCATTTCTCAATCAAAGGATATTGCATGAAGGAGCGTTCAAACAATGTTGCCTCGAAATGGACCCAACTGAGGCAATCTTGTGCCTCCCGCAGGGAGTAACGGCCGGCCAGGCTCGGCTTGTTGTCGAGAAATATATGCGGGAACAGTAGACTAGAGCTCTCACGGATCGTTGACGCCTTAGAAGACGACGCGCGAGCCATTTTAACGGACATAATCAACAGGCGCGCCGGGAAGGCTGGCAAAGGGCGCTAGAGTGTGCGGACCGCGGCTTCAGGGTCGGCAATCTGCGCTTTGCCCTTACCAACTAAAACCTACCTCCCCTTCTCGGTGATCATCCTAACCAGCGGCCTTAAGGCCACGCGCTGCCTCGATTGCTTCCTCTTGCTGTGTCTTCGACAGAATTACCCGATCGGGATTCGCGCCAATATAGGTCCGCACAAAATCGATTTGGCTGTCATCGGCACCCCAGACAAACTCGCGGCCGTTCGAAACCACGTCCTTATTCATCCGCCAAACGATGTCGGTTGCATCTACTCGCGGCCGACTAAAGCGATCGTCGAAAGCGACGACGAACAGGTCGCGGGGACCGATCGGCAACGCGATGTACGCGTTTGGGTCCGACAGAGCGACGAAGGAAAGCGGCCTGTCCGATGTTAAAAGCGGGATTTCAGATCGGCTCAAATCGATCTTGCTCCAGTTCATTTTGACGATATCGGGTACAGCGCGATGATTGCCGATGATGTCGCTCAGGATATTTGCAGCGCTCTGTTCGGCCGCGCCAGGCAGCCTCGCTGCCGTCGCTTCAGCGAGTGTTCGACGTTCATCCGGCTTGCGGCGCAGGGTCCAATCCGCTTCCAGAGCGGCGGCCGCCTCGCGCCAAATCTCGGCCATATGCGCTTTGATAAATTCGACGCATTCACGGTTGCGGTAGAGCATCGAGAGAAGAAAACGAGCCCACGCGACGCGCTCTTCGATATCTAGCGGTTCGCCAGAACTGATTTTGTTCAGCGCTCGTGCCGCTTTGGTATCGAGCGGAGCCATGAATTTGGTTTCGAGGTTCTGCGAGATTTCCTCCGGCACACCATCGGTGCGGTAGAGATCTTTAATGCAACCGGTGTTCTGCGGATGCTTGCGCTTCGGTACAACCTTTCCGTTGATCAGCCGCATCTCGCAAACCCGTCCATCTCTCCCGATCCAGCGGTTGAGAAAGAAAACTGGCTTGTAGTGATGCTTGCGCGGCAAATCCATGGTGACGATTACCGATCGGGCTCATACGGAGCCGGCTTCGGCAACTCTACCGGCAACCTGTGCACGTTGCCGGTTACGGCATTGGGGATCGCTATTGCGACGTAGAGTGATCCGGTCGTGCTTGCTGCGGTCAGAACGTGGCCAACGACCGACGCGGGAGGCGTTTTCGCGCCGACGGGCGATAGGGCGAGGCAGCCGCAAACGAGACAAGCGGTCACACTTCGGGCATCGAAAGGGTAGAAGGGATTATTCGGTCGGCATGAGCACATCGGGCGAATCTCTGGTTGCTTGGTTTAGAATAGCACAACCAAGAAGCTCCCCCACAATTCCCGCCGCGCGGTGGTAGCTAATCAGTAGCTAAGCCAATTTTAGCCCAGAGAGAAATTTACTGGCGCGCCCGAAGAGATTTCGAACTCCTGACCCCCAGATTCGTAGTCTGGTGCTCTATCCAGCTGAGCTACGGGCGCGTTTTTCGCTTAAGACTCGGGCTTGAGAGCCCTTCTGCATCCGAGAATGTAACCGGAAGGTCGCGAAAGAGGGCTTTAGCTACCCGCTCCGGCCCGAATTGGCAAGGTCCGGAACGTAGCCTGAGACCCCCGATTTACGGCGTCATTCCGGGGCGGCGCCGCCTTGCCCGCGCCCCGCAATGACGGCGGGTTGCAACTATGCCCGCGCCCGCTCGTTGCGGACGCTCAAGAGCTCCACCGGCCGATCCGGTATCGCGATTCTGAAGGTCGCGCCGATGGTTCCTTCCACCAGATGAATTTCGCCGTCATGGGCGCGAACCAGTTCGGCGGCGATCGCAAGCCCGAGCCCGCTGCCGCCCGGCCGGCCGGAGGTCTGGAACGCCTCGAACAAATGTTCGCGGGTCCTGGCCGGAACGCCGGGACCGGTGTCGGACACCTCAATGATCGCGACCGAGCCTTCGCGTCGCCCCGTGATGCGGATCTGCGTGGCCGTGGCGTCGCCATGCGCCCGGCTTTCGAGCGCCTGTTCGGCGTTGCGCACCAGGTTGAGCAGCACGCGGAACAGCTGATCGGGATCGGCGTCGACCATGAGCCCGCGCTCGATCGCGCTGACCCAGGTGATCGAGGCATTCGCGGCAAGCCCTGCGGATTCGCGGACCTCGGTGACCACAGGTTCGATCAGCATCATCCGCCGATCGGGCGCCGCCTCCTGCGCGCGGCCATACGACAATGTCGACTGGCAGAACGCGATGGCGCGCTCCAGCGAACGCATCAGCTTCGGCGCGAAACGCTGCACCCGCGGATCGGGAACGCTTGCGAGCTGGTCCGACAGCAATTGCGAGGAGGCGAGCAGGTTGCGCAAATCGTGGTTGATCTTCGACACCGCAAGCCCAAGCGCCGCGAGCCTGCTCTTCTGATGCAGCATCGACACCAGGTCGCGCTGCATGTCGGACAATTCCCGTTCCGCCACGCCGATCTCGTCACCCCGGTTCGACGGCTCGATGATCCGCGCCGAGCTTTCCGGATTTTCGTGAAAGTCGACAAGGCTCGCGGTCAGACGCCGCATCGGCCGCACGAACAGGAAATGCAGCGCGAGGTAGACGAGCGCCGCGGTCAGGATCGCGATCGCCAGCGACACCAGCAGGAGGTTGCGGGAAAACACGTACATCGCCTGGCGCAGCGGCGCCTCGTCGATCACGACCTCGATGAACTGCCCGCCGCCCGGCGGCGGCCCGATGACGCGGATCGCCTGATTGCCGGTCTCAAGCATCATCTCGAAGGAATCGACGATCGACGACCACACCGTCAGCGACCGCATGTCGACGTCGTGGTCGATCGCCTGCGGCAGGCCGGTCGAGGCCAGAAGCCGGCGCTGCTGCCCCATCTTGATCGCCACCGCGCGCGCGTCGATGCTGTGGAGGATTTGCCGCGCCAGCCAATCCGGAACCATGCCGGAGGGGGCCGCATCGAGCACCAGCGCCGCCGTGTTTGCCGCCGCGAGCCGGCCGTTAAGCCGGTTCATCCAGAAATTCGCCATCGACGGCACATAGATCAGAACCTCCGCGATCATAACCAGCGGAATGGTCAACAGCAGCAGTTTTCCGGACAGGCCGAGCCTGCGCGGCCGCCTTGGCCGCAGCTCTTCCGTGGTCGATCGTTCGATCGGTCTCTAACGCCATAACTGCCTTCGGGGCCTTACCTTTTGCGGATGCGTCGTGCCCCGGGGAGCGGTCAAATCAGGTTTATTAACAACCGCAGTTCCCGGAACCCGTGCGCGCCGACCTGTCCAAGCCGAACCTGTCCAAGCCGAACCTGCCAAAGCCGGGTTCGGCAATAACGCGGTCCAGAATTGACCGCAGCCGACCTGGAGACGAGCCCTCATTCCTTGTGTAATACACCGCGAATGTTGAATTATTCGCGACAAATACGCCGTTTCGAAGAACCCTCATTCGACGACCCCGCCACATTGACGAAAAGAGGTCGCTCCCGTATAAGCCGCGCCAACTGTCCGCGGTGACCCGGCCCGACCGGGGCGGCTCGTTTTGGGCCGGAAATGGCCCGCTTTGGGCCTGCCAACATCAGCGGACATATCTCATTTATCAGGCAAATTGTCGGCTTAGCTTAGCAGACAAATCGGCAGCGGAGAACGACCCGTGAAGCGGACTTACCAACCCAGCAAACTGGTGCGCAAGCGCCGTCATGGCTTCCGCGCCCGCATCGCCACGACCGGCGGCCGCAAGGTCCTCGCCGCGCGTCGCGCACGTGGCCGCAAGCGTCTGAGCGCCTGAGCCGGGCTTCCCGGAGAGATCTTATCATGGATCGGCTAAGGCAGCGGGCGGACTTCCTCGCCGTTGCCAATGGCGCACGGGCGAGCGCTGGCGCCTTTGTGGTGCAAAGCCGCTATCGCAACGATGACGGCCCGATCCGGGTCGGCTTTACCGTTACCAAGAAGAACGGCACCGCGACCGAACGCAACCGTATCCGGCGCAGGCTCCGCGAATTGGTGAAACGGCTGCCGGCCGTATCGCTGCGGCCGCATAGTGATTATGTGCTAATCGGCCGTCGTGCCGCCCTGACTTGCGAATTCTCCAACATGCTCGAGGATCTCCGCTCGGTCCTCCATCGCCTCGACCGGCAGCCTGCAAGACCGTCCAAAGCGTTTTCGAGCGAAGTGAGAACCGGTTCGCGTCAAGAAAACGCGTCACGACGTGAAGCAATTCACGCGAAAAACAGAAATGAATGACGAGACCTGAACGATGACCGACAATCGCAACACCATCCTCGCCATCATTCTGTCCGGGCTCGTGCTGCTCGGCTGGCAATATTTCTTCAATATGCCGCAATTGGAAAAGCAGCGCGCAGCCCAACTGGCGCAGAGCCAGATGACCAAATCTGCGCAGGAGCCCGGCACCTTGGCGCCGCAGACCGGCGCCGCGCCAGCGCCAGCCGCAAATGCGCCGGGCGTCAATGTTCCGGCCAACAGTCAGCCCGCATCGGTGGCCCCGGTGAGCCGCGATGCCGCCATCGCTGCCACGCCCCGCGTCAAGATCGATACCCCCCGCCTCTCCGGCAGCATTTCGCTGAAGGGCGCCCGCATCGACGACCTGTCGCTGGTGCAATTCCGCGACACCGTCGACCCCGCTTCGCCGGCGATCGTGCTGTACTCGCCCTCGGGGACGCCCGAGCCCTATTACGCCGAATTCGGCTGGGTTGCCGCCAGCGGTTCGACGGTGCGGATTCCCGACCAGAATACAGTGTGGCAGCAGGAGAGCACTGGCAGCCTGACGCCGAAGAACCCGGTGACGCTAAAATATGACAATGGCGACGGTCTGACCTTTCGCCGCACGATCGCGATCGACGATCGCTATCTGTTTACCATCAAGGATGAGGTGACCAATGTCGGCAATGCTCCGGTCACGCTCTATCCGTTCGCGCTGATCTCGCGGCACGGCACGCCGAAGGTCGCGGGCTACTACATCCTGCATGAGGGTCTGATCGGCTATCTCGGCGATGAGGGCCTGCAGGAATATGGCTACAAGAAAATCGATGACGCCAAGGCGGTCAGCTTCAAGGTGACCAACGGCTGGCTCGGCATCACCGACAAATATTGGGCCTCGGCGCTGTTGCCGGATACTCGCGCCCGTCTGCAGGCGCGCTTCTCCTCCAACCTCGTCGGCGCGATCAGGACCTACCAGACCGACTATCTGCAGGATGCGCAAACCATCGCGATCGGCGGCACCGGCAGCGCCGACGCGCGGCTGTTCGCGGGCGCCAAGGAAGCCAGCGTCGTCGGCATCAACTTTCCGATCGGTGGACTCGGCGGCTACAACAGGCAGCTCGAACTCAACCACTTCGATCTTCTGATCGACTGGGGCTGGTTCTACTTCATCACCAAGCCGATGTTCCTGGCGCTGGACTTCTTCTACCACCTCGTCGGCAATTTCGGCATCTCCATCCTTCTGGTGACCGTGCTGGTGAAGCTGATCTTCTTCCCGCTCGCCAACAAATCCTACGTGTCGATGGCGAAGATGAAATCGGTGCAGCCGCAACTGGCCGCGCTGAAGGAGCGCTATCCCGACGACAAGGTGAAGCAGCAGCAGGAGATGATGGAGATCTACAAGAAGGAGAAGATCAACCCGATCGCCGGTTGTCTTCCCGTCGCGTTGCAGATTCCCGTGTTCTTCTCGCTCTACAAGGTGCTGTTCGTCACCATCGAGATGCGGCACGCGCCGTTCTATGGCTGGATCAAGGACCTCTCCGCGCCCGATCCAACCAACCTGTTCAACCTGTTCGGCCTGTTGCACTTCGATCCGACGCAGCTGCCTTTGTTCGGGCAATATCTCGCGCTCGGAGTATGGCCGATCATCATGGGCGTCACGATGTGGTTGCAGTTCAAGCTCAACCCGACGCCGCCGGATCCGACCCAGCAGATGATCTTCGGCTGGATGCCGCTGATCTTCACCTTCATGCTTTCGGGTTTCCCGGCAGGTCTGGTGATTTACTGGGCGTGGAACAACCTGCTGTCGGTGATGCAGCAGAGCTTCATCATGCACCGCAATGGCGTGAAGGTTGAACTGTTCGATAATCTGAAGGCGACGTTCGCCTCGAAGAAGGTCGAATCGAAGACCTGACGTATGCGCTATCCGAAGTCGTCATGCCCGGTCACGTGCCGGGCATCCACGTCTTGACGGTGCCACAGCGAGAGAAGACGTGGATATGGCCGAGCATAGGCGAGCGGAAGCGACGCCGTCCTTCGGACAGCTATGCCCGGCCATGACGCATGGGAACCCCGTCGCATGACCGCCGAAGCAGATGCTGACCTGATCGAACAGGGCCGCAAGTTGTTTGCCGGCGACTGGCGGTTTTTCTGGGCCGCGCCCTCGATTGAAACCCTGCCGCCGATGGCGGGCGTCGAGGTCGCCTTTGCCGGGCGGTCCAATGTCGGCAAATCGAGCCTGATCAACGCGCTGACCGGCCGCAACGCGCTGGCGCGGACCTCGAACACGCCGGGCCGCACCCAGGAATTGATCTTCTTCGAAGGTCCCGACAATGCCGGCTTCCGGCTCGTCGACATGCCGGGCTACGGCTACGCGTCCGCGCCGAAATCCAAGGTGGCGTCCTGGACCGCGCTGATCCACAAATTTCTGCAGGGCCGCAGCAATCTGGCACGGGTCTATGTGCTGATCGATGCAAGGCATGGTCTCAAGGAGACCGACCTCGACGTGCTCAAAACGCTCGATCGATCGGCCGTGAGCTACCAGATCGTGCTCACCAAGACTGATCAGATAAAGCCTTCCGAGCGGGAACAGCGCATCGACGAGATCAAGGCTCAGCTTTCTACGCACCCCGCCGCCTTCCCGGAAGTCCTGGCGACCTCCTCGCAAACCGGCGCCGGGATGGCTGAACTGCGCGCCGCGATGGTGCGCCTGCTCGGAGAGCGTCACCGATGAGGGAATTCCGTTTTTTCCGCATCCTGATCATCCTGGCCGGGGTGATGGGCGCCGATGGCGTCATCCTGGCGGCGGCGTCCGCCCATCGGGACGATGGCGCGCGGCTTCTGCCTGCGTCCTCGATGCTGCTGTTTCACGCCACCGCCGTGCTCGCCGTCGTGGCCCTGGCCGAGCGCGGCGTCATTCACGCAAAGGGCGGGCTTGCCGCCGCCTCCGGCTTTGTGATCGCAGCCACGTTGTTCGCCGGCGATCTCAGTTTGCGGCATTTTGCGGGCCACAGCCTGTTCCCGCTTGCCGCGCCGGCCGGCGGAACGCTTCTGATAGCGAGCTGGCTCGTGCTTGCAATTGCCGCAGCATGGCCAAGGCGTGGCTAAGCCGCGCTTTGCGCCGTGCCTGCCAATCAGATAGAACCCGGGCCGAGTTCCTGAGGTAGAGACCCGTTCATGACCGACGCGCCCCATATCAGTCCGCTCGATCAGGCCCGCATCCTGTCCGAGGCGCTGCCTCACATGCAGGAGTACGACGAGGAAACCATCGTCATCAAATATGGCGGCCATGCCATGGGCGCCGAAGACATGGCCAAGGCCTTCGCGCGCGACATCGTGCTGCTGGAGCAGACCGCCATCAATCCGGTGGTGGTGCATGGCGGCGGGCCGCAGATCGCGACCATGCTGAAACGGCTCGGCATCCAGTCGGAATTCGCAGCCGGCCTGCGCATTACCGACGCTGCCACCATCGAGATCGTCGAGATGGTGCTGGCGGGCTCGATCAACAAGCAACTGGTCGGCTATATCAACGAGGCCGGCGGCAAGGCGGTCGGCCTGTGTGGCAAGGACGGCAACATGGTGACGGCGTCGAAGGCGACGCGCGCCATGGTCGATCCGGGCTCGCATATCGAGAAGGTGGTCGATCTCGGCTTCGTCGGCGAACCCGAAAAAGTCGACCTGACGCTGCTCAACCAGCTTATCGGTCACGAACTGATCCCGGTGCTGGCGCCGCTGGCGACATCGCGAAGCGGACAGACCTTCAACGTCAATGCGGACACGTTTGCGGGGGCGGTGGCGGGCGCGCTGAAGGCCAAGCGGCTGCTGCTGTTGACCGACGTGCCCGGCGTGCTCGACAAGTCGAAGAAGTTGATTTCCGAATTGTCGGTCAAGGACGCGCGCAAGCTGATCGCCGACGGCACCATTTCCGGCGGCATGATCCCGAAGGTCGAAACCTGCATCTACGCGCTCGAGCAGGGCGTTCAGGGCGTCGTCATCATCGACGGCAAATTGCCCCACGCAGTGCTGCTCGAGCTGTTCACCAACCAGGGCACGGGCACGCTGATCCACAAGTGATGACGGACGCGGTCACGCAACGCAGATCGATCATGGCCGGATTCATTCCGGCGATCGCTCTGCTCGCGAGTGCCGCGCCGGCGAAAGCCGACCTCAAGCTCTGCAATCGCATGAGCTATGTGATCGAGGCGGCGATCGGCATCGACGACAAATCGGCCACCGCCACCCGCGGATGGTTCCGCATCGATCCGGCGGCCTGCCGCGTGGTTGCGCAAGGTACATTGACCGCCGATCGTATCCTGCTCAATGCGCGCGCGCTCGGCGTCTATGGCTCATCGCCGATCCCGCAGAACGGCAGTGACACGCTGTGTGTCGCGCCAGAGAATTTCGTGATCGCCGCCGCCCGCCAGTGCCGCCCCGGGCAGACGCCCGCGCCCTTCGCCCAGATCACTCCGACGCAGGCCGATGACGGCAATCTGGTGGCTTATCTTGCCGAGGACAGCGAATATGACGACGAGCAGGCGAGACTTGCCGGCATTCAGCGGCTGTTGGTGATCGCGGGTTTCGACGCGGCTCCCATCGACGGCGTCGACGGCCCGAAGACCCAAGGAGCCCTGTCGGCGTTCCTGAAAAGCCGGGGACTGACGCAGGACTTCGTGCAATCGCCGAATTTCTTCACGACCATGATCGATGCGGTGCAGTCACCGTCTTCCACCGGGCTCACCTGGTGCAACGACACGCCGCACAAGGTGATGGCCGCGGTCGGCATCGACGACGGCAAGACCGTGGTCAGCCGCGGCTGGTATCGCGTCGATCCCGGCAAATGCCTGCATCCCGACGTCACCGGCCAGGCCAAACGGATCTTCAGCTTCGCCGAGGCCGTCGATGCCGAGAACCGCACCGTCAAATTCAAGGACCGGCCGCTGAACTGGGGCGGTGCGACGCCGCTTTGCACGCGCGAAAACAAATTCGAAATCAGCGAGCAGGGCGATTGCGGCACCCGCGGCCTCGCTGCGACCGGCTTTACCATTGTCGACATGTCGGGCGGCGGCAAGACGCTGCGCTTTGCGATGCCGTGATCTCTATCGTCGTTCCCGCGAAAGCACGGACCCATAACCACCGGCTTGGGTTTAGACACCTGATGTCAGCAACGATAGAAAGAGCAACCCACATGGTGCCCATCACGCCGGCCGCGGAGTATGGGTCCCTGCTTTCGCAGGAACGACGTTGAGAAGATGACCAAACCCTCTCGCTCCTTTACCCACGTCGATACCTGGGTGTTCGATCTCGACAACACGCTGTACCCGCATCACGTCAATCTGTGGCAGCAGGTGGACAAGCGGATCGGTGAGTTCGTAAGCCGCTGGCTCAAAGTCTCGCCGGAAGAAGCGCGCCGGATTCAAAAGGACTACTACCGCCGCTACGGCACCACCATGCGCGGCATGATGACCGAACATGGCGTGCGCGCCGACGACTTTCTCGCCTATGTGCACCAGATCGATCATTCGCCGCTGGAGCCTAATCCGGCGATGGGAGCTGCGATCGCAAAGCTTCCCGGACGCAAGCTCGTGCTGACCAATGGCTCGACCGACCACGCCGACAAGGTGCTGCAGCGGCTCGGCATCGACGCGCATTTCGAGGCGGTGTTCGACATCATCGCCGCCGATCTTGAGCCGAAGCCGGCGCCGCAGACTTATCAGAAATTTCTTCGCGACCACGGCGTCGATCCAGGGAGGTCGGCGATGTTCGAGGACCTGGCGCGCAACCTCGTCATTCCGCACCAGCTCGGCATGACCACGGTGCTGGTGGTGCCCGACGGCACGCAGGAGGTCGTGCGCGAGGACTGGGAGCTGGAAGGCCGCGACGATTCCTACGTCGATCACGTGACCGATGATCTGACGGGGTTTCTGCAAACGCTGAGTGGGGCAGCATAACCCTTGTCGTCCCTTCGAAAGCAGGGACGACGATGGAGTGAGCCTTGACTCTCCCGCCCCAAATCCCGACAAAGCCCCGTCTGCCCGAGCAAAACGTCAAGGAAGCCCGATGTCTCTTTCTGCCCTGGAATCCACCATCAATACCGCGTTCGACGCCCGCGACGGCATCTCCGCCGCGACCAAGGGCGAGGTGCGCGACGCCGTGGATCATGCGCTCGATCTGCTCGACAAGGGTGAGGCGCGCGTGGCCGAGCGCGAGGCGAGCGGCAAATGGAAGGTCCATCAATGGCTGAAGAAAGCGGTGCTGCTGTCGTTCCGGCTGAACGACATGACTGCGATTTCCGGCGGCCCGGGAAAAGCGTCGTGGTGGGACAAGGTGCCGTCAAAATTCGACGGCTGGGGCGAGAATCGGTTTCGCGACGCGGGCTTTCGCGCCGTCCCCGGCGCCATCGTCCGCCGCTCGGCCTTCATCGCCAGGAACGTGGTTCTGATGCCGTCCTTCGTCAATCTCGGCGCCTATGTCGATGAGAGCACCATGATCGACACCTGGTCCACCGTCGGCTCCTGCGCCCAGATCGGCAAGCGCGTGCACATCTCCGGCGGCGTCGGCATCGGCGGCGTGCTCGAGCCGTTGCAGGCCGAGCCCGTGATCGTCGAGGACGATTGCTTCATCGGCGCGCGCTCGGAGGTCGCCGAGGGCGTGATCGTTCGCAAGGGCGCGGTGCTTGCGATGGGTGTTTTCCTCGGCGCCTCCACCAAGATCGTCGACCGCAACACCGGCGAGATCTTTGTCGGCGAGGTTCCGGAATATGCCGTCGTGGTGCCCGGCACCTTGCCGCCAAGGCCGCTGAAGAACGGCGAGCCCGGCCCGTCCACCGCCTGCGCCGTCATCGTCAAGCGCGTCGACGAGCGCACCCGCGCGAAAACCAGCATCAACGAATTGCTGCGGGATTAGAATCGAACCCACGGCCGGTCCATGCGACAAATATTCCTGACCGCCGGTCTTTTCCGGCCATCCGGAAGAAGCGATGGATATCAAACGGCTCCTGTCCCATTTTGAGGGCCGCATCGGCCGCGCCCACGAGGCCGGGATGGGACCAGCAAAGCGAGCTCGAATTTGTTCCGCACAGCGCTGGCCCTTCGGCGGGCACGCATGTTATGCGGGGGCATGACTGACGCCCTTTCGATCGCCCGCGATCTCGTCCGCTGCCCCTCGGTGACGCCGGCCGATGCCGGCGCGCTTGGCGTGCTTGAAACCATTCTAAGAGCTGCGGGTTTCGAGGTGCATCGCGTCACCTTCGGCGAGCCCGGCACCGCCGATATCGACAACCTCTATGCGCGGATCGGCAATTCTCCACCGCACATCACATTCGCCGGCCACACCGATGTGGTGCCGCCGGGCGACGAGGCCGCGTGGACCCATGGCGCGTTCGCAGGCGACGTCAAGGACGGTTTCCTCTATGGCCGCGGCGCGGTCGACATGAAGGGTGGCATTGCCTGCGGCGTCGCGGCGGTGTTGCAATATCTCGCCGACCATAAGGGCAAACCGAAAGGCTCGATCTCGTTCCTGATCACCGGCGACGAAGAAGACATTGCCGTCAATGGCACGATCAAGCTGTTGCAATGGGTCGCTGCGCGCGGTGAGAAGTTCGATCACTGCGTGCTCGGCGAGCCCTCCAATGTCGAGACGCTCGGCGATTGCATCAAGATCGGCCGCCGCGGCTCCCAGTCGGGCACGCTCTATGTCGACGGGGTTCAGGGACACGTCGCCTATCCGCACCGCGCGACCAATCCTGTGCCGGATATCTCGCGACTGATCGTGGCGCTCAGCGACGAGCCGCTCGACCATGGCAGCGCACAGTTCCAGGCTTCGAACCTCGAATTCACCTCCGTCGATGTCGGCAATCCCGCCAGCAACGTGATCCCCGGACAGGCGCGGGCAAAGTTCAACATTCGCTTCAACGACCTGCACACCCAGCAAAGCTTAAGGGAACTGATCGAGCTGCGGCTGGCGAAGGTGTCAGGGAACCGGATTCGCGCGCGAATCGTGTGGGAGCCTTCCAATGCCGATGCGTTCGTGACAAAGCCCGGCGCTTTCACCGACCTTGCGGTCGCCGCGATCAAGGAGGTCACCGGCCGCCGGCCGGAATTGTCGACGTCGGGCGGCACCTCGGATGCGCGCTTTGTTTCGCGTTATTGCCCGGTGATCGAGTTTGGCCTGGTCGGTCAGACCATGCACCAGATCGACGAGCGCGCGCCGGTTGCCGATCTGGAGAAATTGACGAAGGTCTATCGGGGAATACTGGACAGGTATTTCGCGTAGGATGGGTCGAGCGAAGCGAAACCCATCGCCACACCAACGGAGGGTTTCGCTTCGCTCAACCCACCCTGCGGCGCCGGCGCTAATACTCCACTCGCACCAGGTAAAGTCCCTCGGGTGGCGCGACCGGTCCGCAGGCGGCACGGTTACGCGCGGCAAGCGCCGCGGCGAGATCCTCCGCGCTCCAGCGGCCCTCGCCGACCCAGACCAGCGAGCCCACCATCGAACGCACCTGACTGTGCAGAAACGAGCGCGCGGAGGTTGCGATATTGACCGCATCCCGCTCTCTCACGACGTCGAGCTGGTCGAGCGTCCTTTCCGGCGACTTGGCCTGACACTCGGTGTCGCGGAACGTGGTGAAGTCGTGCTTGCCGACGAGATTTTGCGCGGCCGCGTGCATCGCGTCGGCGTCGAGCGGCCGCGGCAGCCGCCAGGCACGGCCGATGTCGAGCGCGAGGTTGGCGCGGCGATTGGCGATCCGATAGAGATAATGCCGCTTCTTCGCGGAGAAGCGCGCCTCGAAGCTTTCCGGCACGACTTCCGCCGACAACACGCCGATCGGATGCGGACGCAAATGCGCGTTCAGGCCATCGCGAAACCGGCCGGGCACGAAATGCTTGGCAATATCGCAATGCGCGACCTGCCCGAGCGCATGCACGCCGGCATCGGTGCGGCCGGCGCCATGAACGCGGACCTGCTCGCCGCAGATCGCCTTGATCGCGTCTTCAAGCGCGCCCTGCACCGAGGGGCCGTTATCCTGAATCTGCCAGCCGCTGAACGGCCCGCCGTCATATTCGATTGTAAGTTTGTAACGGGGCATCGGATCACTGCACGTGGTCGAAGGCTGCAGCATAAGTGATCGCGCCGCCCTTTGGCGCAAGTTCCGTCAGGGCCAGCGCCTGAAAATGCGGCCCGGCATAGACGCAGTCGAACGCCGCGGCGGCGGGAAGCACATAACCGAAACGGCCATAATAGCCGGCGTCGCCGAGCACGAAGACGATCGTCTCGCCCGCCGCCTGAAGTTGCGCGTGCCCGGCCCTTACCAGCGCCGCACCGACGCCACGCCGCTGGCGCTTCGGCGCGACCGAGAGCGGCGCAAGGCTGACGCCCGGCACGCGCTGCGCCTGGTGGGAGATCCGCACCCGCGAAAAGCCGATATGACCGACGATTTGGCCCGCGTCCTCCGCCACCATCGACAGCAACAGATCGCCGTCACGGCGCAGATCATCGACCAGATCGGCTTCAACGTCACCGGCAAAGGCCGCACGCACAAGATCGCGAATGCTGGCGACATCGGCCGGCGTTTCGGCACGGACGATCATTGCATTCGCGCTCCAGCCTTCAGCGGCGTGCCGCGCAGGAACTCGGCTGGCTTCATCGGCGCCTTGCCGGCGCGCTGCAATTCGACGATGCGGATCGCGCCGTCGCCGCAGGCGATGGTGAGATGATCGTCGAGCACGGCACCTGGCGCGCCCGCGCCTTTCGCCAGTTCACAGCGCAGAATCTTGACACGAGCCGCATCGCCGCCACCTGCGATCTCGCACCACGCACCGGGAAACGGCGAAAGCCCGTGAATATGGCGCAACACCTCGCGAGCCGGCTTGTCCCAATCGATGCGCGTCTCGGCCTTGTCGACCTTGGCGGCGTAGGTGACACCGTCGCTCGCCTGCGGCGTCAATTGTAATTTGCCGCGCTCCAGCGCGCCCATCGCACGCACCATCAAGTCGCCGCCGAGCGGCGCCAGCGTGTCATGCAGGTCGGCTGCCGTCATGGCGTCCGTGATCGGCACGCGCTCGGCCATCGCCACATCGCCGGTATCGAGCCCGGCATCCATCTTCATCACCATCACGCCGGTCTCGCGATCTCCGGCCATGATGGCGCGGTTGATCGGCGCCGCGCCACGCCAGCGCGGCAGCAGCGAGGCGTGCAGGTTGAAGCAGCCGAGCCTTGGGGCATCGAGAATGGTCTGCGGCAGGATCATGCCATAGGCAACGACCACGGCGGCATCGGCGTCAAGGGCACGAAATTCCTGCAACGCGTCCGGTGTCTTCAGGGTTGAAGGCGTTGCCACTGGTATGCCGAGCCGCCGCGCCTGCAGTTCGACCGGCGTCAATTGCAGCTTCATGCCGCGACCGGCCGGCTTTGCCGCACGCGTATAGACCGCCGCGATCTGATAGCCGTGGGCCACGAGTTCCAGCAGCGTCGGCACCGCGAATTCCGGCGTGCCCATGAAGATCAGACGAAGCGGCATGCTTAGGCGCACCTGTGATGGAAGTAGTTTATCGTCATGCCCGGCCTTGTGCCGGGCATCCACGTCTTTCTTTGCGGCTTCAAGACGCGGATGGCCGGGACCAGCCCGGCATGACAGGGAGATAGCTGAACTTTTATTCCACCGCGCGCTTGGCGGCCTTGGCAAATTTCTTCATCACGCGGTCGCGCTTGAGTTTCGACAGATAATCGACAAACAGCACGCCGTTGAGATGGTCGATCTCGTGCTGGATGCAGGTGGCGAACAGGCCCTCGGCGTCTTCCTCATGCACCTTGCCGTCGAGATCGATGAAACGTATGCGCACCTTCGCGGGCCGCTCGACCTCTTCGTAATATTCGGGGATCGACAGGCAGCCCTCCTCATAGATCGACGTTTCCTCCGACGACGACAAAATCTCCGGATTGATGAAGACGCGCGGCTGCGGGTTGGTCTCGCCCTCCTCGTTCTTCTTGGCGAGATCCATGGTGATCAGCCGCAGCGGCTGGGCGACCTGAATCGCGGCGAGGCCGATTCCGGGCGCGTCGTACATGGTTTCGAACATGTCGTCGGCGAGCTTGCGAATCTCCGCGGTGACCTTTTCGACGGGTTTGGAGACGAGCCGCAACTGCTTGTCGGGGAGGATGATGATTTCTCTGATGGCCATGATGTCTCAAAGTAGCTTGGCGGGCGATTTAAGCTGCTGATTTGCGGGGGTCAATGCGCCCGGGGAACCTGTTTACCGACGCTTAACCATGATTCTTGTGGAAGCATTAACCATAAAAATTTACCGCGCATTCACCATAAATGTTCCCTCTTCGTTCGTCTTCAAGGCCGAATCGGCTACAAGGGCTGAATGAACGAGATTCTTTTCATGGTCGGCGAACTGCCGGTCCGCACCGGCGAAGCGCTGATCGGTTTCGGCGTGCTCGTGCTCATCCTGCTTCTGGTCATCGCCGTCGTGGTCGCGCGATCCGGCCGGCGCGGGCTCGAACTGGCGCTGGCGCAGGCCACGCACGCCGACGAACTCGAACAACGACTGAGCGAGATGCTGCGCGCCCAAAGCGAGGCCACCGGCCGCGTCGACGCGATGGGGCAGGCCTTGGCCGGACGCCAGGCCGAAATGGCCCGCGCCGTCACTGAACGGCTCGATACGGTGACCCACCGCGTCGGCCAGTCGATGGAGCAGACCACGCGCCATACCATGGATTCCCTGCGCGTCCTGCATGAACGGCTCGGCATCATCGACAACGCGCACAAGAATCTCACCGACCTGACCTCGCAGGTGACGACGCTGCGCGACGTGCTGGCCAACAAGCAGTCGCGCGGCGCCTTCGGCCAGGCGCGGATGGAGGCGATCGTCCAGGACGGCATGCCGAAGGGCACTTACGAATTCCAGCACACGCTTTCGACCGGCAAACGACCGGATTGCGTGGTGTTCCTGCCCGACCAGCGGCCGCTCTGCATCGACGCAAAATTCCCGCTCGAGGCGATCACCGCGCTGCATGACGCACGCTCGGACGAGGACAAGAAAATCGCCACGCAGCGACTGCGCATCGATGTCATGAAGCATGTCAGCGACATCGCGGAAAAATATTTGATCGCGGGCGAGACCCAGGATACCGCGCTGATGTTCGTGCCGTCGGAATCGGTTTACGCAGAGATTCACGACCGCTTCGACGATGTGATCCAGAAGGCCTATCGTGCCCGCGTCGTGCTGGTGTCGCCGTCGCTCCTGATGCTGGCGATCCAGGTGATGCAGCAGATTCTCAAAGACGCGCGGATGCGCGACGCTGCCGACCAGATTAGAACCGAAGTCCTCAACCTCGGCGACGATCTTTCGCGCCTGCGCGAGCGTGTGCTTAAGCTGCAGAAGCATTTTTCCGACGCCAACGAGGACGTTCGTCAAATCCTGATTTCGGCCGACAAGATCGAAAAGCGTGCAGGAAGGATCGAGGAACTCGACTTCAGCAAGGAACCGCCCGCGGAATCCCCGCGCCTCGTCAAGCCTGCCGCGCCAGAGCTGTTCCCGCTGCCGCGAAAAATGCAAGCGGGGGAGTAGGCGCCAATCCCATCAGCCGTCTCTGGAATACTGGGTCGCCCGGTCAAGCCGGGCGATGACAATGGCATTTTGTTGCGACAGAATCTGCTAACACGCCCGCATGACTTCAGCGCCTGACAGCCCGCCCAGAACATCGGCCGCCCCGCGCGCGAGCTTTCGCGACAGCTTGGCGGTGTATTTGCAGCGCCGCGTCCTGATCGTGTTGCTCCTCGGCTTTTCCTCCGGCCTGCCGCTGGCGTTGTCAGGATCGACGCTGTTGGTCTGGATGCGCGAATCCGGCGTCGATCTCGGCACCATCGGGCTTTTTGCGCTTGTGGGAACGCCTTACACGCTGAAATTTCTCTGGGCGCCGCTGGTCGACGCGTTGCATGTGCCGTTCTTCACCCGCCAATTCGGCCGGCGGCGCGGCTGGCTTTTGTTTTCCCAATTGCTGCTGATTGCAGCGATCCTGCTGCTGGCGCTCGCCGACCCCGCGCGATCTTCCGCATTCGTCGCGTTCGGCGCGCTGCTTGTGGCGACGATGTCCTCGACGCAGGACATTGTGGTTGACGCCTTTCGTGTCGAAAGCCTGCCGGAGAGCGAACAAGCCGCCGGCATGGCATCCTATGTCGCAGCGTATCGGATCGGCATGCTGGTGTCGACCGCAGGCGCGCTGTTCCTGGTCAGCGCTTACGAAAGCACCGGGAGCACACGCCCATCGGCCTGGATGTGGGGCTATGTAACGATGGCGGTCTTGGTGCTGATCGGCACCGTCACCGCGCTATCGGCCACCGAGCCCGAGCAATCGGCGCGCGCCGAGGCCGCAAGCAGCACCGAGACCGCCTTCGTGCGGGTAATCCATGCCGCGGTCGGCGCGTTCTCGGAGTTTCTGGTCCGAAAAGATGCGCTCGTGGCACTCGCCTTCGTGGTGCTGTTCAAATTCACCGACGCTTTCTCGGGCACCATGACCGCGCCGTTCGTGATCGACCTCGGCTTCTCCCGCAACGATTATGCCGCCATCGTCAAGGGCGTCGGGCTCGCCGCCACGCTACTCGGCGGATTCGCCGGCGGCTTTGTCGCCCGGCGCTATTCGCTCGCCGCAAGCCTGTGGATCGGCGGCGTGCTTCAGGCGGTCGCCAATTTGTCGTTCTCCTGGCTCGCGTTCGTCGGCGTCAATCAATGGGCGCTGGCGTTTGCGATCACCGCGGAAAATTTCACCAGCGCCATCGGCACCGTGATCTTCGTCGCCTACCTGTCGGCGCTGTGCCAGAATCCGCTGCACACCGCGACCCAGTATGCGCTGCTCACCGCACTTGCCGCGGTCGGGCGTACCTATTTGTCCTCGGGCGCAGGCTATGTGGCGAAGGCTGTCGGATGGCCGCTGTTTTTCACCATCTGCGTCGCCGTCGCGGTGCCGAGCCTCGTTCTGCTGGCGTGGCTGCAGCGGCGCGGTCATTTCGCGGCGCTGGAGGCGGCGAAGGTTTAGCGCCTCCCACGCGCTAATGCTTCGTCACCACGCTCCATTTGGTGACGACGGCTTCGCTGAGCTGGCCCGCTTCCCTGGCGCAGGCGATTTCCTCGATCCTGAGCGAGACTTCCTTGCCGACGTAGCCCTTTAGCTGCGCGGCCTGAGCCTCGCTGCTGGTGACGATCTGAAACGTCTCCGGTCCGGTTTCCAGGCCGCAAAGATCATTCGGCGGCGGCAACCGGTGCGGTTCGCTGGTGAGCTGGTAGGTCGCCGGGCGCTTGCCCTTCTTGCCGCCGCGGGTGCGCAAGGCGTTGAGCTCTCCCGACAGCACGTCACCGGCCTTGATCAGCTTGCCGGCCTTCGGCGCCGGCTCGGCCTGCTGCGCCGAAGCGGAAGATGAAGCCAATGCCGTCGCAATGATCGCGCCCAAAGCCAGTGGTTTGCCGAATCGTCGTTTCGTCATTTCAATGATTTCCGTGTTTGATGGCTAGAACAGGGTTCGCTGCCGCATCGCCGCGGACAACGTGCCCTCGTCGAGATAGTCGAGCTCGCCGCCGACCGGCACGCCATGGGCGAGCCGCGTGACCCTGACATTGGCGTCCTGCAGGAGGTCGGTGATGTAATGCGCGGTGGTCTGGCCGTCGACGGTGGCATTCAGCGCCAGGATGATTTCCGTCACCTGCGGATCGTGGGCGCGCTTGACCAACGCGTCGATGGTCAGGTCCTGCGGGCCGACGCCGTCGAGCGGCGACAGGGTCGCTCCGAGCACGTGATACAGACCGTTGGTCGCGTGCGCCCGCTCCAGCGCCCAGAGGTCGGCGACGTCGGCGACCACCACGATGATCGATTGATCGCGCCGCGGATCGGTGCACACCGTGCAGGGATTTTGGGTATCGATATTGCCGCAGGTCTTGCAGACCTGGATCTTGTCGATCGCAACCTGCAGCGCGGCCGAAAGTGGCGTCATCAGCGCTTCGCGTTTCTTGATCAGATGCAAGGCGGCCCGTCGCGCCGAGCGCGGGCCAAGTCCGGGCAGCCGCGCCAGGAGCTGGATCAGGCGTTCGATCTCGGGGCCGGCAACCGCGATGGGCATGTTAGCCGAGACCCAATCCGGGCGGCAGGCCAAGACCGCCGGTCAACGCCTGCATTTTCTCGGCCATCGCGAGCTCCGCCTTGCGCCGCGCGTCGCCATACGCGGTCACCAGCAGGTCCTCAAGGATTTCATGCTCGTCCGCCTTCATCAACGACGGGTCGATCTTGACGGCCTTGACGTCCATCTTCGCGGTCATCCGCACGCTGACCAGGCCGCCGCCCGAAATGCCCTCGACCTCGACGTTGCCGAGCTCTTCCTGCATCGCCTGCATCTTCGATTGCAGCTGCGCCGCCTGCTTCATCATGCCAAGAAAATCAGCCATCAACCGTTCCTCTGAAATTACTGGTCGTCGCCGTCGGGACTTTCAATAAGGTCCTCACCGCTAGCATGAGATTCCGGCGGCTCGGGGGCAAGCTTGCGGACTTCGACCACTTTGGTACCGGGAAATCGCGCCAGCACCTCCTGCACCCGCGGATCGGATTCGGCGGCGCGTTCGCGCTGAGTCCTCACCAATTCGTTCTGCGAACGCAGCGTCGGCTGCCCGGCCTCGTTGGATACGATCACCGTCCAGCGCCGTCCGGTCCATTGCTCCAGCTTGCGCGACAAGTCGTTGATCAACGTCCGCGCCGCACTGCGCTCCAGCGCCACCTCGAGCCGTCCGTCTTCGATGCGGACCAGCCGCACATCGGCCTCCAGCGCGGCCTTGGTCAGCAAATCGCGTTTCTCGGCGGCGAGCGCCACCAGTTCTGGAAAGCTTGCGATCCGCAGCGCCGGCGCGGACTGAACTTCGGTTGACGGTGCGACCATCTGCGGCCGCACCGAGGCCTCGGCATTGGCGCGCGGGGCAGAGGCCGACCGCGGCGACGACGGCAGCGACGAGACCACTGGTGCGGCCGGCGCGGCGCGGGCTAAGGCGTTTCCGGCAATCGCCGGCGAAGCTCCGCCATTCTGCTCGATCATCCGGATCGCTTCGTCCGGCGTCGGCATATCGGCGGCATAGGCGATGCGCACCAGCACCATTTCCGCGGCCGCGGCCGGGCGGGTGGCGCCTTGCACCTCGGTGATGCCCTTGAGCAGCATCTGCCACATCCGCGATAGCACGCGCATCGAGATCTTGGCGGCGACGTCGCGCGCGCGGAGACGCTCAGTCTCGCCGAACGCGACGTTGCCGGCGGTCGCCGGCACGATCTTGACGCGGGTAACGAAATTGACGAATTCGGCAAGATCGGACAGCACCACGACCGGATCGGCGCCGGTGTCGTATTGCTCGCGAAATTCAGTAAACGCGGCTGCGATATCGCCGCGAACAAGATGCTCGAAAAGATCGATCACGCGCGTGCGGTCGGCCAGCCCCAGCATCTGCCGCACCGCATCGGCGCGCACGGGACCCGCGGCATGCGCGATCGCCTGATCGAACAGCGACAGCGAATCGCGCACCGAGCCTTCGGCGGCCCGCGCGATGATGCCGAGCGCTTCCACCTCGACCTCGACGCCCTCCTTGGTCGCGATATTGGCAAGATGCGCCATCAGCACATCGGCCTCGACCCGGCGCAAGTCAAAGCGCTGGCAGCGCGACAACACCGTGATCGGAACTTTGCGGATTTCGGTGGTGGCGAAAACGAATTTGGCGTGCTCCGGCGGCTCTTCCAGCGTTTTCAGGAAGGCGTTGAACGCCGCCGTCGAAAGCATGTGGACTTCGTCGATGATGTAGACCTTGTAACGCGCGCTCGCCGGAGCGTAACGCACGCTGTCATTGATCTGGCGCACGTCGTCGACCCCCGTATGGGAGGCGGCGTCCATTTCCAGCACGTCCATATGCCGGCTTTCCATGATGGCCTGGCAATGCACGCCGAGCACCGGCATATGGATGGTCGGTCCCTTCACCGAGCCATCCGGCAGTTCGTAATTCAGTGCGCGCGCAAGGATCCGCGCCGTGGTGGTCTTTCCGACACCGCGGACGCCGGTCAATATCCAGGCTTGCGGGATACGCCCGGTCTCGAACGCATTCGAGACCGTCCGCACCACGGCGTCCTGGCCGATCAGGTCGTCGAAACTGGAGGGACGATACTTCCGCGCCAGCACGCGATACGGCTTGCCGGCATCGGGCGGGCCGCCGAGATCGAAGCCGCCCCCGGGGGCAGCTTCGGACTCGCGAGGGGGAGCGCCAGCGTCGGTCATCGATCGATCCGCAATTGATTATCTCGCGAGGCTGGCTTGCGGAACAACAACGAGCAGAATCCGACGCAGGTTGGGCCACCGACCTATGCGCGATTCGCTTCGAAAAACAGGTAGGAGACTGACGAGCGACCCGATCCGGACCTCGTTAGGGCTGCTTCCTTCCGGACCTGACCCGGTTGGCGAGTGGCTCGTCCACCGCCAATCTCCCGGCCCTTATTTGGGGCCAAATGGAGCGGAAAGCAAGCGGGCTATCGGCAGTCGTACCCCGAGAAAAGCGGCCTTTTCTGTGAACATCGGACCATCGAAACTTGGTCGGCCGCGCGGGATATCGGATCGTCGGCTTTCGCGGATTATAACGCCTTGATATGAAACCCGTCAGTGCCTGAAGACGGGCAATTGGGAGCCCTCATGTCCGAATCCGCCTGGTCGCTGCATTCACGGCTCAAGGAAGACACCATCGACATCGGCGACCTGCCGCTTTGCCGGGTGCTTGTGATCAAGGACGCGCATTATCCCTGGCTCTTGCTGGTGCCGCGCCGGCCGGAGATTGTGGAGGTCATCGATCTCGACGAGGTCGAGCAGGCGCAATTGATGACGGAAATCTCCCGCGTCGCGCGCGCGCTGAAAGAAATCACCAAGTGCGACAAGCTCAATATTGCGGCACTCGGCAATCTGGTGCCGCAACTGCACGTCCATATCATCGCGCGCCGCTCCAGTGATGTCGCCTGGCCGCGCCCGGTCTGGGGCGTGATGCCGCCGCTTGCGCATGACGCAGAGGAGGTCCAGAGATTTATCAGCGCGCTCCGCCGCAAAATCTGGCTTGGTTGAACACATGACCGCTTTCGATTCGTTTCCGTTGGGCCGTCCGGGCTTCGTCTCGCACATTCTTGACCGCGCGGCCCACCTGCGCGGCGACGAAACCAAGCTCCTGGCGCTGGAAGGGCACCCCGAAGCCCGCGCCTACGTCGTCTACCGCGACTCGCTGGTGGTGAAGCGGGAGGCAGCTGGTCCGCGCGCGCTGCTCAGCATCGTGGAAGCGCTGAAATTCGGCGCCAATCCCGGCACGATCTTTTTAGGTCTGCGCGAGGGTGCGCCGGTGTTCGGCATGGGCATTTCACCCGCCGCGGTCGAACAACTCCTGACCCGCGACGATGCAGCCGTAAGCGAATTGCGCGGCATGGCGATGCACGGCGCGGTTCCGGCCAGCCAGCTTTCGGCGATCGCGATGGCGAAATCGATGGTGAACTGGCATCAGCGCCACGGCTATTGCGCCAATTGCGGCACCCGCACTGCGATGAAGGAAGGCGGCTGGAAGCGCGACTGTCCGAACTGCAAGGCCGAGCATTTTCCCCGCACCGATCCCGTGGTGATCATGCTGGTGACCTCGGGCGACAAGGTGCTGCTCGGCCGGCAGAAGCATTTCCTGCCCGGAATGTATTCGTGCCTTGCGGGTTTCGTCGAAGCTGCCGAAACCATCGAGGATGCGGTTCGCCGCGAGATTTTCGAGGAGGCCGGCATCCGCTGTACCGATGTGACCTACTACATGACCCAGCCATGGCCATACCCGTCGTCCCTGATGATCGGCTGCACTGCGCGGGCGCTCAACGAGGACATCGTCGTGGATCGCACGGAACTGGAGGATGCACGTTGGTTCGATCATGCGGAAGCGACCCTGATGATCAAGCGGGACCATCCCGACGGCCTCGCGGGCCCGCATCCGTTTGCGATTGCCCACCACCTGCTCGGACGCTGGGTGCATAATGGACCGGACCAGCATGCATAGCGGGAACCCGGTGACGGCTGCGTCGATTATTCCCGGACCTTGGTTCCGGCACACCAAGGAATCGCCATGACGGATTCCAGCATGAACTTCCACAGCGGCGCGCCGAAGGCCTCACCGCGCATCCTCTGCATCGGCATGCCGGTGCGCGACCTGACGTTTCGCGTGCAGGGACTTCCCGCGCGCGGTTCCAAGGAGAACGCCAGTCATTTCGAGGAAATCTGCGGCGGCAACGCGCTTAACGGCGCGATCGGGATCGTGCGGCTCGGCGGCCGCGCCTCGATTTGCGGGCCGATGGGCGATGCGCGCGAAACCACCTCCCGATACATCTTCGAAAAGATGGCGGAGGAAGGCATCGAGACCAAGCACATCGTGCACATGCCAGGCCTGGTCACGCCGATCTCCAACATCATGATCGACCCCTCGGGCGAGCGTACCATTGTCACGTTCCGTGATCCGCAATTGTGGAAGGTGCGGCTGCCCGACCCCGATACGCTGCTTGAGGATTGCGATGCCATCCTGACCGAGAGCCGTTGCGCGGAGTTCTGCACCGATCTCTGCGTCGAGGCGACCCGCCGTGGTATCCCCGTCATTGTCGATGTCGATCGGGCGATGTCGCTACGGGAGGGACTGCTCACCGCCTCGTCGCATCTGGTGTTTTCGAGCGAACCCTTGCAAGAGACCGCAGGTGTGAGCGATGACGGCGAGGCGCTGAAGAAAATATCGAAATTGACTCCGTCATTCCTCGCCGGTACCCGCGGCGCGCAAGGCACGATCTGGCTCGACGAGCACCACAACCTGCAGCAGACCCCGGCCTTCCCGGTCCACACCGTGGATACGCTGGGCGCGGGCGACGTGTTCCACGGCGCCTTTGCCCTCGCCATCACCGAAAATCAGGATTTACGCGCTGCGCTGCGGTTCGCATCGGCGGCCGCGGCGCTCAAATGCACGCGCTTCGGCGGGGCCTTCGCTGCCCCACAACGTGCTGAAGTTGAAGCGCTTTTGCGCCAGGGTCAGGCCGCCGGCCAAGCAGGGACTGGACGATAATGGGCTTGAATTAGAAGATTTTTCTATATATGAGGACTGTAACCCTCATAATTGGAAGAAAGTTCTTCTCATGACCGACCTTGCCGTTCACGCCAGTGAGTTGAATCGTCGGCTCGACGCCATCGACCGCAAGATCCTCACAGTGCTGCAACAAGACGCCTCGCTGTCCGTCGCCGAGATCGGCGACCGGGTCGGGCTGTCCTCGACACCTTGCTGGAAACGCATCCAGCGGCTGGAGGCGGACGGCGTGATCCTGCGCCGGGTTGCGCTGGTCGACCAGAACAAGATCGGGTTGGGCATCACGGTCTTCGTGTCGGTCGAGAGCGCCGATCATTCCGAGGCGTGGCTGCGCAAATTCGCCGATGCCGTCAGCGCGATGCCGGAGGTGATGGAATTCTACCGGATGGCGGGCGACGTCGATTATATGCTGCGCGTCGTGGTCGCCGACATGCAGAGCTATGACGTATTTTACAAGAAGCTGATCGGTGCGGTACCGCTAAAGAACGTCACGTCGCGCTTTGCGATGGAGAAGATCAAGTCGGTGACCGCGCTTCCGGTGCCCGCGGCGGCATAAGGGCAGCCACCTCGCGCCTCGGCTTTCTCGCAGCGAAATCTGGCCGCAACCGGCAACCAAAGCGTTTCCGGTAGTATTCATGCAACTAATTGGATAGTCAGCGTTTTTTTCGGTCTCCCGGCCGGCCAATGGTCGCATTTTTACGGGTAATTAGCATTGACTCGATAAGTTGCCGCGATGGGGCAAAGGAACAGCATCACAGCCTCCCGGTGGCCGGCGTGGTTGAACGCGGCCGCCCTTTTGTTTTCGAGTTGGGTCGCAATCGCCGCGCTGTCTTTTCAGATCCGCGCCGATTCAGAAGTGGTGGCGGTGGCTTTCCCACCCTGGTGGAGCACGCAGCAGGCCTTCCTGGCCGCGGCTTCAGCCAACGCGACGATTGTGCGGGTGACCGCGATCCGGGCAGTCTTGGTCGTTCGGCCCGACAGCCATGCGGGACTGACCCGCCTGCGCGAAGCCGGAGTCTGGCTTGCGATCGATCCACGAGCGATAGCGGCCTGTTTGACGTTTGAGGACGAGGGAAACCGGGGATGATGATCGAAAGTCACGATTTGAAGAATTTGCGCGAAACCACCAGCAGGACCTTGCTGGTCGTGCTCTGGCTGCATGTTCCGATTTGCTTCGCCATCAGCATGGCCCGCGGCACGGATTGGCTGCTGCCCACCCTGCTCACATCGGCGATGGCGGCCGCGGCGACGTTGTCATGGCGCGCCGCAGGCAACGAATTGTCGACGCGCCTGATATTCGCCGTCGCGCTGATGGGCGACGTATCAGTGATCACGTTCCAGCTCGCCGGGCACCCCTGGCAGATCGACATGCACATGTATTTCTTCGCGGCGCTGGCGTGCCTGGTCTCCTATTGTGACTATCGGCCGATCATTGCCGGCACGATTGCGGTCGCGCTGCATCACCTCGCGCTCAACTTCATTCTGCCTGCCACGATCTATCCCGGCGGGGCCGATCTTGGACGGGTCGTGCTTCACGCCGTCATTCTCATCGTCGAGGCCGCCGTGTTGATCTGGCTCGCCCACAAACTCTCGCATCTGTTCGAGACGACGGCGCAGAAGACCGTCGAGGCCGAGGCGGCGAACGCCGCGGAGATGCGCGCCAACGCCGAACGCGCCGAGGCCGGACAACGCGCCAAGCAGGAACGCGAGGCCGCGATGCGCGATCTCGCCTCCGGTTTCGAGCGCAAGATCGGACACATCGTCGAGGCGGTCGCGGTGGCTGCAAACGACATCCAGGGACTATCCACCTCGATCAGCAGCGGCAGCGAGGCAACGAGCAGGCAAACCGCCACGGCCGCCCAGGCTTCCACGCAGGCATCGGCCAATGTCGGCACGGTAGCTTCGGCGACCGAGGAACTGACCGCCTCGATCAGCGAGATCGCCAAGCAGGTTACGCGATCGGCCGAGATCGCAGGCAAGGCGGCCGAGGAAGCGCGCCGCACCAATTCGGTGGTTGAAGGGCTTGCCAGCGGCACTCAGAAGATCGGCGAGGTGGTCACGTTGATCCAGAATATCGCCAGCCAGACCAATCTCCTGGCCTTGAACGCCACCATCGAAGCGGCGCGCGCCGGCGAGCACGGCAAGGGATTTGCCGTGGTGGCAAGCGAGGTCAAGGCGCTCGCCAATCAAACCGCGAAGGCGACGGAGGAAATCTCCGCGCAGGTTCAGAGCATCCAGACCGCCACCGGCGAAGCCGTCAATGCCATCCAGGCGATCGGCGGGACAATCAAGGAGATCGACGAAATTTCCAGCCAGATTGCCGCTGCGGTCGATCAGCAGGGCGCGGCGACGCGCGAAATCGCCGGCAACGTACAACAGGCGGCGGACGGCACCAGGGACGTGAGCGACAATATCCTCAGCGTCACGCGAGCTTCCGACGAAGCCAAAGTGGCGACGTCCCGGCTGTGTGAGGCGGCAAACGGACTGTCATCGCAGTCGAGCCGGCTGAAATCCGAGGTCGACAGCTTCCTCGGATCGCTTAAGGTGGCCTAAGCGGCAATCGAGTCCTGGACGCGGCGCAGCACGAAATGATGCGACGTTAAGCCGGGACCCAAAAGCCTAGAGCGAGATGACTTTTCTTCGAATCGTCATCGCGCTCTATCTTTTTGTTTGAGCATGATCTTTTTCGGAAAACCGGTATCCACTTTTCCGGATCATGCTCTAAGAACTGCTGGCAGGATAGATCCCGGGTCAGCAGCGCACTACCTATTTCGCTTCGCTTATATTGCGCAGCGCCCGGGACACCAAAGCTCAAATCTTCTGATTATACTCGCCAACTTCGGGGTGGGTTCGCAGAACCTGATCCATCGCCTCGAACATGTCACGCATCCGCTGTTCCGAGACTGGGCTTTCGACCACCACCACCAGTTCCGGCTTGTTGGAAGAAGCCCGCACCAGGCCCCAGCTGCCATCCTCGACGGTGACCCGCACGCCATTGACGGTGACGAGATCGCGGATCTTCTGTCCCGCGACCTTCTCGCCCTTCTTCTGCAGCGCTTCGAAATGCTTCACGACCTGTTCGACGACGCCGTATTTGGCCTCGTCGGCGCAATGCGGCGACATGGTCGGCGACGACCAGGTTTTCGGCAGTGCGTTCTTTAGATCCGCCATCGACTTGCCCGGCGCGCGATCGAGCATCTCGCAAATGGCGATCGCTGAAACAAGACCGTCGTCATAGCCGCGGCCGAACGGCTTGTTGAAAAAGAAGTGACCGGATTTCTCGAAGCCCGCCAGCGCGCCGAGCTCATGGGTGCGGCGTTTCATGTAGGAATGCCCGGTCTTCCAATAGACGGTTTTCGCGCCCTGCTTCTGCAGCACGGGGTCGGTCACAAAAAGCCCCGTCGATTTCACGTCGACCACGAATTGCGCATCTTTGTGGATCGCCGACATGTCGCGCGCCAGCATCACGCCGACCTTGTCGGCGAAAATCTCCTCGCCTGTGTTGTCGACCACGCCGCAGCGGTCGCCGTCGCCGTCGAAACCCAGGCCCACATCGGCCTTGTGCGCGAGCACCGCGTCGCGGATCGCGTGCAGCATCTCCATGTCTTCGGGATTGGGATTGTATTTTGGAAAAGTGTAGTCAAGGTCTGTGTCGAGAGGCACCACTTCACAGCCGATCGCTTCCATCACCTGCGGTGCGAACGCGCCCGCTGTGCCGTTACCGCAGGCAACCACGACTTTCAGCTTGCGCTTGAGCTTCGGGTGCCTGGTCAGATCGGCGATATAGCGCGCCGGGAAATTCTCGTGGAACTGATATGAGCCGCCGACTTTGTTCTTGAACTCGGCGTTGAGTACGATTTCCTTCAACCGGCTCATCTCGTCAGGGCCGAAAGTGAGAGGCCGGTTAGCGCCCATCTTGACGCCGGTCCAACCATTGTCGTTATGCGAGGCCGTCACCATCGCGACGCAGGGCACATCGAGCTCGAACTGCGCGAAATACGCCATCGGCGTCATGGCAAGCCCGATGTCGTGCACCCTGCAGCCCGCCGCCTGCAGTCCCGAGATCAACGCATATTTGATCGAGGCCGAATAGCCGCGAAAATCGTGTCCGGTGACGACCTCCTGCTTGACGCCGAGTTCGGCGATCAGCGCACCCAGCCCCATGCCGAGCGCCTGAACGCCCATCAGGTTGATTTCCTTGCCGAACAACCAGCGGGCGTCGTATTCGCGAAACCCGGTCGCCTTCACCATCGGCTCGGATTCGAAGGCGTAGGTGTTCGGAACCAGGACGGACTTCGGCTTCGGAAACATTCAATCGGCCTTGTTGAGAAACACTGGCCGCAGCCATAGCGAATGCGCGGGCCCGGCGGAAGGCGGAAGAGCCGATTTCTCAAGGTTAATTGCAACGAATTTGGCGAGCCGGTGCCTGCCTGCGGCGGCGATTATTGCTCCAGCACCATCTTGCCGTTGGCGTATTCGAACCGCTTCAGCTTGGACAGGAAGGACAGGCCGAGCAGGTTCTCCGACAATGCTTCATCCGGCAGCACCATCGCATCGACGTCGCGCACTACGAGGCCACCGATATCGACCATGGGAAGCCGTGTTGGCGCCGCGTTGACGGTACCGTTGGCGGTATTGACGGTCGCCCTGTACTCGCCGCGTGCCGGGCGTAGCCCGAACCGCGCCGCGGAGCTTTCGTTCAGGGCGATGACGGAAGCCCCGGTGTCGACCATGAATGCGATCCGCTGCCCGTCGATCCGTCCCTCGGTCGCGAAATGGCCGCGGGCGTCGCGCGGGATGCTGAGGCTACGGATTCCCGCCTGCGCCTGCGCCACCTTCTCGACGGGAGGAGCTTTCCGGGCTGTCGTCGCCGCTGCGGGCGCGGGCGTCATCTTGTCGGCGACCTGCGCCATGAAGATGCCAAGGCCGATCATGATCGCAGCGAAGATCATTATGTTACGCATGGCGCCACACCCGGTCAGAGGAACGCCGACTTCACCATGCCGGCGAGAAAACTTCGACCGACGATGCCGGGCGCGAGCGGCAATTTTGGCAAAAAGGATGAGCGAAGTGTTAACGAAACGCCTCAGCCTGACGTCGCGTTTCCGTTTCACGTCCCCCTGGGCTTGACGCGCCGGGTCGGCGGTGCGGTTGCCGGATCCTCCGGCCAGGGATGCCGCGGGTAGCGCCCGCGCAGATCGGAGCGCACCGCGGCGTAACTGCCGCGCCAAAAGCCGGGCAGATCGCGCGTCACCTGCACCGGCCGATGCGCCGGCGACAGCAATTCCAGCACCAGCGGAATCTTCCCCTTGGCGATCGAGGGATGGGTATTGAGCCCGAACAATTCCTGCAAGCGGACCGCGATCGTCGGCCCCTGTTCTGCTTCATAGTCGATCGCAAGCTGGGTGCCGGTGGGCGCTTCGAAATGTGTCGGCGCCTCTCGCTCAAGCCGCGCGCGCAGTTCCCACGGCAACAGCGTCGCCAGCGCATCCGACAGGTCGCCGGCTGAAAAATCCTTCAGCGAGGTCTTGTCGTAAAGCACAGGCACCAGCCATGCCTCGCGTTGCGCCGCGAGCGCGGTGTCGGACAGGTCAGGCCAGGGGTTCTGCGGTGCGTCACCTTCGGCCTTTCGCAGGAACATCACGCGGTCGCGCCATTGCTTGGCCGGTTTCGACCACGGCAATTTATCAAGACCGGCCGAGATCAGGCCATCGGCCAGCGCAAGTGAGGTTTCCGCCGATGGCTTTAGCGCCAAAGGCGCCTCCGACAGCGTGATCGCGTGCAAGGTCTTCTTGCGCCGCGCCCGCAACGCCATCGCGCCACGGTCGAAGGTGATTTCGTCGGCCGTTTCGATCTGGTCGGCAAAGCGCGCCTCGATTTCCGCTTGCGTGATCGGCGCCGCAAGCAAAATCCGCCCTTGCGCGGCCGTGCCGGTGAGCTCGGCGACCGCGATATAGGGCGCGCGCGACAATGCGGAGGTCTGGTCGAGCGCAGCGCCGCGCCCGTTGGCGAGAACAAAACTGCCATTGCCGCGGTTGCGCGCGACACGATCCGGAAAGGCCAGCGCCAGCATGACGCCGGTCGATGGCGGCTCTTCGCAGCCTCGCGCGCCGGCTTTTTCATCCGCTGCCACCTGCGACGCCCAGCGTTGGGCGAGGCTGCGCGCGCTCTCGGCGCGTTGCGAACGGTCGCGGCGGAACGCGTCGAGCCTGACATCGAGATCGACATTGTCGCCGCCAAGCCCGCGCTCGGTGAGGATGGCGGCGATTTCGGCGGCGGCGCGGCCCGCGCCGAACGGTTGCGAATCCACGATCATCCGCGCCAGCCGTGGCGGCAGCGCCAGCGCCCGCAGGCTGTTGCCTTCCGCCGTGATCCGGCCGTCGCCGTCCAGTGCGCCGAGTTCGTGCAACAACCCGCGCGCTTCCTTCCATGCCGGCGCCGGCGGCGGGTCGAGAAATGCAAGGCTCGCGGGATCGCTGACGCCCCATTGCGCAAGGTCGAGCACCAGCGAGGACAGGTCGGCGCTGAGGATTTCGGGCTGGGTGAAAGCGGCAAAGGCGGCGGTTTGCGGCTCGTCCCACAGGCGGTAACAGACGCCGGGTTCGGTGCGCCCCGCGCGCCCGCGGCGCTGATCGACCGCGGCGCGCGAGGCGCGCACCGTTTCCAGCCGCGTCAGGCCGACGTCCGGTTCGTAGCGCGGCACCCGGGCAAGCCCCGAATCGACGACGATACGAACGCCCTCGATGGTCAGCGACGTCTCCGCGATCGAGGTCGCGAGTACCACCTTGCGATGCCCCTTGGGGGCTGGCGCAATGGCGCGGTCCTGCACCGATGCATCGAGCGCGCCGAACAGCGGCACGATCTCGATCGAAACGTCATTGATGCGTTCGGCGAGAAGGGTCTGGGTCCGGCGAATTTCCGCTGCCCCCGGCAGGAAGGCCAGCACCGAACCGGGATCGGCGCGCAGCGCGGTCGCTATCGCATCTGCCATCTGCCGCTCCAGCGGTGCGTCGGATTTTCGGCCGAGATACCGCGTCTCGACCGGAAAGGCGCGGCCTTCGCTCGCGATCACCGGCGCATCGCCGAGCAAATTGGCGACCCGTGCGCCGTCGAGCGTCGCAGACATCACGAGGATACGCAGGTTCTCGCGCAGGCCGGTTTGCGCGTCGCGCGCCAGCGCAAGGCCGAGATCCGCGTCGAGCGAACGTTCGTGAAACTCATCGAACAGGACCGCGGCGACGTCGGACAACTCCGGATCGTCCAGAATCTGCCGCGAGAAGATTCCTTCGGTAACGACCTCGATCCGCGTGGCGCGCGACACTTTCGAACCGAAGCGAACGCGGTAGCCTACGGTTTCGCCGACCCGTTCTCGAAGCGTCTGCGCCATACGCTCGGCGCTGGCGCGGGCCGCGATCCGGCGCGGCTCCAGCACGATAATCTTCTTGTTCTTCGCCCACGGCGCGTCGAGCAGCGCCAGCGGCACCCGCGTGGTTTTGCCAGCCCCCGGCGGGGCCACCAGCACGGCGGCGTTATACTCTTGAAGCGTGCGTGACAGTTCGTCCAGCACGGCGTCGATGGGGAGGGGAGTGTCGAAGCTGCGAGGCAAAAGTCCGTTCCGTGTTGCTTGCCAACTGCCTCTCCCCGCAAGCGGGGCGAGGCGAGGCAAGCATCAGCCCCGCGGTTCGCGCGGGCGGCCGACGCTTTCATAAATAAAGCCGTGAGCGGCCATGTCCTCGGGGCGATAGACGTTGCGCAGGTCGACCATCACGGGCTGGGCCAGTCTCGCTCTTCAGGCGATCGAGATCGAGCGTGCGGTATTGCACCCACTCCGTCACCACCACCATCGCATCGGCACCGCGCGCGCAAATATAGGGATCGTCGCAATATTCGATGTCGGGCAATTCGCGGCGCGCCGCTTCCATGCCGACCGGATCGTGCGCGCGCACTTTCGCGCCCATGTCAAGCAAGCCTGTCACCAGCGGGATCGACGGCGCCTCGCGCATGTCGTCGGTGTCGGGCTTGAAGGTGAGGCCGAGCACCGCGACGGTCTTGCCGCGCAGGCTGCCCCCGACCGCGCCCGAAACCTTGCGCGCCATCGCGCGTTTGCGATTTTCGTTGACGGAAAGCACCGCCTCGACGATCCGAAGCTGCACGTCGTGATCGAGCGCGATCTTGACCAGCGCACGGGTATCCTTCGGGAAGCATGAGCCGCCGAAGCCCGGCCCGGCATGCAGGAATTTCGAGCCGATGCGGTTGTCGAGCCCGATACCGCGCGCGACCTCCTGCACGTCGGCCCCGACTTTTTCGGAAAGATCGGCGATCTCGTTGATGAAGGTGATCTTGGTGGCAAGGAACGCGTTGGCGGCGTATTTGATCAGCTCCGCGGTTCGCCGCGCGGTGAACATCAGCGGCGCCTGATTGAGCGACAATGGCCGGTAGACATCGCCGAGCACCTTGCGGGCGCGCTCATCCGAGGTGCCGATCACGATCCGATCGGGAAATTTGAAATCACGGATCGCAGCACCCTCGCGCAGGAATTCCGGATTGGAGGCGACCACGACATCGGCGGAGGGATTTGTCTCGCGAATGATGCGCTCCACGTCATCGCCAGTGCCCACCGGCACGGTCGACTTGGTAACGACGACCGTGAACCCCGCCAGCGCGGACGCGATCTCGCGGGCCGCGGTGTGAACATAGCTGAGATCGGCGTGACCGTCGCCGCGCCGCGATGGCGTGCCGACCGCGATGAACACGGCATCGGCTTCGCCCACGGGCGCGACAAGATCGGTGGTGAAATCGAGGCGCCCCGCCTTCACATTGGCGGCGACCAGCGCATCCAGGCCCGGCTCGAAAATCGGTATTTCGCCGCGGCGCAAGGCGGCGATCTTGCTTTCGTCCTTGTCCACGCAAGTGACGTGGTGGCCGAAATCCGCAAAGCAGGCGCCTGACACCAACCCCACATAGCCCGTGCCGATCATGGCAATTCGCATCTGGCAACCTGTCGATAATGGTTAACGGGAGTGATTTGTCGGGCGGGTCTTAAAGCATTTCGGCGCGAAGAGGAAACCGGAAAATCGAGTGCATCCGGCATGTCATTTGTATGAATAAAGGAGAATGAAACGGATACGGCCGATGATGCCACCACTTGCGCCAGAACCGCGCCGAAAAGGAACACCGATGACACCAAACGGCACATCCGCCTGTATCGAACGTGTCGCGCCGCCGCTCCCGCTGGGGCGGTCGCCGGCCGGCCGTATCGACTGGGTCGACTACGCCAAGGGCATCTGCATCGTCATGGTGGTGATGATGCATTCGGTGCTGGGCGTGGAATTGGCTGCCGGCCAAACCGGCTTCATGCATCCGCTGGTCGCCTTTGCAAAGCCGTTCCGGATGCCGGATTTCTTCCTGATCTCGGGCCTGTTCCTGGCGGTCGTGATCGACCGCGACTGGCGGACCTTCCTCGACCGCAAGGTGGTCCACTTCGCCTATTTCTACGTGCTGTGGGTGACTATACAATTTGGCTTCAAGGCGCCGGCCTTTGCCGCCGAGACGAATTGGGCCCATGCCGGCTTGCTGTATCTTGAATCCTTCATCGAGCCGTTCGGCACCTTGTGGTTCATCTATCTGCTGCCGGTGTTTTTCGTGGTCACCAAGGCGACCCGGCGCCTGCCGCCGCTCCTGATCTTTGGCGTCGCGGCGCTGCTGGAGATGGCGCACATCGTCACCGGCTGGACGGTGATCGACGAGTTCTGCGCGCGCTTCGTCTATTTCTATACCGGCTATCTTTTCGCCGATCATGTGTTCGCGCTGTCCGACCGCGCGCGGGCGCGCCCAGTGCTGGCCCTCGCCGCGCTCGCGATATGGGCATTGCTCGACGGCGGCCTGGTGAAATTTGGCTACAGCGAATGGCCGCTGATCTCGCTCGCGCTCGGGCTTGCGGGGGCTTGCGCGATCGTCACCGTGGGCACGTTGCTGGCGCGAGCGCAATGGCTGACATCTTTACGCTTCTGCGGCGAGCATTCCATCGTGATCTATCTCGCCTTCTTCCTGCCGATGGCGGCGATGCGAACGCTGTTGTTGCGCGCCGGCATCGTCCACGATGTCGGAACGATGTCGCTCGTCGTCACGCTTGTCGCCTTGTTTGGAGCGCTGGCGATCTGGCGAATCGCGCTGAAAGCCGGCGCCAATTTCCTGTTCGAACGGCCGGCTGCATTCTGGATCGCGCCGAAGAAGATACGGCCCGGGCTGCAGGCGGCGGAGTAGGTCTTGCCCAAAGCTCCCCGCAGGTGCGGGGAGCTATAACAACTGCCGCCCTCACCCCACCCCCTCGATCTTCACGCCGTCCTTCATCTGCGCGAGCTTCGCGCGAAACCCTTCGGCATCGCCGAAATCGGCAAAACCCTGATAATAGGGATGTGGACCCAGCACCCGGCGTGCGTGCTTGATCGGGCACCAATAGACCTCGGTACGCGAGGCCACCTCGCGCATGAACGCGACCGCGCCATTGGCGTATGAGCAATAGGCGCAATTGATCTTCTCGATGACGTTGAGATAGGCGAGATGATGGCGATCGAACACGAGGAAGTCGCGACGGCGAACTTTCGGGATTTTGTAGACCGGAAAGCAGATCGCCTGATACGCCATGACGGCGATGTCGAGCAGCGCGATGGGGACGATGAGCGAATAGATCACCGGGGCGGTCAGTATCATCAACGGGTTGGCGTTTATCAAATACCTCGTCGCTCGCGTCTTGAGCTCGCGGTGGATTCGCAATACCTCCTTCTCGAATACGATTCGGCGGTTTTCGACCCTGAAACGCAGCTCTTCCCGCCGCTTCGCCAGCTCGGTCTCGATCTCGGCCTCGACCGATCGCAGCTTTTCCATCAACGCGTCGAGGGCTGCGGTCATGTCTTGTCCTTTTCTCATCCAGCTGTCGCCACAGGG
Organism: uncultured Alphaproteobacteria bacterium; assembly: GCA_963741185.1. Taxonomy (GTDB): domain Bacteria; phylum Pseudomonadota; class Alphaproteobacteria; order Rhizobiales; family Xanthobacteraceae; genus Bradyrhizobium. The sequence continues at coordinate 191,104 of CAVUHE010000026.1, read as the reverse complement.
GGTCACGGAACGACCGCCAATGCAACCGTTCCGCAGCCGTCCTCCCTGCGCAAAAATCCCGGCACAATGCGCGCGGAAGGCTGTCAATCGTTGCAAAAACACTTAAGTTTCGGCCATGCCCAAGACATCCGAAAAGACATCCGAAAAATCATCCCAAAAGACGTCCCCAGCGTCTGCCGCCAAAGCCCTCAAGAAGGGCGACCATGTGTTTCTGGTCGACGGTTCCTCGTATATTTTCCGCGCCTACCACGCGCTGCCGCCGCTGAACCGCAAATCCGACGGTCTGCAGGTCAATGCGGTACTCGGCTTTTGCAACATGTTGTGGAAGCTGTTGCGCGACATGCCGCCGGACAACCGGCCGACCCATCTCGCGATCGTCTTCGATAAATCCGAAGTCACGTTCCGCAACAAGCTCTATCCCGACTACAAGGCGCACCGGCCGCCGGCGCCGGACGATCTGATTCCGCAATTCGCGCTGATCCGCGAGGCGGTTCGCGCATTCGACCTGCCCTGCCTCGAACAGGCCGGCTTTGAAGCCGACGACTTGATCGCCACCTACGCGCGACAAGCCGGCGAGCGCGGCGCCACCACGACCATCGTGTCCTCGGACAAGGATCTGATGCAGCTCGTCACCGACAAGGTGACGATGTTCGACACCATGAAGGACCGCCGCATCGGCGTGCCCGAGGTGATCGAGAAATTCGGCGTGCCGCCAGAGAAGGTGGTCGAGGTTCAGGCGCTGGCGGGTGATTCCACCGACAACGTGCCGGGCGTGCCGGGCATCGGCATCAAGACCGCGGCCCAATTGATCGTCGAATATGGCGATCTCGAAACCCTGCTCAAGCGCGCCGGCGAGATCAAGCAGCCGAAGCGGCGTGAAGCTTTGATCGAGAACGCCGAGAAGGCGCGGATCTCGCGTCGGCTGGTGCTGCTCGACGACAAGGTCAAGCTCGACGTCCCGCTCGAAGAACTTGCGGTGCACGAACCCGACGCGCGCAAGCTGATCGCGTTCCTCAAGGCGATGGAATTTGCCACCCTGACCCGCCGCGTCGCCGAGTATTCGCAGATCGATCCGTCGGGTGTCGAGGCCGACGCGAAAAACACCAGCGGTGCGAGCGGCAGGTCGGCCGGCTCTTCGCCACCGCCCGCCCGCGCGTCGGGGGGTGACCTGTTTGGCGATCGAGACGCCCCTGCCTCGCCCGCAAAGGGAAGCGCGCCCGGCGCGGGACGGACTCAAGGCAACGCGGAAAAATCGAACGTCGTGCTCACGCCGCAAGCGCTGGCCGCGGCGCGCGCCGAGGAGGCGCGCAAGACTCCGGTCGATCGCAACAAGTATCAGACCATCCGTACCCTGGCCGATCTCAAGAGCTGGGTCGCGCGCGTGCACGATTTCGGCCAGTTCGCGATCGAGGCCAAGGCGAATTCGATCGATCCGATGCAAGCCGAGATCAGCGGTATCGCGCTGGCGCTCAAGGCCAACGACGCCTGCTACATCCCGCTTGCGCACAAACAGTCCGGCGACGGCTCAGGCCTGTTCGCCGCGGGCCTGGCGCCAGACCAGATCAAGACAAGCGAGGCGCTCGACGCATTGCGCCCGCTCCTGGAATTGGCTGGCATCCTCAAGATCGGATTCAACATCAAATTCGCAGCCGTGATGTTCGCGCAAGCCGGCATCATCCTGCGCAACCATGACGACGCGCAACTGATGAGTTACGCGCTCGACGCCGGCCGCAATTCGCACGGGCTCGATGCGCTGGCCGAAACGTGGCTTGGCCATGCCAACATGACGCATGGCGAATTGACCGGCAGCGGCAAGGGAAAACTCAGCTTCGATCAGGTCGCGATCGACAAGGCGACGGTATTTTCGGCCGAAGATGCCGACGTGATCTTGCGGCTGTGGCGGGTGCTCAAGCCGCGCCTGGTCGCCGAGCGCATGACATCGGTCTACGAGACACTGGAGCGGCCGCTGATCTCCGTGCTGGCGCGGATGGAGCGGCGCGGCATCTCGATCGACCGCCAGGTGCTGTCGCGCCTGTCGGGCGAGTTCGCCCAGACCGCCGCGCGCGTTGAAGCCGAAATTCAGGAGATCGCGGGCGAGCCGGTCAATGTCGGCAGCCCCAAGCAAATCGGCGACATCCTGTTCGGCAAGATGGCGATTCCCGGCGGCACCAAGACCAAGACCGGGGCATGGTCGACCTCGGCGCAGATTCTCGACGAACTCGCCGAACAGGGCCATGAGTTTCCCAGAAAAATCCTGGAATGGCGGCAAGTCTCGAAGCTGAAATCGACCTACACCGACGCGCTTCCGACCTACGTCCATCCGCAAACCCATCGCGTGCACACGACCTACGCGCTGGCGGCGACCACGACAGGGCGGCTGTCGTCGAACGAGCCGAACCTGCAGAACATCCCGGTGCGCACCGAGGACGGACGGAAAATCCGCCGCGCCTTTATCGCCACACCGGGCCACAAGCTCGTGTCCGCGGATTACTCGCAGATCGAATTGCGGTTGCTCGCCGAAATCGCCGACATTCCCGTGCTCAAGCAGGCGTTCCGCGACGGGCTCGACATTCACGCCATGACGGCGTCGGAAATGTTCGGCGTTCCGGTCAAGGACATGCCGGGCGAGGTACGACGCCGGGCCAAGGCGATCAATTTCGGCATCATCTACGGCATCTCGGCGTTCGGGCTCGCCAACCAGCTCGGCATCGCCCGCGAGGAAGCCTCCGCCTATATCAAGAAGTATTTCGAGCGCTTTCCCGGTATCCGCGCCTATATGGACGCGACGCGGGATTTCTGCCGGGCCCACGGCTATGTCGAGACGCTGTTCGGCCGGAAATGCCATTACCCCGACATCAAGGCCTCGAACGCCTCGGTCCGCGCCTTCAACGAACGCGCCGCGATTAACGCGCGATTGCAGGGCACCGCTGCCGACATCATCCGCCGCGCCATGATTCGGATGGAGGATGCATTGGCCGAGAAAAAACTCTCGGCGCAGATGCTGTTGCAGGTTCACGACGAACTGATCTTCGAGGTGCCCGAGAACGAGGTCGCCGCGACCTTGCCGGTGGTGCAACACGTGATGCAGGACGCGCCGTTCCCGGCGGTGCTGCTGTCCCTGCCGCTGCATGTCGACGCGCGCGCCGCGGATAATTGGGACGAGGCGCATTAAAGCCTCTTCATTCAATCGTCGCCTGACCCTTGCGTGATTGGCAGGTCCGCCTTCCGGCAGTGGGGCCGGCGGCAATCGACCAGAAACCGACCCACCCATGGTAACTTTGGCTTCGCCGGTTCAGATGCCGAGTGCGCTCTGGTAGGCGAAGAGTGCCGGCACGCCGCCGGTGTGCAAGAAGACGACATCCTCGTCCTTGCGCCAACGCCCCTGGCGGATCAGGGCGATCAAGCCCGCGAGCCCCTTGCCCGAATAGACCGGATCAAGTGGGAGAGCCTCAAGCCGGCCTGCAAGCCGGATCGCTTCGATTGTGGCTTCGTGCGGGACCCCGTAGGCAGGTCCCGCATGTCCCGAGACGACTTCCACCGTTGCTTCGTCGAACCGGACATCAAGCAAATTGGACGCTTCTTGCGCGAGCGCCACGACATCGGCTCGCACCCGCGCGGGCTCGGCGTCAATATCAATCCCAACGATCCGCGTGTTCGGCATTGCTACGGCTGCACCGACGACGAGACCAGCCTGCGTGCCGGCGCTTCCCGTGCAGTGCACGATCGTGCTTGGTGCGAAGCCCAGCGTTGCGGCCTGCGGTACGATCTCGGAAATCGTCGTGGCATAAGCGACCGCGCCCAGGGCATTCGAGACCCCGTATGGCACAAAGTACGGCCTGTGACCCCTCGCTTCGAGATCGCCGACGAGCGTGCGAATGGCTGCATTGCGGTCACCGGTCCACGGCACGTCATGGAGGTGGGCGCCGAACAGCCGATTGAGAAAGGCGTTGCCCGAGGTCTTGTATTCCGGCGTCGGTGGTTCGAGTCGGCCATGGTAGACTGCAAGATGGCACGCGAGGCCGAGCTTGGCCGCAACCGCCGCAACCTGCCGCTGGCTGTTCGATTGCACGACGCCACCTGACACGATCGTATCGGCGCCGCTCGAAAGTGCCTCGTGCAGGACGTAGTCGAGCTTGCGCAACTTATTGCCGCCAAAGCCGAGCCCGGTCGTATCTTCGCGCTTGACCCACAGCCGCGGTCCGCCGAGATGAGCCGTCAGTCGCTTCATCGGCTCGAGTGGGGTCGGCAGATTGGCCAAACCCAAACGAGGAAACACGGCGAGTCGGTCGGATAATGACTTGCGATGAATTTGCATCGTTCTGTCCGTCTGACTCACAAGTGATGTTCCAACGCCGCCATCCCATCGACGATAGCTTCACCACATTCACGCGAGCGAGGGAGATAAAAACTCAATCCAGTTTCGCTTCCATGCCGCGCTTGGTGGCGGGCCGCGCCATCAAAGCATTGTACCAGCGCTGGACGTTCGGGAAATCGGCAAGATCGACCTTGTGGCGCGGATGCCGCCACGCCCAGCCGAGGATCGCGAAATCGGCGACCGACAGCGCGCCAGCGACGAATTCGTGATTGGCCAGCCGGCGATCGAGCACACCATAGAGCCGGCGCGTCTCGGCCATGTAGCGCTTCAGGCCATAGGCGCGGTCCTGCGCATTTTCCAGCGCGATGAAATGGTGCACCTGCCCCGGCATCGGTCCGAAGCCACCCATCTGCCACATCAGCCATTCATAGACGGGGATGCGCTCGATCAGGGGGACGGGCAGGAATTTTCCGGTCTTCTCGCCGAGATAGAGCAGGATCGCGCCGGACTCGAAAATGCTGACGCGCTTGCCACCGGGACCTTCGGGATCGACGATCGCGGGAATCTTGTTGTTGGGGCTGATCGCCAGGAACCCTGGCGCCATCTGTTCGCCCTTGGTGATGTTGATCGGGAAAACCTTGTAGGGCAGCCCCATTTCTTCGAGCGCGACCGAGATTTTGCGGCCGTTCGGCGTGTTCCAGGTGTGAAGCTCGATCGTCATTGTCGGTCATTTCCCCGCGAAATAGCCGGATACCCCTAGCCCGGAAGCTCATCGCCTTACAACCAACGTTTCGGCAGGGCGCCTCGCGCGTGCCGCTGTTGACGGCACAGGTTCCGCTCTGGAATGTGCGGCCGTCTGCGAATAGATTGCGCCTCCCGATCCGAGAGAGCACCTTGTCCAAATCAGCCTCCCGCGCCCGTCTCGCCGAAATCATTCGCAAGCGCTCGTTCGGGCGCGGTGAGATCACCCTGGCCTCGGGCCGCAAGAGCAATTTCTATTTTAATCTCAAGCCGACCATGCTGGACCCGGAAGGGGCTGCTCTGCTCGCCGAGCTGACCTATGAGGCGCTGAAGGACGACGGCCTTGATTATGTCGGCGGGCTCGAGATGGGCGCGGTGCCGCTTGCCGGCGCGGTCGCGCAGCTCTCCTGGCTCAAGGGCCATCCGATCGCGGCCTTCTTCGTGCGCAAGAAGCCCAAGGAGCACGGCGCTAAGCTCGCGGTGGAGGGCCTGGCGAAGGGCGAGAGCCTGCAAGGCAAGCGCGTGGTGATTATCGAGGACGTCACCACGACGGGCGAGTCGGCGTTGAAGGCGGTGGAAGCAGCGCGCGATGCCGGGGCCGAGGTCGCGCTTGTGTACACCATGGTCGACCGCGAGGAGGGCGCCAGCGATACCTTCGCGAAAGCCGGACTTCCGTTTCGCTGGCTCTATAGGGCGAGCGAGTATTTGAAGGATTGAGCGCTCTTTCTCTCCGGCATCAACGCGCCTCTCCTTCTTCTGCCTCGCCCCGCAGTTCGCAGAGTGGTGGTGAACAAGCGCGAAGGAAAGACCTACTTTCTTTCCCGTCATCTCGTCCCCGCTCATAGCTCGTTTACCATCGCGCACTATGGTGAATCCCGCCGGGGCACGCGCTGCCGCGGCGCACTTTGTGGCGTCGGGGTGGAGTAAGCGTTGCGTACCGAGTTGCCTTTTCAGCGCATGCGGCGCCGCATGATGCTTGTTGCGATCCCGACCCTGGCCGGCGCACTTGCGCTCGGGCCGAGCGGAGCGTCCGCCGAAGGCCTGTTCGACATGTTTTTCGGCGGTTTCCAAAAGCGCCAGGCCCCGTCACAGGCGAATTTTTTCGCCGACCCTTTCGGCCAGAATCAGCCATCCGCACCGCCACCACGCCCGGTCGCCTCAGGCGGCGGAGCCGCATTTTGCGTGCGCGGCTGCGACGGCAAGTATTTTCCGCTGATGCGAGGTAATTCTACACCGGTCCAGATGTGCCAGGCGTTTTGTCCGGCGAGCCCCACCAAGGTCTTCTTCGGCGGCAACATCGACAGCGCCGTGAGCATCACCGGCGAGCGCTATGCGGATAGCGAAAACGCCTTTGCCTACCGGAAAGCCTTGCGCGCCGACTGCACCTGCAACGGCCGCGATGCCGCTGGCCTCGCGCCGGTCGATTTGACGCTCGATACCTCGCTGCGCGCCGGCGACGTGATCGCCACCACCAACGGGCTGGTGGCGTATTCCGGCATCAAGGTCGGCAACAACCAGGCACCGGACTTCACGCCGGTCGCCGCCTATCCGGGTCTGACCGCCGACGTGCGCGCCCGGCTCGGCGAGATGAAGGTGACGCCGGTGACCGCGGAGACCGTCGCCAACGAAGCGCCGCTGGCGGAGATTGTCCGCGACGTCGTGCCGCCCACCATTTCGGTGTCGAAGACGGGCTCGACACGCGCCAAGCGCGCCGAAGTGAACTGATCGCCTGACTATAAACGACGTCATGCACGGCCTCGTGCTCGGGCATCCACGTCTTGATTACACGACCGGAGGGAAGATGTGTGATGGCCGGTCAAGCCCGGCCATGACCCATCAACCATCGCTTCACCGCCCGACGATCACGCCGATCACATTCGGCGCCGAGCGGTATTTCTCCTCGATCTGCGCCCGCGCCGCGGCGCGATTCTCAGGCGTGAGCAGCCCGCGTTTCTCGGCGAGGATCATCCAGCAATAGCCCCACCAGTCCATTAGCATGCCCTCGTCATCGACAAGGTCGTAGCCGGCTTCGGCCGCGAAGATGCGCGCATGCGCCTCATCGAGCGAATCGAGAAAGACGTGGTCGGCGTCGGAAAACAGCTCGTCGCTGATATCGTCGGTGGTGTAGCCCCACACCGACATGCAGACGGCATTGAATTCCCGGTCGATCGCGTCGTCGTCGACGGCTTGCCGGCGCGAGGCCCGATGTAGCCGCGACAGCGAGCGGGCGAAGTCAGCGATGCGGGTGAGCGCGAATTGATCAAAGGCGATGGTGGACATGTAGTCCTCGAAATCTCGGATAGACCCTAGATGTTGTGTTGGCTGCGTGCCGAATCACTATGATATATCAAAGACTTGCTAAAGTGTTCTTAATTTGTTCCGATCCTGCTCCGTCGTCCCGGCGAAAGCCGGGACCCATCGATTAGCATCGGCATTCTTACCGGGCAGCGCAAAATGAGCGCAGTCAGCTATTGGGTTCGCGAGCCGCAGAGAACGGCCTCTGTATGTCGGCATCACCAACAATCTGCGAGTAAGGCTTGGACAGCATCGAAATGGTCAAGGATCCGAGTTCGTCAGAAAATACCTCGTGTACCGCTTGGTCCACGTTGAGGAAATTGCATCAGCGCAGGACGCGACAGCGCGCGAAAAGCAGATAAAGAACTGGCGGCGAGCGTGGAAAATTCAGTTGATTGAAAGAGAGAATCCAGACTGGTTGGACCTATCCCACCGGCTCTGACGTCTCAGCTATGGGTTCCGGCTTTCGCCCGAACGACGAGGCCAGAAGACCCATGGTAGCGGGTCGTAGCGTTAACGGTACACATTCTCGGACAAAATCGGCCCGGTCCTTGCATAAAAACCGTGCATGCGCTGCGTAACGACCTGCTTGCGGGTTTCGATTGGGGCGTAAGCTGCGTATGATTCTTGTAACAGTCGCAGGATCGCAAATTGTGCCAGACCCATCATTTCCCGTGAATTTTCCGGCGCCGGGTCAGCCCGTCGATGAGCTGGCGCTGGCGGAAATCAAGAGCGCCATCCTCGCCAAGCTTCGGCTCGCCATCGGCAAGGACGCCGGCATGGCGACCAAGCACGACTGGTACAAGGCGGCCGCGCTGGCGCTGCGCGACCGCATCGTGCACCGCTGGCTGACGGCGGAGAAGGCGAGCTACGACGCCGGCCGCAAGCGCGTCTATTACCTTTCGCTCGAATTTCTGATCGGCCGTCTGTTCACCGACGCACTGAACAATATGGGGCTGCTGGCGGTGTTCGAGGCCGCGCTCGGCGACCTGGGCGTTGACCTCTCCGAATTGCGCAAATGCGAGCCGGATGCGGCGCTCGGCAATGGCGGCCTCGGGCGGCTTGCGGCGTGCTTCATGGAAAGCATGGCGACGCTCGCGATCCCCGCGATCGGTTACGGTATCCGCTACGATTTCGGCCTGTTCCGCCAGATCATCAACCACGGCTGGCAGCAGGAATATCCCGACGAATGGCTGAGCTTCGGCAACCCCTGGGAATTCCAGCGGCCGGAAGTGGTCTACCACGTCCATTTCGGCGGCGGCGTCGAGCACGTCGAGACCAAGGGGCGCGACCGCGCGATCTGGCACCCGGGCGAAACCGTCCAGGCGGTCGCCTACGATACCCCGATCGTCGGCTGGCGCGGCCAGCACGTCAACGCGCTGCGGCTGTGGTCGGCGCGCTCGCCCGACCCGCTCAAACTCGACGTCTTCAACACCGGCGACTATCTTGGCGCCAGCGCCGAGGAGGCACGCGCCGAATCGATCTGCAAGTTCCTGTATCCGAATGACGAGAGCCCCGCCGGGCGCGAGCTCAGGCTGCGGCAGGAGTATTTCTTTGTCTCGGCCTCGCTGCAGGATCTGATCAAGCGGCATTTGGCGGCGGATGGGCAAATCCGGGGCCTGGCGGCGAAAGTCGCGGTGCAGCTCAACGATACCCATCCGAGTCTCGCCGTCACCGAACTGATGCGTATTCTGGTCGATCTTTACAACATCCGCTGGGAGGATGCGTGGAAGATCACGGTCGACACGCTGTCCTACACCAATCATACCTTGCTTCCCGAGGCGCTCGAGACCTGGCCGGTTGAACTGTTCCAGCGGCTGCTGCCGCGGCATCTCGAAATCATCTACCGCATCAATGTCACACATCTGGCGCTCGCCGAGGAGCGCTGTCCCGGCGACGTCGATTTCCGCGCCTCGGTCTCGCTGATCGACGAGAAATCCGGAAGACGCGTGCGGATGGGGCAACTGGCATTCGTCGGATCGCACCGCATCAACGGCGTCTCGGCGATGCATTCCGACCTGATGAAGGAGACCGTGTTTCACGATCTCAATCACCTCTATCCCGGCCGCATCACCAACAAGACCAACGGCATCACCTTCCGCCGCTGGCTGATGCTGGCCAATCCGAAACTCACCGACCTGTTGCGCGAAGCCTGCGGCGAGGCCGTGCTCAACGATCCCACCAAGCTTTCACTTCTCGAGGCTCGCGCCAGCGACAACGCGTTCCAGGAGCAGTTCCGCAACGTCAAACACCACAACAAGATTGTGCTGTCGCGGCTGATCGGCGAGCGCCTCAACATCAAGGTCGATCCGGCCGCCCTGTTCGACGTCCAGATCAAGCGCATCCACGAATACAAGCGGCAACTGCTCAACATCCTGGAGGCCATCGCGCTCTATCACGCGATCAAGGACGATCCCCAGCGCGACTGGGTGCCGCGCGTGAAAATCTTCGCCGGCAAGGCGGCCGCGAGCTATCGCTACGCCAAACTGATCATCAAGCTGATCAACGACGTCGCCGAAGTCGTCAACAACGATCCCGCAATCGCCGGTCGCCTGAAGATCGCATTCCTTTCCGACTACAATGTCAGCCTTGCGGAAGTGATCATTCCCGCCGCAGATCTCTCCGAACAGATCTCGACCGCGGGCATGGAAGCCTCCGGCACCGGCAACATGAAGCTCGCGCTCAACGGCGCACTGACCATCGGCACGCTCGACGGCGCCAATATCGAAATCCGCGACAATGTGGGCGCGGACAACATCGCGATCTTCGGTATGGAGGCGATGGATGTGGTGGTACGGCGCAAGCAGGGGCTCGATGCCACCGACGTGATCCGGCGCTCGCCGGGCCTGTCACGCGCGATCAACGCGATCGGCAGCGGCGAGTTCTCGCCCGACGACCCCAGCCGATTTGAATCGGTCGCGCACGCGTTGCGCCATCTCGACCATTACATGGTGAGCGCCGATTTCGCTTCCTATTTCGAAGCCCAGCGGGGCATCGACGCGCGCTGGCGGGTAGTTCCGGCATGGACGCGGGCGTCGATCCTCAACGTCGCGCGGATGGCCTGGTTCTCATCCGACCGCACCATCCGCGAATACGCCCAGGAGATCTGGAACGTGCCGGTGCACGGAAACCTGCCGCTGGCTCCGGGCGCGCAACGCGGCGCGATCGGCTGATCCGAAATCGTACCTCTGAGGTCGTTGAATTTATCGGCGACGGAGGATAACAGCGTCATTGGGAGCCAACGGGTCGCGCGAACGAGAATTTCATGGACGCCAGACCGCGACATCTTTTCGACGACGCCACGCACGTGAGCGCCGGCGACAGCCGCTGGCGGGGAAAGACCAGCGACGACTACTGGGCCTTTATCGGCCCGTTCGGCGGCGTCACGGCCGCCACGATGCTGCGTGCGCTGGTCGATCACCCCGAACGATCGGGCGATCCGCTATCGATGACCGTCAATTTTTGCGCGCCAATCGCGCAAGGCGCATTCGATCTCGATGTGCGCCTGGTCAAGGCCAACCGCTCGACGCAGCACTGGTGCGTCGAGCTCACGCAGGGTGGAGCGGAGGTAGGCGCGCTTGCGACCGCCATATTCGCCGAGCGCCGCGCCTCCTGGTCGCACCTGGAGGCCATGTTTCCGCAAGCCGTACCGTTTGAAGAGATCCGGCCCCTCTCCAGGATCAAGGCGTCCTGGGCCAATCAATATGATTTCCGCTTCATCGAGGGCGGGCTCAATTTCTTCGGCGCGAAAAAAGATGGGCCGGCGAGCGCGTTCTCAAAATTGTGGATCAGCGACCGCGAACCCCGAAAAATCGACGCGCTGTCGCTGATGGCGATGTCGGACGCATTTTTTGGCCGTATCTTTCACGTACGGGGCGAGTTGGTGCCTTTCGGCACGGTATCGCTGACGACCTACTTCCACGCCGATGCCGCCGATCTTGCCGTGGAAGATATCAGCCGCGTGCTTGCGGTGGCCGACGCCAATATCTTCCACAAAAGCTATGGCGACCAGACGAGCGCGCTTTGGTCACCGAACGGGCGACTGCTCGCGACCACGACGCAGATTGCGTATTTCAAGGCATGAATAGTCGCCTCAGGTCCTGGTGATCGACACGCCGCCGTCGGCCAGCAGCGCGATTCCAGTCGTGAAGCTTGACGCGTCCGAGGCGAGGTACAACGCAGACTTTGCGATTTCCTCAGGGCTAGCAAGGCGCTTCAGCGCGTGGAGACTCTCGACGAATGCGCGGTCCTGCTCGGTTTTGTTCACTTCACGCGCCATTTCGGTATCCGTGCCACCGGGCAATAGCGCGTTGACGCGAATCCCTCGGTGGCCAAACTCCGCCGCAAGGACCTGCATCATTCCGATCAGACCTGACTTGCTTGCGGCATAGGCAACGGTCCCGGGAAATCCCACGGTGTAGCCGACAAAGGTCGAGGTGAAGATCAGCGAGCCGCCGCCGCGATCGAGCATCGCCGGAATCTGGTACTTCGCCCCGAGAAACGCGCTGGTGAGGTTGGTTTCGATTGTCCGGGTCCAATTCTCACGCGACATCTCGGCGATGTTCCCGAGCGCCCCCATTGTGGCCGCATTGTTGAAGGCGATGTCGAGTCCGCCGAATTGGCGCTTGGCGAGATTGACCAGCGCTTCAGCATAACCTTCGTCCTGGACATCGCCCGACAGTGCGACCGCGCGGCCTCCGGCTGCTCCAATTTCCGTGACCAGCCTGTTCAATTCGCCTGCGCGGCGGGCGCCGACGACCACGCCGGCACCCTCCGATGCGAACAATTTTGCGGTCGCCCGACCGATACCGGAACTCGCCCCGGTGACAATGGCGTTCTTGCCCGCAAGTGCCGACATCGAATGGCCTCTCAATCGCTTTGTGGTGGAGTCGAAACCGCGCGGCGACGCCGCGCAGCCGGGCGCACACATAGTTGCGCGGCCGGGCGACCGGCCACCCGATTTCCGATCTGGGCGACCGGCACAAAAAAAGCAGCCTTGCGGGCTGCTTTTTTCACCTGAATTGGAACGATCTCATTCGGCCGCAAGCTTCACGTCGGGCGCAGCAGCGCGGACGTCGGCGTCGACCTGGGCCTCGAACTTGGCGAAATTCTTCTGGAACATGCCGACCAGCGCGCGCGCGGTCTTGTCGAACTCGGCCTTGTCCTTCCAGGTGTTGACCGGGTTGAGGATCTCGGTTGGCACGCCCGGCAGGGCGGTCGGAACCGCGAAGCCGAAATATTTGTCGGTGCGGAATTCCACATTGCGCAAGCTACCGTCGAGCGCCGCCGTCAGAAGCGCGCGCGTCACCTTGATTGGCATGCGGCTGCCGGTGCCGTATTTGCCACCGGTCCAGCCGGTATTGACCAGCCAGCAATCGACATTATGCCGGGCGATCAGCTCGCGCAGCATGTTGCCATAGACCGAGGGATCGAGCGGCAGGAACGGCGAACCGAAGCAGGTCGAGAATTCCGGCTGCGGCTCGGAGCCCAGGCCACGTTCGGTGCCCGCGACCTTGGCGGTATAGCCGGACAGGAAGTGATACATCGCCTGCGCCGGCGAGAGTTTTGCGATCGGCGGCAACACGCCGAACGCATCGGCCGCCAGCATCACCACGTTCTTCGGGTGGCCGGCGCGGCCGGTGCGCGAGGCATTGGGAATGAAATCGAGCGGATAGGCCGAGCGCGTATTCTCGGTTTTCGAGCCATCGTCGAAATCCGGCACCCGCGTATCTTCGTCGAGCACCACGTTCTCGAGCACGGCGCCGAAGCGCTTGCTGGCGGCAAAAATCTCGGGCTCGGCTTCCTGTGACAGCTTGATGCATTTGGCGTAGCAGCCGCCTTCGAAGTTGAAGATGCCGTCGGTGCCCCAGCCGTGCTCGTCGTCGCCGATCAGCGTCCGCTTCGGATCGGCCGACAGCGTGGTCTTCCCGGTCCCGGACAGGCCGAAGAAGATCGCCGAATCGCCCGCTGGCCCGACATTGGCCGAGCAGTGCATCGGCATCACGCCCCTGGCGGGCAGATAATAGTTCAGCGTGGTGAACACCGACTTCTTCATCTCGCCGGCATAATAAGACCCGCCGATCAGGACGATCTTGCGGGCGAAATCGATCGCGACCACGTTCTCCGAGCGCACGCCGTGACGTTTGGGATCGGCGCGGAAGCTCGGTATGTCGATGATGGTCAGTTCAGGCACGAAATCCCTGATCTCGGACAGCTGCGGACGGATCAACAGCGTGCGGATGAACAGCGAATGCCAGGCGAGTTCGGTGAAGACGCGGGTCTTGATCTGGAAGTTCGGATCGGCGCCGCCATAGAGATCCTGCGCGAACAGCGTCATGCCTTCGGCGTGCTTGAGGAAGTCGGCATAGAGCGCTTCGAACTGTTCCGAGGTGATCGACTGGTTGCCCGCCCACCACATATTCTTGTCGGTTATCGCATCGCGGACCGTGAACTTGTCCTTCGGGCTGCGGCCGGTGAAGTCGCCGGTGTCTGCGCACAACGCGCCATCGGCGGACAGCACCGCCTCGCCCGCTGAAAGGGAATACTGGTAAAGCTGCGCGGGGCCGAGGTTCCAGTGCACCCGCTTGAGATTTTTCAAGCCGAATTTGTCGGCTCCGAAGGCACGGTTGCGAATACCAGTCTCTTGCACGAAATACCCTCCTCCAACCCGCGTATCTCAAAAAGCGCGAATGCCGCCAGACGCGCCCTCGCCGCGGTACCTCAAAATTGAATATAGCCTTCCGGCCCAGGTCCGGCGACCTATTAGTAAGGAACGCCCGCCTTGCCAAGCCGATCCCTTGTATTTGGTTTATTCGAGAGGCGGCGCATTGGGCAGCTTTCCCGGTCCCAGGGGCCCCTTCAGCGCGACAATGGGCTTGCGAAGCCGGGGGTATCCTGGCCCAACCCTCTATTGCGATGCACAATCGATAAGCCTAACGCGCCGCCCCCTCGCCGATCAAGGCAAAAGGGCCCGACAGCGCGGGGTAAGCGTTCCGTGGGGACAAGGGGTCGTCGAGATAGCCAAGCACGGCTCTGCGCAGCGCCTCGGCCCGGCCGATCTTCGGATCTGATTTTCAGAATGCCGAAGGTCGATGTCGTGAGCCTGGTGGCCGCTTGCGAATCGACCGCCCAATACGAGACGAGCAGCGCTCTCGCACCAGCACGTCGGACCGAATTCATGCGTCGCTCGCCTCACATCCTTATGGGGCGAGCGAGCTGCGATTATTTTTTCGCCCGCGCCTCGTCCGCCAATCTGACCAACATCCTGCGCAACTCGCCCGGCCCGGTGACCCGCTCCGGAAAATCCAGCCGCAAGGTCTTGGCCCCGGCTTGCAGATCAATTCCGTCGGGATCGCACCCGGTGCAGCGCCAGTCGTCTGGCGCGGCTCCGAGCAGCCTCGTCGCGTAGAGGTTAGTCGCCTCGCGGTGATCGGCGTTCATGTGCTCGACGGCGCCCTGCTCGGCTTCGACAAGCGCGGTGGCATCGGAAATATCGGTCAGAAATTGCCCGGGCTTGAGATCGACGATCCGCCCGAAACCGGCCACCAGATGGGTTCCGCTCGGCCTTATCAGGAAGAAGGAAAAATCCTTAAAATCCACAAAGGCTTCCGCGGATGGATGGGCGTTGAGATAGCGCCGGCGCACAAGCTCCGAATCGGGGCTTGCGATCTCCTCGGCCCGCCCAGACAGCATGATTCGCGATCCCTCCAGCGGATCGCCTTCGGCGCGCTCGTCCAGCATCAGCGAGACCCTCGCATCGGCGAGGATGTTTTTCGTGTGCACGGCCAGGCGAGAAATCAGCAGAATCGGCGAGCCGTCGGGGTGGCTTGCGACATTCACCAGCGAGCAATAGGGATCGGCGCTGCCGGCCATCAGGGTCGCCAAAGCCCCCTCGCGGCGGCGGCGCAGGAGCGACCGGGCGAGCCGGCCAGGTACAAAATCGGGGGTCAATTGCATCGATATTACCTCGCCAAACTATTGCAATGAGGACCTTTTTTCGGGTAAACGGACCTTCATATGGGTAGGAGCGCCTCGTCGGACGAAGCGCTTTCACGGAACTCGGTCACACTTCAGCCCAGCTTGCGTTGCTCGCTGACCACTTCGAAGCCCATTTTATGCGGCGCATCACCGAAACGGCCGCCGCTTCAGCAACCTACTAGCCGTATCTGAAAGCAGGCTCATGCCCACAATTGCCTTGGTCGATGACGACCGCAACATTCTCACCTCTGTCTCGATTGCGCTCGAGGCTGAAGGTTATCGCATTATGACCTACACGGATGGTGCATCCGCGCTCGACGGCTTCCGCACCAGTCCGCCGGACCTTGCGATCCTCGACATCAAGATGCCGCGCATGGACGGCATGGAGACGCTGCGAAGGCTGCGTCAAAAATCCGATCTGCCGGTCATCTTCCTGACCTCCAAGGACGAGGAAATCGACGAATTGTTCGGCCTCAAGATGGGCGCCGACGATTTCATTCGCAAGCCGTTCTCGCAACGCCTTCTGGTCGAACGCGTGAAAGCCGTGCTGCGCCGCGCGGCGCCGAAGGATCCGACGGCGGTTCCGAAGGAGACCGACGCCAAGGCGCTGGACCGCGGCCTGTTGCGCATGGATCCGGAGCGTCACACCTGCACCTGGAAGAACGAGCCGGTCACGCTCACGGTGACGGAATTCCTCATTCTGCAGGCGCTGGCCACGCGCCCGGGCGTGGTGAAGAGCCGCAACGCCCTGATGGATGCGGCCTATGACGACCAGGTCTACGTCGACGATCGCACCATCGACAGCCACATCAAGCGGCTGCGCAAGAAGTTCAAGGTCGTGGACGATGATTTCGAGATGATCGAAACCTTGTATGGCGTGGGATACCGCTTCAAGGAGACCTGACGGATAGCACTGCACGCGCGTAGTTTGTTAACTGACGCGGCCGCGCGCCTGGGGTAGGATGCGAAGGCAATTCGCATCGCGGGAATTGTGAAACAATCGGCGGTTTTGGCCATTGCTTGATCGAACGCAGCCTGATGCAAGCCTGAGCGCCGAGGACGCCTCGTCGTCCGTCGTTCTGGATACCGTTGCCGCGGAGAACCCGCCGCTGCGCGGCTGGCAACGCCTCCTCGACTGGCTGCGCCGCGTCGGTCAGTTCTTTTTCGCCCTCAGCTTCTCCAGCCTGACGCGGCGTATCGTCTCGCTCAACATCGCCGGCCTGCTCGCATTGGTGGCGAGCATCCTCTATCTCTCGCAATTCCGCGCCGGCCTGATCGACGCACGCGCGCAAAGCCTCCTGGTCCAGGCGGAGATCATCGCCGGCGCGATCGCCGCGTCGGCAACCGTCGAGACCAACACCATCACCATCGATCCCGATCGGCTTCAGGATCTGAAACCCGGTGAAACCTACGGCGCGCCGGACGAGTATTCAGGGCTCGATTTCCCGATCAATCCGGAGCGCGTCGCGCCGGTGTTGCGACGGTTGATTTCGCCGACCAAGACCCGTGCCCGCATCTACGATCGCGATGGCGCTCTCATTCTCGACAGCCGCAGTCTTTACGGCCGCGGCGACGTGCTGCGATTCGAATTGCCGCCCCCGTCGGTGGAAAAGCCCAACATCGCTGAACGGACGATGATCGCGATCCGCACCTGGCTCAATCGCGGCGACCTTCCGCTTTATCGCGAGCTCGGGCCCGAGAACGGCAACGGATATCAGGAGGTCGCGCATTCGCTGAACGGCCAGAAGAGCAGCGTGGTGCGCGTCAACGACCGCGGCGAGGTGATCGTCTCGGTCGCAGTCCCGGTGCAGCGCTTCCGCGCGATCCATGGCGCGCTGATGCTCTCGACCCAGGGTGACGACATCGACCAGATGGTCACCGCCGAGCGCCTTGCGATTCTGAAGGTCGGCGGCGTTGCCTCCGCGGTCATGATCGTTTTGTCGCTGCTGCTGGCGAGCACGATTGCGGGTCCGGTGCGCCGGCTTGCCGACAGCGCCGAACGCGTCCGGCGCCGCATCCGCACCCGCGTCGAGATCCCCGATTTCACCGGCCGCCGCGACGAGATCGGGCATCTCTCCGGTGCGCTGCGCGACATGACGGACGCGCTCTATAACCGCATCGAGGCGATCGAGATGTTCGCCGCCGATGTCGCCCACGAACTGAAAAACCCGCTGACGTCGCTCCGCTCGGCGGTCGAAACACTGCCCTTGGCGCGCAACGACACCAGCCGCGCACGGCTGCTGGAGGTGATCGAGCACGACGTCAAGCGGCTCGACCGTCTGATTTCCGACATCTCCGATGCCAGCCGGCTCGATGCCGAACTGCAGCGCCAGGACATGACGTCCGTCGATCTTCGCCGTCTTTTGACGGCGCTGGCTTCGGTCGCCAACGAAACCCGGCGCGGCAACAATATCGCCGTAGAACTCCGCTTCGAAGGACGAGGTCCGCACGACACCTTCTCGGTGCCGGGTCACGATTCGCGCCTCGGACAGGTGATTTCCAATTTGTTGTCCAACGCGCAGTCCTTTTCCGAAGCAGGCCGCAGAGTGCGGATTACCTGCCGGCGCGCGCGATCGGAAATTGAAATCGTCGTTGACGATGACGGACCGGGGATTCGGGAAGATGCGCTGGAGCGGATCTTCGAGCGCTTCTACACCGACCGTCCGCACCAGGGCTTTGGGCAGAATTCGGGCCTGGGACTGTCGATCTCGAAGCAGATCGTGGAGGCCCATGGCGGACGCATCTGGGCCGAGAACCGTGCAGGCCCGCCCGGCGCCGACGGCGAGGCGACGATCGCAGGTGCGCGTTTTGTGGTCAGGCTCCCTGCGCCATGACCGAGGCCGGAGGCGCCAGCATCCACGCATCCGCGGTGCTGGTGGGACATCGCGCCGTGCTGATCCGGGGGCCGTCGGGGTCCGGCAAATCGCATCTCGCGTTTGATCTCGTCCTGGCCGGCCGCTCACGGCAAATCGCGCCGGCCGTGCTGGTGGGCGACGACCGTGTCCATCTAGAGGCGAGGGACGGCCAACTCATGGTCCGTCCGGCGCCGTCCCTGACCGGCCTAATCGAAATTCGCGGGCTAGGTATTCGCAAATGTGAGTTCGCCCAAGAGGCCGTCGTCGGCCTTGTGGTCGATCTCGACGCGGACGACGCCGAAAGGCTGCCGCCACCAGAAGCCCTCCTCACCCGAATTGACGGTGCTGAAATACCTCGGATACCCGTGGGCCGCGGCTTTGCCGGGCTTCCACTTGTCATCGCTGCCCTTACAATGACCACGAATTCATCTTCCACCCAACCTTCGGCGGATTGTTCGAAGGGAATTGGTAACCATATCGACCCCAGTATCGCGACGGAATAGACCGGCGCTGCTCGCTTCCCCAACCCGTAATTTCCGGGAGAATCGCGGCGATCCCCTCTTGCGCGGGGGCTCCGGATGGTCAAAGTGGCGCGTTCGTGCGGTGCACCAAAAAAGCACCCGCGAGGAGTTTTCGATGATTGGTCTAGTGCTTGTGACCCATGGTCGCCTTGCCGACGAGTTCAAGGCGGCGCTTGAACACGTCATGGGTCCGCAAAAACAAATCGAAGCCGTCACTATCGGGGCAGAAGATGATTCCGATTTGTGCCGAAGCGACATTATCGAGGCGGTCAATCGCGTCGACAGCGGTGATGGGGTCGCCATCCTCACCGACATGTTCGGGGGCACACCCTCAAATCTCGCGATCTCCTGCATGAGCCGCCCGAAGGTGGAAGTCCTCGCAGGGATCAATCTTCCCATGCTGGTCAAGCTTGCCAAGGTCCGCGAAGAGCGGTCGCTTCCCGACGCCATTGCCATGGCCCAGGAAGCCGGCCGCAAATATGTGACCATCGCGAGCCGAGTGCTCGCTGGCAAATGAGCGACGACGACGCGCCGCCCGAGAACCTTTCCGGACCGCGCGTACCGGCGGGCGCTGTATCCCGTGAGCTTCCGATTATCAACAAGCGCGGTCTGCACGCGCGTGCCTCCGCGAAATTCGTGCAGATGGTCGAGCGCTTCAATGCCGAAGTGTGGGTGACCAAGGGCAGCGAGACCGTCGGCGGCACCTCGATCATGGGATTGATGATGCTGTCCGCGGGTCCCGGCACGTCGATCGTCGTCTCGGCGATCGGACCGCAGGCGCACGCCGCCATCGACGCGATCACGGACCTCGTGGCGAGCAAGTTCAACGAAGAAGGCACGTGAGGCGTTGCCGTACCGCAGCGCGTGACGCGCGAACTCCGATGTGCAAATTGCACATGGAGAACCTCGAGATTCCCCGATGCGCAATTGCGCATTTGAGAATTTTCCTGAGCTTGTCATCGGGCCGCGCCTCGCGCGGACCCGTTGGGATCATCCCGGACTGACGCGACTTGTGAATTGCCTACTTCGCGGGCGGCACCACGAAGACCTTCCAGGTGATCGCCGGACCCGGATGCCCCTGGAAAAAGCGCTGCGTGGTGATGGCAAGCTGTTCGGCATCCTTGCCGTTGGCCGCCATCCAGGCCTCGCAGATCGGCAGCCGACCGTCCGTGGTGTCGCAGATGCCGATAAAGCCGAGCCGCTTGGCTTCCTCCAGCGACGTCAGCCCTGACGACCAGACTTCGCCCGGCGTAAACGGCGCCGGATGATCCGTGCTGTAGAACGTCATCGGTTCGCCAACTTCCGTCGTGCCGGCGACCACCGCCCAGCGCGTGTGGAACCGAGCGTGCCACATCTCGGTCAGTTCACGGGCCAATTGGGAACGCGCGCCGTAGCCTGAAGCGGCATTGGGATTTTCCACGATTTCGCGCGCGGCGATATAGGGTGACGCGGCGAGCGTGGCGAGCGTGAGCACAAGCCAGATCGCGACAATACGGAACAACGCGATCTTCGGGATGCGCAGCGCCGAAATCGCAACCAGCGAAAGCGGCGTCAGAAAGAACAGCGAGATGCCCCAGTCGGTCTTCATATAGACCGTAAAGATCAAGCCGCCGAGCGGCGGCCCGACCGCAACCACGATCTGGATGATCCAGACGTTGAGCGCCTGCGAACCGTTCACCCCCGCATTCGTCCCGCGCGACCAGATACGCGACAACGCGGCCGATGGACGGCGCACCAGCTTCGTCGAGCCAAGCGCGAGCCCCGCCAGCGCGACCGGCACGGTCAGCAGCGCCAGATTGTGACCGACATAACCAAGCACAAGAGCGGCGCTTTGCGCGCGGCTCGAAAGTCCATAGACGTCGCCGGCGTAGGTCAGCGGCACGAAATCCACGCCCCGGAGCCATGCGAGATGCGGGATCATCGCAACGATCGCCACCGCGATCGCCGTCCATGGCGCCGGCGAGCGCAGGAATTTCTGCCGATCGGGATGAATGAGAGCGGCCAGACCAACCGCACCGATCATGGTCAACACCCAGTATTTCGTCATCAGCGCCAGCGCGCCGGCCAGCCCAAGCAGCACGCCCGAGCGCACGCTGCGCTTCTCGAAGGCATTGAGATACGCCAGCACCAGCAGCGGCAAGGTCACGAGCTGCAGCAAATCCGGATTGTATTTGAAGCCCTTGAAATTGAAGATCGGATAAAGCGCGAGCATGACCACGACGAAGAACGCCCGGCGGTGGTCCACCACACGCAACGCGATCAACCATGAGATGACCATGCCGCAGGCAAGCGTCGTCATCGCCAGCAGGTAAGTCGCCCAGTCGGCGACCGGAAACATCCGAAACCAGAGGCCGGCGACCCAGCCGGTCAGCGGCGGGTGCTTGCCATAGCCGAGCTGGAACTTCTGGCCCCACGCGAAGGCTTCGGCGACATCCATATGGACGTCCTGAGCCGCCTTGAGATTGATCAGGATGACGGTCCAGAGCAAGGCATGGATCGCGGCGAAGCCGATCACCAGCGCCGGGGCGGCGTCACGGTCCGATGCCGAGGCCACCAGCCAAGCCGCCAGCCGGCGAAGGCTCGGCCGGCGGCGCGCGCGCAAGGCGGCGGACGAAAATGATGCAATTGCCATATCCCGTGCGTAGCGCGTTTTTCACGCAAGTGGAATCAGCTTGGCGTGAAGAAGCCCCGTCAAAATTGGCGTAATATGGTTGCCGCACGGGAACGCGAATGCTATCCCGCGCCCATGACATCCATCCCTATTTCGAATATTCGCAACTTCGCCATTGTTGCGCATATCGACCATGGCAAATCGACACTGGCCGACCGTCTGATTCAGACCACCGGGGGCCTGCAGGCGCGCGAGATGAAGGAACAGGTGCTCGATTCCATGGATATCGAGCGCGAGCGCGGCATCACCATCAAGGCGCAGACGGTGCGGCTGTCCTATTCGGCCAGGGACGGCCAGACCTACATCCTCAATCTGATCGACACCCCCGGCCATGTCGACTTTGCCTATGAGGTTTCCCGGTCGCTTGCGGCCTGCGAAGGCTCGCTGCTCGTGGTCGACGCCAGCCAGGGCGTCGAGGCACAGACGCTCGCCAATGTCTATCACGCGCTCGATGCCGGCCATGAGATCGTGCCCGTGCTGAACAAGATTGACCTGCCGGCCGCGGAACCCGACCAGGTCAAGCAACAGATCGAGGACGTGATCGGCATCGACGCATCCGACGCGGTGATGATCTCGGCCAAGACCGGCCTTGGCATCGACGAGGTGCTGGAAGCCATCGTGCACCGGCTGCCGCCGCCGAAAGGCGACCGCGAGGCGTCGCTGAAGGCGCTTCTGGTCGATAGCTGGTACGACGTCTATCTCGGCGTCGTGGTGCTGGTTCGCATTGTCGACGGCGTGCTGAAGAAGGGCCAGCGGATCCGGATGATGGGCACCAACGCCGCTTACGACGTCGAGCGCGTCGGCTTCTTCACCCCGAAGATGCAGCAGATCGACGAGCTCGGCCCCGGCGAGATCGGCTTCATCACCGCCGCGATCAAGGAAGTGGCCGACACGAGGGTCGGCGACACCATCACCGACGACCGCAAGCCGGTCACCGACATGTTGCCCGGGTTCAAACCGGCAATTCCGGTGGTGTTTTGCGGACTGTTCCCGGTCGACGCCGACGATTTCGAAACCCTGCGCGCGGCGATGGGGAAATTGCGGCTCAACGACGCGAGCTTCTCGTTCGAGATGGAAACCTCTGCCGCACTCGGCTTCGGGTTCCGCTGCGGCTTCCTCGGACTGTTGCATCTGGAGATCATCCAGGAACGATTGCAGCGCGAATTCGATCTCAACCTGATCGCGACCGCGCCCTCGGTGATCTACAAGATGCACCTCACCGACGGGCAGGTGATCGAGATCCACAATCCCATCGACATGCCCGACGTGGTGAAGATCGCCGAGATCGAGGAACCGTGGATCGAGGCCACGATCCTGACCCCGGACGAATATCTTGGCAGCGTACTGAAGCTGTGCCAGGACCGCCGCGGCTCGCAGAAGGAGCTCACTTACGTCGGCAACCGCGCCATGGTGAAATATGAATTGCCGCTCAACGAGGTGGTGTTCGATTTCTACGACCGCCTGAAGTCAGTCTCGAAAGGCTACGCCTCGTTCGACTATCACCTCACCGACTACAAGCCGGCCGATCTCGTCAAGATGCAGATCCTGGTCAACAACGAGCCGGTGGATGCGCTCTCGATGCTGGTCCACCGCACCCGTGCCGAAGGCCGCGGCCGCGCCATGGTCGAGAAGATGAAGGAACTGATCCCGCCGCACATGTTCCAGATTCCGATCCAGGCCGCGATCGGGGGCAAGGTGATCGCCCGCGAAACCGTGCGCGCGCTGCGCAAGGACGTGACCGCAAAATGCTACGGCGGCGACATCACGCGCAAACGCAAACTTCTGGAGAAACAGAAGGAAGGCAAGAAGAAGATGCGGCAGTTCGGCAAGGTCGACATCCCGCAGGAAGCCTTTATTGCCGCGCTGAAGGTGGATAGCTGAGACATCGGCAGCTTTGCAGACCCGGTATGACCGCCGGGCGAATTCGCTCGAGGCGACCCTCCCCATCTTGATCCGCGTCGTCAGATGGACCAACATGCCCTTAATTGATCACCCGATAAGGGCAAGGAAACGTCATGAATAAGCCCGCAGCGTTGGGCCTTATTGAGCGCGCCAAGGCGCTGGCGCCCCTGATCGCGCAAGAAGCCGACGAGATCGAACGGACCCGGCGCCTCACCCAACCGGTCGTTTCGGCTCTCATCGAAAACGGGCTTTATCGCTCATTGCTGCCGCAGAGCCTCGGTGGCGCCGAGGCGCCACCGGACGTTTTCATGCAGGTGCTGGAGGAGATCGCCAAGGTCGATGCCTCGACCGCATGGTGCCTCGGCCAATGTTCCGTCTGCGCCATGACTGCAGCCTATCTCGATGCGGACGTGGCATGCGAGATTTTCGGCAAGCCGAACGACATCCTTGCCTGGGGCGCGATTGCCAATGAGGTGCATGTCGTTCCCGGCGGCTATCGCATCACCGCGCGCTGGGATTTCGCCAGCGGCATGCGCCAGGCCAACTGGCTAGGCGCCCACGTCCAGGTCGTCGAAGCCGACGGCACACGAAGATTGAAACCAAATGGCACGCCGGAAATACGGACCATTGTTTTTCCGGCGACGAGCGCCACAACCTACGACGTCTGGGACGTCATCGGCCTTGCCGGCACCGGTACCGATTCCTATTCGGTCGAGAATCTGTTCATCCCGGGGAAATTCGCAGCACTGCGCGATGACTTCACGGCGCTCCGCGAAAAAGGCCCGCTCTACCGGATCACCACCTACACCATGTTCGGATTGGGTTTCGCCGCGATCGCGCTCGGGGTTGCCCGTGCGACGCTGGATGCGGCGATCGAGCTGGCGCGCAGCAAGCACTCCGTTGGTCTCACCGCAATGAAGGAGAACAGCGCGGTTCAGGGATTGATCGGCCGCACCGAAGGCAATTTGCGCGCGGCACGCGCCTATATCTATTCGACCGCCGCCGAGGCCTGGCATGACTTGACCCATACCGGAAAACCCTCGGAGGCGCACCGGGCGGCTATTCGGCTTGCCTCGACCTGGACAATCCATCAGGCGGCCGCCGTGGTCGATGCGGCCTATCACATGGCCGGTGCCACCGCCGTGTTCAAGGCCAACAAGTTCGAGCGCCGCTTTCGCGACATGCATGCGATCGCGCAGCAGATCCAGGCGCGCGACACCCATTATGAAGATGTCGGCAGGAATATCCTGACCAACAGCGCCATTCCGCGCGGACCAACGGTTTAGGCGACAGCACGAATAGAGGACGGACGCGGGCCGGCCCCGGTGTCGCGCCGTCTTGATCAAACGCCCAAAGGTTGCAGCGTCACGGCCCTGCTCCCGAAAGCAATCAGTTATTAAGTACTTTCTGGGAATTTGCGGACATCTGTCGCGAAGCCCCGGATTCCCATGTTCCAACTTCGATCGATCGCGATCCGCCTGATGCTTGCCATTTCGTTGACCGTTGCGGCGGCATGCGCAATTCTCGGGACATTTTCGATTCTTCAAGAGCGCGCCTTGATGCGGCTTGCGCTCGACCAGCAGCTCAAGCTGCAATATGACAGCGTCATCGCCGCCCTCGATTATGAAGGGCGGGCGGGACTTGCGGTCAGCGCCGTGATCGCCAATCTGCCCCCGGTGGCGGAGGCGGTTGCCAAAGGCGACCGTGACGCGCTCTTTTCCCTGCTGCAGGCGCCCCTGGAGGCGATAAAATCGCAAGGGATGCCGCTGATCAGCTTCCACGCACCGCCGGCCGTTGCCTTCTACCGCGTCCACGCCCCCAAGCAATTCGGCGAAGACATCTCGTCGCGGCGCGCCACCGTCGTCGAATCCAACAAGACCGGCAAGCCGATCGTCGGCGTCGAAGCCGGGCGGGACTCGCTGGGCGTTTTCGCCATGACCCCGATCATGCGCGAAGGCAAGAGCCTTGCCGTCGCCGATATCGGCGTCTCTTTTGGCAAGCAGTTCGTTGACAGCGCCAAGCAGCGCTTCGGCGTCGACCTTGCGGTACATCGCTTCGACGGCGAGGCCTTTGCAAACATCGCCTCGACCTTTAACTCGCTGGCCTCCCAGGAAGAGCTCAAGGGCGTATTCGACGGCGGCACGCTGCGCCGAGACGCCACTCTCAACGGTCATCCTGCCGCGCTCTATCTCGGCCAAATCAAGAATGATGCTGGGCAGCCGATTGCAGTGATCGAACTGGTCAGGGACACCACCGAATACGAGGCAGCGTCGGCGAATTCGCAGCGCACCCTCATCGTGGGCACGATCGTCATTCTTGTTATCGCCGCCTTCGTTGGCACTGCTTCTTGGCCGCGGCATGTCGCGGCCATTGACGGCCATTACCGCGGTCATGAACCGTCTTTCCAGCGGCGATACCGACGTGACGATCCCAGGCGGCAACCGCATGGACGAACTGGGCACCATGGCAGGCGCTGTCGACGTGTTTCGCCGCAACATGATCGAGGCGCGCACGTTGCGCGAGGCGCAGGAGGCGGCCAAACAACAGAGCGAGCTGGAGAAGAAGGCGCTGCAGCGCCAAATGGCCGATCGCTTCGAAGCCGACGTCAAGAGCGTGGTCGGCGCGGTGGCGCGGGCAACGAAGGATATGCAGCGCGTGGCGACGGAGATCACCGCCAGCGTCAGCGGGACCTCTGCGCAGGCAACCGCTGCGGCGGCTGCCTCCGAGGAAGCTTCCGCCAGCATCAACACGGTTGCCTCCGCCACCGAAGAGCTCGCGTCCTCGGTTGCCGAGATCAGCCGCCAGGTCACCCATTCCAGCGACGTCGCCGGCGGCGCGGTGGAGGAGGCCGGGAAGACCACCGCGATGGTCAGTAGCCTTGCCGCCGCGGGTGAAAAAATCGGCGATGTGCTTCGCCTGATCAGCGCGATTGCCAGCCAGACCAATTTGCTGGCCTTGAATGCGACCATCGAGGCGGCGCGCGCCGGAGAAGCCGGCAGAGGCTTTGCCGTGGTCGCTTCCGAGGTCAAGGGACTCGCGGGTCAAACCGCAAAGGCGACGGAGGAAATTGCCGGACAGTTCGCCGCAATCCAGGCCTCCACCGGCGAATGTGTCGCAGCGATCGGCGGCATCGGCCAAACCATCCGGGAGATCAGCGGCATCGCCACTACAATCGCCGCCGCGGTCGAACAGCAGGGCTCGGCGACCCGCGAGATTGCGCGAAGCGTGCAACAGGTCGCCGCCGGCACCAGCGAGGTCGCGATCAACGTGGCCGGCGCAAGCCATGCCGCCGACCAGTCGCGCGCGCTCGCCGACACCGTCCTCTCCGCATCCCACGATCTCAGCCAGCACGCCAGCGCGCTGTTCAAAAGCGTCGATACTTTCCTGGCCGGCCTGCGCGACGCCGCCTGAGCGTGATCTTTTTCAGAAAACCGGTATCCACTCTTCCGGATTATGCTCTAGGCGGAAAGGCAGATCGACCCAATCCGGGAACACGGCAATGGCCCGATCATCGAACAAGCCCGCCAGACCAAAGAAGCCGGCGAACAAAAAACCGGCCGGCGCCTGGAATCCCGCGATCGACGCGCTTCTCGGCACTT
Organism: uncultured Alphaproteobacteria bacterium; assembly: GCA_963741185.1. Lineage (GTDB taxonomy): Bacteria > Pseudomonadota > Alphaproteobacteria > Rhizobiales > Xanthobacteraceae > Bradyrhizobium. The sequence goes on along the minus strand of CAVUHE010000026.1, from coordinate 164,228 downwards.
ATCAAAAGCCGGTCAGGATCAAGCTTCTGGCGCTGCGCCGGCTGATTTTCGACACCGCCAAGACCACCGAGGGCGTAGGTCGGTTGGAGGAAACCCTGAAATGGGGGCAGCCGAGCTACCTGACGCCCGAGACCAAAAGCGGCAGCACCATACGCATCGATCAGGTCAAATCCACCGCCAGGCAATACGCGGTGTATTTCCATTGCCAGACCGATCTGGTTGCGACCTTCCGCGACTTATATCCGAGGTCGTTCCGCTATGGCGGCAACCGATGCATCCTCTTCAATGTCGCCGACGAAATCGACGAGGCGGCGTTGCGCCACTGTCTCGCGCTGGCGCTGACTTATCATCTGAACAAGCGCAAGGCGTCCGCGGCAAATAGCCGACCTGCTTCAAGCCACCAGCGACGACTGTGCGCTCGGTACCAGTGTGGCGCCCGCGCCGCCCTGCGCGCTCAATAGCCCGACGATCTCGGCGTTAGGCCGCGCATCGCTGAACAGGAAACCCTGTCCCTCGCCGCAACCTTCGGCGCGCAGGTAGCCCAACTCGGCTTCGGTCTCAACGCCCTCGGCCGTGATTGTGACGCCCAATCCCCTGCCGAGACTGATAATCGAACGCACGATCGCCTGCGCCTCGCGATTGGCGGCAAGGCCACGCACGAACGACTGATCAATCTTGATCTTGTCGAATGGAAAGCTTCGCAGGTAGCTCAAGCTCGAATAGCCTGTGCCGAAATCATCCATCGAAATACGCACACCGAGCGCGCGCAGTGCGTGCAACGTGGCAAGCACCTGATCGCTCTTTTCAAGAAGCAAAGTCTCGGTGATCTCGAGTTCCAGCCGCTTTGCCGGCAAGCCGGATTGCTTCAACGCGTCGATCACGATCGACAACAGATTGCCTGTGCGAAACTGCGACGGCGACAGATTGACCGCGACGCGAATTTCGTCCGGCCAGCGGGCTGCATCCAGGCAGGCGCGGCGCAGCATCAACCCGCCGAGCCCGTTGATCAGGCCGGCCTCCTCGGCGACGGGGATGAACTCTGCCGGCGAAATCATGCCGCGCTCGGCGTGGGGCCAGCGGACCAGCGCCTCGAAGCTGGTTATGTGCCCGGTCGAAAGGTCGACCACCGGCTGATAATGCGGCCGGAGCACCTCGTTCTCGATCGCTTCACGCAATTCGGTTTCGATCTTGCGGCGCGCCTGGGCGCGTGCATCCATTTCGGCTTCGAAGAAGCTGAAGGTCCCGCGCGAGTCGTTCTTGGCCCGCGAGAGCGCCATATCAGCGTTCTTAAGCAGCTTTTCGGACTCGTCTCCATCGCCGGGCGCCATTGCGATGCCGATACTGGCGCCAATGACAATGGAATGGCCGCCGAGCAAATAGGGTTCGCCGATCGCCTCCAGCAGTCGCCTCGCCAGCAGCACCGCATCCTCGGGCCGCAGCAACCCGCTCTGCACCACGGCGAATTCATCGGAGTTGAGACGAGCGATGGTGTCTTCCTCGCGCAGCATCGAGCGCAGGCGTTTAGCCGCTGCACGCAGCAGCTTGTCCCCGACGCCGTGACCGAACGTATCGTTGACCGCCTTGAAATTGTCGAGGCCGAGGATCAGGACCGCGGCCTTGTCGGAGCCTCGCCGCGTATGCAGCAAGATCTCGTCCATACGTTGCCGCAACAAAGTGCGGTTGGGCAGGCCGGTCAAGGCGTCGTGCTGCGCCAGGAAGGTGAGCCGCTCTTCGGCGCGCTTGCGCTCGGTGATGTCCATCAGCGCCAGTAACACCGCGGGACGGTCGCCATAAACCAGATGGCGCGAATAGATCGCCAGATCGATCAGCGTTCCGTCGACCCTGACGTGTTTCCAGGTCCGTGCCGCCTGTTCCTCGCTGCTGCGATCCTGCGCCCAGGGCGGCTCGGTTTCAAACGCCTGGATCTGGCGGATGGCGAGTTTTTCAAAATCCGCGCGGTGATAACCGTAATGCGCGATCGCGGCGTCGTTGACGCTGAGGATGCGTTCGTCATCGAGCGCGCAGACGATCATGGGAATCGGGTTGCTGTCGAACAGCAGGCGAAAGGACGCCTCGCGCTGTTTCAGTTCGGTGATATCGACGCGCAGGCCGATGATGCCGCCATCCTTGGTCAGCCTTTCCTCGATCAGGATACAGCGGCCGTCGGCAAGCAGTTGTTCATGGCGCGCACCGGGCTGGTAGAGTTTGGCAAGCCGTTCGGCGATCCAATCGTCTTCGCGACCGATCGCCTGCGGATAGTCGCCACGCTCGACACCGACGCGGATGGTGTCGGCCAGCCGCGCGCCTGGTTGGAACAGATCGGAACTGCGGCTGTAGATCTCGGAATATTTCTTGTTCCAAAGAATGTATCGCCCGTCGGCGTCAAGAAACACGATGCCCTGCGGCAGGATGTCGATGGCCTCGCGCAGCCTTTCGTGGGACTTTCGTGCATCGGCAACCGCGGCTTCCGCCTCTGCGCGCATGAGCGCGATCTCACCAGCCACACGCTGCTTGCGGGGACTTGCCTTCGCAGACCGAACCACGGGCCCCTCACGGCCTGCCGCCGCTCCCCTCGTTCCTTTTGTTTTATTGGCCGGAATTCTCGACATCGACGCCCCACCGCAATCTGCGCGCCTGTTCTGCGATATGTGTCTGAAAAAATGGTGTCCCTATGCCGCTGGCGATTTGGCGGCGCGGGTTTCGCGCAGGGTCTTGCGCATTCCCGTTGCCTCTTTGGGAGGCGAACTCTCCGAGGAGATAGCGGAAAGATACCTGGTGCGAAGGCAGAAGCCTGGTAATTCCGGCGAATGCGCCACGGAAAATCCAAAACCCACGTCGAACCGGCGTCCATGTATTCAATCGCGCATGAATGCGCGAAATTGCGGCAGTGATCGAGAGGGTTATTGGAAAGTTAAAGAAGGCAGCGGGGCAACGCCCTCCTTAATGTACCGATGCATATGTCGGTAACGTTAAGGACGTTCGGACGGCCCGGCTGGTCTGAGATTCGATCCGGCGTATTTTGCAGTCCCTGGCGCTGGACCAGTGCAAACGGCGCCGCCGCGTGTAAAGGCCGGGAGGATTTGCGATGCGCCGCACATTTGCATCCGATATCTCCGATTGCTGAATTCCATGGCGGACAAGCGTGATGTAGAATGCACCCATGAATCTCCGCTCGACTTGCTTCCTGCTCCTCCTCATTTTTGCTGCCAATGGCAGCGTCGCGGCCGCGCTGGCGCAGGACAAAGGAAGCGTCGATCCGAAGCCGCTGCCGCCGCTCGCCAACCCAAACGATCCGAAAATTGGCGCCAAGGAGCTGTTCGGTCGCAAGGTCCTCCCCGCGGCAATGCCGACGCGCGTGGTTGGCTTCTATGCCCACGGCTGCATCGCAGGCGCGCAAGCGCTTCCGATCAACGGCGAGACCTGGCAGGTGATGCGGTTGTCGCGCAATCGTTATTGGGGACACCCAGACTTGATCGCGCTGTTGCAGCGGCTGTCAGTCAAGGCACACAAGGATGCCGGCTGGCCGGGCATATTGGTCGGCGACATGTCGCAGCCGCGTGGCGGCCCGATGTTCACCGGGCACGCCAGCCATCAAGTCGGGTTGGATGCCGATATCTGGCTGACGCCGATGCCGGACCGGCGGTTGTCGCGCAACGAGCGCGAGGAAATGTCCGCGGTCATGATGGTGCGTGCCGACCGGCTCGATATCGATCCGAACACATGGACGCCGAATCATCTCACGGTGATCCGCGACGCCGCGCAGGAGCCGAGCGTGCAGCGCATCTTCGTCAACGCCGCGATCAAGAAAGCACTGTGCCGGGAAGCCAAGGGCGACCGTAGCTGGCTTGCCAAGATCCGGCCGATGTATGGTCACGACTATCACTTCCATATCCGCATCAAATGCCCACCGGGCAGCACCGAATGCGAGAGCCAGCCGGAGCCGTCGGAGGGCGAGGCCTGCAGCGCGGCGGATCTCGCCTATTGGTTCAAGGATGAGGTGCTCCATCCGAAGCCGCCGGCGGAGCCACCGAAACCGAGACCGCCGATGACAATGGCGCAATTGCCGGCCGCATGCCGGCAGGTTCTGGCCGCCCCGGACACCAGGCAGTAACATCATGGCCATGGACTATCGCCGCACGGCAAAAATGCGCTAGTATCCGCTGCCGCCAGCGCCGCAAGCGCGCGGCGTAACGGGGACGACGGTCCTTCCTTCTCATTTCGACCACAGAGCCGCCACGCCCACGGAACAACCGCGCGTGGCCGACCGTGCGAGGACCATCATGCGCATCAGTGCACGCAACCAGATCAAGGGCACCGTTCTAGAGGTCAAGAAAGGCGCGACCACCTCCCATGTCCGCGTCGACATCGGCAACGGCCAGATTATCACCTCATCCATCACCAATGAGGCGGTCGACGACCTCGGCATCAAGGCCAAGGGCCACGTCACGGTCGTCGTGAAGGCCTCCGACGTCATGATCGCGGTGGATTGATCATGCGCGTAATCTTCTTCATCGCATTGGTCTTGCTCGCCGCCGTGCCCGCAAGGGCGGCGGAAGAGCCGAGCGGCTGCGACAAGTTCAAATGGAATATTGATCGTGAACGCGCGGCACTGACCGCGCCGGATCGCGTCATGCTTGCATCCGGCAAGGAACTTGCCTCGCTTCCATCAACCGGGATGACACTTTCTCTTAGTGCGCCGGCCGAAGCCAAGCTGCCTACGCCGCCAGAACGCGCGCCGAAGGAAGGGACCTTCGCCGGATTCACGAGCTTCAAGGCTCCGCCGAAGGCCGGCATCTATACGGTCAGCCTGTCCGCCGGCGGCTGGGTCGATTTGGTGCAGGATGGACATCCGCTCAAGCCAAAGGCCTTTAGCGGCGCCACCGATTGCGACGGTATCCGCAAGACCATGAGGTACGAGATTTCGGCTAGCCCTTTCGTGCTGCAGGTCTCAGGTCTCAAGGAGACTTCCGTCTCGATCGCGATCCTGCCGTCCGAATGATCCACGCGTGATCGGCCGGGGCATGTCTTGACGCCCTCGTGCCGGATGACCAGGGGGCGCAAACGGCGGGCGCGCGAAAGTCGCGTGCTTCCAAAGACATTTAGAGCCTTTACCCGAACCGTTAGCCTGCTATTGTTTTCCCCGTGATATCTCGGCCGATCGTAAGTCGCCGGGACCCAGGGGAACGGCGCTTCCGCCTGTCGCATCTCAAGTCTGACCAATGCCTGGCGTCGCACGCGAGCGAGCGCGCGTTCAGGCGCGGAGCGCGCCCATGTATCGGCTTGCCGGAGTTTTCGTCGCCTTCGCGCTTCTGTGCGGATCGGCCTTCCCGCCCGCGTCGGCGCAGGACAAGGGCCTCACGGTATTTGCGGCGGCCTCGATGAAGAACGCGCTCGATGACATCGATTCTGCCTATACCGCAAAGACAGGCGTCAAGATCATCGCCAGCTACGCAGCGAGCTCTGTTCTGGCCAAACAGATCGAGCAGGGCGCGCCCGCGGATATTTTCGTGTCCGCCGATACCGACTGGATGGACTATGCGGCGACGAAGAAGATGATTGGTGAGCCGACGCGGGTCAACCTGCTTGGCAACAGCATCGTCCTGGTTGCCCCGAAGGATTCCAGCATCGGCAATGTTGCCATCAGCCAAGGCTTCGATCTCGCAAAGCTTGCAGGCAACGGCAGGATCGCCACCGGCGATGTCAGTTCGGTTCCGGTCGGCAAATACGCCAAGGCAGCGCTGGAAAAACTCGGAGCGTGGCAGGCGGCCGAGCCGAAATTCGCGATGGCCGAAAGCGTGCGGGCGGCGCTGACGCTCGTTGCGCGCGGCGAAGCGGCGCTCGGGATTGTCTATGCCACCGACGCGCGGGTCGAGCCCGGCGTGAAAATCATCGGTACCTTCCCAGCGGACTCCCACCCAGCGATCGTCTATCCGGTCGCGGCGACGACCACCGCACGGGCGGAAGCTGCTTCCTACCTTGCCTTTTTGCGGTCTTCGGCTGCAAAGGCTATCTTCGAGAAATACGGATTCTCATTTCTCGTTAGCCCGACAACCTAATTCACGTGTTTGAACTCTCGCCAACGGAATGGACGGCGATCCAGCTTTCGCTGCGGGTAGCCGCGGTTGCGACGCTGGTGGCGACGCCGCTTGGAATCGCGGTAGCGTGGCTGTTGGCGCGTCGCGAATTCTGGGGCAAGGCGCTGCTGGACGCGCTGATCCATTTGCCGCTGGTGCTGCCCCCCGTTGTCACCGGCTATCTGTTGCTGCTGACCTTCGGCAGGCGCGGCCTCGTCGGTGCATGGCTGGCGGACCATCTCGGCATCGTGTTCGCCTTTCGCTGGACCGGAGCCGCGCTCGCCTGCGGAATCATGTCGTTTCCACTCCTGGTGCGGCCGATCCGGCTGTCGATCGAGGCGGTGGACCGCAGGCTGGAGCAGGCGGCAGGAACGCTCGGCGCCGCGCCCTGGCAGGTATTCCTGACGGTCACGTTGCCGCTGGCGCTGCCGGGCGTATTGGCCGGAATGGTGCTCGGCTTCGCCAAGGCGATCGGTGAATTCGGCGCGACGATCACCTTCGTGTCGAACATCCCCGGTGAAACCCAGACCATCTCGTCCGCGATCTATTCGCTGATCCAGACGCCCGACGGCGATAGCGCGGCGCTGCGGCTGGTGGTCGTTTCGATCTTCATCGCGATGGCCGCCTTGGTCGGCTCCGAATGGTTCGCCCGGCGCGCCGTACAGCGCCTGCACGGGAATTGATCATGCTGCGCGTCGACGTCTCAAAACAACTCGGCGAATTCTCGATTGAAGCTTCCTTCGCGAGCGAAGGCCGGGTCACCGGACTGTTTGGCGCCTCAGGCGCCGGCAAAACCTCGTTGATCAATATCATCGCGGGATTGCTGCGGCCCGACCGTGGCATCATCGCCATCGACGGCGAGACGCTGGACGACACGGCTGCACGCTCGCATGTCCCGGTGCACCGCCGCCGAATCGGTTACGTGTTCCAGGATGCGCGGCTGTTCCCGCATCTCGACGTGCGCCATAATCTCGATTACGGGCGGCGCATGAATCGGCTTGCCGAGGATGATGCGCAGCGCAGGCGCGTCACCGATTTGCTCGATATCGGCAACCTGCTGGATCGTCGTCCCGGAAAACTGTCAGGCGGCGAACGCCAGCGCGTGGCACTGGGTCGCGCGCTGCTGTCGCAACCGAGATTGCTGCTATTGGATGAACCGCTGGGATCGCTGGATGAAGAGCGCAAGGAGGAGATTCTGCCGTATCTCATTCGCCTGCGCGACGAAGCCGGCATCCCCATGGTTTATGTCAGCCACGACGCTTCGGAAATGCGCCAGTTGGCGACGCAAATCGTGATGCTCCAGCGCGGACGCGTGACCGCGTTCGGCGGCGTAGAGATATTGCCTGCAGAGCACGCGGCGGCTTGATATGGCCGCGTGAAACACGCGGTGCGCCACCCACGCCTCAAATGCCCGCGACCGACGACCAAAACCTCGCAAGCTTGCGCTTGAGCAATTCCAGACGCGTCGTCGCGGGCATCTCTTCCGGCTCCTCGGGCAAGCGAAGGCCGACGATATTGACCCTCCCGCCGCTGATGCTGCGCGCCACGAGCACGATGGGGTCGAGTTCCAACGTCGCGCCCTCTTTCGGCGCATGGTCGAGATGAATGTCGAAATAATCTGCAAGCGTCTGTTTGCCCTGCTCTTCACCAACCGCCACGCCATAGGCCTCGGCCAGTTCAGCGAGCGTGTGTTCTCCGGAGACGATGAAATCCCCGAGCAGATGCGGATCGGGCGCCGAACTCGGCAGCATATCGACGAAGAAACGATCGAGCGTCTCGGCCTTTTCCGGCGGCGCCAACAGATAGATGTAATCGCCGGGGCGAACCGGATCGGCCTCCGCGGGCGAGAGAATGTGCTCGTCGCGGATCACCAGCGTTGGCTTCGACCAGGATGGGATCAGTCCACGCCGGTAATACAGGCTTTTCGACCGCACGGAATAGCCGACCAATTGCTGCTCGAGTTGTCCCGGCAGGTCGAGTTCGATCCGCCGCGGACCGCGATCCGCCCGCGGCAAGGCGACGTGGAGCCGGCGCGCCGCCGCCGCGAGCGTCCAGCCCTGCAGCAACAGGGAGATGATGACAACGACAAAGGCGACGTCGAAGTAGAGATAGGCCTTGGAGAGCCCGACCAGCATCGGGATCGACGCCAGGAAGATCGCGACTGCACCGCGCAGGCCGGTCCAGGCAATGAACATCTTCTCCCGCCAGTTGAAACGAAACGGCGCGAGACACAGGAACACCGCGAGCGGACGCGCCACGAGCATCAGGACCAGCGCCACGACCACCGCGGGAACGATGCTGACCACGAGCCGCTGCGGCGAGACCAGAAGCCCGAGCAGGACAAACATCACGATCTGCGCCAGCCAGGTCGCGGCGTCCAGAAACGTCACCACCGAATTATGCGCGCGCGTCGGCCGGTTGCCGATGATGATTCCGGCGAGATAGACGGCGAGAAATCCCGAGGCGTGCGCGATCTGCGCAGCGCCGAAAATCACCAACGCGGCGGTCGTGACGAACGGCGCATGCAGGCCCTGCGGCAGCGCCACGCGATTGAGCGCCAGCACCACCAGGCGGCCGCCGATGACGCCGGCGATGGTGCCGAACACCGCCTCGCGGCCGAGTTCCAGCATGACATGTGTCACCGAGCTTTCGCCGACCGAAATCAGTTCGACAAGCATCAAGGTGAGAAATACCGCGAACGGATCGTTGGTGCCGGATTCCGCCTCAAGCGTCGCGCCGACGCGCGGGCGCAGCCGCAAGCCCTGCGCGTGCACCAGGAGAAACACGGCGGCCGCATCGGTCGACGCCACCACGGCGCCGACCAGCAGCGCCTCGGTCCAGTTCAGGTCGAGTGCAAATTTGGCAACCGGCGCCGTGATCATCGCCGTCAGCAGCACGCCGATCGTCGCCAGTACCATCGAGGGCGCGAGCACCGCGCGGATGTTCTGGAATCGCGTTCTCAAACCGCCATCGAACAGGATCAACGCCAGCGCCACCGACCCGACCAGATAGGTGGTACGCAAATCGTCGAACTGCAGATGCCCGGGGCCGGAATCGCCGGCCAGCATGCCGATCAGCAGAAACACCAACAGCAATGGCGCGCCGAAGCGCAGCGCGAGAAGGCTCGACAGAATGCCGGCCATGACGAGCACGGCACCGAGCAGAATGGCTATGCTGACCGAATTGAGAGAGGCCATGGGCGTACGCAAATCCTTGCAATTTCATCCTTATCGTCGCCACAGTTCGACGCCAACCCATTTCTGCCGATGCCCGGTTTGCGGGCCTTATAAGCTCGACCGGCGCGTCGCGATCATGGCGTCCGCGCCGCGGTTGTGTGAATCTGCGCAAATATTCGAATCAAACCCATGCGCCCGTGCGATCCGGCCTGAAACGAGATTTTGACGATGGACTTGAATGGCATCATCGACTTCCTGCACGCCACCGCGCGCTCGGCCGGCGCGGAGGTCACCTCGCCCTGGTTCTATCTGCAGTTCGGCTTGATTCTGGCCGCGGCCGGGATTGCCTTTGCAGCCGACGCCGGCATCCGCGGCCGTATCGACACCACATCGTTCGCGAACAGCTGGCCGCTGCCGTTGCGGCACTTCGCGCGCGTGGTGGTCGGCAGCGCGTCGACGGCGGTGTTTGCGATATTGGTGATTGCGGCACGCATCGCGATGTACCATTCGACTTGGCCGAGCCGAAGTTACCTCCTGATGGTGTCGGCCAAACTCGCCGTCGCCTGGCTGGTGATCCGATTCGTCACCTCGGTCATCCGCAATGCCTTCCTCGTCAAGCTGGTGTCGCTGGCGGCGTGGTGCGTCGCGGCGCTGAGCATTATCGGCGAGCTCGACCCGACGATCGAGGCGCTCAACTCGGTCGAAGTGGTGCTCGGCGGATTGCGGCTGACGCCGCTGGTCGGGATCAAGTTGGGGCTCGTCCTGATCGCCGCCCTTTGGCTGAGCAACATCGCCAGCAATTTTGCCGAAAGCCGGATCAACCGCTCCACCGATCTGACGCCATCGATCCAGGTGTTGCTGGTGAAGATGATCCGTATGGGCCTGATGGTCATCGCGATCGTCATCGCGCTCAGCGCGGTCGGCATCAATCTGTCGGCGCTGGCGGTGTTCTCGGGCGCGGTCGGCGTCGGTATCGGCATCGGCCTGCAAAAGATCGTCGCCAACTTCATCAGCGGCATCATCCTGCTCGCCGACAAGTCGGTGAAGCCCGGCGATCTCGTCACCATCGGCGACAGTTCGGGACGGATCAGCGCGATGAAGACCCGCTATATTTCCGTCGCAGCCGGCGATGGCCGCGAATTTCTGATTCCAAACGAGGATCTGGTGACGCAGAAGGTCACCAACTGGACCTACACCGACCAGAACACGCTGGTAAAGGTCAATTTCGGCACCAATTACGAGGCCGATCCGCGGCAGGTCTGCAAGCTCGCGGTCGAGATCGCGGCCGCCGCGCCGCGCGCCATCAAGTCCAAGGCGGCCAACTGTATCCTCACCGAATTCGCGGAAGCGGGAATGAAATTTTCCGTGACCTTCTGGATTGCCGATCCGGAGGGCCTGGACAATGTGAAGAGCGAGGTGATGCTGTCGCTGTGGGAGACCTTCAAGCGCGAAGGCATTCGGGTGCCCTATCCGGTGCGCGAAATCCGCGTCCGCGGCGGCGCACTGCCGATCGGCACCACGGTGGAGGTCTCGAACTGACACACCCGCCCAAAGCCGGCAAGACCGTACGGTTCCGGGGGCGCTGCAATAAGCATGACAAGCTGTAACTTGCGCTGACAGCGCCAATCATTAAATTAGGCCTTCAAATCACCCCTTCCTGCCAAGATGCGATCCGCCATGAGCTACGTCGAAGCCTCCGATACCTCCTTGCGCAAGACCGGCCAGATCAAGCTGCACGGCCCGAGCGGATTCGCCGGTATGCGCAAGGCAGGCGCGCTGGTGGCCAAGTGCCTCGATGAGCTCACCGATATCGTCAAGCCGGGCGTGCCGACCTCGCGGATCGACGATTTCGTCCGAGAATTCGCCTTCAACCATGGCGCCTATCCCGCCACGCTGATGTACCGCGGTTATCGCTATTCGACCTGCACCTCGATCAACCACGTGGTCTGCCATGGCATGCCCGGAGACCGGGCCTTGAAGGAAGGCGACATCGTCAATGTCGACGTGACCTTCATTGTCGAGGGCTGGTACGGCGATTCCAGCCGGATGTATGCGATCGGTCCGATCGCGCGCAAGGCAGAACGGCTGATCGAGGTGACCTACGAGGCCATGATGCGCGGCATCGCCGCGGCAAAGCCGGGCGCCACCACCGGCGACATCGGTCACGCCATCCAGAGCTACGTCGAACCGCAGGGCATGAGCGTGGTGCGCGATTTCTGCGGCCACGGGCTCGGGCGCATGTTCCATGACGAGCCGAATATCATCCATGTCGGCCGGCCCGGCGAAGGCGTGATGCTGAAGCCCGGCATGTTCTTCACCATCGAGCCGATGATCAATCTCGGCAAGCCGCACGTGAAGATCCTGTCCGACGGCTGGACCGCGGTGACGCGCGACCGCTCGCTATCGGCGCAGTTCGAGCATTCGGTCGGCGTGACCGCAACCGGGGTCGAGATCTTTACCCTCTCGGAACGCCACAAAGAGAAGCCGCCGGCGGCGTAAGTCCCGGCGGACCGGTCACCTCACCAGACAATTCCCAGTTGCAAAACCTGACGGGCGCGGCATGGTGGCGGCGATGTCCGGGGAGACCAACCAGCCACAGGATCGGCCGACCGAGGCGCCGCATTATCACGGCCATCGCAAGCGGCTGCGCGAGCGGTTTCGTGGTGCCGGCGCCGATGCGCTGAGTGACTATGAATTGCTCGAGATGGTACTTTTCCGCGCCATTCCGCGGGGCGACGTCAAGCCATTGGCCAAATCGCTTCTCAAGACCTTTGGCTCATTCGCGGAAGCCATTCACGCGTCCGAAATTCGCCTGCGCGAGATCGAGGGCGTCGGCGAGACGACCATCACTGAATTCAAGCTGATCGCGGCCGCCGCCCAGCGCATCGCCAAAGGCCAGTTGCGAGAGCGCACCCTGCTGTCGTCATGGAATGACGTGATCGACTATTGCCGGACCAGCATGGCCTTTGCCGACAAGGAGCAGTTTCGCATTCTGTTCCTCGACAAGCGCAACCAATTGATCTCCGATGAGGTGCAGCAGACCGGCACCGTCGACCACACGCCGGTCTATCCGCGGGAGGTGATCAAGCGGGCGCTGGAATTGTCGGCGACCGCGCTCATCCTGGTGCACAACCACCCCTCCGGCGATCCGACGCCGTCAAATGCGGATATTCAGATGACCAAATCGATCATCGATATCGCCGCACCGCTTGGGATATCCGTGCACGACCACATCATCGTCGGCAAAGGCGGGCATGCGAGTTTGAAGGGCATGCGGCTGATATGATCAAAGGTCGTACGCCAGTTACGCTCGGTCCACCCTGGCCAGGCCGCCGGTCGGCCCAATCCGCCGACCCATTACTGCCGCAGCATGATCAAGGGATCGGCGCTGTCGGGGATCAGCCGCCACTGTGCGTTGTCGTCGGCCTGGAAATGCCAGGCATCGCCATTGGCGGACATCAAGAGCAGTTCACCCCGCTCCAGCCGCCACATCGTCGGCTTGAAGGCTTCAACCGCGGAGATCGCAGCGCGGCTTGAGGAACACCTGGAAATTGTCCGAGGTGGCTTCCGTGTTGGTCAGGGTCAGCCCGCATACCGGGCGACCATTGCCGCGCACCATCGCCCAGTCGCCGATCATCTGGTCCATCGACTTGGCGAGCGAGCGCGCGGCGGCGAGGTTCTGCAGGATGTAGATGCCCTCGCCCTGTCTTAAGCCCTCGAAGATCCCGCTCTCGACTTCGGTGAAGTCGATCACGGGCTGACCAGTGGCGTCCTGGAGGCGGACGATATCGAGCCCCCTGACGTTCCAGGCGGTGATTTCCTTGGTGAAGGGCAGCGCCTTGGCGCAGGCCGGCTCCAGTTCGAGCTTGAGCCCTTGTGGCGTCGAATCGCCCTTCAGGGTGACGACGCAGGTCTTGCTGCGTTCAGTGGTCGAAAGCTCCCACTGGCCGATCATGTCCTTCTTCAAGGTCTGGGCATCCTGCGAGAAAGCCTGCGGCGCACAGAAGAGCGGCGCAAACAGCGCGGCTGCCGCGATGCCGAGGCCGCCTCGCATCAGCGGCCTTTCACCGGTGTTTCCGCGATCGGCGTCAGCGGCGGCTTACCGGCGAACCAGGCCTTCAGATTGTCGACTACGAGCTGGTCCATGGCATTGCGCGTTACCACCGAAGCGGAGCCGATGTGTGGCAGCAGCACCACGTTTTGCATCGCGCGCAATTCATCCGGCACCTTCGGTTCGCTGGCGAACACATCGAGGCCCGCGGCCAGAATGGTTCCCGACTTCAGCGCGGCGATCATGGCCTCTTCATCGACGACCGAACCGCGCGCCACGTTGATGATCACGCCGCGCGGGCCGAGCGCTTTCAAGACGTCGGCATTGATCATTTTCGCCGTCGAAGGGCCGCCGGGGACGATCACCACCAGCGTGTCGACGTCCTTCGCCATCTCGATGAGATCGGGATAATGCTTGTAGTTTACGCCCGCGGCTGGATTGCGCGAATGATAGACCACGGGCACGCGGGACGCGTCCAGCCTGCGTCCGATCGCCTGGCCGATCCGGCCCATGCCGACGATGCCCACCTTACGATCCCGGAGCGAGCCGACACTCAAGGGATATTGCTGCGACATCCAGAGGCCGGAGCGCAGATACCGGTCGGCCTTGACGAATTCGCGCAAGGTCGAGATCAGGAGCCCCATCGCGACATCGGCGACCTCTTCGGTCAGCACGTCCGGGGTGTTGGTCACGACAATGTTATGTTCAGCGGCGTAATTGGCGTCGACATGGTCGTAACCGACGCCGAAGGACGCCACGATTTCGAGCTTCGGGAACCGCGCCATCATGGCGCCGTCGCAACGCACGGTGGAATAGGTGACCGCGGCGCCGCGAACCTTCTCGGCCACGGCTGGATTCAACCGGTCGAGGTCGTTGCGCGTTTCGAAGGCATGCAGCACGAACTGGTCGGAAAAGCCCTTGTCGACGATCGGTTTATTCGGCCCGTAGACCAAAAGATCGATCTTCTCCGATGAAATATTTCCGCCCATTACCTAGGTTTCCTTTCCAAGCGCGCTTTCGTGCCAGCGCCGCAACACCAGGTGCGAGGTTAGCGCCAACAGCCCATAAATGACAATTCCGGCGGCGGAGAGCAACAGCAAGGCTGCGAACATTCTGGGAATGTTGAGACGGTAACCGGACTCGGCGATGCGATAGGCAAGGCCCGACCCCGCGCCGGCCGACCCTGCCGCGATTTCGGCCACCACCGCGCCGATCAGCGACAGGCCGCCGGCAATCCGCAATCCGCCGAGAATAAAGGGCAGCGCGGCCGGCAGTTTGAGAAAGCGCAGGGTCTGCAGCCGCGACGCGCCGTAGAGACGGAACAGGCCGGCGAGATTGCGATCCACCGAATTCAAACCGAGCGTGGTGTTGGACAGCACGGGAAAGAAGCCGACGATCCAGGCACAGACCACGACGGCCGTGGGCTGCGAAAGATAGATCAGGAGCAAGGGCGCGATCGCAATAACGGGCGTGACCTGCAGGATCACGGCATAGGGAAACAGCGAATATTCCAGCCATTTCGATTGATTGAACAACAGCGCAAGCGCAATGCCGCCGATCGCGGCGGCGGCGAACCCTTCGAGCGTGGTCAGAAGTGTGGTCAGGAGCGATTGCGACAGCACGGTCCAGTCCTGGACGAGAGTCACAAAGACCGCCGACGGCCCGGGCAACACGTAGGGCGGAATGTTGTTGATCCGCACCACGAGCTCCCACGCAAGGATGCCCACCACGAGCACCAGGACGGGCAGCAAGAGCCGAAGGAGACGCAAGCTCCGGCTGTCGGACGTCGCTTGACCGACAGCCAGTGGCGGGGTGTCGAGCGAACTCATTGGCGCCCCTGCCCGGGATGAGAGGGCGTGAGCGCACTCGAAACCTTCCGACAATAACCGGCATAATCGGCCGAGGTTCGGAAATCCTCAGCCCTGGGCTCCGTGGTCGCGATGCCAATTTCGGCGGCAATGCGTCCAGGCCGCGAGGACATCACGATCACCCGTTGCGAAAGATAGACCGACTCGAACACCGAATGCGTGACGAAGATGACGGTCTTGCGCAGACTGCGCCACAACGCCAGCAGATCGTTGTTCAACCGAAAGCGGGTGATTTCATCGAGCGCGGCGAAAGGTTCATCCATCAGCAGGATGTCCGGATCGGTGACGAGCGCGCGCGCCAGCGAAACCCGCATCTTCATGCCGCCCGACAATTCGCGCGGGTAGGCATCGGCAAAATCGGCAAGGCCCATTTGCACCAAGGCCCCGTCGATCTGGGCATTCGCTTCCAGAGCCGACACGCGCGCCAGCCTCAGCGGCAGCCGGACATTCTCCCGCACGCTGGCCCACGGCATCAGTGTCGGTTCCTGAAATACAAAGCCGACCGAATGTCGCCCGCTCGCCGCGACAGCCGGCCGGGTCACGCGAACCGTGCCGGATGTCGGTGCGTTCAGACCGGCGATCAGGCGAAGCGCCGTCGACTTGCCACAGCCGGACGGCCCAAGCAGCGAGACGAACTCGCCCTTGCGCACGTCAAGATCCAACGGCCCCAACGCGACCACGCCGTTGTCGTAGACCTTGGTGACATCGCGCAGGCTGACCGCAAGATCCGAGGGATCGGACCCCATTTCAGAAAAGACTGCGGGCCCGGCCATCTTGCCTGCCCTAGTTCTTTGGCCGGAGGTCCAGGCCGACGCCCTTGTTCACAAAGCGAAGCGTGTAGGCCTTGCGATAGTCGATGTCGGAGCGGACGACATGGGCACGCACCATCTTTTCGAAGAAGCTTGCCATCCGAGCGTCGGTCATGGCGCCGATGCCATCGCGCAGCGCATCGCCGGAATCGACAATTCCATATTCCTTCATCCTGGCGATGGAGTAAGCGATCAACTCGTCGGTCATCTCCGGATTGAGCTTCCTGATCGTCGCGTTGGCGGCCGTGTTGTCGCCATAGAGATAGTTGTACCAGCCGACGAGCGAGGCATTGACGAAGCGCTGGACCAGGTCCGGCTTCCTGTCGATCAGATCGCGACGCGTCTCGATCAAGGTCGAGTAGGTGTTGAAGCCGTAATCGGCCAAAAGGATAACCCCCGGCTTGAAGCCGGCATTCTTCTCGATCGCATACGGCTCCGAGGTGACGTAGCCCTGCATCGCGCTTTGCTTGTTGGCAAGAAACGGCTGCGGGTTGAACGTGTACGGCCTCACCTTGTCCTCGCCGAAGCCATACTCGGATTTCAGCCATTGAAAGTAGCTTGAAATGCCTTCCTTCGAGACGAACAGCGTCAGCGGCTTGAGGTCCTCGAGCTTGGTGATCTTCGTCTCTGGATGTGTCAGCAGAACCTGCGGATCCTTCTGGAAGATCGCGGCGACCGTGACCACGGGCACATTATTGGCAACCGCATCGAACGACATCAGCGTGTTCGCGGCCATGAAGAAATCGAGCTTCCCGGCGATCAGGAGCATGCGATTATTGTCATTGGGACCGCCCGGCACGATCGTGACGTCGAGACCGTATTTCGCATAGGTGCCATCGGCCACGGCCTGGAAAAATCCGCCATGCTCGGCTTCGGCGACCCAATTGGTCCCGAACGAGACCTTGTCGAGCGCGGTCTGTGCATGTCCGGGCGATGAGGCCACGATAATGGCCGCCAGAAGGGCCGTTAACGCTCGCGGCAAAAGGGCCGGGTTCATGTTGGACTCCGTAGGTCGTTTTAGCCCATGATGGGAGGCATGACCGGACGCTGACGGCGTCCTCGTAACCAATACAAACTATCTTGCAAATCCGCCTAGTGAAAAATTTCGCTCGATGACTGCAACCACCCCGCCCCGTGACTGGACCGCGATCCACTGGCCCGATTTGGCCGGCGCCGGACGTGAGCGATGGATTGCGGTGCTGCCACTGGCGGCCACCGAGCAGCACGGGCCGCATTTGCCGGTCGGCACCGACGTCATGATTGCGCAGGCCTATCTGGCACGCGTGCGCGAGCTGATCGCCGACACCGCCCCTGTGACGTTCCTGCCGCTTCAACCGATCGGGATTTCCACCGAGCACATCGACTATCCGGGCACACTGACGCTGCCGACCGAGGTGGCGCTGAAGACCTGGCTGGCAATCGGCGAAAGCGTCGCACGCGCCGGTGTCAAGAAGCTGATCATGGTCACGAGCCACGGCGGCAACAGCGCCGCGATGAGCCTTGTCGCGCAGGATCTGCGCGCGCAACATGGACTGCTCGTCGTCACCACGAGCTGGTCGCGTCTGAGTGGCCCGGAGAAGATATTCTCCGCCGAAGAAGTGAGCCACGGCATTCACGGCGGCGCGGCCGAGACATCGATCATTCTGGCGCGATTTGGTGAACAGGTTCGCCGTGAGGCGATCGCCGATTTTCGTCCCGTAGGGCTCGCGATGGCGAAGGATTATCGCTGGCTCTCCACGCAACGCCCGGCGCCGTTCGCCTGGCAGGCCCAGGATCTTCACCCAAGCGGCGCAGCCGGGGACGCAACTCAGGGGTCTGCTGAGAAAGGCGAACGCCTGATCGACCAGGGCGCGCGCGCGTTCTGCGAGCTCCTAGCGGACGTCGAAAAGTTCGACCTGAAAAAGCTCGGAAATTCCCCGATGATTTGACGGCTGCCGCGCTAACCAACGGTAAATCATAACGAATTAGCCTTACGGGGATTTAATCGGTCCCCTTCGAACCGGTTTTCAAGACGCTCCGTCCAACGGCTATGCGGACCACAACGGGCCGCCTCAAACCGGATGGAGTTTCTTATGTCGATCAAAACGAAGATTGCCGCTCTCGCCCTTGCTGCGCTCGCCGTCACGGGCAGCCTCGCGTCCACCACCACCCAGGCCGAAGCCAAGCCATTTGGTTTGGGCTGGGGCATCGGAGCCGGCATCGTCGGCGCCGCGATCGTCGGCAGCGCCATCGCCGCCAACGATGGCTACTATTACAACGGCTATCGCCGCTGCGGCTCGGTTCGCCAGTTCGACGCTTACGGAAATTATATCGGCACCGTTCGCACTTGCTATTGATGCGGCCGAGTAAAACCTGCGCCGCCTCAACTGCGCGATTTTGCTCGAAACGTTTTGATCGTGGATCCTGCGTCCGGCACGGGCGCCTCATCCACCCCGTGTCGCACCCGACCCGCCCGGTCATCCCCCCGGGCGGGTCATCTATTTGGTGCCAAACAATCCCGACAATGATGAGGAGCCAACACGGCCGCGAAAATTGCCGATCAACGGCTCAACAGCGGCTTCCCGAACAGGGCAGGAGCCAGATCATCGAGGAACAGAAGCAATTGGGTTCTTCCGCCCACCCCATGTCCCGAGGCGTTATTGAGCGGTACGATCGCTTCGACGGCCACCTGCCAGCCGACCGCCACGTAGGAAAGACCGGGATTCATCGTGGCGATCGACTTTGTTCCCGATGAACTATCAAATGCGAACTCGACAAGCGGCACGAACTGATTGAGCGGTTCTTCCTTGGGCGCGCGGCCGGTGAACCGGCTGGTCAGATAGAGCGTCGAGAATTCGATCGCGAATCCCCAATGCAGGATGTCGACACTGCGGGTCAGCATCGGGCCGAGCTGGCCTGTGAGCGGATCGAAGCCGAGATTGGTCGAGACGCTTCCGGTCGGATGCTCAAGGACAATCGCGCCCGTTACGCCAAACGGCCTCAGCCATGACAGGCTGTCCGGCAAATCGCCGAAACCTTTGCCAAAGGTCAATCCCGGCTTGATCTTGTTGGACGCGCTGGCGCCGACGCCCGTTGCACCGGAGTTTCCGATGCCCCACAAGAGGCTCGCGGCAATCAAGGCCTCATGCGAATTGTTTCGATAGACCTCCCATTTGAGCCCGACATTGATGACGTCGAACCCGAAGCGTTGGGTCACGCCCCAGTTCCGCGCGATCCAGCTGTTGTCGACCACGACTCCAACCGTGGGCGTGAGAAGGCGCGAGAAGGCGTAGTTGATGCGATTGTCGGTGACGTTGCCACCGCCGTCCGGATGGTTCCAATACGAAAAGTTTGGAACGATCGCTTCGTCGGCGACGGCGGGATCGTCGAAGGTGAGCGTGCCAGGAAAAAGCCGGTTGCCGGCAATGCCGTGGGCTTGGGCGGCTTGTGAGGCGAGCAGTATGGCGCCAGCGACGGCCAGCGCGCCTGAACAGGCGGCGGCACGCCAGCGGGTCGCAAGACGTGTTTGAGGCATTTTCCGAAAGAGTCGAGCAAGCTCTCCCTCGGATGGAGAGCCCCCCGACCGCCGATATCTGGGCATAACAAGACCACGCCTGTTGAATCCAAACGCCATCGCGGCCGCGCGGCCGCGACGTGAAAGTTCAGATCAGGGACGGTGGTCTTGCGTTCTTTACGTTGACATAGCGTAGGGGGGTACCCTATGATAAGTCAATCGTGGCACATACAATCAAAGAGAAAAAGAAGCTGCTCGCCCGCGTCAGTCGCATCCGCGGCCAGGTCGAGGCGATCGAGCGTGCGTTGACTGACGAAGTGGAATGCGAGCGCATCATGCATATGATCGCCGGCATTCGCGGCAGCGTCGCGGGCCTGATGGCCGAAGTGGTCGAGAACCATATCCGCACCCATCTCGTGGACCCCGAGAAAAATCCGGGCGCACTCAATGCTGACGCGGCCGATCAATTGATCGATGTGGTGCATACCTACCTGAAGTGAGGGGATCATGACGGACACCGGCTCGGTCTTTCAGATACCGCCGCACGACCACGTTTTTCTTGGCAAGGATCATGACCGCGCCGAGCGCCGGACCTGGGCGGTGATCGTCCTCTGCACCATCATGATGATCACCGAAATCATCGGCGGCGCCCTGTTCGGCTCGCTGGCGTTGATCGCCGACGGCTTGCACATGTCGACGCATGCTGGCGCGCTCTTGCTCGCCGCGCTTGCCTATACCTATGCCCGAAAATATGCCGGCGACCGCAGTTTCACCTTCGGCACCGGCAAGTTCGGCGATCTGGCGGGATATTCCAGCGCCATCGTGCTGGCAATGATCGCGCTCCTGATCGGCTATGAGGCGGTATCGCGCTTCCTCGACCCGGTTCCGATCGCCTTCAACGAGGCGATCCCGATTGCCGTGCTGGGTCTTGCGGTCAACGTCGCCAGCGCCTGGCTATTGTCGGGCGGACATCGTCACGACCATGGCCATGGTCATTCGCATGGGCACGCCCGTAGCCACGACCATGACCACGGCGATCAGCCCCGGCGGATTGAACTGGGCCGCAGCACGCTCGACCTCGAAGTCTTTGAGGACGGCGTGCCGCCGCGTTTTCGGATCACGGCAGGTATCGGCGCTTTGCCGCTGGCTTCCGATCTCGCCATCGAAACCATCCGGCCGGATGGCAGCCGGCAGCAATTCTCGTTCGAAGCGAGGGCCGGATATCTGGAATCTCGCGACGAGATTGCCGAACCGCACGCTTTCCTCGCCCAGGTTCGACTGACGCAGGCTGGCGAGACCGATATGCGCGAACTGGAATTCGAAGAGCACGAACACGAGCACGGCCACGGCGCGCACCACCGCGACAACAACATGCGCGCCGCCGTCGTTCATGTCATGGCGGACGCCGCCGTTTCGGTGCTGGTCATTGCCGGATTGCTGCTGGCGCGCACGTTCGGCTGGCTCTGGATGGACCCGCTTGCCGGCCTGATTGGCGCGCTCGTCATCGCCAACTGGTCGGTCGGGTTGCTGCGTGACACCGGGGCCATCCTGCTCGATCGCAACCCCGATCCGCGCATGGCGGAGAAGGTCCGCTTCGCGATCGAAAGCGAGGGCGACCGGGTCACCGATTTGCACCTTTGGCGGCTTGGGCCCGGCCATCTCGGCGCCATCGTCTCGGTCGCCACGTCCGCGGCACGCGAGCCGGCCCACTATCGGCAAAGGTTGGCGAAATTCGCCGACCTGTCGCACGTGACAGTTGAGGTTCAGCGCGCCCGTTCGCCAGATGCCTGACATTGTGTTGCATGCGCGTCACTGGATCATGTCATCTGGTCACATTGGACCTATTCTTGCTTCCAAATAGGCATGGCTTGCAATACTGGGAAAGGTGAAGCCACTCTCTGATGTCGTCATTTGCCGAGGGAGCCACCAAGGGCGACACGTTCCCCGCATCATTGCAGTAATGACGAAAGAGACCTCCGGAATGCCAGCGCTGCAGAAATCCCGCGTGTCGAACCGCCGTTGCCGGTCCGAGGGATTTATCCTGGTCGGCATTGGACTGGGCCTGCTCGCGGCTGGAGGTGCGGCACACGCGGCGGATCTGCCGCTTAAGGCCCCCGTCGCCAACGCCGTTTATAACTGGACCGGGTTCTATGTCGGTGGGCATGTCGGTTTCAGTGGCGGCTCCTCGAACGACGCTGGACCAGTTTGACGGCGGCGCGCCGGTCGCGGTTCCCGGCTCTATCGATCACCCAACACCTTCACCGAGCGGCGCTGTCGGGCGGCGTGCAGGCCGGCTATAACTTACCAGCTTCGATCCGGGATCCTGCTGGGGATCGAAGTCGATATTTCCCTTCCCCAATTCGCTCACCTCACATCGGTTGTCTCCCGCTGGCAACGCCACAGTCGGCGCCGGCACCTTAGCGAGACTATGTCGCGACGCGCGGGGTCGTCTTGGTTACACCACTGGTCACTGGCTGACTCTACTGAACCGGTGGGCTCGCATGGGCCGGCGACGCAGGCCCTGAGCACGCCTGTCATCGGTAACGACGAAAACGCAAATCACCAGCGCTTGGCTGGGTTGCCGGGGCCGGCGTCGAATACGCCTTCGCGCCCCACTGGAGTGTCACGCGTGAATATCTCTACAGCCAGTTCGGAAAAACCGACGCCGTGTTTCCGTCTGGCGCGCAGTCCGCCGCCACGCTCGATTTCAGTCCCTCAGCGTTGGCCTCAACCGCAAGGTCGACTGGCCCGGGTTCGCCTGGTTTCACGCCGAAGTCATCGCTCACCGATACCGAATCTGATCGCTGGGAGCTTCACGGCCAGACCACGTTTTTGCCGCAAGGATATCCATCGTTCCGTGCGCCCTATTCCGGTCAGAACAGTCTGACGCCCGCGCCGCAACTGCAGGAGACTTGGAGCATCAGCCTCTACCGAAGTCCGGCTTTGGGACGGCGGCGAGGTCTATTACAATCCCGAGATTCTGCAGGGATTTGGCTTCAATAATACGGTCGGGCTCGGCGGTTTCACCAACGGCGAGGCGCAGAAGCTCGAACTTTCCCTATACGCACTAATACGCGCGTCCTCTTCCTGCGTCAGACCTTTGGTTTCGGCGGCGAGCAGAAAGAATTCGCGAGTGGGCCAGGTCAGCTCGCCGACGAAGTCGACGTCTCGCGACTGACGCTTCAGCCTTGGCCACTTCGCGTGCTCGATGTATTCGATGGCAATTCCTATGCCAAGGATACCCGCAAGGCACTTCCTGAACTGGTCGATGTGGGTGCCGGGCGCGTTCGACTATGCCGCCGACGAAGGCGGTCTGGCCTATGGCGCGACCGCCGAGCTCAATACAACAGCGATGGGCGCTTGCGAGCGGGTTATTGATCTTCGTGACGCCCGCGGGCGGTGTCGAACCCGTTCGACTAATTTCGACCCAAGGTTTCAGCGTTGCGAGTACGTCGGTGAACTCGAAACCCGCGACTCGTGTTGTCCCAGCCCGGCAAGTTGCGGACCATCGCATGGCTCAACAGCGTCTTTTCCGGCAGCTTCTGCGAAACGCTGACCCCTCCGGCGCTTAATCTGGATATCGCCCAGACCCGACGGGTCGCATCATATACGGCTACGTCATCAGCCTCGAACAGGCGTTGAACAGCGACATCGGGTTGTTCGGCCGCTGGAGCTGGAACGACGGCAAGAACGAAATCATGGCGCTTCACCGATATCGACTCCAGCCTCTCGCTCGGCGCGTCGATCAAAGGCACGAAATGGGGCCGGCCCGACGACGTGATCGGGATCGGCGGCGCGATCAATGGCCTGTCGCATGGACCATCGCGACTTCATCGCGGCCGGCGGACTGGGCGTCCTGATCGGGGACGGCCAGCTCAACTATCAGCGGGAACGCGTTTTCGAGACATATTACGCGTTCGCGCTCAACAAGCAGCTCACGCTCACCGCCGATTATCAGCTCATCACAAATCCCGCCTATAACGCCGACCGAGGACCGGTCTCGGTCTTTTCAGGACGCCTGCACGGCGAATTCTGACCAAGGCGACACGCATGACGCTTGACGATATTCTGACGCCGAGACTGGGACAGGCGTTGCGGCCGAACGTATGGGACGCCGTTGCGCTTGTTCTCGTCATCGGCGCGATGGTGCTGATCGTCTACGGTGGCGAACAGACCACCCTGCCCCTGTCCGCGCTTGACGCTTCGCCGGTGTCGCTCGACCCGAGCCACCTGCCGTTCTATGCGTTGCGGACGACGATGCGGATGCTGCTCGCCATCGTCTGCTCGATCATTTTCACCTTTATCTACGCCACTCTGGCCGCCAAGAGCCGACGCGCCGAGATCGTGCTGATCCCGCTGCTCGATATTCTGCAATCGGTGCCGATCCTCGGCTTTCTCACCTTCACCGTGGTCTTCTTCCTCAACCTCTTCCCCGGCCAGGTGTTCGGCGCCGAGTTGGCCTGCGTGTTCGCGATCTTCACGAGCCAGGCCTGGAACATGACCTTCAGCATGTACCAGTCGATCCGCAACGTGCCGAAGGATCTGGACGAAGCCTCGCAGAGCTTTCACCTCAGCGGATGGCAACGGTTCTGGCGGCTTGACGTGCCGTTCGCGATGCCGGGATTGATCTGGAACACGATGATGTCGATGTCCGGCGGCTGGTTCTTCGTGGTGGCGTCGGAGGCAATCACCGTCGGCAACACCACGGTGACCTTACCCGGCATCGGCTCCTACGTCGCGCTTGCAATTCAGAAGCAGAATCTGCCGGCGATCGGCTATGCCATCCTGACCATGCTGCTGGTGATCATCGCCTATGATCAATTGCTGTTTCGTCCGGTGGTGGCCTGGGCGGACAAGTTCCGGTTCGAGCAAACGGCTTCAGCCGACGCCCCGACGTCCTGGATGCTCGACCTGTTCCGCCGGACGCGGGCCTTGCGGGCGCTGACCTATCCGTTCGCCGCCATGAACAAGACTGTTTCGAATCTGCATCTGTCGATCCTCGGCAGTCTGAGGATACCGGTGAGGCCAGGTCCGCCGTCGCGTCTGGTCGATGCGATCTGGCTCGCCCTCATCATCGCAACCACCG
The DNA here is from genome assembly GCA_963741185.1 of uncultured Alphaproteobacteria bacterium. Taxonomy (GTDB): domain Bacteria; phylum Pseudomonadota; class Alphaproteobacteria; order Rhizobiales; family Xanthobacteraceae; genus Bradyrhizobium. The sequence continues at coordinate 139,671 of CAVUHE010000026.1, read as the reverse complement.
GCTATAGTGGTTGGAGGGCCTATCAATTCATGGCGGCCACGCTCGGTCTGTCGGACGTGTTCGTTGCTCTGGGACATGGCCTCATCACGCTGGCGCGCGTCATCGTGCTGATTGCGCTGGCAACCCTGATATGGGTGCCCATCGGCGTCTGGATCGGACTCCGGCCGAAACTGGCCGAACGCATCCAGCCGCTCGCGCAATTTCTCGCCGCCTTCCCCGCGAACCTCGCATTCCCGGTGTTCGTGGTCATCATCGTGCGCTACAGTCTTGACCCCAACATCTGGCTCAGCCCGCTGATGATCCTGGGAACCCAGTGGTACATCCTGTTCAACGTCATCGCCGGTGCCAGTGCGTTCCCCACCGATCTGCGCGAGGCCGCCGGCAGCTTCCATCTCAAGGGATGGCGCTGGTGGATCAAGGTCATCCTGCCGGGCATTTTCCCCTATTACGTCACCGGCGCCATTACCGCGTCCGGAGGATCGTGGAACGCTTCCATCGTTGCGGAAGTTGCAAGCTGGGGCGACACCCACCTGACGGCCATCGGGCTCGGCTCCTATATAGCCAATGCGACGGAAGCCGGCGATTTCCCGCGCGTCGTGCTCGGAATCACCGTGATGTGCATTCTGGTAACGCTATTCAACCGGCTGCTCTGGCGGCCGCTCTACGCCTTCGGCGAGCGACGTCTTCGTCTCGGGTGACCATCGTCTCTTGTTCAAGCATGATCTTTTCGAAAGACCGGTTCCCACTTTTTGCGGATCATGTACTGAGGATAACGCATGCTGGATATTGCCAAAGATACCAACCTGCTCGACATCCGCGGCGTCTGCAGGTCGTTTCCGAAAGGCAGCGGCGAGGAACTTTTGGTCCTCGAAAAGGTCGACCTGACAATCCATTCCGGCCAAATCGTCGGTCTGCTCGGCCGGTCCGGATCGGGCAAATCCACGCTGTTGCGCATCATCGCCGGCCTGATCGCGCCATCCTCGGGCGATGCCAAGTGCCGCGGCGAGACGATCGTGGGACCGCCGAACGGCGTCTCCATGGTGTTTCAATCCTTCGCGCTGTTTCCGTGGCTGACGGTTCTGCAGAACGTCGAGTTGGGACTGGAGGCGCTGGGCGTCGAGAGTACCGAGCGCCGCACGCGGGCGCTGGCCGCGATCGACCTGATCGGTCTTGACGGATTTGAGTCCGCCTACCCCAAGGAATTGTCCGGCGGCATGCGTCAGCGCGTCGGATTTGCCCGCGCGCTGGTCGTGCATCCGGATCTGCTTCTGATGGACGAACCGTTTTCCGCGCTCGACGTACTGACCGCCGAGACCTTGCGCACCGACCTGATCGATCTGTGGGTCGAAGGCCGGCTGCCGATCAAATCGGTGCTGATGGTGACGCACAACATCGAGGAAGCGGTGCTGATGTGCGACCGCATTCTGGTGTTCTCGTCCAATCCTGGCCGCGTCGCCGCCGAGATCAAGGTCGATCTGCCGCATCCGCGCAATCGTCTTGACCCGACCTTCCGGCAGCTCGTCGACAGCATCTATGCGCGCATGACGCAGCGCGCGGAAACCAGAACGCCCGCGATCGAGGGAATCCAGGGCACCGGCGTCGGCATGATCCTGCAACATGTCTCCTCCAACGTGCTTTCCGGTCTGATCGAGACTCTGGCGGGACCGCCGTATGACGGGCATGCCGACCTGCCGGTACTCGCCGGTCACCTGCAACTCGAAGCCGACGAAATCTTTCATCTTGGCGAGTCGCTGCAACTCCTGAGGTTCGCGCAATTAAGCGAAGGCGATCTCATGCTGACCGATGCCGGCAAGCGCTTCGCCAATCTCGCAACCGATGCGCGCAAGAAGCTGTTCGCCGAACACCTCATGAACTATGTGCCGGTGATGGGCCTGATCCGCCGCGTACTCGACGAGCGGCCATCGCATGCCGCACCCGCCGCGCGCTTTCGCAACGAACTCGAAGACTACATGAGTGAGGATAAGGCCGACGAAACGCTCAAGACCATCGTGTCATGGGCGCGCTATGCCGAATTGTTCGCCTACGACGAGCAGTCGGAAACCTTCAGCCTGGAAAACCCGCATTAGCAGTCTCCGGCGTCACTCCGGGACGACGCAAGGCATCGAAACCGGAATCCGGAGATTATCGGCGCGAGTTTCCCGTTTGGCGGCGGCAGAACCCGATCTACCCCGCCGGCGCGAAGCTCTCGGCCTGTGCCATCGCCCAGGCCTGGCGGAAGCGTGAATCGCTGGTACCGTCGATCAGTTCACCCGGGCGAAGCGACGGATAAAGTCTCGCGAATGTCTGTACCTCGGTCGTGGACGAGCGCTGTGAAAAATGGATCGGTCGCAAATCCCGCGGGTGCTCCAGACCCGCGGCGGCGAGAAGCTCCGCCAAAGCGTGCAGCGTGGCGTGGTGATAGTTGTAAACCCGCTCGGTCTTGTGCGGCACCACCAGCGCGCGATTGCGCGAAGGATCCTGCGTCGTCACGCCGGTCGGACACCGGTCGGTATGGCAGCTCAGCGACTGGATGCAGCCCAGCGCGAACATGAAACCGCGCGCCGAATTGCACCAGTCGGCGCCGATCGCCATCGCCCGCGCCATATCAAAGGCGGTCGCGATTTTTCCGGAAGCGCCGATGCGGATGCGGTCGCGGGCATTGATGCCGACCAGGGCATTGTGGACGAAATTGACGCCCTCGCGCATCGGCATGCCCATGTGGTCCATGAATTCGAGCGGTGCGGCACCCGTGCCGCCTTCGTTGCCGTCGACCACGATGAAATCGGGATAGATCCCGGTCTGGAGCATCGCCTTGCAGATCGCCAGGAACTCCCAGGGATGGCCGATGCAGAGCTTGAACCCAGCCGGCTTGCCACCCGACAGGCGCCGCATCTCGCCGATAAAGGTCATCATCTCGAGCGGCGTTGAAAATGCCCGGTGATAGGCCGGCGAGATACAGTCCTCGCCCATCGAAACGCCTCTGATCTTCGAAATTTCCTCCGATACCTTGGCCGCCGGCAATACGCCGCCGTGACCGGGCTTGGCTCCCTGGCTGATCTTGAGTTCGACCATTTTGATCTGGTCGTCGGACGCGACGCGCGCGAACTCGTCGGGATTGAAGCTGCCGTCGCGGTTGCGGCAGCCGAAATAGCCGGAGCCGACTTCCCAGATGATGTCGCCGCCCATTTCGCGATGATAGGGGCTGACGCCGCCCTCGCCGGTGTCATGCGCAAAACCGCCCTTCTTCGCGCCCGCATTGAGCGCGCGCACCGCGTTCGGACTGAGCGCGCCAAAGCTCATGGCCGAGATGTTGAACACCGATGCCGAATACGGCTTCGTGCAATCCGGGCCGCCGATGGTGATGCGGAACTTCTCTTCGGCGCGGACCTTCGGCGCCACCGAGTGGTGAATCCATTCATAGCCTTCGCGGTAAACGTCTTCCTGGGTCCCGAAGGGCCGCTTGTCGAGTACCATCTTCGCCCGCTGATAGATCACCGCGCGGGTGTCACGGGAAAACGGCATGCCGTCCTTCTCGCTCTCGAAGAAATACTGCCGCATCTCGGGCCTGATCTCCTCGAGCAGAAAACGCAGATGCGCCGAGATCGGGTAGTTGCGCAGGACCGCGTGGCTCTTTTGAGTGAGATCGCGAATGCCGAGCAAGGTAAGCGCGCCGAACACAACGAGCGGAATCAGAACCAGGTCGAACACCTTGTGATCGACGATTCCGATACCAAAAAGCAACGCCGTCACCACGGCGCAGATCGTGAGAACGATGAAGCGCGGTGAGAACGGGAGCATCAACGTTTCCATGGGACCCCTCAGGCAGATTCCGTCGTGTTGTTCTTTATTGTCTAAGCCTAACTCAACGATCCGAACCACCTGTACACGATATCGGCGGTAGAGGTCACGGATATGACACCTGAAATGCCGTGAGGCTACCGAATCACCCGGCGGATTATCAATCGGCCTCGTGGCCGGGTACATCGCCCTTATGCGCCCCTTTTCGCAGTGCAACGTGACTTGCCCATAGTTCCTCCTCGACGCGTGGAAGGACGCTCAGTGGTCTCGCACCTGAGACTGGAACTCCCATCTCTCTATTCCTTCGTTCCTTCTACTCTTAGCGCGCGGCGGGCAAAAGCGGACGGGCAATTCGTTCAGTGATGATGCGGACGCATCTCGCCGGGAATACCTTTCTTCTCAAGGCCACGCTGCGCGAGCCACGCCTCGGTGCTCTTGATCGCGCGCTCGATATGATCGGCGGATCGCGAAAAGTCGTAAGGCGATCCCACCAATGGACACAGAGGCGGAACCACGAAATATTCGATGTCGGGAGCAAGATCTTCCAGCTCGCTCACCAATTGCCGCGCGATCAGGAGCGTCAGCGCATGTAGCGCGTTGGCGACCGCGCCGACCGGCGGCGTCGTCGCCGCACAGGCGTAGCCCGTCGGCAAAATGATCAGGCGCCGCGCGCCTTTCGCTACCGCGACCTTGATCGGCGTGTTGGAGGAGATGGCGCCATCGGCGAGATAGAGTTCCTTGTAGCGGACCGGCGCGAAAGCCCCGGGGATCGCGGTCGAGGCGATGATCGCCTGAGCGGCGGGCCCTTCCGAAAGCACGACGCTGTCGCCGGAGACAATATCGGTGGCGACGATGTGAACCGGGAGCCGGGCATCCTGCAGGTTGCGATAGGGCAGATGATCGTCGATCAGCTGTTGAATGCCGTCATGCGGGATCAGGAAATCCCGGCGCCAGATGAAGCCGAGCATGGTGTGCCAGGTGACCGGGAAAACGTCGCGGCGGCGCAATCCGCGCCAGATCGCTTCCAGTTGCAAGACGCCCTTCAAGGTCGGATCGCCGGCATAGTAGGCGCCGTTAATGGCGCCGACACTCGAGCCCACCACCATATCGGCGGAAACGCCGTGGGCAGCGAGCGCATGCATCATGCCCACTTGAATGGCGCCGAAGCTGCCTCCGCCCGCGAAGACGAAGGCCGTTTTCGCCGGACCTTCCTGGGTGGATAGAGACAAGGGCTCGTTCTCTCCCGACATCGACGCGTCGACGAAAACTCGCGCGGCGTTCAAAAGGTCTTTATATCAAACGGCAATCGGGCCGCATCATCAACAGTGATTGTGCGAGCGACGCGGAGAGCGAACGCCAATCTCCCGGCGGGCGCGTGACATTCGCGCGCAAATTGCTAGACCATGGCGGCCGCCAAGCCGCAGGACCAGGCCACAGGACTTGACCGAGATGAAAATTCCAGCGCTGCCCTTTACCGTCACCAACTGGAGCGAGGTTGCTGCCACGACGCATCCGGGCGAAACCGGCCAGGCGTTCTGGCGCACCTTGAATATCGGCGAATTGCGTGTCCGCATGGTCGAGTACACGCCGGGCTATCTCGCCGACCACTGGTGCGACCGGGGCCACGTGCTCTACGTGCTGGAAGGAGAACTCGAAACCGAACTGCGCGACGGCCGCACCTTTAGGCTTCTGCCGGGCATGAGCTACCAGGTGTCTGATTTCGGCGACGCCGCGCACCGGTCTTCGACGAAAACCGGAGCCAAACTGTTCATCGTCGACTGAGCGACGGCCACGCGCTGATCATACGACACTCCGGAGCGGTCGCGCCCCGGTATGACAACCCTCAGCGTTCCACGAACGCCTTCTCGATCACGAAATGACCGGGCTCGCTGTGGCTCCCTTCCACAAAGCCCCGGGCCTCGAACATCTGGCGCAATTCTTCCAGCATGGCCGGGCTACCGCACATCATGATCCGGTCATCGGCGATATCCAGCGGGGGCTGGCCGATATCATTGAACAATTGTTCGGAGGTGATGAGATCGGTGATGCGTCCGCGGTTTCGGAATGGTTCGCGGGTCACGGTCGGATAGTAGACGAGCTTGTCGGCGAGCAGCGGCCCGAACAATTCGTCGTCCCGCAGCTTCGCCACCAGCTCTTCGCCATAGGCGAGTTCGGAGACCTGACGACAGCCATGCACGAGGACAATGCTCTCGAATCTGTCGTACACGTCCGGGTCCTTGATCAAGCTTGCGAACGGGGCAAGCCCGGTGCCGGTCGACAGCAGCAGCAAACGCCTGCCCGGGATCAGATTGTCGGCAACCAGTGTACCCGTTGCCTTGCGACCGACGAGGATGACGTCGCCTTCCTTGATCTTTTGCAGTCGGGATGTCAGCGGCCCGTCGGCAACCTTGATCGAGAAAAATTCAAGCGCCTCTTCATGATTGGCACTCGCCATCGAGTAGGCCCGCAGCAAGGGCCGGCCGTCGACCTCAAGCCCAATCATCGCGAATTGCCCGTTCTGGAATCGGAAGCCGGTGTCGCGGGTGGCGGTAAAGCTGAAAAGCGTGTCGGTCCAGTGGCGGACGGAAAGGACTTTCTCTCGATAAAACGCGCTCATGAGTTTTTTATTTCCGATTTTTCTTGCGATAGGACGACCGGGTTAACTGCCCCGAAAGGACAAAAACCCCCGCAACGATTGAGGAATTGTGCTTCACCTAACTCAATATCGGAGATAGTCAACAAGGGCGGATGCGCGGTCGGAACAGCAAAATTGCCGGCCCATTCGCCCAGCAAAGGGCCTGCTACAAACCTTCTCCAGAGGGGCCGTTGCACGCAATTAACTTGCTGAAATTCGCATCCAACCAGCAGTTAATTGCCGCACGCGGGCGAGGAAATTCGTTAGAGATAAAACATCAAAAAATGGGAATGCCAGACCGCTGGATTATGCATGAAAGACGTGCGGAAATTTCGAGCGGGAAAGCCCGCCTTTTATCCGGACCAGGCGGTCTATGCGGCATTTGCCTGCGCCGAATTCGGGCTTGGGTTTGAAGACATCGACGGTGGGACCGGACTCGTCCTCAACGTGACGTCAAGGACCAGGAATGTTCATTTTGGCGCCGGACGATGTTCTTGGTATCCGCAAAATGATTCCACCGCGGCAACGCTTGCATCGGACAAGTATTTCGCCAATCGGATTCTCGACCATGCCGGCGTCGCTACGCTCGGCGGCGATTATTTCTTCCTGAGCGAGCGGCATCGCGCGCACCGCCCGGCTGGACACGAGCGAGACGACGCGTTCGCTTACTTCGGAGCACTGAACAATGCCGCCTTCGCCAAACCGCTATCGGGATCGCGCGGCGATTTTGCGCAAAGCCTTCATGGCGAAGCCGCGCTCGATCGATATCTGCAAGAGGTTTCACGCCACTACGATTCGGTATTGATCCAGCCGATCGTGACCGGCGACGAATACCGGATCTTCCTGCTCGACGGCGAGATCATTTATTGCACCAGAAAGTTGCCGCCCTCCTTGTCAGGCGACGGTGTGCGAACCACGCGCGAACTCCTGGTTGCGCAAAATGCCTCTCTGCAAGCGCGTGGGCTTTCGCCGACCGCCATGGCGGCGATCGATGAAGCTTCGCTCGACGTCGTGTTGGCCGCAGGCGAGCGGTGGAAGGTCCCCGGGCGGATGAATTTCAGCGCCGGGGGAACCATGATCTTCGAGGGCCCTCGCTCCGAGACCGCATTGACGATGGCGCGGAAAGCCGCCCGCGCACTCGGCCTGCGTGTCGCCGCCGTCGACCTGTTTACGGATGTCGGCGGCAATGCGGACGCAGTTCGGGTGATCGAAGTGAATTCCAATCCATCGATCCGGTTCTTGGAAGACGCCGGCCGCGGTGACCTGATCCTGAAGATCTGGCGCCACACGTTTTCGGCCATGGGCTTGTTGGATGTTTGATCTCCCCAAATATGGCGATGGGGTTTGTCTCGCGCGGATGGCGGAACTGCTCGAGCGCCTTGCCATCGATCGTGCCAGGCTCACGCGCATATCGGTCGTGGTGACCGGCTCCAATGGCAAGGGTTCAACCGCTGCCTTCTGCGCCAGCATCGCGCGCGCTTACGGGTTACGGACGGGATTGTTCACCTCGCCGCATCTGTTTGAAATCAACGAGCGGTTTCAGATCGATGGTGCGCCGATCGGCGATGGCCATTTGAAGCGGCTTGCCGCGCGGATCGAGACCGTCATCGCCACGATTTCGAAACGGAGCGGCGAACAATTCGGCGCTTTCGAAGCCATGTTCGCCCTCGCCTGCCTCTTTTTCCAGGAAAGCGAGTGCGAATTCGCGGTGTTCGAGGCCGGCATCGGCGGCCGCTATGACCCGGTTCGCCTTGTCGCCAGCCCCGTGACCGGCGTGACTTCGGTCGATTCTGAGCACGTCGAATTGCTCGGCAATTCGCTGGCGCTGATCGTCTCCGACAAGAGCGATGCCTGCGCCTGTGACGGCACCATCGTCTATGGCGAGAATTGCGGGGGTCTGAGGCCGCATATCCTCGAATATAATCGCAATCGGCGCGTCGCGAGCCGGTTTGTCGGCGAGGAGGTCAGGATCGGCGGCAAAATCGTCTCGGCATCGGGTCAGCGATTCGATTTTGGATTTGGTCATTACGAATTTCGTTCGCTCGAAATGACCATGTTGGGCGCCTTCCAGCTCAACAATGCGAGCATCGCCATCACCCTGATCCTGCTTTGGCTGGAACGCGCGCGGCCCATTGAAACTTCGGCTCGAATCGAAGCCGCCGTGAGATCAGGTCTCAGCAGTGCACGCTGGCCCGGCCGCCTTGAAGTCATCGATCAAGATCCCCTCACCGTCATCGATGTCGGGCATACGCCGGACGGCATTCGGCAATCACTCGCGGGCCTCAAGGAGGCTTACGGGGCGCAAGCGTGGATTCTTGTGGTCGGCATTTCCTTCGACAAGAAAGCCGATGAGATCGCAGGCGCGCTCGCGCCGTCCTTCGACACCATCATCTGCACCCGCGCCCATCACAAGGGCGCAGATGTGGCGGCGCTCGCTGCCACGGTCCGCAAGATCAATCCGTCGGCCAACGTCCAGATTGCCGCGACGATCGAGGATGCGTTCGGTGCGAGCCGCACGCTTGCAGCCTCGCTCAAGGCGAAAATCTATGTGGCGGGCGGGCTCTTCACTGCGATCGAATTCGCCGCCATCGCCCGCGGCAGGCGCGCAAAGGACCTTGTCTTCTTCTGAAAACCAGGCGGAACGCCGCCCATTAACGGCTCATTAACCATAATCGGTCGATGGTTCCTCGAAGCAGGGAACATCGCATGACCGACGTACCATCTGTGACATCCTCGGCCGCAGCCTTCATCACCAGGCAGGCCGACGATCTCAACAAGGCCGCGAGTTCGACAAAAGCGAGTTTTGCGAGCGCCCTGCACCACGTGGAAACCGCCATCGGAATCAGGGCCAAGACGGGCTTTACCGCCGGCCCCACCTACGAAGCCACCACGCTCGCCGGTCAAACCAAGGCGGCCTTCAACGACGCGCTCAACGCGACCAAATCCACGCTCCACATCAAGCCCTGAACTCCAGGCGGAGGAGCCTACCCCGCCTTCTGCTGGCAAGACGTCAGTTGCTCACACCCTCGCTGTCGTCGAGTGCCTTGAAGGCGTCCTCAAGCTGCGGCGAGATCGCAACGTTGAGCTTCTCGCCGGTCGGCAGGCGCGAGACGAACCATTTGTTGTAGAGCGGAACCAGATCGTGGTTGGTGCCGAGCTTGCGGAAGGTTCGCTCCACGACGGCGGCCAGTTGCGGTTCTCCCTTGCGGAACATGATGCCGTAGGGGTCGTAGGACAGATAATCGCCGGTCACGCGAAACTTGTCCTGCGACTTGTGCCGCGCGATCAGGCCGTACAGCAGGATATCGTCGGTCGCGAACGCATCCGCCTTGCCGTCGACGAGCATCTGATAGGATTGCTCGTGATCCGGCGACGCCACTATCTTGAGGCCGAGCGCGAATTTCTTGTCGACCGAATGCATGGCCTGTTCGTTGGTCGTGCCCTTGGTGACCACGATGGTCTTGCCCTGCAGGTCTTTCGGCACTGAGATCGTTGAGTCCTTCGGCACCATCAGCTTGGTACCGGCCACAAACATCAGCGGTGAGAACGAAACCTGCTTGGCGCGCTCGGCGTTGGCGGTGGTCGAGCCGCATTCGAGGTCGATCTTGCCTTGGACGACCGCCGGAATGCGGTCGTCCGAGGTGACTTTGACGTATTCGATCTTGAGATTGGGGTCGTCGACTTCGACGCTGATGTCGTCGACAATGGCCTCGCACAGCTCGAGGCTATAGCCGATCGGCCGATTGGCCTGATCGAGGAACGAGAACGGCGGCGAGCTCTCGCGATAGCCGAGACGCACGACATGCCTGCTCTTGATGCCGGCAAGCGTCGGGCTAAGCCCCTCGCCGCCGGTCTGGGCGTCTGCCGCCGTGGCCAGCAGGCACCCTGCCAGCAACAGGCTGCAAGCCCCAAGCGATCTCCGCACCGTTTGGCGCATGCAAAGCTCCCGTCAATGGCCGGCCATCGCGGGAACTTCGCCGGGGATCATATCCGGCGGCACGACGTCGTCGGGGCCGAGCGCGTGTTCGGGCGCAAGTTCGCCCTCCCATTTTGCCACCACGGCGGTGGCGAGTGAGTTGCCGATCACGTTGGTGGCGCTGCGGCCCATGTCGAGGAAGGTGTCGATACCCATGATCATCAACAGTCCCGCCTCTGGAATGCCGAACTGGCTGAGCGTCGAGGCGATCACCACCAGCGAGGCGCGGGGGACGCCCGCCACGCCCTTCGAGGTGATCATCAGCGTCGCCAGCATCGCAAGCTGGGTGCCGAGTGACATTTCGATCTTGTAGGTCTGCGCGATAAAGATACTGGCGAATGTGCAGTACATCATCGTGCCGTCGAGGTTGAACGAATAGCCGAGCGGCAGCACGAAGCTCGAGATTCGCGACGAGGCACCGAAGCGGTTGAGACCCTCGAGCGTCTTGGGGTAGGCCGCTTCCGAACTCGCGGTCGAGAACGCGATCATCAGCGGTTCGCGGATCAACCGCAACAGATGAGAGTATCTGGGCCCGATGACGAGGAAGCCGACCACGACAAGGATGGCCCACAGGATCAAGAGCGAGAGGTAGAAGCCGCCCATGAAGACGATCAGCTTCCACAGCACGCCGAGGCCGTTCTTCGATACCGTCGCCATGATCGCCGCCCACACCGCCAGCGGCGCGAACAGCATGACGTAGCCGGTCACCTTCAGCATGATGTGGCCGAGGTCGTCGATCAGCGCGACCATCTGCTTGGAGCGCTCCGGCATCGCGCCGAGGGCGACTGAAAAGAACACCGCGAAAACCACGATCTGCAGGATTTCGTTCTGCGCCATCGCGTCCGCGATCGAGGTCGGAATCAAATGGGTCAGGAATTTCTCGATCGAGAATGCCGACACCGGCAATCCCGTCGATTGCGTCTTGTCCGGCAGGGTGCCCGGAAAATTATCGCCCGGCTGCAGGAGGTTGACCATCACCAGGCCGAGCAGCAGCGAGATAAAGGATGCGCTGACGAACCAACCCATGGTCTTGGCGAAGATCCGCCCCAATTTGGAGCCCGTACCCATGTGAGCGATGCCGCCGACCAAAGTCGCGAACACCAGCGGCGCGATGATCATCTTGATCAGGCGCAGAAACAGCATCGCGATCAGGTTTACGCTGTAAGCGATATCGGCCCGGCTGTCCGGCATGTAGTTGAAGACCAGGGTCCCCATCACGATACCGAGCGCCATCGCGATGAGAATGTACTGCGTAAACCTGTTCGACATCGTCTTACCCCCGTAAGTTCCAAGCCGCGCCGAGTTTGGCAGATTTCGGGGCCGACGCAACACGCTTCAGCCGTCGGTCCGTTTGCCACAATGTTCCCGTTGTGGAATGTGCGCCCGCCGACTAGCCTCAGATGCAACGCACAATGTGCGCGGTTGCGCGTTTCTTGCGCGCCGACTGCATCAAGAACAGCCATATCGACGGGAGGAAGGCCATGAGTGACGGTGTCAATCACCAGATCCTGCTGGTGGAAAAGCCTGCCGGGAAACTGGGGCCGCAACATTTCAAGATGATTGAAGCCGCCATTCCCGAGCCTCGCGACGGCGAGGCCTTGTTGCGCGTGCGTTATATCTCGCTCGACGCCGCCAACCGGGCATGGATGCACGGGGCGACCTATCGCGCCGCGGTCGAGGCCAACACCGTGATGGCCGGCGGCGGTATCGCCGAAGTCGTGTCTTCCAAGGCGCCGGAGCTTGTGCCGGGCGACATCGTATTTGGCGACACCGGCTGGCAGGACTACGCCGTTGTAAGAGCCAAGCACCTGACAAAGATGCCGAAGATCGAGCCGATGACTTATTTGCTCAGCGTCTACGGTATCGCCGGCCTCACCGCCTATTTCGGGTTGCTCGATGTCGGCAAGCCGAAGGCCGGTGAGACCGTGGTGGTCTCGGCCGCGGCAGGCTCGGTGGGATCGATCGTCGGCCAGATCGCCGCAATCAAGGGTTGCCGCGTGATTGGCATCGCCGGCGGCAAAGACAAGTGCAATTGGCTGACGTCCGAACTCGGCTTCGACGCCGCGGTCGACTACAAGGACGGCGCGGTATTCAAGGCGCTCAAGGCGGCGGCGCCGAATGGCATCGATGTATATTTCGACAATGTCGGCGGCGAGATTCTCGAAGCGTGCCTGGCTCAGATGAACAACCACGGGCGCATCGCCTGCTGCGGCGCGATCTCGCAATATGACGGTGTGCCGTCGGCCACCGGACCGCGCGGAGTGCCGGGCCTGATCGTGGTCAAGCGCCTCATCATGCAAGGCTTCATCGTGACGGACTACATGGATCGGCGCAATGAAGCGCTGCGCGACCTGCAATCATGGGTCGCTTCCGGCAAGCTGAAGGTTCAGGAGGACATCATCAACGGCCTTGAGAACACGCCGAAGGCGTTGATCGGATTGCTCGCCGGCGAAAACCGCGGCAAGCGAATGATCAAGGTTTGACGGCGCGGCGACCGTCGTCGAGAGGATGGAAAAAATTGGCTTGCAGGCCGGGCGGGAAGCGAAAAAATGATGCCGCCCGCTGGTTTTACGACCGACGTCTTTGCACAACCTCATGTCGCTGGAAGCGGCGGCTTTCGGCAAAACCGACAAGGACCGATACAGATGATCGACACGTCGAAACGGGCGGCAATATTTCTCGCTTTCGCGACATTCGCGATCGCATCGCCCGCATCCTCGCAAGCACCGACCGACGCGCAGCGCGCCGCCGTCAAATCGCAATGCCGCTCCGACTACATGGCCCATTGCGCCAGCGTTCCGCCCGGCGGCATGGAGTTGCTGCAATGTCTGCAAAAGAACATGTCGTCGCTCTCATCCAGCTGTCAGACCGCGGTGCGCGCGGTCGGGACGCCGGGCGAAGCCAAGGCCGAGCCCGCCGCCACGGAACCAGCCGGTGCGCCAGCCAAGCCGGCCGCCGAACCGGCGGCTGCGGCACCGGCCAAATCTGCGGCCGAACCGGCGACAACGCCGAAGGCGGTGGAGAGTTCGGCTGCCAAGAAGCCGAGCAGCGCGCAAGTCAACGCGCTTCGCAGCGCCTGCCGTTCGGACTATCCGAAAGTCTGTGCCGGCGTGCCGACCGGCGGCGCCCCGGCGCTGCAATGCCTGGAGAAGAACAAGTCCAGGGTTTCGGCCGGCTGCCAGAAAGCCATCGCGAGCGCAGGTGGCGGCGCGATGACGCCACCCGCAAGCGGAGCTGCTCCGGCCGCCGCGGCGACGGCTACACCCGTCGTGGCGCCCGCGGCGCCCCCACTGGTGTTGCGGCCGATGCTGCCGCGCGAGGAGCTGTTCGTGCTGCGCTCCTCATGCAGCGTCGACGTGCGCGCGCTTTGCGCAGGCGTAGCCCCCGGCGGCGGCCGGCTCATGCAGTGCCTCGCGGTGCAGTCGGGATCGCTCTCTCCGGAATGCAGGAGCGTGCTGTCCGAGTTCGCCGCGCAGTGAGTGGTGGCGTCCAGCGATCGGGCCAGTCGCAAGCTGATGTCGCAAAGCCTGCGGCTTGCAGTCTCTGGATGGGATGGTCAATTCGCGACAACTGAATTAGACTTTTGATCAACAGTATACTGTCGATTGCCGGAGGAAAATCGTGCGTATCGCCGTCATCGGCGGAGGCCCGGGCGGTCTCTACTTCAGCTATCTCTGGAAGAAGCGGCACCCGGACGCCCGCATCGATCTGTTCGAACAGAACCCCGCCGGCGCCACCTGGGGCTTCGGCGTGGTGTTCTCCGAGCAAGCGCTGGAATTCCTGCGCGCCGATGATCCCGATACCGTCGATGCCATCACCCCAAGGATGGAGAGTTGGAAGAACATCGCGCTCAATTTGCGCGGCGAAAGCGTCGAGATCGACGGCGTCGGGTTTTCCTCGATCGGCCGGCTCGAGTTGCTCGGGATATTGCAGGCGCGCGCGACGTCCGTCGGGGTGGCGCCGCGCTACGACATGCAGATCGGCTCCGTCGATCAGCTTGGCGGCTACGATCTGATCGTCGCGGCCGACGGGCTGAACTCGCTGGTGCGCCGCAGCTTCGAAGGCGATTTCGGCGCCTCGCTGTCCTATTCCGCCAACAAGTTCGCCTGGTACGGCACCACGAAGCGGTTCGAGACGCTGTCGCAGACCTTTGTGAAGACCGCGCTCGGCACGTTCAACGCCCATCACTACCGCTATTCGGCCGGCATGAGCACGTTCCTGGTCGAATGCGACCGGCCGACCTGGCAGGCTTACGGGTTTGCCGACAAAACGATCGAGCAATCCAAAGCCATTTGCGAGCAGGTGTTCGCCGACACTCTCGAGGGCCATCGGCTGGTGTCGAACAAGTCGGTGTGGCGAAATTTCCCCTGGATCTGGAACGAGCACTGGTCGTTCAAGAACATGGTGCTGATCGGCGACGCCTTGCATTCGGCGCATTTCTCGATCGGATCGGGTACGCGTCTCGCCATCGAGGATGCGATCGCGCTCGCCAAGGCGTTGGAGGCGGAGCACGATGTAGCCACGGCTCTTGCCCGTTACCAAAACGAGCGTCAACCAATCGTCAAGAAACTGGTGACGGCGGCGCGGACCAGCGCCGACTGGTACGCGCATTTCCCCGAACGCATGAAGCTCGGCCTGATGGATTTCGCTCACAGCTACATCACCCGTTCAGGGCGGATCGACGACGCGCGCCTGCGCGCAATGTCGCCGGCCTTCATGGCGCGCTACGAGGCGTCGCGGGCACGGCGACAAAGCGGGGGCAACGCATGACGTTGCCCAAACCGCTCGAGATCGCCGATCAGGTCCCCGCCGACGGCCCCGGCGCACGCGAGATCGGTTTTGCGATTCCGTCAACCTACAATGCGAGCCGCATCCTGTTCGACAATCTTGGCAAAGGCCGGGGCGACCGGCTAGCGCTCACGGGTCCGCTGGGCGCGCTCACCTATTCCGAGCTTTGTGCGGAAGCCTCGCGGTGGGGCCATGGTTTTCTTTCGCTCGATCTGAAGCGCGGCGATCGCGTCCTGATGTTCCTCGACGATACGCCGGCCTATCCGGCGGCATTCTTCGGCGCGGTCCGTGCCGGCTTTGTGCCGCTCTTGATCAATACGCTGACGCCGCCCGACCTCCTGCAGTTCTATCTTGCGGACTCCGGCGCCACCATTGCCGTGGCCGACGCCGAATTTTGCGCACGGTTCAACGCCGTCGCCTGCAAGGATACATCCTTGCGCACGCTGATCGTGGTCAATGGCGAGGCCGGCGAGCACAAGGGTTCCGGTGGCGAACACACCGTGCCGAACACCTTGGTCGCCCAACAATGGCTGGCAAGGTTTGCCGGCGATCTCGTCGAAGCCGCCACCCATCGCAACGAGATGGCGTTCTGGATGTATTCGTCGGGCTCGACCGGCAGGCCGAAGGGTATCGTCCATCTGCAACACGACATGGCCTATAGCGACCAAGCCTTTGCGCAGAACGTCCTCAAGCTTTTGCCCGAAGACATCTGCTTTTCGGTGCCGAAAATGTTCTTCGCCTACGGCTTCGGCAATTCCATCACTTTCCCGTTCTCGGCCGGTGCCACGACCCTGCTGCTGCCGGGCCAGCCAAAACCGGAGGCGATTTTCGAGGCGATCGAGCGCTATCGCCCCTCGGTGTTCTTCGGTCTGCCGACGCTCTACACGTCCCTGACCAAGGCCGAGGGCGCGGGGACGAGGGATTTTTCCTCGTTGCGCATGGCGCTGTCCGCCGCCGAGGTGCTTTCCGCCGAGGTCTTCAACGGCTGGAAGACGCTGACCGGTCTTGAGATCGTCGAGGGATTGGGCTCCACGGAAGTGCTGCACATTTATCTCTCCAATCGGCCGGACAAGAAGAAACTCACCGCCGCCGGCCTTCGCGTGCCCGGCTACGAAATCGCCCTGCGAAGCAGTGACGGCCGCGACGTCGGCGACAACGAGGAGGGGATCTTGTGGGTGCGCGGCGATTCCAACACGCCGCTGTACTGGAACCGGCCTGACAAATCGGCCGAGACGATTCGCGAAGAGGGCTGGATCTACACCGGCGACCGCTTTCGTGCGCGACGCCGACGGGTTTTATTTCTTCCGCGGCCGAGCCGACGATCTGGTCAAGATCTCCGGCCAATGGGTCTACCCGCTCGAAGTCGAGCTTTGCCTTGCCGAACATCCCGACGTGCGCGAATGCGCGGTGTTCGCCGCCGAGCTGCCGGACCGGCGGATGACCTTGAGGGCCGTCGTCGTCATGAACAGCCGTGCGTTCGACGAAGTTGAAACGACAAGAAGTGCTGCAGGATTTTGTGAAGGCAAGGCTGTTGCCTTACAAATATCCGCGCGAGATCAAATTCCTCGACGAATTGCCGAAGACCGGCACTGGCAAGATCGACCGGCAGGCGCTGCTGAGGGTTTGAGCCGGTCCACCCGCCCCCTCTCCGCCTGCGGGGGAGGAGTTCCAGACTTGCGAGCGCGTCGACATCCCCCGCAAGCGGGATAGGTAAGCAGGCGCGAACGCCCCCTACCCCTTCAGCCCAGTCCCGCCGTAGAGCCAGGCGAGATCCTGGTAGTAATCCTCCGACGACTTTGCACTCATGATCGCGTTGCGGAGGCGGGCGTGCTCGCCGGCGGGGTGATAGATATGCTCGCCGATGGCGCGCGAGAGCAGCTGCACGCGCGCGGTGCGGGGAAAGCGCTGCGCGCGGTATTTCTCCAGCGCGGCCGCGTGATCGTCGGGGTGGCTGCCCAGCATGTGCGACAGGCACACCGCGTCTTCCATCGCCTGGCAGGCGCCTTGCGCGAAATATTGCAGCATGGGATGGGCGGCATCGCCGAGCAGCGCGACGCGGCCGTCGATCCAGCGCTCGGTCGGATCGCGGTCGCACAGCACCCACAGCTTCCAGTTCTTGCCGTGGCGGATGATGCTCTGTGCGCGTTCATGGATGTGCGAAAAGCCCTTCAGGACTTCTTCCTCCGACACCGGCTTGCCGGCGACCGGTTCCGGCGCGTCGTTGTGATAGGTGACGACGAGGTTGAACACCTTCCAGCCCGACAGCGGATAATGCACGATGTGGCATTTCGGGCCGGCCCACAGCGTGGCCGCGTTCCAGCGCAGATCTTCCGGCATCTGTTCGGTCGGGATCACCGAGCGATAGGTGGTGTGGCCGGAAACCCGCGGCGGACCGTCGGCGGTGACCTGCTTGCGGACATTCGACCAAAGCCCGTCGGCGCCGATCAGCAGAGAGCCGGTGACGCGATCGCCGGAGGCGAGACGCGCGGTAACGGACGAGCCGTCCTGATCATAGCCAACAACTTCGGAGCTGACGCGCAGATCGATCAGATCGCTTTCCCGGCAGGCTCTCAGGAACACGCCATGCAGATCGCCGCGATGCACCACGCCATAGGGATTGCCAAAGCGCGAGCGGAACGCATCGCGTAGATCGACATGGCAGATCTCTTCGGCCGTGAGCGCATCCATCAGCCGCAGCTGGTCGATATAGACCGCCATGCCGCGCGCAGCCTCACCGACGCCAAGATAATCGAAGGCATGAAAGGCGTTCGGCCCGAGTTGGATTCCGGCGCCGATTTCGCCGAGCGAGGAGGCTTTTTCCAGCAGGATCGAGCGAATGCCCTTTTGCGCCAGGCCAAGCGCGGCCGCGAGACCGCCGATGCCGCCGCCCGCGATCAGGACCGGCCGTGTGCCCGCGTCTGCCATCAGCTCGCCTTTCCGAGATGTTCGAGCGCATCTTCGGCGCGCAGCGGCACCCGTGATGCCTCGTTGTTGAGATCGACCAATTGTTCGAGCAGCGCCAGCAGCGTTTTGCGGTCGGCGGATTTCAACGGCTGCAGCATCCGCGCCTGCGCGCGCTCGACCGAGGGGATGATGTCGCGCAACAGCGCCACGCCGGTCCTGGTCAGATACAAGAGCTTGACCCGCTTATCCTCGGGCGCGGGCTTGCGTTCGACATAGTTCTTCGCCTCGAGCCGCTCGATCACGCTGCCCAGCGTCGAGCGGTCGAAGGCGATCACCGCGGAAAGCCGCGTCGCGTCGATGCCGGGATGGGTGCGGATCGCGACCAGGGCCGCGTATTGCACCGGCGTCAGATCGAAGGCCTTGCACTCTTCCATGAAGAGCGCGACCGCGATCTGCTGCATGCGGCGAAACAGATAGCCTGGCGCGGTGTAGACCGCGTCCATCGTCACAGCCGTTGGCTTACTCGGCATCGGGCTGCCGCTCCGGTGCCGCGTCGGCGAACGCCTTGAGGTTTTTCGCCGCCGCCTCGGCCTTGAGCAGGCGCGGATAGGCGGCCACATCGACGCCGAACCGACGCGCATTGGCCAATTGCGGCACGAGACAAAGATCCGCGATCGTAGGCGCTTCGCCGAAGCAGAAGGGTCCGGCTTCGCTGGCGATCAGTGTCTCGCAAGCCGACAGACCTTCGCGATTGGCCCACGCGGCCCAGCCCGTCACCTGTTCTTCGCTCACGCCGAGCTCGCGCAGCCGCGACAGCACCTTCAGATTTTGCACGGGATGGGTATCGCAGGCGATCACCTGCGCGAACGCGCGGACTTGGGCGCGACGCAGCGCCTCCTTCGGCAGAAGCGGCGGCGTGGGATGGATTTCGTCGAGCCATTCGATGATGGCGAGCGACTGGGTGAGGATGATGCCGCGGTCGTCCTGCAATGTTGGAACCAGCCCTTGCGGGTTGATCGCAAGATAGGCGGGATCGCGCTGTTCGCCCTTGCGCAAATGATGCGTCAGGTGTTCTGCACCTAACCCCTTCAGGTTCAATGCGATTCTGACCCGGTACGACGCGCTGCTGCGGAAATAGCCGTGCAGCTTCATCTTGAAACCTCCCTTGAACTTTCTCGCACGGCTTCTGGTCTGCCGTCATTGACGTTAGCCATATTGTCAGTATACTGTCAATCTAGCGAAGCAACAAGAACCACGGGAGGTCGGCCATGGAAGCCGTAACCAAGACGCCGGAACGCGAGGCTTTTTACAAGAAGATCGACGGCGAAAATCTCTCCGCGCTGTGGAACGTGCTCGGCGACCTCGTCACTCCGGAACCGAAGAGCGCCTGCCGGCCACATCTGTGGAAATTCGACGCGATCCGCGACTACATGACCGAAGCGGGCAAGCTGATCACCGCCAAGGAGGCCGAGCGGCGGGTGCTGGTGCTGGAAAATCCGGGGCTGCGCGGGCAATCCAAAGTCACGACGTCCTTGTTCGCCGGTGTGCAAATGGTGATTCCCGGCGACGTCGCACCGGCGCATCGGCACAGCCAGTCGGCGCTGCGTTTCGTGCTCGAAGGCAAAGGCGCTTACACCTCCGTCGACGGCGAGCGCACCGCGATGTCGCCCGGCGATTTTGTGATCACGCCGGCGATGACCTGGCATGATCACTCGAACGAAACCTCCGAGCCGATGTTCTGGCTCGACGGTCTCGATATTCCGATGGTGCAGTTCTTCGATGCATCCTTTGCGGAAACCGCGAAGGAGGACCAGCAGCAGATCACGAGGCCCCCGGGCGACAGCTTTCGCGCGCTACGGCCACAATTTGCTGCCGGTTGACGAGACGCGCAAATCCAAGACCTCGCCGATCTTCAACTATCCCTATTCCTACACCCGCGAGGCGCTGGAAACCGCCAAGCTGCGCGGCGAGTGGGACGCCTGCCACGGATTGAAACTGAAGTTCTCCAATCCCGAGACCGGCGATTTCGCGATGCCGACGATCGGCACCTTCATCCAGTTGCTGCCGAAGGGCTTCAAGACAGCGCGCTATCGTTCGACCGACGCCACCGTGTTCGCGGCGATCGAAGGCAAGGGACGTTCGCGGATCGGCGAGCAGACCTTCGAATGGGGCCCGCGCGATCTGTTCGTGGTGCCGAGCTGGCAATGGGTGACCCACGAGGCCGATCAGGATTCCGTGCTTTTCAGCTTCTCCGACCGACCGGTGCAGCAGAAGCTCGACCTGTTCCGCGAAGATCGCGGGAATGCGTGAAGGCGCCACTTCACCTCGCCCCGCGTGCGGGGCGAGGGAGCAAAACTCACCGCCAGTGCAATAGCCGCGTCTTTGGCCCGTTGATCAGCCGCGCCACGGCAAGCCCGAACAGCGACAGAATGACGACCATGCGCTTGAAGATTGTTGCGGCCGCCCTGCCCGCGCTCACACTCGCCGCTGCGCCCGCTTTTGCGATCGAGCAATGCCGGTTCATCCAGGCCAAGCCGGAGCGCGAGGCGTGTTATCAGCGCCAGGAAGCGGAACTTACGGCGAAGCGAAAACCTGCGGTGAACCGTGACTCCAAGATGATGGAATCGCTCGAGCAGATGAAGCACGAGGACGAGGCGCTCAACCGGCAGCTGCACAGCATCTGCCGGGGGTGCTGAGCGGCCGTTCGTCAAATCGCGCCGGCCCAGCCGGCGAACGCATCGAGGATTTCGTGCAAGACCTCACGGTCATTGCGCCCCGATCGCGCCAGCACATGAAAAGAGTGGTCGGCGCCGTCGACGAGACACAATGTCGCCAATGGCCCGAGGCGTCTGACCACTGGCTCGATCAGCGCCACCTCCGCAAGAGCGTCGCGGCTGCCCTGCAGGAACAGCATCGGAATATGGATGTCGGCCAGATGCTCGGCCCGATCGCTGGACGGCTTGCCCGCCGGATGCAGCGGAAAGCCGACAAACGCAAGGCCACGAACGCCTTCAAGTGCGGCCGAAGCCTGCGCCTGCGAGGTCATGCGGCCGCCGAATGATTTTCCGCCGGCGATCAAAGTCAGGCCCGCACAGCGGCGGTGAGCTTCCGCCACCGCGGCACGCACCGTTGCTTGCGCGAGCGCCGGCGGGTCGGGACGCTTGCTGCCTTTCTCCATATAGGGAAACTGGTAACGCAGGCTGGCGATGCCGCGCTCGTAAAGTCCCGCCGCAAAGGCTTCCATGAAGGCATGAGTCATTCCGGCGCCGGCGCCATGGGCGAAGACGAAACACGCGCGCGCCAGCTCCGGACGGGTCAAAAGCGCGGAGACCGTGCCTGCCTTTCCGATTTCGATACTCAGTTTCTGCGGATTATCGGCCTTCATCCAACCTCAAATCCCCGTTGCAGCGAACGAGCCTTGAAACGTCGCTGATATCAATCCGGTGGCGAGCGGCCTGGATCAGGACGAGTGCCGCGCCTGCAAGGACACCGCGCCATCAGCGACGGGGCGGAAGCATTCTAACGCATTGGAAGAGTTGGCGATCCCGGCATTTCCAGCATTAAAGCCGTTTTCAATAGCATGCGCTGGCAACCCGCATCAAATGCCGCTTGTTTCCGCAAATGTTTTCCGCGCACCGGCGACCCTGCCCTGATCACCGACTGCGAGCTTGTAGGCTATCTGGTCGGCGTCGGTGATTATGCGGCCGGGCCGAATTGAGAAGCCGCCTTCGGGCGGCTTTTTCAATTCGGAAATCGAGCGTCCGATTGATCCGCATCAATGACATCGCGGTCTAGTTGGTCAAGCATATGCGCGGCGCGGTTTAGAGGAAAGTAATGAAGTCGGATCGCCCAAATAAGCCTAAGAAGCCGAGCGATATTGCCGGTCAACTCAGAGAATTGCAGCAGCTTCGCAAACAAGTCCACGAGGCGGAGTTAGAATTGTCGCGAAATAGAAGTCCTAGTGCTGATACCTGCTCAAAGGGCGATGGCAGAGACCGCAGCGCCCGCAAACGCGCAAGTCAGCCCAAATCTTTTTCAACCTGACCCCACTCTACCCCACCCACCCATTGCCATCGGCAAACTCAACAAATTGTTGGATTTGATTGGGCGACACCCGATCCACCCCGCCCATCGCGTTGCGGGCGTCGCTGATGCGCGTGATCGCTGCCCGGTGCAGCCATCATCCAAGGTCACGCCGTTGCACACCGCTCAATCGCTTACAGCAACGCAGCCGTTGGGTTTTAGGTCAGCCTGCGGCACATCACACGTGCCGAGTAGCACCGAACTGTGCGACCCTCTTGCGGCGTTTGAAGGCGGCAAGACGGAGAGTTCGTGACTCTTAAAGATAGGCTGGCGATCCCGGCATGACTCGAACATGCGACCTACGGTTTAGGAAACCGTCGCTCTATCCGGCTGAGCTACGGGACCGAAGCGCACGCTTTTTGGAAGCGGGCGCTTGGGAGCTAAATACCAGAGCGAAGGCGTGATCGCTACCCCCGGCAAGCAAGCGGTCAAGCTTTCGCAAATCTCGATTCGGTTCCGGAAAGCCGTTCAGGAGGGTGGGCCCCGGCCGGGTTTGCCCGCGAGAGGTGTTGCGCAGGCGATGGCCCGGGCGCCCCGGACGCCTGGGAGACGCGACCCGGAAGTGATTCTAGGCCTTGATGTTGTTCTCGCGCACCACCTGGCCCCAGAAGCTGACCTGCTTGGCGAAGAAGATGCTGAAGTCCTTGGGGTCGGCAAGCACGAGAGTGATCTGCTGCGTATCGCGCAACTGTGTCGCCACCGCCGGCTCGCTCAAAACCTCCCGGACCGATTTCGCCACGCTCGCGATGATATCGGGAGGCGTGCCCTTGGGAGCGAAAATGCCCCACCAGGCGAGCGCCTCGAAATCGGGGAAGCCTGCTTCGATTGCCGTTTGCGTTTCCTTGAGCGCCGGCAGCCGCTCACGCCCCAATTGCAGAATGGGACGAAGCATGTTGGTTCCCAATTGTGCCGTGACCAGCGCCGCTGATCCCGCAATGAGATCGACGTGTCCGCCGAGCACGTCATTCATGGCCGGACCGCCGCCGCGATAAGGCACATGCGTGATTTCCACACCGGCTTTGCTGGCGAGGACTGTCATCGCCAGATGGCCAAGCGTGCCGATGCCGACCGACGCGTATTTTACCGAGCCGGCTCTTTCCTTCGAAGCCGCAATAACGTCGGCAAAAGTCTTGTACGGCCGGCTCGCATTCGCCGCGATGACATAAGGGGCGGTGCCGATGAGAAATACCGGCACCAGGTCGCGCTCGACGTCAACCGGCGGATTTTCGAGAATGGCGGGAATGACCGCGTGAGAGTCGAATGTCACGAGAAACGTCGAGCCATCCGGCGCGCTCTTGGCCACCTGCGCAGCGCCGAGCGAACCAGCCGATCCGGACTTGTTCTCCACCAGGACGACACGGCCGAGTTTCATTTGCAGGCCGGGCTGAAGCAGCCGGGCCAAGGCGTCCGTGGACCCCCCCGGCGGAAACGGCACAACAAGCGTGGTCATCCTGGGAGATTGAGCCAGCGCCGGCGCAACGGCGAAAGCGGCTGAGGCGGCCAGCACGCTGCGTCTGGTGATTTTCTCCATCGCTCTCCTCCCGGCTTCTCTGCGCTTTGCTTTTTTCGCAGATTTATGAACTACCGAAGCCTGACCCCGGCTTCTTGTACTCCGGCCGCGGCGGACTAAAGATATCGAGCACGCGCGCCTCTCCTGGACCGGCGCGCATGGTGTGCGGCACGTTTCCCGGCGTGCGCCAGAAATCACCCTTGCTTACCGGAATTTCCTCGCCGCCCTGCATACGGACGGCCGAGCCCTCGAGCAACACGCCCCATTGCTCTTCAGGGTGATGATGCAGTTTTCCTTCCGAATTCGGCGCCAACGTCACCACGGACAACATGGCGTGCTCGCCGGCAAAAATCCGCGTTGTGAGTCCCGGCGCGAGATCGCGAAACAGACCGTCATGCGGATCATCGAGATTGTGGAATTCGTTCTTTTGACTCATCGTTCCTCCCTCGGTGTCGGTTGAGCGTCCATCAGGTTTTCCCCTAGGCTACCCTGGTGGCGGCCGTCGCGGATCGAAATGTGATGGGCCTCGGAAGTGCGGAAGCCTCAATAGAGCTTGCGGGTCGTGGCGCTTTTCTCGGAGGCCGCGGGTCCGTGGAACGTACCGAACACGCCGTCGAGTGAGGGATTGCTGACGCCGAACCAGTGCTTCTCGCTCACGAAATGATGCCGCAAATGGTACTGCTTGATCCAGCGCCCGAGCCGCGTGCGCGGCTGGAAGGGAATGTGCGCGACGTAGTGCACCCATTCATAATGCAGGATGGCCAGCATCATTCCGAACAACGCGGAGGCCGAGGCCTCGATCCCGAATGCCAGCGCGAACAGTCCAGTCGCAACCGCGAGATTTGGAACCAAAAACCAGATCGGCAGGAACAGGAGATCGAGCCGGTTGGGCTCGACATGGTGATCGTAATGCAGACGGTGCTGCAGGCGGCGCGCGGGTGGCCATGACAGCGGCGGCGCGTGAAAGGCAAAACGGTGCATGCCATATTCGCTCAGATAGAACAGCAGCGCTCCAAGCAGGATCAGGCCGGGCCTGAACGCGACCCAACCGAACAGAAAGGCCAGCATCTCCAGCGCCACGCCCACTACCAGCGCGGCCACGCTGCCATGACGAAGAAACACGAGAAGCATTCTCGCTTGCCCTTTGGATTTCAATGGTGCCTGCATCACCCCTTAAGGATGACATCATAAATTCGGGTTCATGCCTATCCGCGGCGACCTCTATATTTCTCCCTTGTTCGATTGTACAAAGAGATTGCTCCGTCTGAAAGAAGACAAGAGAAACTGCCATGCCCTTTACTGATCGCAGGACGATTTTGCGCGCCGCAGCAACCCTTCCGATCTTCGCCACCGCCTCCGGCGGAACATCTGCGCAGACCACGTCAAGCGAAGCGCCAAAGCCGGCCGCACCGGCACCGCACGTGACCAGGATCCTCGCCCAATACGTCGTTGCCGCCAGATATGACGACTTGCCGGCGAACGTGCGGAAGGAGGGCGTGCGGACGCTCTTGAACTGGGCCGGCGTTGCGATTGGCGGTTCGCACCACCAGACGGTCGACATCGCGGTATCGGCGCTGGCGCCTTTTTCAGGCCCCGCGCAGGCCTCGCTGTTTGGCCGCCGCGAGCGTTTCGACATCATGAATGCCGCTTTCATCAACGGCGTCTCGAGCCACATCTTCGACTATGACGATACCCACCTCAAGACCATCATCCATCCCGCCGGCCCGGTTGCCTCCGCGATTCTGGCGCTGTCGGAGATGCAGGTGGTATCGGGCAAGGATTTTCTCAATGCGCTGGTGCTGGGCATCGAAACCGAATGCCGGATCGGCAACGCCGTCTATCCCAATCACTACGACGTCGGCTGGCACATCACCGGCACCGCCGGCGTGTTCGGATCAGCGGCGGCCGTGGGCAAGCTGCTCGGTCTCAGCGAGCAGCAGATGGTATGGGCGCTCGGGCTCGCGGCATCGCAGCCGGTGGGCCTGCGGGAATCGTTCGGCTCTATGAACAAGAGCTTCAATCCGGGCCGGGCGGCCAGCAGCGGCATTTTTGCCGCCCTTCTCGCCTCGAAAAACTACACGAGTTCCGACGGCATGATCGAGGCCAAGCGCGGCTGGGCCAATACGATCAGCACCAAGCAGGACTATCGCGAGATCACCGAAGGCCTTGGCCAGCGCTACGAGGCGGCGCTCAATACCTACAAGCCCTTTGCCTGCGGCATCGTCCTGCATCCGGCGATTGACGCCGCGATCCAGCTCCGGGGCGAGCAGAAATTTGCGACCGACCAGGTGAAGCGGATCGAATTGAAAGTACATCCGCTGGTTCTCGAATTGACCGGCAAGAAGACGCCCCAGGAAGGACTGGAGGGCAAATTCAGCATCTACCATGCGGTCGCGGTCGCGCTGATCGAAGGCGCCGGCGGCGAGAAACAATTCAGCGACCGCGCCGTGCGCGATCCGGCCGTCGTCGAACTTCGGGCCAAGGTTGTTCCCGTGATCAATCCGGCCATCAAGCCGGAGCAGGTCGAGATGTCGATCGAACTCGGCGATGGCCGTGTGCTGCGCAAGCGGATCGAGCACGCGATCGGAAGCCTGGAAAAGCCGATGAGCGATGCCGATCTCGAGCGGAAATTCACCGATCTCGCCGACGGAATTCTGCCGCCTCCGCAAACGGCGAAGGTCATGGAACTGTGCTGGAAAGTCGAAAGCCTTTCCGACGCCGGCGAAATCGCGAGGATGGGATCCCGGCCAGGCGTCTGACGGCGACCTGCGCGCAACGCTCGTTCATATCGGCTACTCCCAATATTGCGACGCGCCTGTCCGCATGCGCTCGGTTGTGGCGCGTGGCATGCCTGTGGCTGGGTTCCTGCCCACCCCTCGCGACGTGGGAAGATATTCGTGGCTTGCGCCCAAAGTCCCGGTTTCGGGGGTGACAAGACGGCCAATAATGGCGACAATCAGTTTATTCTTTGACTGAAATCCGCTTTGGGGTCGTCCGTGATCACATCTCGTGCCTTTGCGTTGCTGTTGGCTGCGACAGCGGGCTGTGCCGTGCTGCAGCCTTCGCGTGCGCACGCACAATGGTGGGGGTTGCGCGGCCCGGCCGATTTCGAGGAATGCGCCGATATCGCCGAGAAGGTCGCGTCCAAGGAAGCCAGAACCAAGGCACTGTCGGCGTGCAATGCGAAGTTCGCCGGACGGCGCAAGCCCAGCGGCGGCTATAGCTATTTCGATTTCATGCAGAACCGCAATTTCGATATTGCCGGCCCCAATCCGACACCGGAAGAACAGCGGCTGATCGACGAGCAATATACCGCCTATCTCGCAAATCAGCGGCGCAGCAGCATTGCGGCGGCGTTCGCGGCGAAGCAGCAACAATTACAGCAGGCCTCTCTCAAGAGCGAAACCGAAAAGGCGCCCCCGACGACTGCGAGTATCGGCAAGCCGCAAGCAGCGCCCAACGACATTAAGCGCCTGAAACCCGCAGGCTGCCCCGACCATTCCTTCTCCTGCGAATGGCCATGGCTTTCCGAGGGGATCAAGGATTTCAAGAAGGCGCTGTTTGGTTCCTCTTCGAATAAGGCCAAGCGCGGCTAGCGTAACAGCTGGCCGAACAAGCGTGGCTGGCGGTACAACTATCGCCGCATCTGCCACGACGTCAGCGCGGTTATGATCCATACAAGGGCTTCCATCGCAAGCGGATAGGTTCTTGTCGCGGGCCCGCGTTCGATCACCTCGCATATCACTTCCGCGGCGCGGTCGGGCGTAATCATCATCGGCCGCACCTGCGCCTTCGCCATTTTGGTGTCGACGAATCCGAAGCGGACGGCGCTCACGCGCACCCCCCATTTGCTCAGGGGCCGACGAAGGCCGAGCAAATAAGCCGTCATTCCGGCCTTTGAAGCGCCATAGGCGGGAGCGGCCGGCGTCGCCCTGTCGCCGATGCTCGATACCCCGACAATCCGCCCTGCATTTCGCGCTCGCATCGAAGGCAGCACCGCGCGCACCGTGTCGGCAAGCGCCGCGAAATTCAC
Source organism: uncultured Alphaproteobacteria bacterium (assembly GCA_963741185.1). Taxonomy (GTDB): domain Bacteria; phylum Pseudomonadota; class Alphaproteobacteria; order Rhizobiales; family Xanthobacteraceae; genus Bradyrhizobium. The sequence goes on along the minus strand of CAVUHE010000026.1, from coordinate 111,944 downwards.
CCGTATGATGTCGCCGTCGCGATCCACACCCGAGGTCTCAAACGGCTCGCCAATTCCGGCGCAATAGACCAGGGTGTCAATCTGTCCCGCCTCCGCGACGATCCTTGCGATCAGCTCGGGAAATTGCGGATCGAGGACGTCGAGCGTGTGCTGGCTGTGGCGGTCGCCCAACGGCTCGAGCGGGCGGCGCGAAACGCCGACCACCTCCCCGCCGCCACCAAACAGCCTCCTGGTAAGCGCCAGGCCGATGCCGTCGCCATTGCCGATGATCAGTGTTCGCATGATGGATTCTCGTCCGGAAGGACGTCGTTGATATCGTCGAGCTAGCAAAAAGCAACCGCGAGCGCTTTTTCGCGGGGGGCACGGGCGCGCGCGCGTTTGCCCGCCAATGCGATTAGTCCGCCATGGACCCTGCGCGTATCTGCGGCGGCGTCAGTCCTGGCGAGCCCTGGCCCGCGGCCTCCGCCTTCTTGATCAACGCGACGATGCGGCGTGACAGCGGGACCTGCAACCCTCGCCGGTCGGCGATTTCAGTGACGACGCCCTGCAGATAGTCGATCTCGGTGCGGCGGCCGCGCTGCAGATCTTCTGACATCGACGAACGCGCTTGCGGATCGATTTTCATCGTCCGCCCCAGCACCGCCGCGAACAAAGGATCCGGCAGCCGCAGCAAATGCGGTGCCCAGCTTGCCGGAACTGGCGTCGGCGACACCGGCCGGATGCCCTCGGCCCTTACCGCCGCCAACCCCTCGGCGATCTGGTCGGCGAACAGCATGCGCCACGCGCGCTGCGCGAGCTGCTCGCGCAACGGCAGCCCGCAAAGCGCATTGATCGCGTTGTTAAGATTGACGAGCAGTTTGCCCCATTGCACGCCGGCGATGTCGGAAGACGGCCGCATCGGCAGTCCCGGCACCGAAAGCCGGCCTGCGGTGCCGGCATCGTCCCGTTCGATCGCGATATCGCCGGACGTGGCGCGATGAAATCGTCCCTCGCCGCTCGCGATCACATTGAACGGCACCATCGCCGCCAGCACGCGCCGTCCCGGCAGAAGCCGGCGCAGCAATGGCACATTGCCGACACCGTTCTGCAAACTGACGACGACGGTATCGGCCGGCGCATGCCGCGCAATCGCGTCCGCAATCTCCAGCGTGTCGGCGCTCTTGACGGTGACCAGCACCATGCATGCGTCGGAAAGAATCTTCGGATCGTCGGACAGCGTCATCTGGCGGGGAGCGATTTGTCGCGTCAGGCCTTCGATACTCGTCAGAGTGAGCCCGTTACTTTCGATCTCGGAGATCACGCGCGGACGCGCCAGCAGCGCCACGCGGCGACCGGCGGCCGCAAGCATTCCACCGACAAAGCAACCGATGCTGCCGGCCCCCGCGACGACGATCGGTCCATCCAGGGTCATCCCGAAATACCTCCGCTGATGCCCGGTCAGATAGCAGACTTTACCGGTCGCCGCCTCTCGAAGCGGACACTCGTCGCGGCGGCGCGGTCCCTTCGCCTTGTAACCGTCATACCACGCCGGTATGGTTCGCAAGGCGGGGCGGGCACTCGGCGGGAGAATGACGATGGGCTTACTCGATGTACTGAACGGGATGCAGAACGGTCCGCGCGGTCCCAGCACTCCGAGCGCGCAATCCAGCGGCGGGATGTCGCCGATGACCATGGCGATCCTTGCTTTGCTCGCCTACAAGGCGGTCAAGCACATGGGCGGCAGCTCATCCAGCGCAAGTCCTTCGCCCGCACCATCGACCGGCTCCAGCGGAAGTCTTGGTGGCGGCAGTGTTGGCGGTGGAAGTCCCGGCGGTGGAACTCGGTGACATGCTCAAGGGCGGACTGGGCGGCCTGCTCGCAGGTGGCGCGGCCGGAAGCGTCATCAGCGGCGGACTGGGCGACCTGCTCAAGCAATTCCAGCAGAGTGGCCATGGCGAGGCGGCCAATTCGTGGGTGAGCCCAGGCCCCAACAAGCAGATTTCGCCGGGCGACCTTGCGAGCGCACTTGGCGGCGATCAGATCAGCAGCTTGATGTCGCAAAGCGGCCTGTCGCAGCAGGAACTGCTCGAGGGTCTCAGCCAGCACCTACCCGACGTGATCAACCATTTGACGCCAGACGGACGGTTGCCGACCGAAAGCGAATTGGCGGGCCGGCTCTGAGGCCGGTCAGCTCGATATTCCAGTCATGCGTTTCGAGAGAGGACGGCAGTCATGAGCGGCATTATCTGGGTCATCATCGTCGGCTTCATCGCCGGTATCATCGCACGGCTGCTTTCGCCGGGTCCCAATAACCCCAGCGGCTTCATCCTGACCACGGTGCTCGGCATTGCTGGCGCGTTTCTCGCCACCTTTATCGGCCAGGCCATCGGCCATTACGGCCCGGATCAGGGCGCTGGCTTCATCACCGCGACGATCGGTGCGCTGCTCGTTCTGTTCATCTGGAACCGCCTGGTGGCAAGCAAGATCGTTTCCGATCCGTTCGGCAAATAGACGCCGTCGTTCCGGGGCGCGCAACGCCCCGGAAACGAACTCGCGAACGCTCCTCGCGTAGCGTCCCTCACGTAATGAGATGCAGGCCAGCGTCCATTCGGACCACCTCGCCGGTCATGTTGCCCGATTGCGGCGTGGCGAGGAAGCAGACGAGGCTGGCGACGTCTTCGGCGGTCGAGGCCCGCTTGAGCGGCACCTTCGCGATCACCGCATCGCGAACCTTGGCCGCGCCCTCAACGCCGCGGCCCTTGGTGAACCAGGGCGTGTCGATATAACCGGGGCACACCGCATTGACGCGGATCAGGGGCGCCAGCGCGCGCGCCAGCGAGATGGTAATCGTGTTGAGCGCACCCTTGCTCGCGGCGTAGGCCACCGAAGAGCCGATGCCGCTGATTCCGGCGACCGAAGACACGTTGACGACGGAGGATGCGCGGCCGGATGCTTTCGCGCCGGCTTCCAAAAGCGCCCTCGTCGCCCGCACCATCTGGAACGGCCCGATCGTGTTCACGGCGAACAGGCGCTGAAAATCTTCCGCCGACAGGCCGTCCAGATTGTCGTGCGGCATGTGCTTGGTGGTCCCGGCATTGTTGACCAAGACGTCGAGCCGTCCCCATGGGGCCGCTGCCGCCGCGATCTTCCGGCAATCCTCGTCGCGCGACACATCGCCCTGAACGACAACCACGTCACCACCGGCGCTGCGGCAAAGATCGGCGGTCGCTTCCGCCTCCTTCTGGCTCGAGGAATAATTGATGACGATGCGCGCACCGCCCTTTGCCAGAATGGCCGCGGTCACCGCACCCAGCCCCGACGCAGAACCCGTTACAATGGCGCACAGACCGTCCTTCGACATCGCATTTCCTCGTGTGATTTGCCGCATTTCCGGCAGTGCCGTGAATTTGAGGTTCCTATTCAGCCGAGCCGCGAGTCCGTCATAGGAACCTCAAATTCAAGACGGCACTAGAAAGACCAAGATTTCTGGTGCTCCTTTGATTCCGAAGTTCGTATCAGAGGTGCCGCGAAATCCTTGCGAACTTCGGAATCGGAGCACCAGCCACGGCGATCTACCATAGCGCGCGGAAAAATGCCTGCAAATCCGACGAACTCCATTGCACGGAAATAATCCCGCATGCGCGCTTCATTCCGCGTTTGCAGGGGCCTTTGCGGCCATCGGCGCTTGTCAGGCGTGCCGCTTTTCCTCATCATGGATCGCAAGAAAAGCAGCAACCAAGGCCCAAGTGCAAATCGGCCCACCAGAACGAGGAACGCCGTGGCGGAAGTTGAGAATATCGTCGCGCAGACCGCAGAGCGGATATTTGCCGATCTCGCCGACGCGCAAACCGTCAATCGCGACAAGAACGGCGGCTGGAAGGCGCCGCTTTGGCGAGCGCTGACCGAAGCCGGCCTGCCATTATCGTGGGTCGCTGAGGATTGCGGCGGCTCGGGCGCTACTCTCGCCGAAGGCTTCGGCGTGCTGAGCGCCGCTGGGCGTTTCGCGCTTGGCGTGCCGCTTGCGGAAACCATGCTGGCGGGATGGCTGTTGTCGCAGGCCAAGATCGCCTGCCCCGACGGCGAAATGACCGTTGCGCCTGCCGGCCCGAAGGATCGCATCACACTTGGCGCCGACGGCACCTTGTCCGGACGCGTGCGCGGCATTCCCTTCGCAAGGGATGCCGGGCACATTGCGGTACTGGCGAAAGGAAGCAGCGGTTTCTCGGTCGCGCTGGTCGAGGCCACTTCCTGCCGCATCGAGGCCGGCCTCAATCTTGGCGGGGACAGCAGCGACACGGTGACGTTCGGCCAAACTGCGCCGATAGCCGTCAAGCCCGCGCCGAAGGGCTTCGATCACACCTCGCTGCTCCTGATGGGGGCGGTGGTGCGAAGCCTGCAGATCGCGGGCGCGCTCGCCGAAATGCTCGATATCAGCGTTCGTTACTCCAACGAGCGCGTCGCTTTCGAAAAGAAGATCTCGAAATTTCAGGCGGTGCAGCACAATCTGGCAAAGCTCGCCGGCGAATCCGCGGCAGCGCTCGCAGCGGCGACCTCCGCCGCCGATACCATCGCCAACCGCGCGCCGTCCGCTGATGCGGCATTTCTCGAGGCGGCGTCGGCGAAGATCCGCTGCGCCGAGGCGGCCGAAACCGGCGCGGCCATCGCCCACCAGGTGCATGGCGCGATCGGCTTCACCATCGAGCACATCCTGCATCGCTATTCGCTGCGGGCGCTGGCCTGGCGCGACGATTTCGGCTCCGAGAGCTATTGGGCAGTCGAACTCGGCAAGCGCGTCGCCGCGCGGGGCGCCGACGAATTATGGCCACTGGTGGCCTCGCGTTAATTCGACTTAGCCTCGACACGAGTCAGGATTTCAAGAATGGCCGCAGCTCTCCATTTCGATCCGATCCGCCTTCCGCCCGAATGCGTCGCGTTGCGCAAGGAAGTGCGCGCCTTCCTCGCCGAGGAAATCGCCGCCGGCACGTTCGATCCGCACGAGCCCAACCGCGAAGACACCGATGCGCCGGAATTTTCTCGCCGGGTGGGGCAGCGCGGCTGGCTCGGCATGACCTGGCCGAAGAAATATGGCGGCCACGAACGCTCCTTCCTCGAACGCTACGTGGTGACCGAGGAAATGCGCGTCGCGAACGCACCGACCCGGCGCTTTTTCGTCGCCGACCGGCAGAGCGGGCCGGTGCTTCTGAAATACGCAACCGAGCGCATCAAGATGGACATCCTGCCGCGGATCTGCCGCGGCGAAGTCTGCTTCGCGATCGGCATGAGCGAGCCGAACTCCGGCTCCGATCTGTTCGCGGCCAAGACCAAGGCGACCAAGACCGACGGCGGCTGGCTCATCAACGGCACCAAGATCTGGACGTCGTCGGCGCATATCGCCGACTACATGATCGCGATCTTCCGCACCTCGCCGCCGACCAAGGAGAACCGCCGCCACGGCCTGACGCAATTCCTGGTCGACATGAAAACGCCGGGCATCAAGGTCAATCCGATTGGCCAGATCACCGGACAATTCGAATTCAACGAAGTGGTGTTCACCGATGCCTTCATGCCCGACGACCACGTGCTGGGCGAGATCGACGGGGCCTGGAAGCAGGCGACCAGTGAACTTGCCTATGAGCGCAGCGGGCCCGAGCAATTCCTGGAGACCTATTACGTCTTGACCGAACTCGTTCGCGCAGTGGGACCTACGCCCGACACGCGAACCGCCGAGGGTATCGGCCGCCTCGTGGCGCAGCTGCACACCATGCGGCGGATGTCGGTGTCGGTGGCGGGCATGTTGCAAGCCGGCAAGGAGCCGGTCGTCGAAGCCGCGATCGTCAAGGACATAGGCACTGTCTGGGAGCAGCAATTGCCGCATCGCGTGCGCGACCTCGCAGCATTCATCGATCCTGAAGCGACCAACCACGAGACGCTGGAAAACCAACTGGCATTCGCGATCAAGACCGCGCCCAAACTCACCATTCAGGGCGGCACCACGGAAGTGCTGCGCGGCATCATCGCGCGCGGGCTCGGTTTGCGCTAAAATATGTCAAAGCGGAAACCGGTCGATCGTGTTGCTCCCTTTACCTCTCGCTAGCGGAAGAGGCGAGCGCGTCGCCGCTGGCGAAATATTTTATCAGATCTAATCACCGGAGACCGGACATGAGCAACTTCAAGGACATCGGCGTCGAGAAGATCGGTCACGTCGGCCTGATCGAAATTCGGCGGCCGCCGCTCAATTTCTTTGACATTTCCCTGATCAACCAGATCGCCGATGCGCTGGAGGAATTCGATCGCGATATCGAAATCCGCTCATCGGTGCTTGCCGCGCAGGGCAAGGCGTTCTGTGCGGGCGCCAATTTCAACGATCCGGCACGGCAGGCGCAGGAGGCACGCGAGAAATCCGATCCCGCATCTAGCCTCGGCCAGATCAGCCACCTTTACATCCAGGCCGTTCGCATCTTCCGCGCCAAGAAGCCGATCGTCGCCGCCGTGCACGGCGCCGCGATCGGCGGCGGCCTTGGGCTTGCGGTGTCGGCCGATTTCCGCGTCACCTGTCCCGAAGCACGCTTTGCCGCCAACTTCACCAAACTCGGCTTCCACCCTGGCTTCGGGTTGACGGTGACGCTTCCCGAATTGGTTGGAAAGAACAACGCCGAGTTGATCTTCTACACCAGCCGGCGCGTGACCGGCGAGGAGGCCTACCGGATGGGGCTTGCCAATGAATGCGTGCCGCAGGATCAGGTGCGCGACGCCGCGATGAAGCTTGCGCAGGAGATCGCGGAATGTTCGCCGCTCGGCTTGCTCTCGACCCGCGCCACGATGCGCGCCGGCCTCGCCGAGCGCGTGTTGGCCGCCACCAATCACGAACTCGCCGAACAAACCCGGCTGCGCGCGACCGAGGATTTCAAGGAAGGCATCAAGGCCACCGAAGAGCGCCGGGTTGCGAATTTCAGGGGACGCTGAATCCGGTTTGGGGCGGACCGCCGCGCGTCGCCATTTCAATGGCCTCCAAACACCGGCTTGCGCTTTTCGACAAAGGCCTTGGCGGCCTCCTTGTGATCGGCGGTCTCGCCGGCGCGCGAATGGTGAAAGGCCTCCGCGTCGAAGCAGACTTCGAGCGGCAGGCGTTCGGCATTGTTGATGTTGCGTTTGATGTAGCCAAGAGTAATCGAGGGTCCCTGAGCCAGTGACATCGCCAGCTCATGCGCCGCCGCCTCCACCTCGGCATCAGGAACGACGCGCGTCACGAGGCCGAGCGCCAGCGCTTCCTGCGCCGTCAGCACCGGCGACATCAAATAGAGCTCGCGCGCCTTGGCGCTGCCAAGCATCTGGGTCAGGAAGTAGGTCCCGCCGTAATCGCCCGACAGGCCCACCTTGGCGAAGGCGGTGGTGATCTTGACCGATGTCGAGGCCACGCGGAGATCGCAGGCGAGCGCGATCGAAAGGCCGGCGCCGGCCGCAGCACCATCGAGCTGCGCCACCACCGGCTTCGACATCTCGTGCAGAATGCGGGAAACCTCCATGGCGCGCCGCAGATTGGTCATCTTGGCTTCGAACGGCATCGGCGCCCGCCCCTCTGCCATCGACTTCACATCGCCGCCGACACAGAACGTGCCGCCCGCCCCCTTGAGCAAGACGGCGCGGACCTCGTGATCCTCGGCCGCCCGCCGCGCCGCCGCGACCAACCCCAGCGTCATGTCCGGATTGAGCGCGTTACGCCGTTCGGGTCGGTTCATGGTGATCGTGAGCAGGCCGGAAGCGAGATGTTGCAGGACGGTGTCGTTGCTCATGGTGTGGTACCTTTGTTGTTATTGGTTGGCATTTTCTTCGTCATTGCGAGGAGCGAAGCGACGAAGCAATCCACCAAACTAAAATTGGATTGCTTCGCTGCGCTCGCAATGACGCGCTGCGGTTCCAGATTTATTTCTTCACCAGCGGGCAGCGCGACAATTCGAGCGGCTGGAATGCCTCATTGCCGGGAATGGTCGCCACGAGCTTGTAGTCGTCCCAGCGGCCTTTCGACTCCGACGGCTTTTTGACCTCGAACAGATACATGTCGTGCACCATGCGGCCGTCCTCGCGGATCCGGCCGTTTTTGGCAAAGACGTCGTTGATCGGGGTCTCCTTCATGATCTTCATGACGGCGGCAGAATCCGTGGTGCCGGCGGCCTTCACGGCTTTCAGATAATGCGTGACCGACGAATAGACGCCGACCTGAGCTCCGCTCGGCACCCGGCCGATGCGCTCCATGAAGCGTTTGGAAAACGCGCGGGTTTCATCGTTGAGGTCCCAATAGAACGCCTCGGTAAGCAGCAATCCTTGCGCGGTATCGAGTCCGACGGCGTCGATATCCGTTATGAAGACGAGAAGCGGCGAGATCTTCTGTCCGGCCTTCATCACGCCGAATTCGGCCGCCTGCTTGATCGTATTGATGGTGTCGCCGCCGGCATTGGCCAGCCCGATCACCTTGGCTTTGGAAGCCTGCGCCTGCAGCAGATATGAGGAGAAATCCGAGGTGTTGAGCGGATGCCTGACGCTGCCAAGCACCTTGCCGCCGGACTTCTGCACGACGTTGACCGTGTCTTTCTCCAGGTCCTGTCCGAAGGCGTAATCGACCGTAATGAAGAACCAGGTATCAAGTCCCTGCTTGACCGCGGCAAGGCCCGTCACATTGGCCTGCGCGAAAGTATCGAAGACATAGTGCACGGTGTAGGGACCGCAGGCCTCGTTGCTGAGGCGGATCGAGCCTGGTCCGTTGAACATGACGATCTTGTTGCGCGCTTTCGCGATCTCGCCGGCGGCGAGCGCGGTTGCGGACGCGGCCACATCGTAGATCATCTCGACGCCCTGATTGTCGAGCATGTCGCGGGCGATGTTGGCGGCAAGGTCGGCCTTGTTGAGATGGTCCGCCGCAAGGATCTCGATCTTGCGGCCCAGCACCTCGCCGCCGAAATCCTCCGCCGCCATTTTCGCCGCCGTCTCGGCGCCGGGGCCGGTGATGTCGGCATAAAGCCCGGACATGTCGAGGATGCCGCCGAGCTTGAGCGGAGGCTTGCCTTGGGCCAGCGCGGCCGTAGCAACAACCGCCAGCATCGCGCCGAGAATGCCGGAAAGAACCCGTCTCATGGAAGCCTCCCTGTCGGCCAGCCGCATTGTCATCGCGACCGCTATTTCCGATGTCGCAATCATGCCGTAAGCGTTAGGCAGCGGCAAGCCGCGGCCATTTGCCCCTTTCGGTTGGGTGGTACGAATAGCGGGTGTGAACGCGATGCGCGCGTCGGCAGGTTCAAACCAACTTCAATGCGCGCGCCGGGCGGCTATCGTGCTCGGCGCAATGGTCCTTTTTACCGCCTCCGCCGGCCCGGCGGGTGCCGAAGGCTGCGCCTTTGAACCGCAGGGCGAGGGCCGCGTCGCGGGCATTATCGATGCGCGAAGCTTTCGTCTTCAGGACGGCCGCGAGGTACGGCTTGCAGGCATCGAAGCGGTTGCCTCGGAGAAATCTGCGGCAGGCCGCACGCAGGCACTGGCCGCAATCCTGGCCGGGCGGGACGTAAGACTACGCGGGCAAGACGACACGCCCGATCGCTATGGCCGCCAGCCCGCCTTCGTATTTCTGCTTCCCTCCGAGACCCTGGTGCAGGAGGAACTGCTGACGCAGGGCGAGGCCCTGGTCTCGGCCACCGTGGCGGACAAGGAATGTGTCGCGGTCCTGATGGCCGCCGAGGCGGCGGCCCGCCAGGCCAAAAGAGGCGTCTGGGGCGATCCCTCGGTCATAAAAAACACCGAAAGTCCGGGCGATATTTTGGCCGGGATAGGGCGTTTTGCATTGGTCGAGGGCAAGGTATTGTCCGTCCGCCAGGCTGGGGCAATCACATACCTCAACTTCGGACGGAACTGGACACGGGATTTTGCTGTGACTATTCCAAGGCGGGTGCTACCTGTTTTCGAGACGGCTGGCATTGTGCCTAAGTCTCTCGAAAATCGGAAGATTCGGGTTCGGGGCTTCGTGGAGGCGCGTGGCGGGCCGCGAATTGAGGTGTTTCGGGTGGAGCAAATTGAGCTCTTGGGCGGGAATTAGCTCGCTGGATAGATAAGAGTAGTTGTCGTGGTGGACTGTGCGGGACGGCGTAAGGTGAAAATGAGCCGCCAGCTTTGGGCTGCACCCATCGTGCTGTGCGCGGCCTTGGCGCTCGCCTCTTGCGGCGGCGACCTCACCCGGTTCCAGACCGCGACCCCCACGGCACCAAGCCCGGCCAAGCCCAATCGCACGGTCGTTCAAAGCCCGGCGGCCGAAAAAGAGCATGAACGGATCCTGACCTCCTATGGCGGTGCCTACGACGATCCGAAACTGGAAGCCCTGATCGGCAAGACCGTCGATCGGCTGGTTGCGGCCTCGGATCGGCCCGACCAACCCTACAAGGTGACCATCCTCAATTCAGGCGCGGTGAATGCGTTCGCGCTGCCGACCGGCCAGCTCTATGTCACGCGCGGCCTGATCGCGCTGGCCTGCGACACGTCCGAACTGTCCTCGGTGCTGAGCCACGAGATGGCGCATGTGCTGGCAAAGCACGCGTCGATCCGCGAGGACAAGGCACGCGAGGCGGCGGTCGCCACCCGCGTCATGACCGAATGGAGCAGCGACCCCGACATGACCGCGCTGGCGCTGGCAAAATCCAAGCTGACGATGGCGAGTTTCTCGCGCTCCCAGGAATTCGAGGCCGACGGCATCGGCGTCGGTATCTCGGCGCGCGCGCATTTCGATCCCTATGGCGCCTCGCGGTTCCTTTCGGCGATGGAACGCAATGCCGACCTCAAGGCCGGAAAGAGTTCGGTCGATCCGCGCGCGCAGGACTTCCTGTCCTCGCATCCGGCGACGCCCGAGCGCGTGGCGAACGCGCAGAACACCGCGCGGCAATACACCTCTCCCGACACCAGCGAGCGCGATCGCGATACCTATCTCGCCGCGATCGACAATATCGTCTACGGCGAGGACCCGAGCGAGGGTTTCGTTCGCGGAAGGAGATTCCTGCATCCCAAGCTTGGCTTCACCTTCGCCGCGCCCGAGAACTTCGCGCTGGACAATACCGCGCAAGCCGTGATCGGCGTGCGCGATGGCGGATCGCAGGCAATGCGCTTCGACGTGGTTCGGGTGCCCTCCGAACAATCGCTCGGCGACTATCTGAATTCCGGCTGGATGGAGAATGTCGACAAATCCTCGACCGAGGATATGACCATCAACGGCTTCCCGGCGGCATCGGCCGTCGCTCATGGCGATCAGTGGCAATTCAAGGTCTATGCGCTTCGCTTCGGCAGCGACGTCTACCGGTTCATCTTTGCCGCCAAGCAAAAGACCACCGAAAGCGAGCGCAATGCGCGGGAAACCGTGAATTCCTTCCGCCGGCTGACGCTCGACGAGATACAGGCCGCGCGGCCGCTGCGCATCAAGGTCATCAACGTGCAGCCCGGCGATACCGTTGAATCGCTGTCCCACCGCATGGCCGGCGTCGATCGCGCGGCCGAACGCTTCCGCATCCTCAACGGGCTCGAGGCCCACGCGCAGATCAAGGCGCGCGACCGCGTGAAGATCGTGGTGGATTGAGGCTGAGGCCAGTCGGCACGCAATGGCTAAGCCGTCATTGCGAGCGAAGCGAAGCAATCCACGGAGCCACGAATGAAGAGTGGATTGCTTCGTCGCTATCGCTCCTCGCAATGACGAGGCAGCGAGACCGAATAGCAAAAAGCCCGGTCAACTCGACCGGGCTTTTTCAATTACAACTGCTGGACCAGCCTTACGCGGCTTCATCCGCCACGGCCGCATCGTCGCCATCGATATCGGCGTCGCCATCGGCATCCGCCTCGCCGTCGGCCTCGACTTCCGTCTCGGTCTTGGCGCCGCGGCGCGGGCTCTTGGCGAGTTGGCTTTCGATTTCCTTCACCGCCTCGGTTTCGGTCACGTGCTGCACGACAGCGATTTCACGCGACAGGCGGTCGAGGGCAGCTTCGTAAAGCTGACGTTCGCTGTAGGACTGCTCCGGCTGCGATTCCGAACGATAGAGATCGCGCACCACCTCGGCGATCGCGACGATATCACCCGAATTGATCTTGGCTTCGTATTCCTGCGCCCGGCGCGACCACATGGTGCGCTTGACGCGGGCGCGGCCCTTGAGCGTCTCGAGCGCGCGCTTGACCAGCGCCGGCTCCGACAGCTTGCGCATGCCGACATTGGCGACCTTCGCAGTCGGCACCCGGAGCGTCATCTTGTCCTTGATGAAGTTGATCACGAACAGCTCAAGCCTCGCGCCGGCGATTTCCTGCTCTTCGATGGCCAGGATCTGGCCAACGCCATGGGCCGGATAAACCACGAATTCGTTGGTCTTGAAGCCTTGACGATGGGTCAGGGGCTTCTTCTCTTCGACACGCGGGGCGGCTGCCACCGGCTTGGCGACGGCAACGTGCTTGCTGGCAACCGGTGCCTTGGGAGCGACGGCCTTGGCAGCCGTTTTGGGGGCTGCGGCCTTCGTAGCGGTCTTGGGAGCAACCTTCGAAGCAGTGGCCTTCGAACCGGTCGCTTTCGCGGCAGTTTTTGCAGTCTTGTTTGGCATTGAGCTTCTTTTGTTTTTTGAGGACTTTGCAGCCGAGGCTTTGGCGGCTTTCCTGGGATCTTTCTGGGACGCCCGGGCACGGGTCTTTGTTGCGCCACGGCTCGTCACCGCGGCGGCTTTCTTGGAAGCCTTTGAGGTACTCTTTGTACGCGTTTTTTGTGACACAGCCTGCGCGCGGAACTGCCACGCCCCTGTTCGATGTTTTCACGGGAACCCATAGGGGCCTTCAAGCGGGCTGACGGGTTCGGCTAGCTAATTTAGCCAATATACCACATTTACCGTGAAAATCAATGATTTATGCCCCCTCAGCAGGGCTTTGGGGCGGATTTTGGTCATCCGAAAGGCATTAGGGTTAAGTCTATGCGTAACAAAAAGTCGGCAACAGGGTCGGCCCGTGGAATTAAAAGTCCGACTCCGCGGTCAATCTCCTGTCCCGGGAGCCTGCGAAAAATATTTTTCAAACTTGCCTTCCATCCCCTCGAACTCCTTGGCGTCCGCCGGGGAGTCCTTCTTCTGGGTGATATTCGGCCACGTCTTGGCGTATTCGGTGTTCACCTCGAGCCATTTTTCGAGCCCCGGCTCGGTATCCGGCTTGATGGCGTCCGCCGGGCACTCCGGTTCGCAAACGCCGCAATCAATGCACTCGTCGGGGTGGATCACCAGCATGTTTTCGCCCTCGTAGAAGCAGTCCACGGGGCAGACCTCGACGCAGTCGGTATATTTGCATTTGATGCAGGCTTCAGTGACGACGTAGGTCATCCAAGGCTCCGAAACGGGTCAATTTAGTGGGGGTGGCGTAGCGCAGGAACACTTCAGCCGCAAGGGAAGCAAACCGCCGACTGGCATGCTTTTTCCAGCCCTCCGGTGCCTGCCAAACAGGCTGCATAGAAATAGTTACTGCTGCCCGTCCTGCAAATCGACATAGAGCAGGCGCGCCGAAGGCGCATTGCCCCGCCGCTCCGCGAATCCGACCACCTTGAGAATGCGCACGGACCGATCGAGCCCGATCGTCAGCACGTCGCCGGCCTTCACCGCGTGGCCGGGCGCGGTCTCACGCACACCGTTGATGCGAACGTGGCCGGCCTCGACCAGCGCCGCGGCGCTGCTGCGCGCTTTGACCACGCGCGCGTGCCATAACCATTTGTCGAGACGTTGTCGCTCCAAGCAACACCGATGCAAGAAGGTGATTGTCGTTTTGACGGGTATTCCTGATGCGAACCGGTACCCACTTCGCTTGAAAACGCTACTTTAATCCTTGACGCGTTTTCTTGACGCGAACCGGTACCCACTTCGCTTGAAAACGCTACGTTAATCCTTGCGGTTGGCGGCGAGCTGTTCCTTGAGCGCCGCCAACTTGGCGAAGGGCGAATTGGGATCGATCGGACGATCGCGATCGCGCGGGCTGGCGCTGGTCGCATATTGCCGGTGCGACGGGCCGCTCTCGCGGCCGCCTTTGTCGCGATCGCGCCCCTTGTCGCGGCCACCCTTGTCCCGGCCGCCCTTGTCGCGCCCACCATTGTCGCGATCGCGGAACTTGCCCTTGTTCCTGTCTTCAGCTTTCGCCTTGCCTTCAAAGCGCTCGCGCGGCGGGCGGCCAGCCCTGTCCTCGCGTGCTTCACGCGCGGGCGCGCCATCGGCCGCGGGCGCAACCGCGCCGTCCGCTGCCGGTTGATCGGGGCGCGGCTTGCGGAATTCATGATGACGATCGCGCCGGCCGTGCCGATGCCGCTCGCGCTTGGCGCCCTCGCCTTGTTCACTCGTTGCCGCTTCGCCCGCGACGGCGGCCTGTGCGCCGTCGGCCGGGCGGTCGTGACGGCGGTGGCGGTTGCGATCGTGGCGCTGAGGCCGGCGCTCGTCCGATCGTCCGCCGGGCCGCCAGACCTCGACCAGTTCGGGCTCGGCGGGCGCAGCGACAGGTGCGGCGGCATCCGCAGGCGCGGCTTCACCGGCGGCGGCGCTTTCCGCTGCTGCTTCGGCTACGACCTGTTCCGCCGACGCTTCCGCGGCTTCGGCAGAAGCGGCCTCGCTGACGGCCTCGCCAACGCCTTCCGGTTCGGCCTTCGTCTCAACCGGGGCTATCGCGCTCTCGACAACTGGCGCACTCGGTTCTGGTGCGCTCGGTAGTGGCGCGAAGGCGACATCGGGCAGCAATGACGCCGACGATGCCGCAACCTCTTCAACTTCAACGGCCGGCGGTGCGTCATGGGTGATTTCCGCCGCAGCCGTGGCTTCGGCGGGAGCAGCTTCGGCAACATTCTCTGCGGCTACCTCGTGGGGTGCTTCCACAACACCTTCAACCGGCGCGGCCTCTGTCGCTGGCGCTGGCGCGGCCTCGGTCGCTGCCGGCGTCTCGACCGCCACGGGTTTCGGCGGCGGTGGCGGACGGCGCTCCATGCGATAGCCGAGCGCGCGCAGGACCGAGGCAAAGTCCTCGCCGGCCGAACCGGTCAGCGAGGTCATCGCCTGCGTCACCACGAATCCGCGGCCATCGAAGGCGCCGGCGGGTTTTTCGCCGGGCGAGGTTTCGCGCCACGCCAGCGCGGGACGGATGAGATCGGCGAGACGCTCCAGAATATCGACCCGCACCGCGCGCTCGCCGCATTGGCGATAACCGAGCACGCGATAGGCATCGCGCCCGAGCTGCTTGTCGACCGGAAACGAGGTGCGGCCGCTTCCCGCAAGATGCTGCACGCCGGAGAGCGCCGACAATTCGACATTGTCCTGCTTCAGCGCCCAGAGCAGCGAGGCCAGCGCACGCGCCGCGGGCTTCAGGAGCGGCGGGACGTAGATGTGATAGGCGCCGAAGCGCACGCCGTATTTGCGTAACGACGCGCGCGACGGCTGGTCGAGATCCTTCATTTCGGAAGCGATCCTGGAGCGCTCCAAAACGCCGAGCGCCTCGATCAGTTGAAACGCGATGCCGCGCGCGATTCCCGTGATGTCCTCGGCCTTGGATAGCTCGAACAACGGTCCGAGCAGCTTTTCGATGTGGGTCTTGAGCCACAGATCGAGCCGGGTCTGGACGGCGTCGCGCGGCGCGCCGGTCAGCCGCTCGTCGGAAATGATGCGGATGCGCGGATGCAGCGCGTCGTCGGCCGCCGTCAGTTTCGCGACCGCGTCGCCAGTCCAGCGGATGGTGCCGTCTGACGTGAGCACGAATTGGTCGTCGGGAGCTGCGGCTAATTTTTCGGCACGCGCGTCGATTTCACCGGCGAGCGCCTTCTGCGCGGTGGCCTGCAGCGCCTTGGCGTCGGAGCCGGCTTCCGCCGCATCGGGCGCAAAGGTGAATCCGTCGAGGCGGCCGATCACATGGCCTTCCACGATCACTTCGCCGGTCTTGCCGATTTCGGTCGTCAAACTCGCATTCTCCCGCAGGCGGCGCATCAATACACTGGTACGGCGATCAACGAAACGCTCAGTGAGCCGTTCATGCAGCGCATCGGACAATTTATTTTCAACTTCGCGCGCAATTCCCTGCCAATGCTCAGGATCCGCCAGCCAATCCGGCCGATTGGCGACAAACGTCCAGGTGCGGATCTGCGCGATCCGGCCCGACAGCGTGTCGATATCGCCGTCCACCCGATCCGCAGAATCGACCTGGGCGGCAAACCAGGCGTCGGGAATCCGCCCTTTTTGCATCAGGAATCCAAACAGGCTGGTGACAAGCTCGGCATGGGCAGCCGGCGCGATCTTGCGGTAATCCGGAATCTGGCAGGCGTCCCACAACCGCTCCACCGCAGCCGCGCCATGCGCCATCTCCCGTACCTCGGCGTCGCGCGCGGCGTGGTCGAGCACGCGCAAATCTTCGGCAATCGGCGCCCGGGTCAAGGCTTCGTGACCGGGCGAGAGCGCCAGCGACACCTGCAGCGCGCCGAGTGAGGAGAAATCCAGCTTCGAATTGCGCCACTGCAATACCTTCACGCTCTCGAAGGTATGATTCTGCAACGCGTTGACGAGTTCGGGCTCGAACGGCGCACAGCGGCCGGTGGTTCCAAAGGTGCCGTCGCGCGTGGCGCGCCCCGCTCGCCCGGCGATCTGGGCGAATTCCGCCGGATTGAGCCGGCGGAACTGATAGCCGTCATATTTGCGATCGGAGGCGAACGCGACGTGATCGACGTCGAGATTGAGCCCCATGCCGACCGCGTCGGTCGCGACCAGATAATCGACGTCGCCGTTCTGGAACATCGCGACTTGCGCGTTTCGCGTGCGCGGCGACAGCGAGCCGAGCACGACCGCAGCACCACCATGTTGCCGGCGGATCAGTTCGGCGATGGCGTAGACTTCGTCGGCCGAAAACGCCACGATCGCGGTGCGCCGCGGCTGGCGGGTGATCTTGCGGTCGCCGGCGAATTCAAGCTGCGACAGCCGCGGCCGTGTGACGATGTTGGCGCCGGGCAACAGCCGCTCGACGATTGGGCGCATGGTGGCAGCACCGAGCAGCAAGGTTTCGTCGCGACCGCGGCGGTTGAGGATGCGGTCGGTGAAAACATGCCCGCGTTCGAGATCGGCCGCGATCTGGATTTCATCGACGGCGAGAAACGACACGTCGAGGTCGCGCGGCATCGCCTCCACCGTAGAGACCCAGAACCGTGGTTTCGGTGGTTTGATCTTCTCCTCGCCGGTGATCAACGCGACGGAATCGGCTCCGGCACGATCAGCGATCTTGTTGTAGACCTCGCGCGCGAGCAGCCGCAGCGGCAGGCCGATCACGCCCGAGGAATGCGCGAGCATCCGCTCGATCGCCAGATGCGTCTTGCCGGTGTTGGTCGGCCCGAGCACGGCGGTGACGCCGGAGCCTGGTGCCCTTCCATTGGCAAGCGAGGGCGGAGGAGACGAAAGAGCCATGTTTTATTGGGTTTCTGCGTCGTTCGGCGTTGGCGCGTGCTTTGCCTGAATTGGGTATCTCGTTGGGAAGGCGAAAGACGCGGGCGGTTAAAACTGTGTCACAATGCGACGCCTGTGCGATCGCGGTTTAAGCTTCGGAACGGTTACGGAACGAATCGCGCCCGAATCGCTGACTCACGTCCTTGTCCCGCTTCGTTCACCGCAACATATCGCGCAGATAGCGTGTCCGGGCACAAGATCAAGTTTGGTGCAGGCCGATAGGCGGCGGTTTTGGTGGTGAAATCCTTAAAGCACGAGGGGGTGTGGAGTTGAATCAGAAGCGGGCAAGAGTCAATGGGGATTCGGGGACATCGTCATTCCGGCCGGCGCGAAGCGACAATCCGGAATTCTCGAGAATTCCCGGGTCTGGTGCTTGGCGCCCCTCCCGGAATGACGGAGCGAAAAAATCAATTCGTCTTCGCCACTCGCGGCTACCTCGCTTCCCAAGCGGCGCCCTCTCGCTCCCTCCCCCCTTGCGGGGGAGGGTTGGGGTGGGGGTAGCCGCATCAAGACCGTCCGTGTGAACCCCCACCCCCGACCCCTCCCCGCAAGGGGGAGGGGAGGCAGCGGCGAAAAAATCAATTCGTCTTCGCCACGCGCGGCGGGGTTGCGGTGGTGATGAACTGCGTGGCTTCCAGCATGGCAACGCCAAGCGGCGTCGGGATCACCATGCGGAACGGAACCAGGATGCGGGTGCCGGCGACGGGTGCGAACGCGATTTCCATGTTGCGCGCGCCGGCGAGATATTTGATCACGGGGCGATCGGCGATGTAGCCCGCGACCGGCACGAAATAGATCGCGCAGACCACCGCCGGGCCCCGATAGCCCTTGTCGGCCTTGACCATTTCCATGCGCTTGAAATCGAGTTTCAAATCGTAACGCATGCGGCCGTCGAAAATCGGCGTGCTGGCGTGGCAGGCCTCCGGGCTGAGCGGATCTGCATTGCCGGGCACGCGCAGCATCGAGCCGGTCATCGGATCGAGCACGCCGCGCCGCTGCGCGTCCGTCACCGGAATCCGCTCCGGATCGACCGGCGGTTCCGGATCGATCGCGAATTCCTTGATGGTGCCGTTCGACAGGATCATGCGAATGGCTTGGGTGTATTTCGATGTCGCGGTGGAGGCGTTGTAGTTGGTCGAGACCAGCGCGCCATTGACGACGCGGCCCTGTGCGGCCGCGGTGCCGGAGCCGGCGGTGAAGGCCTTCATGAGGCCCGAGGTGCCGCCGAAGGCGGAGGCCGAATACTGGTCGTCCGAGATGTCGATGGTCCAGCCGCCCTTGCCGACGGGAATACCGGCGAGCGTCGCCTCATATTTTGCGTCGAGCCGGCCTTGCGCGAAGGCCGAATGCGAGGGCACGGCGCTGAGAAACGCCAACGCGCACAGTCCGCCAAGCGCCGGGAGCATCCTGCAGGCCCGCCGGGGCAAGCTCGTGCTGTGCGTGGTCACGGAAGGCACGGTCCTCGGAGGAATAGGATCTCTGTTTCATTTAAACCAAAAAGCTCGGCGGACAACGCCCATTCCGGGAAAAGTAGACACCGGTTTTGCGACAAGAATACGTGCCAATCAAAGCCTGCTCACTTTTTAGGTAAATCGGGAAGCACCAGGCCCTCGTGCCCTCAAGCACGGGAGGCGCAATATTGGCAGCGAATACGCCGTTTATGTGATGGCGAAGAAGGGGCAAAACGCCCAGCAAAACCGGCATTTCGGCAAGCCTTTTGGCCGGCAAAACCTTGACGCCCCACCGATCTGCCCCTATACGTCCGCGGTTTCCTGGATGGACAGGTTTTTGACCCCTTGGTGGCCACCCCGTATGAGACGGACGGCAGCCGGGACGGAAGAGGATTTCGAAAAGATGTCACGGCGCTGTGAACTGACCGCCAAGGGCCCGCAGGTGGGCCACAAGGTGAGCCACTCCAACATTAAGACCAAGCGGCGCTTCCTGCCGAACCTGTGCAACGTCACCTTCATCTCGGACGTGCTCGGCCGCAACGTGCGCCTGCGGGTGTCGACCAACGCGATCAAGAGCGTCGACCACCGCGGCGGCCTCGACGCCTTCCTGATCAAGGCCAAGGCCAGCGAACTCTCGCCCCGCGCGCTCGAACTCAAGCGCGCGATCGAGAAGAAAGCGCCGAAGGTCGCGTTCGTGAAGAAGGCGAGCTGAGGCGGGTTCGTCGAGAAGCTGATTGAGCGTTGGTGAGTTTTGGATGGCCGGGTCGAAAGACTCGGCTATTTTTGTTTTTGGGAGGCCGTAAGCGGGCTACGATTACGCCGGCATCGGCCCAAATAGTCGCAACGGACGTTAGATCAATTTATAACACGGGCCATGCGGGAGCTAAATGCAGCTTTGGAATCCCAGTGATTCCATTTTGTACGGATATCGCGCGAGCCCAAATCTCAAGTAGCCTCGCGGGGCGCATGAACGCTGAAGGTTGGTGTGATGAATTCGAGGGTAGATTTTGTTCTCAACGAGCCCAACGTTTTTCGGGCTGATGGAGGCCTGTCACAGGAGGTCCCGCGCCCGCCTGTTTCGATCCGTTGCCCGCATTGTCGAGAACTAGGTTCATTCAATTTACTAGGGCCCGCAAAGTCATTCTATAAGCTTGGAAAGACCATGCCTATCGAGACACTGGCTCAAGGGACCTATTACGCTGGCGTTAGGATATGCCCTAACGCGAAATGCCAGGGATTGGTGTTCGTTGTTGAGAGCAAAAACGAGGTGCTGGAAATTGAACCACCACAACTCCTCGACTTCAATCCAGAAGGCCTCCCATCTCGTCTCCAGCAGACCCTAAGAGAAGCTGTGGCCTGCCACGGCGTAGGTGCTCATAGGGCTGCCGCTATGATGGTGCGAAGGCTTCTTGAAGAAATCTGCGACGAGAATAATGCGGCTGGAGCAAATCTTCATCAGCGGTTGGCATCACTAAAGGACGCAATTGTGCTTCCAGAACCGCTTTTTGAGGCGATGAATGAACTCAAAGCGCTCGGAAATGATGCGGCGCACGTCGAGGCAAAGGTTTACGACAACATCGGAGCTGACGAGGCTCAGGATTCAATTGAGTTAGCCAAGGAAATCGTTAAGGCGCTCTACCAGCTCAAGGGGCTCATCGCGCGCCTTCAAGCCCCCAGGGCACCGTGAGGTAAATCGCGCGCTGTGCGCACTCTGGCCCACCGCTATCTCTTCAACAACGCGTCGCGCGCCTGCTCCAGCCTGTCGAGTTCTTCCTGCTGTTGCGCGATGCGCCCGGAGGTTCGTTCCTCGTCCTGCGCGCCGGAAGATGCGGCGGCCTGTTCGATCAACTGGCGGATATTGTCCCTGATCACAGCGATGCGGTCGTTGAGTTCGGATAGCGAAAGCGAATTGTCGTTGCTCATGTGCATTCCCTTGAATTGAAAAGATTTGGTCTGTTGCCTCGCGCGACCGGCGCCTTTCAAAAACTCACTCCGCCCGCTTCGCGAGCTTCCCCGCCTCGATCGCATCGATCTGTAGCGCAATGAAGCGGCTGTAGATACGGGCCTGCGAGAACGCGCCAGCGGTGAACCAGAGGCCTTCTTGCGCGGTGCGCCGCCACATGTTGGCAAGCTCGGAGGTCGTCTCGTCGAATCCCCAGACGCGCCCGACCCGGCGCGCGATGTCGGCGCCGAACAATTGTCCGACCAGATGATCCGGGCCCTTGTAGCCGGTCGCCAAAACAAACAGCTCGGCGTCAAGCCGCTCGCCGCCCTTGAGCCGCAGGCCGGAAGCTTCGATCGCCGCGATATCGGCGGCCTGGATCAGGCGGATCTTGCCGTCCGCGATCAGCTCGGAGCAGCCGACGTTGAAATAATAGCCGCCGCCGCGCGTGCGGAATTTCAAGGGCCAGCCGGTGCCGTCCTCGCCGAATTCGAGCCGGAAGCCTGCGCGCTCCAGCCGCGTCAGCAACGGCGCGTCGAGCTTCTTCACTTCGTCGGTGATGAGCTTGTGCGCCGCTTTCATCACCGCAAGCGGCGTGCCGGAATTGAGGATGTCGCGAACCTCAATAGGCGGGCCGTCGCCGAGATAGGTCTTGTCGTAGAGTTGCGCCGGCTCGACATTGACGACCATGGTCGGGCTTCGCTGCACCATGGTCACCTCAGCGCCGCTTGCGTGCAACTCCTGGCAGATGTCGTGGGCGCTGGTGCCGGTGCCGAACACCACCACGGAGCGGCCGGCCCATTCCCTGCCCGCCGCGAACTGGCTGGAGTGAAGCACTTGTCCAGCAAACTTCTCGATGCCGTCGATCCTGGGAATGTTCGGCGTTCCGCTCACGGAGGTCGCAAGCACGATGTGTCTGGGGCGAAGCGTGCGGCCGCCATCGGCGCGCGTCAGTCGGGCGGTCCAGCGTTGCGTCTTGTTCGTCATATTCCGCGCCCTCGAAAATCGTTTGCGTCCAGAAGTCGACCTCCATGATGTCGACGTAGCTTTCGAGCCAATTGGCGATCTGGTCCTTCGGGATGTAATCCGGAAAGGTCACCGGAAACGGCAGATAGCGCTGATGATTGACCGGCGTCTTGTTGTGGAGCTTCAGGCCGCGATAACGCAGCCGCCAGTTGTCGCCGATGCGCGCCTCCTTGTCGACGACCAGCACCTCACAGCCGATCCGCTTCAACTCGACGGCGGCCGCAATGCCGGCATGGCCGCCGCCGACGATGAGAACGTCGGGGTCGCGATCCCCAAACGAACTCGATGCCTGTCGCTGCTCGGCCAGTCGGGCGCGGCGAAATCGCGGGCGTGGGATTGGCTTGCTGAATTCGCGCGCGCGAGCGTCGCAAATTTTGTCGAAATCGAGCGTGGTGGAGATGGTCCAGGCTTGCGCAAGGCCGCCTGCGACGGGTGAGGCGAGCAATCGAAGCGCGCCGATGCCGGGGCCGTTGACGGTGGCAAAGCTGAAGATCGCCTCGATCACCTCGCGCCCCGCAACGAGCGCCTTGCGCGGCGTCGAACGTTTCTACGTCGATGCGGAAGTCGCCGGCGCCAACCTCGCGGGCCTGCCTGAGCAATTCCGGCGCCAGCTTCTCGACGTGGCTTATGGTGGCGAATTGCCAGGACAGGCCGAACAGATTTCGCCAGTGGCTGTCGGCGACAAAGAGTTCAGACAGCGCGCGCGCCGAGCCGTCACGCAGCGCCGCGCCAAAGGCGCTCATCCACGCTTGCGCGATGTCGTCGGCGGCAGGGCCCAGTCTGTCCAGCATGGTTGTCTCGAACGTTTCTCCAGACGCCATCTGACAATACAGCTTCGCGGAGTACAACGGCATGCGTCGAGACCAATCGGGACTTATTGAAATCGAAATCCGTGGCCGCCGCTCTGTGTGCCCTCTCCCCCCTTGCGGGGGAGAGTTGGAGCAGGGGGGTAGCCACGAACACCGCCGTTGGGCTCACCCCTCTCCCTGCCCTCCCCCGCAAGGGGAGAGGGAAAGGAGAAAATCCAGGCTAGTTTGCCGGCCTCGAGCATGCGCCAAAACGCCAAAAACTTCAGCCCGATCAAGCTGATTTGGGTGGTCCAGTCCTTACGCCAAAAATATTTCGTTTCGTGATTCCCCCAAATCAAAACCATAGTCGCAGCCATCCCGTGCCCGCTCGAGGGGCGTTTCGCGATCGTCACAAACGTTGGGCGCGGGATGCGGTGGACGCTTTGATGCCTGATGACGAACGGCGTTTAGAAAGCGGACGGCGAAGTCGTGTGGTCCTGACGCCCCGACGCTGGCGTCAAGTTCGCGGGGCAAACAACTCTGCGGGCGACGGTGGCAAGAAAGCCCGGTTCACCGAGGAGATCACGAAGGAAACCGTTAAAACCATCCGCGCGGGGAATGCCGGGCGCAACCGGCGTGACCGTGGTGACTACGCTCGTGTGCTTTTTTGTTTTCGCACGCGAGGCTGCGGGCGCGCATCGAGCGCCCGGCATTCCCTGCGCCCTCTTTATTTGGCGCGCGACGAATACGGCATGGCCCGGGCGCAATTGCGCCGCGGGGAGGCGGAGGCGTGCCCTCCGCTTCGTCGTTCCTGCGAACTCAGGGACGACGCGAGAACAGATCGCCTCCTTACGAAAGCCTCGAATTACCGCGCAGACTATGGTGAGATGGAAAACAGCGCCAAGAAACGCTCAACAAAAGCAAAAACGCTTCGGGAGACGACGATGCCCCTCACCAAAACCGCCCTGCCCTCGCGCCGCGAGGTTTTGCAAGCCGCAAGCCTTGCGGCCGGCGCGGCGGCGGCTTCATACCTCGGGACCTCCTCGGCGAAAGCGGCCGGCTATCCCGAGCGGCCGATCAAGGTGATCGTGCCGTTCGCGGCTGCCGGCCCCACCGACATCATGGCACGCATTCTCGCGCAAAATCTCGGGGCCGCTCTTCCCGGCAACATCATCGTCGAGAACAAGCCCGGCGCCGGCGGCAATATCGGGATCGGATATGCGGCGCATGCGGAACCGGACGGATATACGCTGCTCGTCGTCTCCACGGCCTATGTCGTCAATCCCGGCCTCTACGCCAAAATCCCCTACGACCCCTACAAGGATTTCGCGCCGATCGCCCAGCTCGGCACCACGCCGAATTCGATCGTGGTCACGCCCAAGCTCGGCATCAATTCGATCGCCGAATTGATCGCGCGCGCCAGGGCGAAGCCGAACGAGCTCAATTGGGCGAGCCCGGGCGCCGGCACCACGCCGCACCTTTCCGGCGAATTTTTGCGGATCGTCGGCGGAATCGAGATGACCCATGTGCCGTTCAACGGCGCCGCCCCCGCGATCCAGGCGCTGCTCGCCGGCACCACGCAGCTCGCCGTCTCGGCGCTGCCGCCGGTGCTGCCCTTTGCCCAGTCCGGCGAACTGAAAGTGCTTGCCGTCACCGGCGAACACCGCTGGCCGGATCTGCCCGACGTGCCGACCATGGTCGAGCTCGGGTACAAGGATTTCATCGCCGAAACCGCGCAGTTCTTTTTCGCGCCCGGCAAGACGCCGCCCGACATCGTGGAAAAACTCTCGGCGAAATCGATCGAAGTGCTAAAAATTCTCACGGTCGTCGAACAGTTGCGCGTCAACGGCTACGAGGTCCTTGCCACCGGCCCGGATGCCTTGCGCAAGCGCATCGAGCAAGAGGTGCCGAAATGGCGCGACATCATCGCCAAAGCCGGCATCAAGCCGGTGTGAGAGTGAAGCCGGTCCCCGTTTGAGCGCAGCGAGAGCAGTCCGGACTCGTCTCTCTCCGCATCCGGGGGAGGGGGACTAGCCGCGCGCCGGAATTTGTGGAGATTCCCCCTCACCCCAACCCTCTCCCCGCAAGCGGGGAGAGGGAGTCTGCACCCCAGGAAAGGACCCCGCGTGAAGATCGTCGACCTCAGCCGTGAGCTTTACCACCGCACCCCCAGCTATCCCGGCCATTCCGCGATCATCCACGGCGTGTGGAAGACGCACGAGGAATCCTTTGTCGATGGCGGCAACGTGCACGGGCTGGCGTCGATGTATTTTTCGATGCCCGACCACGGCGGCACCCACATCGACGCGCCCCGGCATTTCGACAAGCGCGGCGAGGGAATCGACGAATATCCGCTGGAAAAATGCATCGTGCCGGGGATCTGCCTCGATCTGCGCCACATCGCGCCGCGCGCCGAGATCACGCCGGCCGATCTCGAAACGGCGGTGAAGAAGGCCGGCCATCAGGTGCCGAAGGGCGGCACCGTGCTTCTTTGCACCGGCCATCACGAACGCACCTTTCCGCGCAAGGAATATGGATCCGAGAATTCCGGCGTGAACGTCGCGGCCACCGAATGGCTTGCCAAACAGGGCGTGGTGCATTTCGGCATCGACTCGATGCGACCCGGGCCCGAGGGCAAGGAGAATCTCCTGGTGCACAAGGCGTGCTTCGATCTTGGCATCACCCACATCGAAAGCCTGTGCAATCTCGAAGCGCTGATCGGCGCGGGCCCGTTCACCTTCATCGGCCTGCCGATGAAATGGCGCGGCGGCACCGGCTCGCCGATCCGCGCAGTCGCGGTGTTCGGGCTGTCGGGTGTTTCGTGAAGTTTCGAAGACAGAGGGTGTACGCCTCACCCCGCCTCTGCCCGCAGGCGAGAGGTAAAGTGAACTCACCGATGGATTGATTCAAACAAAACCCGCCAACTCAACCCAATTTCCTGAAAGGCAAACCATGAAGCGCGTGATGATCCTCAACGGCCCCAATCTCAATCTGCTCGGCGTGCGCGAGCCGCATATCTACGGCACCACGACGCTCGGGCAGATCAAGGAAGCTTGCGAGCAGGAGGCGAAAAAGCTGTCGCTGACGATTGCCTTTCACCAGTCAAACCACGAAGGCGAACTGGTCGACCTGATCCAGGAGGCGCGGCAGAACGCCGATGGCATCATCATCAATCCGGCCGCCTACTCCTTCACCTCGATCGCGATGGTCGACGCGATCAAGGCGTTCGAGGGCCCGGTGATGGAGGTGCACATCTCCAACATCCACGCCCGCGACGAACATCACCGGCACTCCAAGATCTCCCACGCCGCCACCGGCGTGATCTGCGGTCTCGGACCCCATGGCTACATCGCCGCGTTGCGCGCGCTCGCCGAGATGCCGAAGAAGGGGTGATGGCCGAGGCCGGCCGACGCCACGGCTTACTGGTTGGTCGCGATCACGTCGTAGTCGGTGAACACGACCGGGCCTTCGGAGAGTTCCGGGCTGTAGGCGGCCTCGAAGCGCTTCACGGCATCCGAACTCGCGTGCGCAGCGTGCGCGGCCTTATCGGCGAAAATGAAGAAGTGCACGAAGCGGGTCGGATCGTCCTTCTGCTGCCACGCCACATAGAGCCGCGTGCCGGGCTCATTGGCTTTGACATAGGGGACGAATTCCGCGATCGCCCGTTTCACCTTGTCGACGCCGGACGGTTTCACGCGGTAATGGGCGATGGTTTGAATGGGCATGCGAGATCCCTCGGCGTTGTCAGGTTTTTGAATCGCAGGATGCACGATGCGAGGCGCCGGAGCGCAGCCGCGACACTTTCACGTCGTCGGCTGGCTCCGGCTGTCAGGGCCGGCATGGAAAGCTTAGCCATCGCCGGCCTTTTTTCTATCCGCCATCAGCCACAGCCGCCCCGCCCGGCCATTGTGAAATTTCACAACGCGCAGGTCCGCGCGCTACGGCGTGACCGGCGATCCCTTTGGCAGCGCGATGCCCTTTTCGCCGGCGACCTGGCGCAGCAGATCCGGACGATCCGAAATGATCCCGTCCACACCCATCTCGATCAGGCGCGTCATGTCGGTCGGCTTGTTCACGGTCCAGACGACGACCTTGAGACCGAGCGCGTGGGATTCGGCAATCAACGCCGGCGTGACGTCGCCGAAAAACGGCGACCAGATCGCGCCGCCCGCGGCCTTGATGGTGCGCGGAAGCGACCCGCCATGTTCGGCCGGATTGAAGCCCGCGGTCCATACCGATGCCTTGTCGAGCGCGACCGTCGGCTCCCTGCCCGCTTGCGTGGTGAGATACACCGTCGGAATTTTGGGCGCGCGTTTTTGCACCACTTGCAACGTCCGCCAGTCGAACGACTGCACCATGGCGCGGTCCTCGAATTTTTCCGCGCGCAGGAGATCGAGCAGGAGGGTGACAAAGCGTTCGGGGTCCGGCAATTCCTCCGGGTGGTTTGGATTGATCTTGGTTTCGATGTTGAGGCGCACACGACCGTCGCCGGATTTGCGCACCAGGCCGATCAGTTCCTTCAACGTCGGGATTTTCGTTCCCGGCACCGCGCGCTGATCCGGAAACTGCCCCGCATAGGCGCTGCCCGGGCGGATTTGGCCGACGTCGAATTTTTTCACGTCATCGAGCGTCAGCCGGACAAACGGCGTACCGGGAGGCGCGACATAGCTCCCGCCTTCGTCGCGGGCGAGATCGGGATTGAGACCGCGCTCATGGGAGACGACGATCGCCCCGTCACGCGTCACGCCGATATCGAGCTCCAGCGTGTCGACGCCCATCGAGAGCGCGTTGGCAAACGAGACGAGCGTGTTTTCCGGCAGCAGCGCGCGGCCGCCGCGATGGGCTTCAATGTCGAACGCCAAGGCTTCCCCACTCAAGGCTTCCCCGCTCATGACCTTTCCGCCGATCAAGAGGACGAGCGCGGCAACCGCAAGTCGAGAGACAACGGCCATGATCGATCCTCCGCGCGATGCAAAGCTTCACCGCGCACCGAATGTTGTCTTGCCGAAGAGCTCCTTCTGCGTCGAGGGCTGCGAACGCCAATATTGCGGCGGCGCCTCTACTTGCCCGCCGAGTTCGGCGGCGGCGTGCCAGCCCCAGCGCGGGTCGTAGAGCATGCCGCGCGCCAGCGCGACCATGTCGGCCTTCCCGGACGCCACGATCTCTTCCGCCTGCTTGGCTTCCGTGATCAGGCCGACCGCCATGGTGGTGACGCCGGTGGCTTTCCTGATCGCTTCCGCGAACGGCACCTGGTAGCCGGGCGAGAGCGCGATCTTCTGCAACGGCGACACGCCGGCCGAGGACACATCGATCCAGTCGACGCCGCGCTTTTTCAATTCGCGCGCGAATTCGATGGTCTGTTCGAGGTCCCAGCCGCCCTCGACCCAATCGGTCGCCGACACCTTGATGCCGACGGGCTTGCCGGGTGGAACCACGGCCCGCACAGCATCGAACACTTCGAGCGGATAGCGCATCCGGTTTTGCAAGGCGCCGCCATATTGATCGGCGCGCTTGTTGGCGATCGGCGAGAGGAATTGATGCAGCAGATAGCCGTGCGCGCTGTGCAGCTCGATGGCGTCGATGCCAAGCCGCATCGCGCGCCGGGCCGCATCGACAAAGGCGTCGTGGACTCGCTTGAGGCCCTGCGCATCAAACGCGCGCGGCGCCAATTCGCCATCCTTGTGCGGAACGTCGGAGGGGCCTTCGGTCTGCCAGCCGCCGTCAGCGAGCGGAATCTGTTGTCCGCCATTCCACGGCTTGTGGCTCGATCCCTTGCGGCCGGCATGCGCGAGCTGCATCGCGACCGCGGTTTTCGAATGCTTGCGGACGGAGGCGAGGATCGGCTTCAGCGCGGCTTCGGTGGCGTCGTTCCACAGGCCGAGACAGCCCGGCGTGATGCGGCCGATCGGCTCGACATGGGTGGCCTCGATGCAGAACATCGCCGCGCCCGACAGCGCGAGCATGTTGATGTGGGTGAAATGCCAGTCATTGGCCGCGCCGTTCTCCGCCGAATACTGGCACATCGGCGCCACCATGATGCGATTGGGAAGCGCGAGATCACGCAGCTTTATCGGAGAAAACAGGGCGCTCATGGGGATGTCCTGGGAGGGAGAGGTGACCGGCTGAGGCCTTATACCTTGCCCACCGGGAGAGGTCGAATTTTCGCGCGCTGCAAGCGCAGGGCCTCAGTTCACCGGCTTGATTCCGGCGGCTTTGATCACTTCGAGATTTTCGGCCGTCTCCCGCGCCACGAACGCGTCCATTTCCGAAGGCCTCATCGGCAGTGGCTCGATGCCGAGCCTCTTCAGGCTCTCCTGCATCGAAGCCTCGGCCAAAAGCTTCACGCCCGCGGCATGAAATTTCTCGACGATATCGCGCGGCGTCTTGGCGGGCATGAACACGCCGAGCCAGAACACGCTTTCGGCGTTTTTCAAGCCGACCTCGGCCGGCGTCGGCACATCCGGCAGATCGGCAGCGCGCCTGGGCGTAGAGACCACCAACGCGTGCACGCGGCCTTCCCTGATCAGGGGAAGCGCGGTTGCGAGCGGGCAGAAATAGAAGTCGATCCGGCCGCCGAGAATGTCGGCGATCACTTCCGCGCCGCCGCGATAAGGCACGTGGGTGGTTTCGATCCCCGCGGCCAGGCGAAATTTTTCGGCGCTGATATGCACCGCGCTGCCGATGCCGACCGAACCGAACGCGATCGATCCGGGTTTTGCCTTGGCGTCGGCGATGAACTCCTGCACGGTCTTCCAGGGCCGCGTGACCGGCACGATCATCACATTGGCGCTGACGCCGATCATCAGCGCAGAGGCGAGATCTTTTGTGACGTCGAAGCTCAGCTTCGGATAGATCGCGGGCGAGATCGCGAGCGCCGAGGATTGGGCGAGAATGCTGTAGCCATCCGGTTCGGCTTTCACGACCACGGCGGTGCCGAGCGTGCCGCCGGCGCCCGGACGATTCTCGACGACGATCGCCTGGCCGAGTTCAGCCGAAAGCCGGTCGAACACCACGCGCGGCACCACGTCGGCGGCACTTCCGGCGCCAAAGGGGATCGTCGCCTTGATGAGGCGCGACGGGTAATTTTCCGCGCGCGCCGTCGCCGACGCAAGAACAAGCCCCGCAACCATCGCCCAACGTATCGAGTTACGCATCAACCGCCCCGCTTTTCCTTCAGTTCATTGTTTTACCCCACCAGCGTGAATTGCAGCAGCAGGGTCCGCTGGATCATCGAAAAGTTATCGTCGGAGACCATGGTCAGCACGGTCTCGCCCTCCGGCGTGACGTGCGCGTCGATACCTTCCATGTTGTCGACCTCGTTACCGAGATTGGCCTCGAAAATCGAGGGGCCATCGACCACCGCGCCCGGCGCGACCGATCTGAGCGGAATGCGCCGGATGCGGATGCCGATCCCCGAGAGCCACGAGAATTTCCGCTCCAATATCAGAAGATCGCCGGAGGCCAGCAGCACGGCGTCGCTGACGTCGAAATTTTCAGTGCGGCGCACGCTAAACTGCCCTGGCGCAGGCCCCCCGACCAGGAAGGCGATAAGGTTACCCCTACCATCCAGGCCACGCTCGGAAATCGCGATCAGCGTTCCCGCAAGCGGCATGCCCTTGGGCACGAATACCAGCGCTTCCAGTCCCTTGTTGTTTGGCAGTCTGCTGGCCGCCGGCGGCAGTGGCACCACCTCACCCCGTGCCTGGGTGAATCCTTTGCTGAAATCGAAGCGAAGCACCTGGTTGACGCGTTCGAGGCCGATATAGACGAAGGAGCCGTCGAGCGCGATCGCTTCCGAATCGTACCAGCCGCGCATTTGGATCGGCTTGCCGTCGGGGCCGAGCATAGGCGCGGCCTCGACATCGGCAAGTCCGCTCATCGCGCGACTTTGATAGACGATGCGGCCGGTGAACCAGTTTCCCTTGTCGCTGAATGAGATGAACTTTTCCCCTTTGGCGTCGAGCCTTATTCCCGAAAGCCCGCCAAACCCCGGAAAACGCGAGGTCAGGACCAGCCCGCTGCGATATTCCAGCGCGCCGAACCGAACGCGCGAATGGTCACTTCGGTCGAACGAAGCAATCGGCCGCGCATTGACCTCGATCGATATGGGCGTCTTGACAGAGAATTCGTCCGCAGGAAGGGGCTTTGCTTGCGATTGCTTCGCAGGCTGCGCCCACGCGACATCGGACATCGCGATCAACGAAAGTCCCGCCGCCGTCGATCGCAAGAAGCGGCGGCGGGAGGGGTGTGCTGGCTTATTCGCCATCATTGAGGAGACGCGCGGAGGCGGCGGATGGTCATCTCATCGCATTACGAATGCAGCCGGCGCCGGGCTCCGTTCCTTGCCGGCGCAGCTCCGTGGGTCTCGCTGAACAGCTCGGCCAGTTTTTCCGTGATGGCGCCGCCGAGTTCTTCGGCATCGACGATCGTGACCGCGCGGCGATAGTAGCGCGTGACGTCGTGACCGATGCCGATTGCGATCAGTTCGACCGGCGAGCGGGTCTCGATTTCCTCAATGATGTAGCGCAGATGCCGCTCCAGATAGTTGCCCGGGTTGACCGACAGCGTGGAATCATCGACTGGTGCGCCGTCGGAAATCATCATCAGGATCTTGCGCTGCTCTTGGCGGCCGAGCAGGCGCTTGTGCGCCCAGTCCAGCGCCTCACCGTCGATGTTTTCCTTGAGCAGGCCCTCGCGCATCATCAGGCCCAAATTCTTGCGCGCGCGCCGCCACGGCGCGTCGGCCGACTTGTAGATGATGTGCCGGAGATCGTTGAGGCGGCCGGGATTGGGCGGCTTGCCGGCGGCGAGCCATGCTTCGCGCGACTGTCCGCCCTTCCAGGCGCGGGTCGTGAAACCGAGAATCTCCACCTTGACGCCGCAACGTTCCAGCGTGCGCGCAAGAATATCCGCGCAGGTCGCGGCCACGGTGATGGGACGTCCGCGCATCGAGCCGGAATTGTCCAACAGCAGCGTCACCACGGTGTCGCGGAAGGTTGCTTCCTTTTCGTGCATGAAGGAGAGCGGGTGATAGGGGTCCGTCACCACCCGTGACAGACGGGCGGGATCGAGAATGCCTTCCTCGAGATCGAATTCCCAGGCGCGGTTCTGCTGCGCCATCAATCTACGCTGGAGCCGATTGGCAAGCCGCGCGACGATGCCTTGCAGGTGCGCAAGTTGCTTGTCGAGATAGCTGCGCAGACGTTCCAGCTCGTCATGATCGCAAAGGTCTTCGGCCGCGATCACCTCGTCGAATTTCGGCGCAAAGGCATGATATTCCGGACCGCGCGGTTCGTTGGCGCCACGCGAATTCGGTCGCGTCGCTTCACCTGGCGTCTCATCGTCACCGAGTTCGCCGTCGTCGAAGGTGTCCGAGGTGGAGGCCTGGGCGCTTTCCATGGCACTTTCCGACATCTCGTCGGTCGACGCCTGGGCCTGATCGGCGCTCATTTCCTGCGCGGCGTCGGAATCAGGCGAGCCTTCCGCACCGGACTGATCGTTCTCGCCGTCACGGTTCTCATCCTGGTTCTCGTCTTCGTCGGCTTCTGCGTTGCGGTCGTCGCCGAGTTCGAGCGCGGACAAAAGGTCATGCACCGCGTCGCCGAATTTCGCCTGATCCTCGGCAAGGCGGTCGAGCCGGTCGAGCCGCGCGCCGATCTTGTCCTCCAGGATCGGCCGCCAGAGGTCGACCATCTTGCGCGCAGCTGCGGGCGGCGCGAGCCCGGTCAGGCGTTCGCGCACAAGCATCGCCAGCGCATCCGACAACGGCGCGTCGGCGCGGTCGGTGATCTCGTCGAACTTGCCGCGATGGAAGTGATCGTCGAGCATCGCGGTGAGATTTTTCGCAACCCCGGCCATCCGCCGCGATCCCAGCGCCTCGACGCGGGCCTGCTCGACCGCTTCGAAAACGCCGCGCGCCTGCGGATTTCCCGGCATCAGCTTGCGGTGCACCTTCGGATCGTGGCAGGCGAGCTTCAACGCGATCGAATCGGCATGGCCCCGCACGATCGTCGCATCGCGCCGCGTCATCTTGCGCGCCGGTTCGGGAAGCCGCGCCTTGCCCGGCGAAAGTCCCGGCCGCTCGGCGGCGAACGTCACCTCAAGTTCCGGCTTCTTCGCAATCGCGCGCAGACAGGCCGTCACCGCGCGCTTGAACGGTTCGGTCGGCGCTTCCTTCGATCCGGTTCGGAATTTTGTGTTCGACGTGGTCATACTCGTCCCTATAGCGCCTTGGTAAGCCAGTGACGTGTCACGCCTCCGGGATATCCATCGATGGCACCGTACGCCTCATAACCGCACGTCCGGTAGAAGTCCGGTGCCTGAACGCTCATGGTGTCGACATAGGCTCGTACCGCGCCGAACCGTCGGGCCTCTTCCTCGATCTTCTTGATCAAGGCCGCCCCGTTGCCTTTGCCGCGAAACCGCTCCGCGATCCAGAATAACTGGATAAACAGCACCGTCATCCAGACTTCACCGACGATGCCGCCGACTATCTCCCCCTTGTTCCGCAAGGAAATGGCGAAGCGGCGATACTTTTGCTTCCCCATTTTTTCGTCGTTGTAGCGAATCAGTCCAGCGAGGACCGCGCGCTTGGTCTCCCCAATCGTGCGTTCCACCGAAATCGTCGGCATGACATCAGCTCAGCGCAACGTTGACCGCGGATTCCGCGAGCTCCGCATTGAAGCAGCGCTGATAGAATTCGGCCACCAGAGGCCGTTCCAGCTCATCGCACTTGTTGAGGAAGGTGACGCGGAACGAAAAGCCGATGTCGCCGAAAATCTCGGCATTCTCGGCCCAGGTGATCACGGTGCGCGGGCTCATCACCGTCGACAGGTCGCCATTGGCGAAGGCGTTGCGGGTGAGATCGGCAAGCCGCACCATCTTGTTGACGATGTCGCGGCCTTCCGAGGTTCGGTAGTGGTGAGCCTTCGCCAGCACGATCTCGACTTCCTCGTCATGCGCCAGATAATTGAGTGTCGTGACGATCGACCACCGGTCCATCTGACCCTGGTTGATCTGCTGTGTGCCGTGATAGAGGCCAGAGGTATCACCAAGGCCAACCGTATTGGCGGTCGCAAACAGCCGGAACGCCGGATGCGGCTTGATCACCTTGTTCTGATCGAGAAGCGTCAGGCGGCCGGAGACTTCGAGCACGCGCTGGATCACGAACATCACGTCGGGGCGGCCCGCATCGTATTCGTCGAACACCAGCGCGACATTGTGCTGCAGCGCCCACGGCAAGATTCCGTCGCGGAATTCGGTGACTTGCTTGCCGTCCCTGATGACGATGGAATCCTTGCCCACCAGATCGATGCGGCTGATATGGCTATCGAGATTGACGCGCACGCACGGCCAGTTGAGCCGTGCAGCGACCTGCTCGATGTGGGTCGACTTGCCGGTGCCATGATAACCGGTAACCATGACGCGGCGGTTCTTCGCAAAACCCGCGAGAATGGCGAGTGTGGTCGCGCGGTCGAAGCGGTAATCCGTATCGACGTCAGGAACATGCGGATCAACTTCGGAGTAGGCCGGCACCTCAAGATCGCTGTCGATGCCGAACACCTGCCGCACCGATACCTTCATGTCGGGCAGACCGGCGGGCTCCTCAATTTTGGTCATGGCGGCGGTCGTCATCGATCCTCCCAGGTCCGGGCGCTCCCGAAACCAGATTTACGGCGTGGCTGCGGATGGGTGCTGGGCGGAACCTATCAGAGAGCGACGGTTGGCAGAAGCCCGCGGCCCAATCAAAGTTCCGTTGAGTTTTCATAAAGATAGGTATTGGGTCCGGTTTTTGGAAGGCTGCTCTGCGAATCACGCCATGCTTTCGTTGACTTCATCCCGCAGGCACGTAGCGAAGCGGCGCCAGATGGCACTTTCCATCCCAACCGCGAGTTATGTTACGTCTGTGTCCAGACCGGATAACCAGCCAAAAAACAGGAATTTCGTGGCTTCATTGATCGACCCGTTGATTGCGTTCGTCTCGGCGCATGCAGGACTTGCCTATCTCACCCTGTTCCTGGCGGCCCTGTTGGAGGCGGTTCCAATCGTTGGCTCGGTGATTCCCGGCTCGACCATCATCATTGCGCTCAGTGCGCTGGTGCCCGGCGGCGAGCTGCGGCTGGAATGGGTGCTGGCGGCCGCGATCGCCGGCGCCTTGCTCGGCGACGGATCGGCCTACTGGATCGGATATCGCTCCCAGAGCGAGATTCTCAGCTCGTGGCCGCTATCTAACTATCCTCGCGTGATCGCCCAGAGCGAAGCCTTTTTCCGCCGCTGGGGCAAGCTGGCCGTCTTCCTTGCACGGTTTGTGCCGCCGATCAGGGCCTTTGTACCGATCACGGCGGGCGCACTCGGGATGTCGCCGCCTATGTTCTACTCCGTCAACGTTCCGGCGATCCTGCTATGGGCACCGGCTCATGTGCTGCCGGGTGTGCTCGCGGTGTCGGCGCTGCACAGGTATATGGAAGCCGCGCCCCAAAGCGGGGTCGCCAAGCATTACTGGATACTGTCGGTGACCGGCTGCGCCGTGGTTATCGCACTGGTAACCTGGACGATCCGCCGCAGGCACGGTGCCGTCGCGATCGAACCGGCCGTCGAACCGGTGCGAAAGGATTTGCTCTAGAGATTCCCGCCTGCAGTAACCCGTCGGCCATGCTAGCTTCAGGACCTGGAAACCTGATGGCACCGGGTGGCGCGGGAATTACCGACGATGCAACGTCGCGAATTCTTCCAACTGTTGGGCTGCACGGCGGCGGCGTCTTCCGTTTGCCGGCCCTTCGCGCTGCATGCGCAGCAGACGATGCCGGTGGTTGGCTTCCTCAACGGCTCGTCTGCTGAGGGCTATGCGCCGCGGGTCGCGGCCTTCCGCCAGGGCCTGAAGGAAGCCGGCTTCGTCGAGGGCCAAAACCTTGCGATCGAATTTCGCTGGGCGGAGGGACATTACGAACGTCTGCCGGACATGGCAGCCGATCTTGTTCGTCGACGTGTCGCCTTGATCATCGCAAATACGCCGGCCAATCTCGCGGCGAAAGCCGCCACCGATACGATTCCGATCGTCTTCACCACCAGCGGCGATCCGGTCCAGCTTGGTCTGGTCACAACCCTGAATCACCCGGGCGGCAACGTCACCGGCGTCAGCCAGCTGAATGTAGAGGTCGGGCCCAAACGGCTGGAGCTCGCACATGAGTTGGTACCCACCGCAGCCGCCATGGCTTTGCTCGTCAACGCCAACAATCCCACCGCCGAAACCATTTCAAAAGGCATGCAGGCGGCAGCCAACTCTCTCGGACTTCGGCTACAGATCCTGCGTGCCGGTAACAACGCCGAGATTGAGCTTGCCTTCTCCGGGTTCGCCTCCCTGAAAGCCGGCGCGCTGGTGATCGGTACCGATACGTATTTTAACGGAATGATCGAGGAGCTTGCCGCACTCGCGAACCGGTACTCGGTACCGACGATCTACCAATACAATGAGTTCGCGGCGTCAGGCGGACTGATGAGCTACGGCGGAAGCGTCAACAACTCTTATCATGTGTCGGGGGTTTATGCTGGCCGGATTCTCAAAGGCGAAAAGCCGGCCGATTTGCCGGTGCAGCAATCCACCAAGGTCGAACTGATCGTCAATCTCAAGGCAGCAAGAGCGCTCGGCATCGCGGTGCCGCTGTCGTTGCTCGGCCGTGCCGATCAGATTATCGAGTGAATTGCCGCGTTAGCCTGGTCGCCGGTCAAGGTCGTCGAACCACGCGTCTCAAGTGAAATCCCCGTCCGCCGCAACCTAACAGGCTAGAGCGAGATGACTTTTCTTCGAATCGTCATCGCGCTCTATCTTTTTGTTTGAGCATGATCTTTTTCGGAAAACCGGTATCCACTTTTCCGGATCATGCTCTAGCCCGCGCGAACCACCGTCTTCAAATAATTATACGCCTTGATGATCTCGATCAGGCGATCCTCGGTGGAGCGGTCGCCGCCGTTGGCGTCGGGATGATGCTGCTTCACCAGCGCCTTGTACTTGGCCTTCACGGTCTCGAGCGTGGCGTCGGAACCGAGGCCCATCACCTGCAGCGCCTTGCGCTCCGCATTGAAGATTTTCCGCGTTTCGACCTTGGCCTCGCCGGCACCAGGCCCCGGCCGCCAGCGGCCGCGCCCATTGAGTTCGCTGAACATGCTGAATGGATCGGAAGCACCCTCCAGATCAGCTTCCGCACTGCCCTTACCTCGCTTGGCACTGGTATTGGCGCCCATCTTCCACGTCGGGCGATGGCCGGTGAGCGCATCCTTCTGATAACGCGCAACGGCGTCGGCATTCATGCCCTGAAAGAAATTGTAGGATTGGTTGTATTCGCGGACGTGATTGAGACAGAAGTGCCAGTACTCCTTGTCGTTGGTCCGGCCCTTGGGCGCACGGTGAGGCCCCTTGTTCTTGCACTCCGGCCATTCGCACATCGCGGCAGATTCACGCGCCTGCGCCTGCTGCTTCGCGCTCAGCTTGTTCGGCTTGATGCGAATGGAGTCGAAAAATTTGGATGAATCGATCGGCATGGCTGACTATGACTACGCAATGCGAAAAGCTTCAAGTCTTGACATTGCGAAACCCTCACTCCCGATGCGCCATTGACGAAGTGCGGTCGCGGACGTAATCCCGCCACCATGAACGCCAAAGACGCTATCACAAATAAGTTGCGTGAAGCTTTCTCGCCGGAAAGCCTCGACGTTACGGACGAATCACATCTTCATGAAGGCCATGCCGGCCACAAGCCGGGCGGCGAGACGCATTTCAGGGTCTATATCGTATCTCCCGCCTTCAAAGGGAAGACCCGAATCGAGCGCCACCGCATGATTAACGCAACGCTGGCTGCGGAACTCGCCGGCTCCGTGCATGCCTTGGCGATCAGAGCGCAGGCCCCGGGGGAAGCGGCAGACCGTTAGGTTGATTCAAAACGCCTTGCCGGCGCGGCGCGGCTTCTTTTCGGCGACTTCGGCCTCGCGCGGCACGGCCACGATCCGCAGCGCCGTGATG
This sequence comes from uncultured Alphaproteobacteria bacterium, assembly GCA_963741185.1. Lineage (GTDB taxonomy): Bacteria > Pseudomonadota > Alphaproteobacteria > Rhizobiales > Xanthobacteraceae > Bradyrhizobium. The sequence goes on along the minus strand of CAVUHE010000026.1, from coordinate 74,259 downwards.
CGGTTGCGTTCTCGCCGCAACACGCGGAATCGGAAGCCGTGGAACGTGAAGCTCTGGCCACGCTCCGGGATCGAGCGCGCCTCGTGGATCACAAGTCCTGCGACGGTGGTGGCTTCCTCATCCGGAAGATGCCAGTCCATGGCCCGGTTGAGATCGCGGATCGGCACCGAGCCGTCGACCACCACCGACCCATCCGGTTGGGCGCGAACGCCGGCTACCACCACGTCGTGTTCATCGGAAATGTCGCCGACGATTTCTTCCAAAATATCTTCCAGCGTCACCATCCCTTCGACTTCGCCGTACTCGTCGACCACAAGCGCGAAATGGGTCTTGCGGCGGCGGAACGCCTTGAGCTGTTCGGAGACCGAGCGCATCTCCGGCACGAACCACGGCGGCAGCATGATGGTCGAGACATCGATCTTCGATGTATCGCCCTCAGAGGCGCGGATGGCGCGCAGAAGATCCTTGGCGTGCAGCACGCCGATAATGTTTTCAGGCTTGTCGCGCCACAGCGGAATTCTCGTATATTCGGTCGCCAGCACCTCGCGCACCAATTCTTCCGCCGGCAGGTCGGCGTTGATCATCACCATTTCGGTGCGATGGACCATCACGTCCGAGACCTGAAGTTCGCGGAGATCCAACAGCCCGCCGAACATATCGCGATCCTGCTTCTCGACCTTGCCTTCGTGATGAAGCAGGTCGACCGCGCCGCGGAGCCGCTCGATCGGCGACAGGATCGGCTGATTGTGGCCGATATTGATGCCACCCAGCCTCATCAATGCGCGAACAACCACCTCGACGACGGTGAGCAGCGGCCCCAATAGGGCCACCATGAATTTCATCGGCCGCGCGACGGCAAGCGCCACCCGGTCCGGCGCGTTGAAGGCAATGGTCTTCGGCAGCACCTCGGCGAAGATCACGACCAGCACTGTCATCACGCCGGTGGCGTAGAGCACGCCGACCTCGCCGAACCATGCGGTAAACATGCCGGTTGCCAGCGCCGAGGCGCCGATATTGGCGATGTTGTTGCCGAGCAAGAGCGCGCCGATCAGCCGTTCGCGCGTTGCGGAGAGGCTGGAGACGATGCTGGCGTCGCGATTACCGTGTTTCGACAGCCGCAACATGCTGGCGCGCGAGGCGCCGGTCAGCGCGGTCTCGCTCGCCGCGAAAAACGCGGAGACCAGGAGACAGCCAATCACAATGGCGAACGTAATCCAGTCCATGACGCGGTATTCACTTCATCTGTCCATGACACGATGGTTTTTCCGGAAAGCGCCGGCCTCGCCTGTCCGGAAAGGCCGTCTCGTAGTTACCGTACTATGCCCTGCGTTCCAGCTTCGCTTTCATAAAATCGCGAACCACCGACGGTTCGACGTCAGGAGCGATCACGGCGCGACCGATCGCCTTGAGCAGGATGAAGGTGAGGCGACCGCGCTTGACTTTCTTGTCCTGCGCCATGAGCGTCATCAGCGCATCAGCATCGGCAAGTCCTTCCTGGGCAAATCCGGCGATGTCCTGCAAATGGGTCGGCAAGCCGACCTCGGCAAGATGACGCTCGACGCGTGCGGCGTCCGCTTCGGCAATCATCCCGAGTTGCGCGGACAATTGCGCCGCCAACACCATGCCGACGGAGACGCCTTCACCGTGAAACAGCCGATCGGAAAACCCGGTCGCCGCTTCAAGCGCGTGACCGAAAGTATGGCCGAGATTGAGCAGCGCCCGTTCGCCGGTTTCGCGCTCGTCGCGCGCCACGATCGCGGCCTTGGCCCGGCACGAGGTCGCGATCGCGTGCTCGCGCGCGGCCGCGCCGGTGAAAATATCGCCGTGATTGGCCTCCAGCCAGGTGAAGAAGGCCTCATCGCCGAGCACGCCGTATTTGGCGACTTCGGCATAGCCGGCACGGAACTGGCGCGGCGACAAGGTATCAAGCACCGCCGTGTCGGCGATCACCAGCACGGGCTGGTGAAATGCGCCGATCAGATTTTTCCCTTGCGGCGAATTGATTCCGGTTTTGCCGCCGACAGAGGAGTCGACCTGGGCCAGAAGCGAGGTCGGCACCTGCACAAAATCGACGCCGCGGCGCAGGATCGCGGCCGCAAGGCCGGCGAGGTCGCCGACCACGCCGCCGCCGAGCGCGACCACCAGATCGTTGCGCTCGATCCTGGCGGCGATCAGCGCCTCGCTGACCTGTTGCAGGCCGGCGTAGGATTTCGAGCCCTCGCCTTCCTCGACGACGACATGCGACGTGGCAATTCCTGCGTCGGCCAGGGAGACCTTGGTTTTCTCGAGCCAATGTTTTGCGACATTGCGATCGGTGACGACAGCGGTACGCGCGCCGGGCCGCAATGCGGCGACGCGCTTGCCCAGCGATTGCAGCACGTCACGACCGATGACGATGTCATAGGCGCGATCGCCGAGCGCAACGTCGACGGTAACGGAATCCGAATGTTTCAGCGGCGCGGTCATGGTGTGACGCCCATTCTGTCGTGGCTTTCCTTCAACCCGCCGCCGCACAGCCGCTGATGCAGGGCCTCGATGCATTCATCGACGATCTTCTCGTGCGGTACATCGCGCGACCACACTGTCAGGTCGGCCTGCCGATAGAACGGCTCGCGTTCACCGATCAGCCGATCGACGGTCGCTTCGGGGTCGTCCGTCTGCAGCAGCGGACGATCGGAGCGGCGTTTCACCCGGCGCATGATGATATCGGCATCTGCCTTGAGCCAGATCGAGACGGCCTTGTCGCGGATGCGATCGCGCGTCTCCTGCCTGATGAAGGCGCCGCCGCCCGTGGCAATTATCGCCGGACCGCTGTCGAGCAGCCTTGCGATCACCCGCGCCTCGCCGTCTCTGAAATCCGGCTCCCCGCGGGATTCGAAAATATCGGGGATCGACATGCGCGCCGCCGCCTCGATTTCGGCATCGGCGTCGAGAAAAGGCAGGCCAAGGCGCGACGATATCCGCCGTCCGATGGTAGATTTCCCAGCCCCCATCATCCCCACCAGCACGACCGAGCGCGCACCCAAGGCGGCCGTGATCTCGGCCTCCTGGGATGCGCTGGCGTTGGCCGGTGAGACAGTTTCGGGCATTCGGTCGCTCAATGGTCGCGGGATTCGGCAATCTGGATGACCATACTACCCCCGCCGATACCGTTGCTAGTGTTCCCCTTCAGCGAGCCGAGATACTTGCAAGGGAATAGCGAACGTGGTGGTAGTCAGATCAGGCTATCCCCGATGAATTCAATGGTTAATTCGCCGCCTGAGGCGCTCGCATGCCCAGCCTGTTCCGCTTTTTGACCGTTGTCGCCGTGATCGCCGGGGTCATCTATGGCGCCATTTTCGCGCTGGCAAATTTCGTCACCCCGAAGCCGCGGGAAATGACCGTCACGATCCCCGCCGACAAGTTCCTCAAGAAATAGACAATAGGCTTCGTCAAGAATTGGGCGCTAAGGTCGCCGGATGCGCGCCAAGCCCTCAGACGCCAAGCTCATCAACCTGTTCCTCGACATGCTCGCGGCGGAACAGGGCGCCGGCGAAAATACGCTCGATGCCTATCGCCGCGACCTGACGGATTTTTCCGAATTTCTCAGCTCGAGCGGCCAGGGCTTTGCCAGCGCCGAAACGCAAGCGCTGCGGGACTACCTCGCCGACCTCGACACCCGCGGCTTCAAATCGTCGAGCGTGGCGCGCCGGCTGTCGGCCATGCGGCATTTGTTTCGGTTCCTGCTAACCGAGCGGATTCGCAGCGACGATCCGGCGGCGATCCTGTCCGGCCCCAAGCGCGGCCGCGGCCTGCCGAAAGTGCTTTCGATCGCCGACGTCGATCGCCTGTTGGCGCGCGCAAAGGCATTGACCGACGCAGCGGAAGCCTCGTCCTTGCAGCAGCTTCGCGCGATGCGGCTCTATTGCCTGCTCGAGGTGCTCTACGCCACCGGCTTGCGCGTCTCCGAATTGGTGGCACTGCCGCTATCGGCGTCGCGGAGCGAGGCCCGAATGATCGTGGTGCGGGGCAAAGGCAACAAGGAGCGGCTGGTGCCGCTGAACGAGGCTTCACGCCGGGCGATGGCCGATTATCTTGCGGCGATGGAGACGCTGAAAGAGACGAAAAAGAAAAGCGCTGGCGTCTCGAAATGGCTGTTTCCCTCGTTCGGCGAGAGCGGGCATCTGACGCGGCAACATTTCGCGCGCGACCTCAAGGAATTGGCGGCGTCCGCAGGTCTCGCACCGCGGCTGGTCAGCCCGCACGTGCTGCGCCACGCCTTCGCGAGCCATCTTCTGCATAACGGCGCCGATTTGCGCATCGTGCAAACGCTGCTCGGCCACACCGATATCTCGACGACGCAGATCTATACCCATGTGGTCGAGGAACGTCTGAAGAGCCTCGTGCGCGACCTGCACCCGCTGGCAGAGAAGTAGCGAGACGTCCATCACGGCAGGGTGGGCGCGCCGGCCTGGACAGCCACCTTGACTTCGGCGCCTTCTCCCCCGAAAGAGCCACTTCCCGCCCCGCCGCCGATGGAAGGTTTGGCCAGAGGGGGGCCTTCAGGCGTCGGAATGCGCACTAAGTGATTGAAGATGCGCACTTTCTTCGCGCGAACCAGAAGCCGCTTCGCTCGCGAGCGGCTTCGTCTCTATATTGATTTGATGCCGGATCACATGCGCAGTTACCTCGATTTCGAAAAGCCCGTCGCCGAGCTCGACTCCAAGGTCGATGAATTGCGCGCGCTGGCGGCTTCCGGCAGCGACATCGGGGAAGAGATCGCGCGAATCGAGGACAAGGCGGCGCAGGCGCTTGACGATCTCTACGCCAATCTGACGCCGTGGCAGAAAACCCTGGTGGCGCGTCACCCGCAGCGGCCGCACTTCACCGATTTCATCGGCGCCCTGATTTCGGAATTCACCCCACTCGCCGGCGACCGCAAGTTTGGCGAGGACGAAGCGCTGGTCGGTGGGTTCGGCCGCTTCCGCGGCGAAAGCATCTGCGTGATCGGCCAGGAAAAAGGCGCCACCACCGAATCACGCATCAAGCATAATTTCGGCATGGCGCGCCCGGAGGGCTATCGCAAGGCGGTGCGGCTGATGGAGATGGCGGATCGATTCGGCATCCCCGTGCTGTCGATTGTCGATTCCGCCGGCGCGTATCCCGGGATCGGCGCGGAGGAGCGGGGCCAGGCGGAAGCCATCGCGCGCTCGACCGACGCCTGCCTTTTGCTTGGCGTGCCCAATATTGCGATCATCACCGGTGAGGGAATGTCCGGTGGCGCAATCGCGATCACGACGGCCAACCGCGTGCTGATGTTCGAACACGCAATCTACAGCGTGATCTCGCCGGAGGCCGCCTCCTCGATCCTGTGGCGGGACGGAACCAAGGCGCAGGAAGCTGCGACAAGCATGAAGATCACCGCGCAGGACATGCTGCGTTTTGGCGTCATCGACCAGATCCTGAAGGAGCCGGTCGGAGGGGCGCACCGCGACCCCGCCGCCATCATTGCCGCAACCGGTGACGCCATCGCGCAGACCCTGGACGAACTGCGTAACCTCGACGCGGACTCGATTCGCAGGCTGCGGCGTCAGAAATTCCTCGATATTGGCCGCAAGTTGGGGTGAATTCCGACCTTCACGCTTCCAACTTTCTCGGAATTCGGCCATTTTGGCCGCAATTAGGCCCAGACACCCCGATTTAAGCTCTATTCACCATGCATGAGGTGGCACCTGCCGCAACGCTGCGCTCGGCTTGCGACCAGGGGGGCTTAAGGATAAGATTTTATTCAATGGCTTCAGGGCATGGACGCTGGTTTGGGGTGCGAAAATTGCCCGTTGGGTGTGGAGCTTTGCATTGATTCATCGCTCGCTGGTTCGCGCGATCGTCACGTCTGCCGCGCTCGCGGCCGGTTTGCTGCTGGCCGGCTGTAACAGCGACGAAATCTCCCTCGCCACCAACGCCAAGGCCAACCAGCCCGTCCCGCCGAAACTCATCGCCGAGATGGTGGCCAAGGACATGGATATGCAATCGCCGATCCTGGTCCGGTTGTTCAAGCAGGAGGCCGAGCTCGAGGTCTGGAAGCAGGACCGCTCGGGCCGCTTTGCGCTTCTTAAGACCTATCCGATTTGCCGCTGGTCGGGTGACCTCGGACCCAAAGTCCGCGAGGGCGACCGCCAGGCTCCGGAGGGCTTCTATTCGATCTCGCCCGCGCAGATGAATCCGCAGTCGGCGTATTATCTTTCATTCAACACGGGATATCCCAACGCCTATGACAGGTCGCTCGGGCACACCGGCTCGGAGCTGATGGTTCACGGCGACTGCTCCTCGCGCGGCTGCTACGCCATGACCGACGAACAGATCGCGGAGATCTATTCGCTCGGGCGCGAATCCTTCTTCGGCGGTCAAAAGTCGTTCCAGTTCCAGGCCTACCCATTCCGGATGACGCCGCTCAACATGGCCAAGCATCGGAACAATCCGAACATGCCGTTCTGGAAAATGATCAAGGAAGGCTACGATCATTTCGAAGTGACGCGGCAGGAGCCGAAGGTTGATTTCTGCGAAAAGAAATATGTGTTCGATGCTGTCAAGACGCCGGACGCCAAGCGGGATCCGGTATTCGAGGCGTCGGCCAAGTGTCCGGCTTATGTGATTCCGGACGAAGTCGCCGAAGCGGTGCGCGAAAAGCAGGAGGCCGAATCAGCCGAGGTCACCAAGCTGGTGGCGCGCGGAACGCCGGTGGCCCGGACCAACACCGGCATCGACGGCGGCATGCACAGGATCTTCGCCGCCAAGCTACCGGGTGGCAGTACCGGGCTTTCGGAGGGCGGTTCGGGCCTGGCTCTGCTCACCCTTGAAAAGCCGCCGGGGACGATCCCTTCGCACGTCAATCCTCCGCGCGGGCCGGTTACTGCGCCGGATCAGCCATTCGTGGCATCGCAAGCGCCGGCGGCGTCACCCGAGCCCGTGACGCGCGTGGCGGCGGTGGCACCGGCCGCGCAAAACACGCAATCGCAAAATACGCAGTCTGAAGGCTTCTTCGCCAGCCTTGCTCGCAAGGTTGGCCTCGGTGGTGCGTCGGCGGATACCACCGCGACCGCGGCGCCGCAGCCCGCCAAACCGAAGGCCGCCGACGCCAAGCCGCCGCGTGCGGATGCATCGACCGCGAAGAATTCGGCCGCCAAGGCCGACACCAAACAGGCCTCCGCCCAGCCGCCCGCGAAGCCAACTGCGAGCGACGCCGCGGCGGCCAGCACGGCACCCGCTGCACCCAAGGACAACATGGTCACCGGTGCACAGCCGATCGTGTCGGCGAACTCGTTCGAGAGCCGCTTCTCGGCGGCCAAGTAAGTCAGACGCTGCAACATCGCGGACCTCCAAGACCCAACCGTTCGGCGAATAGGTAGCCGACGACGGGCTTCGGCTGGCCCCGGTTCCGCCTGGCACAGCGCGGCAGGCGATGACCTCGCCTCGGGCCTGTCGATGCAGTAGTCTTTCACCCGCAGGCAAAAGTGCCGTCCGGCCACTGGCTTCCGTGGTCGACAAGAACACGGGGAGAGTGCTCATGGCTGAATCGGAATCGACCGCATTGCATCGCCGTCGATTTCTCAAAGGCGTGGTCGTCGCCGGCGGCGCGACCATCGCGGCTCCCGCAGGCGTTGGGGCGCAGGCTCCGGAGAAGCCGAAAGTCAATGCATCACCGCCCAATGCAGCCGTGCGAGCAACCGAACGCGAGCACCCGGCGGAAGTCGACCGACTGACAACGGAGAAGTCCGGCTCGGATTTCATGGTCGATGTGTGCAAGACCCTCGGCCTCGACTACGTCGCCGCCTGCCCGGGCTCGACTTTTCGCGGGCTGCAAGAGAGCTTCATCAATTATGGGCAGAACAAGCATCCGGAATGGCTGACGTGCCTGCACGAGGAGGTCTCGGTTGGCATGGCGCACGGCTACGCGAAGGTCGCGGGCAAGCCGATGGCCGCAATGGTGCACGGAGCGGTCGGCACCCAGCACGCGGCGATGGCCATCTATAATGCCTATTGCGACCGCGTTCCCATGATGATTTTTGCCGGCAACCCCGGCGCGCTCAACGAGCGAAGACCCGGCGTCGAATGGTTCCACAGCGTGCAAGACGGCGCGGCCACGGTTCGCGACTTCGTCAAGTGGGACGACTACCCGATGTCACTGCAGCATTTTGCCGAGTCGACGGTGCGCGGCTATGCGCTTTCCTGTGCGCAGCCTCCAGGGCCGGTATTCATCGTCGCGGACAGCAAATTGCAGGAAGATCCGCTCGATGAGCGCGAGCAACGCAAGCTCAAGATCCCGCGCTTGACCACACCCTCGCAAGCCGCCGGCGACGCGAATGCTGTGCGCGAGGCCGCAAAAATGCTGGTCGCGGCCGAAACCCCCGTGATCATTGCGGATCGCTATGCACGTTCGCAAGCGGCGATGGACGATCTCGTGAAGCTTGCCGAGCTTTTGCAAGCTCCCGTCATCGACAACCGATCGCGCATGAACATGCCGAACACCCATTATCTTTGTCAGTCGGAGCGCGCGGGCGGATTGGTGGCTCAGGCTGACTGCATCCTGTCGCTGGAGCCGGTCGATCTGTACGGCCAGCTCAACGCCATGCGCGACCAGTTGGAACGCACCGAGATAGCGAGGGCCAAAAAGGACGTGAAGGTCATCAGCATCTCGACCCGCGATTTGCTGGTGCATTCCAATTATCAGGACTTCCAGCGCTATGTCGGCGCCGACATCAACATGACGGCAGATGCCCAGACGACCCTGCCGTTCCTGATCGAAGCGGTGCGGCGCGAAGCAGCCTCAGGCGCCAGGAACGCCATTGCGATGCGAGGCGAGAAAATGCGCGACGCCTATCACGGCTTCGCCGAACGCGCGCGCGCGGAAGCGGCCCTTGCATGGGACGCGAGCCCGATCTCCTCGGCGCGCATGTATATGGAGCTCTGGGATCAGCTCAAGAACGAAGACTGGGCGCTGGTCTCGGACGGCGACTTTTCATCCAGATGGCCGCATCGCCTGTGGCCGCTGGAAAAGCATTACCGCTTCATTGGTGGCTCGGGCGGCTATGGCGTCGGCTATCAGCCTGTCGCCGCTCTCGGGGCGGCGCTCGCTCATCGCGACGCCGGCGGGCGCGTGGTCGTCGCCATCACCGGCGACGGCGAGTACAACATGGCGCCGCATACGCTGTGGACCGCCGCGCATCATGGCATTCCCTACCTGACCATCATCCAGAACAATCGCGCCTATCATCAAGAGGTCATGCACCTTCAGCGCATGGCGAACCGGCACAACCGCGGAATCCGCAACGCCGGCATCGGCACGACCATCGACCACCCCAACATCGACTACGTCAAGATTGCACAAGGCTACGGTGCGGTCGGCATTGGGCCGGTCAGCGATCCGGACGATCTTTCGGAGGCTTTTCGCAAGGGCATCATCGCCGTCAAGGCAGGCCAGCCCGCCTTGATCGACATCGTCACCCAGCCGCGCTGAGGAGAGAGCCTTGAAGCATGTCGTTGTCGCTCTTGCGTGCCTGATTTTGGCTGCCGGCCCGGCCTGCGCCCAGCAGGCTTTGGCGCCTGCGGGCAATGTCGGCAACGGCAAGAAGCTCTATCTTGAGGTCGGTTGCTATCAATGCCACGGCCTTGCGGGCCAGGGCGCGATGATGACCGGCCCGCGCGTTTCGCGCACCGAGTTCCCTTTCGAGGGTTTCCTGTATCAGCTTCGACACCCCTCAAGTCAGATGCCGCCTTATGAAACGGCCGTGCTTTCCGATCAGGACGCGGCTGATTTGTACGCCTATCTGCGGCAGATGCCGGCACCGCGCGATCCAAAAAGCATCCCGCTGCTCAAAACCGCGCGTTGAGAATTCATGGAGTGTGAAACGGGGAAGCGGCGCGGGAGGGCCGAGACCCTCACGCATACTTGCCGTGGCAATGCTTGTACTTCTTGCCTGAGCCGCAAGGGCAATCCTCATTGCGGCCGACCTTGCCCCAACTCGCCGGGTTTTTCGGATCGCGGTTGGCGGTAGCCGTGGGCACCAGGGAGGCATTGGCGAACGCCATCTCGTCCTCGCCGGTGTTCGGATCGAGCTTGTGCGCTTCCATCGGGGGCAACGCCGGCTGTTGATTTTCCGGCGGCACGATTTCGACGCGCATCAATTGCGCCGTCACCGCCTCGCGCAGATGCGCGATCATCGCCTCGAACAGGCTGAACGCCTCCGACTTGTACTCCTGCAGCGGATCGCGCTGACCGTAACCACGCAGGCCGATCACCTGGCGCAGATGGTCGAGCATCACCAGATGCTCGCGCCAGAGATGGTCCAGCGTCTGCAGCAGGATCGTCTTCTCGACGTAACGCATCACCTCGGGGCCCCACTGCGCCACCTTGGCGGCCATGTGCTGGTCGACCCGGCTTTCGATGCGCGACAGCAACTCCTCGTCGGCGATTCCCTCTTCCTTCGCCCACTCATCGACCGGCAGGTCGACGTCGAGCACGCGCTTCAATTCTTCCTTCAGCCCCGCGGTGTCCCATTGCTCGGCATAGGCATGTTCGGGGACATGCTTGGTGACGACGTCCTCGACGAAGGCGCGGCGCATATCGGCGACGGTCTCGGCGACGCTTTCGTCCTTCATCAGATCGACGCGCTGGTCGAAGATCACCTTGCGCTGATCGTTCTGGACGTTGTCGAATTTCAGGAGGTTCTTGCGGATGTCGAAGTTGCGGGCCTCGACCTTCTGCTGCGCCTTTTCCAACGCCTTGTTGATCCAGGGATGGATGATGGCCTCGCCCTCCTTGAGGCCGAGCCGCGTCAGCATGCTGTCGAGCCGGTCGGACCCGAAAATCCGCATCAAATCGTCTTCCAGCGACAGGAAGAATTTCGACCGGCCGGGATCGCCCTGGCGACCGGAACGGCCGCGCAACTGGTTGTCTATGCGCCGTGATTCATGGCGTTCGGATCCGATGATGTAGAGCCCGCCTGGCTTGGTCACGGTCTTGGCGGGCTTGGCGCCCTTGGCGGGCTCGATCTCGATCGTCTCTTCCGCCTTCAGCACGATTTCGCGGAAGCGTTCGACGTCGGCCTTGATGCGCTCGATCTTGGCCGCCCGCTCCGCCTCGTCGACGATTCCTGTGGTCTCATGCTGAATACGCATTTCCAGCGAGCCGCCGAGCTTGATGTCGGTGCCGCGGCCAGCCATGTTGGTCGCGATCGTGATCGCGCCGGGCACGCCGGCTTCCGCAACGATATAGGCTTCCTGTTCGTGGAAGCGCGCGTTGAGCACAGCAAACAATTTGGCCGGCTTGCCCGCACGCGCCGCGGCGTAGAGCTTCTCCATCGCCTTCTCGTTGCCGAAGTCGATTTGCTTGTAGCCGTTCTTCTTGAGGTATTCCGCGAGCACTTCCGACTTTTCGATCGAGGCGGTACCGACCAGCACCGGCTGCAGCCGCGCGTTGGCGCGTTCCACCTCGGACAGGATCGCGGCGTATTTCTCGCTCTGGGTACGATAGACCTCGTCGTCTTCGTCAAGACGCGCCACCGCCACGTTGGTCGGGATTTCCACGACCTCGAGCTTGTAGATGTCGAACAACTCGTCGGCTTCGGTCGCCGCCGTGCCGGTCATGCCGGCCAGCTTTTCGTACATCCTGAAATAGTTCTGGAACGTGATCGAGGCCAGCGTCTGGTTTTCCGGCTGTACCGGCTGATGCTCCTTGGCTTCCAATGCCTGGTGCAGGCCTTCCGAATAGCGCCGGCCGGGCATCATGCGGCCGGTGAACTCGTCGATGATGACGACTTCACCGTCGCGGACGATGTAGTCCTTGTCGCGGGTGAACAGCGAGTGCGCGCGCAGCGCCTGATTGATGTGATGGACGACCGAGACGTTCTCGACGTCGTAGAGCGAATCACCCTTGAGCAGACCGGCGTCTTGCAGCAGCGTCTCGATCTTTTCCATGCCGGCTTCGGTCAACGTCACCGTGCGCTGTTTCTCATCGACGTCGTAATCGGTCTTATCCAGCTTGGGAAAGAAGGTGTCGATGGTGTTGTAGAATTCCGAGCGGTCGTCGAGCGGTCCGGAGATGATCAGCGGCGTGCGCGCCTCGTCGATCAGGATCGAGTTGACTTCGTCGACGATGGCGTAGAAGTGCCCGCGCTGGACCATGTCCTCGAGCCGGTACTTCATGTTATCGCGCAGATAATCGAAGCCGTATTCGTTGTTGGTGCCGTAGGTAATATCGCACGCATAGGCTTCCTTGCGCTCGGCATCGTCGAGGCCGTGGACGATGACCCCGGTGGTCATGCCGAGGAAGCTGTAGATCTGACCCATCCATGCGGAGTCGCGACGGGCGAGGTAATCGTTGACGGTGACGACGTGGACGCCCTTGCCGGCGAGCGCGTTGAGGTAAACCGCAAGCGTTGCCACCAGCGTCTTGCCTTCGCCGGTCTTCATCTCGGCGATATCGCCTTCGTGCAGCACCATGCCGCCAATCAGCTGCACGTCGAAATGCCGCTGGCCTAGCGTACGCTTGGCCGCCTCCCGCACCGTGGCGAAGGCCGACACCAGAATATCGTCCAGCGTCTTGCCCTCGGCGAGTTGCTTGCGGAATTCGGCGGTACGCGCCTTAAGCGCTTCGTCGGAAAGCGCTGCGAGCTCCGGCTCCAGGGCGTTGATGGCGTCGACGCGGGCCTGATATCCCTTGATCCGCCGGTCATTGGCGGAGCCGAAAAACTTGCGGGCGAGCGCGCCAATCATGCAAAATTCCTGTTCTTGCGGTCGGCAAAGCTGCCGTGAGGTGGTCCACCGGGGTTGCCGATCAACTCATCGTGACGCGTCGCGGGCCGCCCAAAACGGGGAACATCCGTCAAATGAGTGGGAATTCAGCAATCCAAGGTTCAATGGCCGAAAACGCAAGCCGAAACGCGCTATCGCCATTGACTTAGATTTTGGACAGATATGGCCGGGCCAGAGGCTTGTCAACGGCGGCCAGGACCTCCGATTCGAGGCCCCGCAGCGGTTGCGGAACGCTCCTACCAGGGCTTTCGGAGCGACGCGCAGAGGGTAGGGAAACCGCCATTCTTGAGTGGCCCGATCGCGTCCGATCGCCGCCTGCAGGGGATGTCATAATCGGGTCCCAAGCCTTGGAAACGGAGCCCTCGGCTTTCAAGGATTTCATCATTTTGACAGACTTTTCGCGTTGCCAAGGCCCGGCGATTGGGCGAGTGTCGCGCGGCCCCAAACATGCCCCAAACAGCCACATGGCTTTGAAGATAAGGATTTTTCATGACCACCTCGCCATCCGACGCCAAATTCGGCGTGCGTGCCCGCCTCGCCTCCGCCGCCACCGGCTGTCTTGCGATGGTTTTGCTGGCCGGCGTGCCTTTGCGAGCGGAGGAAGCCAATCCCGTCCTTGCCAAGGTGAACGGCGCTGAAATTCGTCAAAGCGACCTCACCCTCGCCGAGGAGGAACTTGGGCCCAGCATCGCCCAGATGGACCCGGCGACCAAGAAGGAAAACGTGCTGGCCTTCCTGATCGATATGAAGATCGTCGCCAAGGCGGCCGAGGCCAAGAAGATCGAAGACCGCGACGACTTCAAGGCGCGTCTCAGCTTCACCCGCAATCGGCTCTTGATGGACAATCTGCTGGCGGCGGAGGGCAAGGCTGCGACGACGCCAGATGCGATGAAGAAGGTCTATGACGAGGCCGCCAAGCAGATCGAGGGCGAGCAGGAAGTGCATGCCCGGCATATCCTGGTCGAGACCGAGGACGAGGCCAAGGCGATCGAGGCCGAGTTGAAGAAAGGCGCCGATTTCGCCGAACTCGCCAAGAAGAAATCCAAGGATCCCGGCGCCTCCGACGGCGGCGATCTCGGCTTCTTCACCAAGGATCAGATGGTGCCGGAATTTTCCACCGTCGCCTTCGCGCTCGAGCCAGGCAAGATCTCCGACCCGGTAAAGTCGCAATTCGGCTGGCACGTCATCAAGGTCGAGGAAAAGCGCAACCGCAAGGCGCCCGACTTCGACCAGGTCAAGAGCCAGATCGAGACCTATGTGACGCGCAAGGCGCAAGCCGAATACGTGGCCAAGCTGCGCGAAACCGCGAAGGTCGAGCGCATGGATCAGCCGGCCGATGCGGCGGCGAAAGCCGACGCAAAACCCGCCGACTCCAAGATGGCACCGGCCAAGAAGTAAGAATTTGCTGTCACTTCTTCGAGGCCAATAGTATTCACGATCGTCGTGGCCGGGCTTGTCCCGGCCATCTACGTCTTAGGTCCGATGCGGTGAGACAAAGACGTGGATGGCCGGGACAAGCCCCGCCATGACGAGTCCTAATTATCGGAATTTTGTCCATGTCATCCGCCGTCTCCCCGCTCGCCCCGACCAATGTCCCCGACATGCCCGCGATTGCGGGCGTGAAGCTTGCGACCGCGGCCGCGGGCATCCGCTACAAGGGCCGCACCGACGTGCTGCTTGCCGTCATGGACAAGGGAACGACCGTCGCGGGCGTCTTCACCAAATCGAAATGTCCGTCGGCGCCGGTGGAATGGTGCCGCGCCCGACTCGGCGGCGGAAGTGCCCGCGCGCTGGTGGTCAATTCCGGCAACGCCAATGCGTTTACCGGCAAGACCGGGCGGCAGGCCACGGCGCTGACGGCTGCGATCGCAGCCAAGGCAGTCGGATGCCGGCCCCAGGAGGTTTTTCTTGCGTCCACCGGGGTCATCGGCGAGCCGCTCGATGCGACAAAATTCGACGGCGTGCTCGGCAGCCTGGCCGCGCAGGCCGCGCCTAGTGAATGGATGAGCGCAGGCCGCGCAATCATGACCACCGACACCTTCCCGAAGGTGGCAACCGCGACCGTCAGGCTCGGCAAGGCCAAGGTCACGATCAACGGCATGGCCAAGGGCGCCGGCATGATCGCGCCCGACATGGCGACCATGCTTTCCTTCGTGTTCACCGACGCGCCGATCTCCGCGGGCGCGTTGCAATCGCTGCTCAAGGCCGGCGTCGAGGACACCTTCAACGCCGTCACCATCGACGGCGACACCTCGACCTCGGATACATTGCTTGCCTTCGCCACCGGCACGGCCGCCGTTAGCGGCGCACCCAAAATCAGCCGCGCCGGCGACCCGCGCTTGAAAGCCTTCACCAAGGCGTTCCGCGACGTGCTCGCCGACCTTGCCGAGCAGGTGGCACGTGACGGCGAGGGCGCGCGCAAGCTGGTCGAGATCATCGTCGAGGGCGCGGTGTCGAAAACCTCGGCGCGGAAGATCGCGATGTCGGTGGCGAATTCGCCGCTGGTGAAAACCGCGATCGCAGGCGAAGACGCCAATTGGGGCCGCGTCGTGATGGCGGTCGGCAAGGCCGGCGAACCCGCCGACCGCGATAAGCTATCGATCTCGTTCAACGGCATCCGCGTCGCGAAACGCGGCGCGCGCGATCCATCCTACGACGAGGCGGAAGTCTCAAACGCGATGAAGGCGCCGACGATCCAGATCAGGATAGCGCTTGGGCTCGGCAAGGGCAGCGACCGGGTGCTGACCTGCGACCTCACCAAGGAATATGTCGCGATCAACGGCGATTACCGGTCGTGACATTCACGACCGGCTGACGCCGTTTGCCCGGTCCTCAATTGGTGATGTGGGCGGTCTGGATCGAGTGGTTGAACATGGCCTGCAGCGCCGTGTTGATTTCGGCAGGCGTGTTTCCCTCGTAGTAGTAGCTGCCCCCCGCATCGGGCGGCGACGCGCAGGCCTGAAGGCTCGGCTTGATATTCGGGATGTTGTTGTTGGCGGCATCATCTTCGTCGCCGGCAAAGGATGCGTTCACCGGGCTGATCTGCTGATAGGGAACGTTGAGCACGGAAACGATGATGCCACGGTTCTTGAGGGTCGTGCAAATGTTGGGGTAGGTGTTGCTTGCGGCACCCAACGTGGTGGCGTGGTTGCTACCGGACCAACCGCCGTTGGGAACGCCCTTCATCTGGGGATCTTGTGCGCCATCGGTGACGAGGAAGACGTAAGGCAGCGTGTTGGTTGCCGAGCTGCCATTGCCGACGCTGCCGGCCCCGTTGCCGATCGCGCCGTTGATGGTGTGCAGCGCAACGTCGATATGCGTTCCGCCGGAGCCGAGGGTCGCATTCAAATTCGTATCAAGCAACGCGGCCAGGTTGTTGGCGGCGGTGGTGATGGCCGATCCGGTGATGTTGGTGGTCAGGGGAGCATAATTCGTATCGGCATCCTCGATGAAGGGGTACAACCCGACTCGAAATTGATTGGTAATGACCTGCTTCGAGTTGGCCAAGCCCAACAATCCGTTCACGGCCATGCCGACCGCGTCGAGGCGCAACTGGATGCAGGAGTCAGTGCCGGCGGAGGAGCAGGACTGAACCGCCGGTATGCTTGACGCCAAGCTGTTCGCGTTGCCGGTAACCAGCGAATTCAGCGAGCCAGGAGCAACGTTCGTAGTCAAGTTGGGAAGCATCGCTTTCGGCAAGCCGGGCTTCTGCTTCGGCACGGCCACGGTCGACGCCTGGTTGAGTAGGTTCGCAAGCGCAGTCTGACCGAGACGCGAATAAACGTAGCCCATGCAATAATTATTCGTGTTGTATTGCTGGGAATACGCGGCGTTGGTAGCGGGATTCGGATTGGGATTGGTAGGGGAGGTGACAGGGGGATCCTTGCAGGCGCTATTCTGCGGGGCAAAATGGCAGGCCAGGGTACAGCCGGTGCGGTATTGGACCCAGTTATCCGGGTTGATGGCCTGCATCCGCGCCGCTTCGGCCGTCGTCGATGGCAGTCCCATCGATCCCGACACGTCCAGCGCCAGGTAGAAGTCGAGATACAGCGGCAGCGTGGCGCTCGCGCTCGAGCTGCCAGAGATAGACATCTTTGAATACCCGATCACCTTCATGAAGGTGACCGGGACGTCGGCAGTGTAAGTGACGGAGGCGGTCACCTTTGCACCGGCCTTCATTACGACGGGGGTCAGCGTTTGATTGGTGAAAAGGCTGGTGGACGCCTTGACGTTGCCGTTGAAGATGTTTCTGGCATCGGCCTCGGCGACCGTGACCTCGCCATCGCTTGTCATGGTCGAGGCTGCCTTCCAGCCCGGCGAGTTCTGGGAAATCGACGCCACCGCCGCAGCATCCGCCGCCGATTGCATCTTGGCCTTGATTCTCGTCGCCTCGGAGTAGTCGATCGCGCATCCGACGGCTGAGATCAGTGGAACGCATGCGATCGCAAAAATCACGGCGAGGTTGCCGCGCTCGTCCTTGCGGAAACGATTCGTCAAATGGAGAAAGGAGCGCATGGGTGATGCCTGTGCCGGTTAAATGATCGCGCAATTTATCGGCAACGGATTAAGTTCGACTTATTGCGATTGAAGAATTGCGCGTCTAATAGAGTTAACAAATCCTTATCCGCCGGCCGGAAAGTCCGGCCGAGCTCCGTTCACCACGGCAATCGCGGCGCATGGCAGACATCAAGCTTACTCTCGTGGTCGCCTGCGCGCTGGTTGACGCCGACAAGCGCGTGCTGATCGCACAGCGGCCGCAAGGCAAGGCGCTTGCGGGTTTGTGGGAATTTCCCGGCGGTAAGCTCGAGCCCGGCGAACGGCCGGAGGCGACGCTGATCCGCGAATTGCACGAGGAGATCGGCATCACCGTGAAGGAGGCCTGCCTCGCGCCGCTCACCTTTGCGAGCCATGCCTATGATGATTTCCACCTTTTGATGCCGCTTTACATTTGCCGGCGCTGGGAGGGCGACGTGATCGCGCGGGAGGGCCAGAACCTTGCCTGGGTCCGCGCCAACAAATTGCGCGACTACAAGATGCCGGCGGCGGACATTCCGCTGATCCCGCATCTGATCGATGTCTTGATGTGATGGGGATGCCGAATTCGCTCGCCATGGCCGGCCCGGTGCCATGACGAAATCCTAAGTCTCCCTCTGCCCCTTCACTGCTTCGGCGAGTCCCGTCTTCGCCGATCCCGGTCTTAGCGGCTTTTGCTGGCTTTCATGCGGCGCCCAGCCCGACAGCCAGATCACATCGAAGGTGGCGCGGATGCGGCCGTCGGCATCGGCGAAGCGCTCGGCGTAGATTTGCGCCATCCGCAACATCGTCGCGCGGCGGGTCGGCGTCCGACGCCGCTCGACCAGAACGTTGGTCGCGCCCATGCGCCGGAGATCCTGCATCAACGCGAACGCGTTATCGTAACGCACCACGACCCGATCAACGTCGGTGACCGGCAGCGCCAGCCCAGCGCGCTGCAACAGGCTGCCGATGTCGCGCAGATCGGCAAACGGCGCGACGCGCGGCGACATCCCGCCTTCAAGTTCGGCTTCCGCCGCCGCAAAGGATTGCCGCAGCTCGCTCAGCGTATCGCCGCCGAGCATCGCCGCCAGTAACAGGCCGTCGGGCCGCAGCGCGCGGCGAATCTGCGCAAGCACCCCCGGCAGATCATTGACGAACTGAAAGGCGAGCGCGGAGACGACGAGGTCGAGCGATTCCGGTTGCAGGGCGAGCGTCTCCCGATCGGAATCCCGCGGGTCGATATGGGCAATCGAGTTGAAACGGCCGCGCGCCGGTTTCGGCAGAATTTCGCCGGGCGTCCAGATATCGGCGACGTCGGAAAACTCCCGCAGCACCGCGCCCAACCGCTCGCCGATGTCGGCGGCAACGCGCTCGAGCAGAAAGGTCGCGGGCCCGGCGCGGCGCGCGCGGTTCTGCCGCGCGCCCAAAAGGGCGCGGTCGAACAGGATGGGCGCGGCGGTCGGGCTCGAAGCCATGGCAGGTTGGTACGCCCCGGACCCAAAGCTGACAATCCGGCCCTCTTTTGGCCTAAATAAAGTCTAAAAAGATACTTTTCAGTACCTGAGTTAAAGGCTAGCTTTTTTGTCATGGCCACAGAAAAAGCCGAAACCGACCGCGTTCCGATTACGTTGGCGCTCTCGACGATCACCTATCTCGAAAAGCTGGTCAGACAGGGCACCCACGGCACCAGCGTTCCCGGCGTTGCAAGGACCTTGATCGAGGAAGGCATTCGGCTCGCCATCAAGGACGGGCTGCTTTCAATCCGCGACAACGGCAAGACGCCGCCCTAAGGCGGGCGCGAGGCGGTTCGGACAACTGCGAGGCCGATTGGAACCGGCGCGACGGCGCTTAGCTCGGGGTAACCAACATGCTCGCCAAAGAACCCACCTGGACTGACGAACGCGTCGAACTCCTGAAGAACGGTTTTGCGGCCGGGCTGTCCTGCCGCGAAATCGCTTGTGATA
Organism: uncultured Alphaproteobacteria bacterium; assembly: GCA_963741185.1. GTDB lineage: Bacteria > Pseudomonadota > Alphaproteobacteria > Rhizobiales > Xanthobacteraceae > Bradyrhizobium. The sequence continues at coordinate 54,991 of CAVUHE010000026.1, read as the reverse complement.
TCGGGGTGAGCCGCAACGCCGTGATCGGCAAACTCTCCCGTCTCAATCTGACGCGCGAAAAAACCGTGAAGGTTCGGCGCAACGCGCGGAAGGATGGCGCGAAAGGAAGCCGCACCAGATCGGTGCCGAGGCTGCAATATCAGATGCTCCGGACGTTGTTCGCCGAGGCAGAGCCTGCGGCCGGCGACGAGACAATCCAGAGCGAACACCGCTGTTCGTTGCTCGAGTTGAGTGAGGAGAAATGCCGCTGGCCGATCAACACCCCGGGCGCTGAGGATTTCTGTTTCTGCGGCAACAGGCCGCTCGAGGGCCTGCCCTATTGTCCGGGCCACACCAGGCTTGCCTACCGGCCGGGCTCGCGCCAACGCGTCGCGCGGGGGTGAAGCGGGAGTTATTCCAACGTTCGGCATCCCGGCAACTCGTTCCCCTTGAGCCGTGCACAACCTATGCGCTAGCTTCCGCCTATGGACGCCGAAGCCTCTGCATCACGTTCCATCTCCACCCATTTGCGCGGCGCGCTGACGGCGTTTCGGGGCGCGTGGTCGCATGCCGCAAAGCTGGCGCTCGATATCGTGCTGCCGACATTGTGCGTGGCCTGCCGTGAACCAGTCGACGGCGAAGGCGTCTGCGCCGAGTGCTGGGGCAAATTGTCGTTCATCGCGCCGCCATTTTGCCCGCGGCTCGGCATTCCCTTTGTCTACGATCCCGGCCCCGACATGCTTTCGATGGAGGCGATCGCCAACCCCCCGGCCTACACGCGGGCGCGCGCCGCCGTGCGCTATGACGACGTCGCGCGAACCTTGGTGCATGCGCTGAAATACCAGGACCGCACCGATCTGGCGCCGGCGATGGGCCGCTGGATGGCGCGAGCGGGGCGGGAATTGCTCGATGACGCCGACGTGCTTGTGCCGGTTCCGTTGCATTGGCGGCGGGCGTGGCGGCGCCGCTACAATCAATCCGGCGCGCTGGCGCGCGTCATTGAGCGGCAAAACGGCGTGAAGGTGGCGGCCGAGGCGCTACGGCGCATCCGCCCGACCGAACAGCAGATCGGCCTGTCGCGGCCGCAGCGGGCGAGCAACGTGCAGGGCGCGTTCAAGGTCGCTCCCGACCGCCAGGCTCTGATTGCGGGCCGTCGCGTGGTGCTGATCGACGACGTCCTGACGTCAGGGGCGACGGTGGATGCCTGCGCGCGGGCGCTTTTGCGTGCGAAAGCTGCGTCCGTGGACGTGCTGGTGTTCGCCCGGGTTGTGGATGGCCATAAAACTCCCATATAATCCGCCATCTCTCCCCAACAGAGCGCGTCATGACCGCCGCTATTGAAATCTACACCCGTCCCGGCTGCGGCTACTGCAGTGCCGCCAAATCGCTCTTGACGCGCAAGAATGCCGCGTTCACCGAATTCGACGTCACCAAGGATCCGACGCTTCGCCAAAAGATGTGGGACCGCGCCGGCGCCGGCGCGACCTTCCCGCAGATTTTTATCGGCCACCTGCATATCGGCGGCTGCGACGAGCTGTACGCGCTCGACCGCGCGGGCAAGCTCGATACGCTGCTCCAAGGCGAGAAGGCCAATTCATGAGCGCTGATCTCACCTTTACCGCCGCCATGGTGCAGATGCGCACCGGCCTGTTGCCGGAGCCAAGCCTCGAACAGGGCACCAAGCTGATCCGGCAGGCCGCAGCCCAGGGCGCCGACTATGTGCTCACACCCGAGGTGAGCAATATGATGCAGCTTAACCGCAAGGCGCTGTTCGAACATCTGGCGAGCGAAGAAGACGATCTTTCGCTCAAGGCGTATCGGGCGCTCGCGGCGGAACTGAAGATCCATCTCCATATCGGCTCGCTGGCGCTGCGCGCTTCGCCTGAACGCGCGGTCAATCGCTCGTTCCTGATCGGGCCGGACGGTCTTGTGATCGCGAGCTACGACAAGATCCACATGTTCGATATCGATCTGCCAGGCGGCGAAAGCTACCGCGAATCCGCCAACTATCAGCCGGGCGAAACCGCGGTGCTCGCGGACCTGCCATGGGGGCGCATCGGGCTTACGATCTGCTACGACGTGCGCTTTCCCGCACTCTATCGCGCGCTCGCCGAAAGCGGCGCATCGTTCCTGACGGTGCCGTCTGCCTTCACCCGTAAGACCGGCGAAGCCCATTGGCACACGCTGCTGCGCGCCCGTGCCATCGAGAACGGATGTTTCGTGTTCGCTGCGGCGCAAGCCGGCATGCACGAGAACAAGCGCGAGACCTATGGTCACTCGCTGATCGTCGCCCCCTGGGGCGAGGTGCTGGCCGAAGGCGGCGTCGAGCCCGGCGTTTTCATGGCCAGGATCGATCCTTCCCAGGTCGAGACCGCGCGCAAGAGCGTGCCGTCGCTGCAGCACGGCCGGCGCTTTAGCGTCGCCGATCCAAAATCCGGTCCCGAACATCTGCACCTTGTGCGGGGATCGGCATGATCCACTACCATCTCCGCTGCGAACGGGGCCACGCATTCGAAAGCTGGTTCCAGAGTTCGTCTGCCTATGAGGCCCAGGAAAAACGCAAGCTGGTGAACTGCCCTACTTGCGGGTCGTCCAAGGTCGAACGCGCGATCATGGCGCCGCAGGTCGTGAGCAAGAAGGGCCGCGAGGCAGCCGCGCCCGCCCCTGTGGCGCCTGCGCCAGCGGCAGCCACGGACGTCACAGCCCCCGTATCCACGCCGCTTTTGATGGCGCAGGAACGCGAACTGCGCGCCAAGCTCAAGGAATTGCGCGATCATATCGTCAAGAATGCCGACAATGTCGGCGAGCGCTTTCCAACCGAGGCGCGCAAAATGCACTACGGCGATATCGAGCATCGCCCGATCTACGGCGAGGCCTCGCCGGATGAGGCGCGCGCGCTGGTCGATGAAGGCGTCGAAGTCACGCCGCTGCCGGTATTGCCAGACGACAGGAACTGACGCTTGGCGTCGTTTTCCGTCGGGCCAAATGGCATCGGTTTTGAGAGAACGCGTTCTACACCGCGACCAGCAGCGCCACCCCGATCACGATCAGCACGATCCCCGCAAGTTCTCGCCCCGAGAGCGGCTGCTTGAACGAATAATAGGCCACGGCTTGCGCGAACAGCACCTCCACGAGCGCCAGCGTGCGCACATTGGCGGCCGCCGTCAACGCAAATGCGAGGAACCAGAATTGCGAGGCGAACGCGCCTACGAAACCCGCCAGGACGGACGGCTTCCACAATCGGAGGATCGCCTTGAGCACCGAAGGCGCGCGCGCCAGAAGATAGACCGTCAAGACCAGCGTCTGCACGAATAGTCCGAGTACCAAGGTGTAAGTCGCCGCCGTCACGAACGTCACGCCGGAAATCGTGATGATCGCGCCACGGAATCCATTGGCGGAAAGCGCGAAGGTCGCCGCCGCCAACAAACCCGTCATAGTCGGCCTCACATCAGCAAAGCCCTTGGTGCCACCGGGTCGCAGCGCCGTGACGACGACGCCAATCGTCGCGATCAGGATCGCGATCACCTTCAGCACGGTGAGATGATCGGCCAGAAAGACAAAGCCGAAGATCGCGGTCTGGATTGCCTCGGTCTTGATATAGGCGGTCGTCACCACAAACGATCGCTCGTTCATCGCCAGAAGCATCAACCCGGTGGCGACGATCTGACAGAGCGCCCCGAGCATGAGCCACGACCAGAACGCCGGCGTCGGCCACGGCAAGGGATCCCCGGTCAGGGCCAAGACCGCGGCGAAGAACAGAATCGAAAACGGAAAGCCGAACAGGAAACGGATATTGGTGGCACCCCAGGTACCGAGCGGCCCGGTCAATTGCCGCTGCATCGCGTTGCGCGCGACCTGTCCCATCGCCGCTGTGATGGTGAAGGGAATCCAGAGCGAGGCGATGCTGAACATGATGAGCGATGATCGGTCGATGGGGGCGCGATTCGCGGGCACCGTGGAGGTCGCGGGAGCGATGGTCAACCGGAATGGCGTCATGACAGGATTGCGGGTCCACGCCCGTTCCCCTCTACGGGGAGGAGTGACGGCGTCCTACGCGCCTTCCGCCACCACCATGTAGTTCACGTCCATGTCGGAGGAGAGCGTCCAGCGATCGGCGAACGGGCTGTAGACCACGCCGGTCTGCTCGGTGATCGCCAGTTTGTTGTTATGCAAATGGTGCGCGAGTTCGTCGGGGGTGACGAATTTTTCCCATTGATGGGTGCCGCGCGGCAGCCATCGCAGGATGTATTCCGCGCCGACGATGGCGAGCGCAAAGCTCTTCCAGTTGCGGTTCAGCGTCGAAATCACCATCAACCCGCCCGGCTTGAGCATCGCCGCGCAACGGTTGAGGAACACACCGACGTCGCTGACATGCTCGACCACTTCCATCGCCAGCACGATGTCGAAGCGCTCGCGCACGTCCATCTCCTCGACCGTGGTGCAGCGGTAGTCGATCGACAGATGGCCCTTGTCAGCGTGCAGCTTCGCCGCCGCAATATTGCTGGCGGACGGATCGACGCCGATCACCTGCGCGCCAAGCCGCGTGAACGGCTCGCACAACAGGCCGGCGCCGCAACCGATATCAAGGATGCGCAGGCCGGACAGGCAGTTCAGGCTTTTGACGTTGCGTTCGAACTTGCGGCAGGCTGTGTCGCGGATATAGGTCAGCCGCAGCGGATTGATCTTGTGCAGCGGCGCCATCTTGCCTTTGGGGTCCCACCACTGCTCCGACAGTTTCGAGAATTTTACGATCTCAGCGGGATCGACGGTAGAGGCGGGGGCTTGTTGCATGACCATGGTTCCGAGCCGCTCCTATCGCGCCGTGATGTGGTTGCGGAAGTCGAGTGGCGAGGTGATGGTATCAATCGTTTCCGTTCCCTCGCCGACGCCCCGCACCGTCACGCTGCCGTAATTGAGAAGGCGGCCGAGAATGCTCTGGTTGACGTCCACGCTCTCGACCTTGTCGAGGCTCATTTCGAATGTCTTTCGGGTAATGAACCCGGTCTTGTGGACCACACGCAGATTGGTGACGTCGGTCTCGGTGGTCCAGCGATGGAACCATGCCTTCACCGACCAATACAGTCCCACGATCGCCACCACGGCGGCGGCCGACAGGCACAAAAGAATGATTCCCTCTGTGGTGGTTTGGCGCGACAGAAGCAGGAGGAAGAGAGCCACGATCCAGGCCGCCATCGCCGGCAAATAGAATATCCAGTGCGCATTGGTCGAATACAGCACTTTCTCGCCCGGCTGCAGGATATTGTCGATATAGCGCCCCATTCGATCAGCCTCAATCACGCCAAAACCCCTGCGCCGCGCCGCCTCGGGGATGCCTGGAACCCGGTTGCGTGCTCCCGACCGCGCCGCTATGTATACGCGCCTTTTGGGCCACGCGCTTCCGGTTTGCGTGCGTGCTACATTACTAATCCTCGCAGGGGAATGCACCAGTCGTCATGGGCCGCCTCGTGATGAAATTCGGCGGCACATCTGTCGCCAACATCGAACGCATCCGCAACGTCGCGCGTCACGTCAAGCGCGAGGTCGATGCCGGTCATGACGTTGCCGTGGTCGTCTCGGCCATGGCCGGCAAGACCAATGAGCTGGTCGATTGGTGCCGCGAGGCGTCACCTATGCATGACGCGCGCGAATATGACGCCGTGGTGGCATCTGGCGAACAGGTCACCGCGGGGCTGCTCGCCATTGCACTGCAGGCGGTCGGCATCCAGGCGCGCTCCTGGCAGGGTTGGCAGATCCCGATAAAGACCAGCGACGCCCACGCCTCGGCCCGGATTCTCGATATCAACGGCACTGAACTGATCAACCGTTTCAAGGAGCGCAAGGAAGTCGCGGTCATCGCCGGCTTCCAGGGCATCACGCCGCAGACCAACCGAATCACGACGTTGGGACGCGGCGGGTCCGACACCTCGGCGGTGGCGGTGGCGGCCGCGATTCACGCCGACCGCTGCGATATCTATACCGACGTGGACGGCGTCTATACCACCGACCCGCGTGTGGTCCCCAAGGCACGCCGCCTCGACAAGATCGCCTTCGAGGACATGCTGGAATTGGCCTCTCAGGGCGCCAAGGTCCTGCAGGTCCGCTCGGTGGAACTTGGCATGGTGCACAACATGCCGATCTTCGTCCGTTCCAGCTTCGACAAGCCCGAAGCTATCGACCCGCACGGCACCCCGCCGGGCACGCTGATCTGCAGCGAGGAGGAAATCATGGAAAGCCACGTCGTCACCGGCATCGCCTTCTCCAAAGACGAAGCGCAGATTTCGGTCCGCCAGATTGAGGACAAGCCGGGGGTGGCGGCGTCGATCTTCGGCCCGCTCGCGGAGGCCAATATCAACGTCGACATGATCGTGCAGAACGTCTCGGAGGACGGCAAGACCACCGACCTCACCTTCACGGTGCCGGCCTCGGATTATGCCCGCGCCCGCGACACCATCACCGCGGCCAAGGCCAAAATCGGCTATGCCCGGCTCGACAGCGCCACCGACGTGGCCAAAGTCTCGGTCATCGGCAGCGGCATGCGCAGCCATGCCGGTGTCGCCGCCAAGGCGTTCTCGGCGCTTGCGGCGCGCAATATCAACATCCGCGCCATTACTACCTCTGAAATCAAGTTTTCGGTGCTGATCGACACCGCCTATACCGAGCTCGCCGTGCGCACGCTGCACACGCTCTATGAACTCGATCAGGTTTAGAAAGATTTTTTCTTAGCTACTGCAACATGGGGACTGACGCATCCGTGTCGGTCTCTGGCAGGCGTTTTGCTTGGCAAAAGAAGCCTCAATTCGCTATACGGCCTGATGGGTGAGCCACCGCGAACTGTACCACGGTTTTGGCGATGCTGATTCGGCCGGTATCCTGGGCTTGCGGCGGCGCCGAATGAATAAAATTGTTGTCTTTCTGAGTTTAACGCCAGCTCCCGGCCACCCGGCGGGCTGGCCTTGCGGGGAGGGTTTTTAGCACATGCGAAGCGCGTCGGGAGGCCCCCGCGTCCTGTTGAGACGGCTTCGCGAAACCATGGCGGAGCAGGTCAGCGCCCAGGAGCGATTGGACAAGATCGTGGTGCTGATCGCCGCCAACATGGTGGCGGAGGTGTGCTCCGTCTACGTGCTGCGCGTGGATAACACGCTGGAACTCTACGCCACCGAAGGTCTCAACCGCGACGCGGTGCACAGAACCGTGCTGAGCGCCCATGAGGGCCTCGTCGGTCTGGTCGCGAGCGAGGCGACGCCGCTCAACCTCAACGACGCGCAAAGCCATCCGGCGTTCTCGTTCCGCCCGGAGACCGGCGAAGAAATCTATCATTCGTTCCTCGGCGTTCCAGTCCTGCGCGCCGGCAACACGCTCGGCGTTCTGGTGGTGCAGAACCGCGCCAAGCGCACCTATGTCGAGGAAGAGGTCGAGGCACTGCAAACCACGGCGATGGTGCTGGCGGAGATGATCGCCTCGGGCGAATTGTCGTCGCTGGCGCAGCCGGGCGCCGAACCTGCCGCGCGGCATTCGCTGCACAAGACCGGCGCGATCCTCTCCGACGGCATCGCGCTCGGCCATGTGGTCCTGCATGAGCCGCGCGTCGTCATCACCAACTACATCGCCGAGGACTTGCCCAAGGAGATCAAGCGCCTCGATACGGCATTGACCAAATTGCGGGCCGACCTCGACCGCATGCTGGAACGCGGCGACGTCGCCGACGGCGGCGAGCACCGCGACGTGCTGGAAGCCTACCGGATGTTCGCCAACGACCACGGCTGGTCGCACAAGCTGCACGAGGCGGTCGCCACCGGCCTGACCGCGGAGGCCGCCGTCGAGCGCGTGCAATCCGATACCCGCGCGCGCATGCTGCGCTCCACGGACCCATATTTGCGCGATCGCCTGCATGATCTCGAAGACCTCGGTCATCGATTGATGCGGCAATTGGTCGGACAGGATCACGCGCCTTCGCGCGAATTGTTGCCCGACAACGCCATCCTGATCGCGCGTGCGATGGGGCCGGCCGCGCTCCTCGATTACGACCGCAAACGCTTGCGCGGGCTGGTGCTGGAGGAAGGCACCGCCAATTCCCACGTCTCGATCGTGGCGCGGGCGCTCGGTATCCCTGCCGTCGGTGAAGTGCCGAACGCACCGGGGATCGCCGACCCCGGCGACGCCATCATCGTCGACGGCACCTCTGGCTCGATTTATGTCCGCCCCTCGGCGGAGATCGAACAGGCTTATGCAGAGCGGGTCCGGTTTCGCGCGCGACGGCAGGCACAATATCTGGCGCTGCGCGACAAGCCCTGCGTGACCAAGGATGGCCAGGCGGTCGAATTGATGATCAACGCCGGTCTGGCGATCGACCTGCCGCATATCGACGACACCGGCAGTGCCGGCATTGGCCTGTTCCGTACCGAGCTGCAATTCATGGTCGGCCAGAGCCTGCCGCGCACCAGCGATCAGCTCGCGCTCTACCGCACGGTGCTGGATGCCGCGGGCCCCAAGCCTGTGACGTTCCGCACGCTCGACATCGGCGGCGACAAGGCGCTGCCTTATATGGAGACCGTGATCGAGGAAAATCCGGCGCTCGGCTGGCGCGCGATCCGGCTCGGGCTTGACCGGCCCGGCCTGTTGCGCGGCCAGATCCGCGCGCTGCTGCGGGCCGGCGGCGGACGCGCGCTACGCATCATGTTTCCGATGATCACCGAAGTCGCCGAGTTCGATTCGGCCAAGGCGATCGTCGAGCGCGAACTGACCTATCTGCGCCAGCACGGCCACCCGTTGCCGGAACGCATCGACGTCGGAACCATGGTGGAAGTCCCGGCGCTGCTCTATCAGTTTGACGAGCTCCTCAAGAAGGTCGATTTTGTTTCGGTGGGATCCAACGACCTGTTCCAGTTCCTGTTCGCGGTCGATCGCGGCAATGCCAAGGTCTCCGAACAATTCGACACCCTGTCCGCCCCCATCCTGCGGGTGCTGCGCGAAATCGTGCAGAAGGCGAACGCGGCAAAGAAATCAGCCTCGCTTTGCGGCGAGATGGCGTCGAAGCCGATCGGCGCGCTGGCGCTCGTTGCGCTCGGTTACCGTTCGCTGTCGCTGTCTGCAACCGGACACGGCCCGGTCAAGGCGATGATCCTCGACCTCGACGCAAAGAAAGCCGAAGCGATGATGAAGCCGCTGCTCGATGCGCCCTCCGGCAGCGTATCGATCCGGCAGAAGCTGACCGAATTCGCCGAGGCCGAGGGACTGTCGTTGTAGCGGGCTCACCCCTGCCCAACGTCCGCGGACCTTTTGGAAATTGAGACGCATTCCATTCGCAGAACCTGTAGTTACATTCTGAATGCGTTCGTATTCGAGACCAAGCCATGTCGATGCTTCCCGAAGCCAAACTTGATATTCTGCTGGCGCACCACGCGTCCCTTGAGGCCCAGTTGCTCGGCCAGGTGAGCTCGGAGGAATATGTCCGGATCACGCGGGAGCTCGCCGAGCTCAATCCGCTGATCGACGCCGTGAAAGCCTATCGCGCCGCCAAGGCGGAGATCGCGGGTATCGACGCGCTCATCGCCGACCCCGCGACCGAGCCCGAAATGCGCGCGATGGCGGAAGCCGAGCGGGAAACGCTGGAAGCACGCAGCGTCGAATTGGCGCAACAGATCCGCCTGGCGCTGCTGCCCAAGGATGCGATGGACGATCGCAACGTGGTGCTCGAAATCCGCGCCGGCACCGGCGGCGACGAAGCCGCGCTGTTTGCCGGCGATCTGTTCCGGATGTATGAGCGCTTCGCCGCCTTGCAGGGCTGGAACGTCGAGGTGATCTCGATGAGCGAAGGCACCATGGGCGGCTTCAAGGAAATCATCGCCGAGGTGAAGGGCCGCGGCGCGTTTTCAAAACTGAAATTCGAATCCGGGGTACACCGGGTGCAGCGGGTGCCCGATACCGAAACGCAGGGCCGCATCCACACCTCGGCCGCGACGGTAGCGGTATTGCCGGAGGTCGAGGATGTCGATGTCGACATCAAGCCCGATGATTTGCGGATCGAGACCATGCGCGCGCAAGGCGCCGGCGGCCAGCACGTCAACAAGACCGAATTGGCCATTCGCATCACCCACATTCCGACCGGCATCGTGGTGATGATGCAGGACAGCCGCTCGCAACACAAGAATCGCGCCTCGGCGATGAACATCCTGCGCTCGCGCATCTACGATTCCGAGCGCCAGCGTATCGATGCGGCGCGCTCCGCCGACCGGCGCGAGAAAGTCGGTTCGGGCGATCGAAGCGAGCGCATCCGCACCTACAATTTTCCGCAAGGTCGCGTCACCGACCATCGCATCAACCTGACGCTCTACAAGCTTCCGCAGGTGATCGCTGGCGAGGCCCTCGGCGAACTGGTCGACGCGCTGACGACGGAGCATCAGGCGGCGCAACTGGCCGCGCAAGGCGCCGCGGCGTGACGGCCGACGAATCGGTCACCGGACAAACCGTCGAATCGGCGCGACGCACGCTGGCCGCAAGGCTCAGGACCCAGGCGATCGACTCCGCCGACCTCGACGCGCGGCTCCTGGTCGGCGCGGCACTCGGCCTTAATCTCACCGGGCTGATCGCTGCGGCGGCGCGGCCAATCACCAACGACGAATCAATTCACCTGGAAGATTTCGCAAAGCGCCGCCTTGCCGGCGAGCCGGTCGCACGCATCATCGGCTTCAAGGAGTTTTGGGGCCTGCCCATGCACCTCTCACCCGCGACCTTGGTGCCGAGGCCCGACACCGAAACGGTGGTCGAACTCGCCCTCGAAATATGGCGCGGTAAATCCGATCCCAATCCGCGGCCTCGTATTGCCGACATCGGCACCGGGTCAGGCGCGATTCTGCTGGCGCTGTTGTCCGAGATGCCCGAGGCGGAAGGTATCGGCACCGACATCAGCCTTGCAGCGTTGCGGACCGCAAAGGGCAATGCCGCGCGTCTGGGATTCATCCCGCGTGCAGCTTTCGTCGCCTGCAACTATGTGGCCGCGCTGTCGGGAGTGTTCGACCTCATGGTGTCGAACCCGCCTTATATTCCCACGGCGGAAATCGCGGGCCTCGCCAGCGAGGTGCGCGATTATGACCCCTCTGGCGCGCTGGACGGTGGCGCCGATGGCCTTGACGCCTACCGCGCGCTGATTCCACAGGCTGTGGGACTGCTCGCGGTAGGAGGAACGCTCGTCGTGGAAGCCGGACTTGGCCAAAGCGGCCCTATTCGGCGAATTGATGACGGCGGCAGGGTTAACGTCGGAAAGACCTGCCAAGGCCGATCTGGCTGGCATCCCGCGGGCAGTGGCGGGACGGAAAGTGCCCCGATAAAGCCCGATTGGTACGCAAAAAAACCACTTGGAATATTCCCCGGGAGCGACTACGTTCCTACACAACATCGGTCCAGGGTTGCTGGCCCCGTAAATGTAGACGGGTTGAGGCCAGAGTTCTCAAAGCGAGAGCCCGCCCCGAGTGAAAGGTTCCAAAACGCAGGTCCCTTCGAGCGCGATGGCTTTAGAAAGCTGCGCCGCTTCTGACCGCAAAGCGAACGAAAGCCTGATATTGCGCTTGAAAACTCACGCTCGAAACCTGTGCTTGTTTTGGCAAGCGAAATGATTTGATGCGGCCGGCGACGCACGCCGGGCTGGTGGGGAACGCGTCTTTGCTGACTGCGACGTACGGAAAATCTTTGTGGAATTGAGCGGCGCTTCGATTCGGCGCGCAAGAAGCGCATGAATCTTGCGAACGATGACAACGGCAATCCAAGGCAAGTAACTTCAGGGCTGGAATAAAGGCACGACATGAGAAACGGTCAGAACCAAAACAAGCGGATGCGTAACCGTAACAATAATAGGAATGATGGCAACCGGCGTGGCCAGAACCCGATGACCCGGGTATTTGAGTCCAATGGACCAGACATCAAGATCCGCGGCACCGCATCCCACGTCGCGGAGAAATACGTCCAGCTGGCACGCGATGCGCGCTCCTCGGGCGACCCGGTCGCCGCCGAGAACTACTATCAGCATGCCGAGCACTATTTCCGACTGATCGCCGCGGCCCAGGAGCAATTCCGTCAGAATCAGCCGCAGCCACGAACCGACAATGAAATGGCCTCGGAGGAAGGTGAGGACGAGGAGAATTTTTCGAGCTTTGGGCAGGAGCCCGGCTTTGTCCCGGTGCAGCAGCAGCCATTCGTGCCGCGCGACAACAATCCGCGCGACCATCAGCGCGATGGGCAACCCTACCAGCAGCGCGACCAACATCAGCCCCGCGAACACCATCGCGAGCATCGTCCGCAGCCGCAATTTCAACCCCAACCCCAGCCGCAGCCTTCGATTCCCGATAATGCCGGCGTAGACCGTCTGCCGTCATTCATCACTGGACCTCAGCCGCAGATCAACGGCGGCCAGGGCGGCTTCGAGGGCAATGGCGGCGAGCGTTTCCCGTCGCGTCGCCGGCGCCGTCCGCACGGCCCGCGCCCCGAAGGCATAACCGCCGCGCCGGCTGCACCCGGTGACGATTTCAATCCTGGAAATGAATAGTTAGAGCATGATCCGGAAAAGTGGGCACCGGTTTTCCGAAAAAGATCATGCTCAAACAAAAAGATAGAGCGCGATGACGATTCGAAGAAAAGTCATCTCGCTCTAGGCGATGCGCTTTTGGCGCCGTCTCTGCGCAGCGGGGACGGCGCCTACCGATCGTCCCGCTGAAATGACGACGGCACCAGCACTGGCGGCAGAGCTGGGATGAGACGCGTGCGTTCGCGATGCGCCGGGATCGCGCGATAGACCTGCTTGGTGGCCTCGACGATGTGCACGCCTGCGAATGGCAGCGAAAGCGCGGCACCAACCCGCTCCCATGCCATCGCCGAGCGCAGGAACCAACCGCCGGCGAGCGGCGGCACGAACAGCGCTTCGCCCCATCCCGTCGGGGTGAACCAGGTCTGCCGCAGCAATTGCGTGATCTGGGAACGCGAATATGGACGACCGTGACCGAACGGCGTGTTGTCGGTGCGCGTCCACACCCCGCGCCGGTTCGGAATGATCGCCATCATACGACCGGAAGGCGCCAGCACACGCCACACCTCGCGCAACAGCCCTTCGGGATCGTCGGACATTTCCAGCGCATGAACCAAAAGGATGCGGTCGACCGCGGCATCCGGCAACGGCAGCGAGAACTCATCGACCAGGGTAGCGAGCGTTGGTCGCGCCGTCGGCCATTTCAGCACGCCCTGCGCCGCGGGCATGAAGGCGATGCAGCGCTCGGAGTCCTCGCGAAACAGGCCGAGATAGGGCGTCGGATAGCCGAGGCCCAGTACGCGCTGCCCCTCGGCATTCGGCCAGCGCGCGTGAATGCCGCGATTGATCAGCCGCCGCGCCACGATACCGAGGCGCCGCGAATAGAAATCCCTCAAGTCGATCACATCGATGGTCATGGAACCAATCTATCACGATGCCGGGCCGGCTTGCGCGGCGAATAACGCATTGTTCATTCGGCGTTAACGCCATATTTCATGATTATATAGCGCTTGCGCGTTTGCGCTCCACCCAAGCGATGGAGATACCATGACTGCCGAAATTCGCCTGTTCCCCTGCCTGTCCGATAATTTCGGCTATCTGATTCACGATCCCGAGACCAAGGCGACCGCCTCGATCGATGCGCCGGAAGCAGCCCCCATCATCAGGGCGATCGAGCGCGAGGGATGGACCTTGACCGACATTCTGATCACCCATCACCACCACGATCATGTCGGCGGCGTCGCCGAGCTGAAACAGAAATACAAATGCCGCGTGGTCGCCCCCCACGACAAATCCACCAAGATCGCCAATGTCGACCTGCGTACCGGCCAGGGCGACGTCGTGAAAGTGGGGAACCTGTTGGCGCGCGTATTGGAAACCCCCGGCCACACGCTCGACCATATCAGCTATGTCTTCGACAACGAGAAGGCGCTGTTTGCCGCCGACACGTTGTTTTCGATCGGTTGCGGCCGAGTGTTCGAAGGCACCTATCCAATGATGTGGGACTCGTTACTCAAGCTGCGGGCGCTGCCGGACGATTTCAAACTCTATTGCGGCCATGAATACACCGCCGCCAACATCAAATTCGCGCTGACCATCGAGCCGGACAATACCGCGCTGAAGGCACGCGCCGAGGAGGTGAAACGTCTGCGTGCCGAAAACAGGCCTACGGTTCCAACGCTGCTCGGCGAAGAAAAGAAGGCCAACGTATTCCTGCGCGCCGACGAGCCGTCGGTTGCCGCGAGCGTGCGGATGAAGGGCCAAGGCGCGGCCGAGGTGTTCGGCGAATTGCGCGAACGCAAGAACAAATCCTGATGATTGAGCTGATTTCCGCTGCCGACATCATCGCGCGTCTTGAATTGAAGCCGCATCCCGAGGGCGGCTACTATCGCGAAACGTTTCGCGACACCCGCCTTGATGCAAATGGCCGCGCGCGTTCGACGGCGATCTATTTCCTGCTCGCCCGCGGCGAGCGCTCGCACTGGCACCGCATCGACGCCGTGGAGGTCTGGCACTATTACGCCGGCGATGCCCTCACCTTGCAAATCGCCAACGACGGCTGCGTGCCGCATCTGGTGAAATTGGGGCCAGACCTTGCCGGCGGTGAGCGGCCGCAAGCGATCGTGCCAGCGTCGGCCTGGCAATGCGCGGAAACGACCGGCGACTGGACGCTGGTCGGATGCACGGTCGCGCCAGGCTTCGAATTTGCGACCTTCGAGCTGGCGCCGAACGGGTGGAAGCCGGCGGCCTAGATCATCTCGGCGCTTCGACGTTTTCGAAACATATCCTTCGCCGCGATCAACCCGCCGCCCGCGATCAGCACGGCGGCGATCGCAATATTGGCGCTTGCCTTGGCAAAGCCTGCCAGGATCAGAAACGATGTCGAAAGCAGCGGGGTCGCGTAGGACGCTGCCCCCAATACGCGGATATCGCCACGCTTCATCCCGACATCCCAGGCGTAGAATGCGGCCCCGACGGGGCCAACCCCAAGCGCTGCGACCGCGAGCCACTGCGCCGTGGTGTCGGGCCAAACGGTATCTTCGATCAAGCCGTGAACCAGAACTGCAAGCAGCGCGGTTGCGAGGCAAAATCCCGCCACCGCATCGGTCGGCACTGATTTGAGCCGGCGCGACATGACCGAATAGGTCGCCCAGACGAAAGCGGCGACGAAGGCCGCGATCAGGCCCGGCAGCTGACCAGGTGCAAAGCCGCTCAGATTGTTGCCGGCAAGCAGCAACACCGTGCCGGCAAGCCCAAGGAGCGCGCCGACGACGTGATGCGGTGCCAGCCGCTCGCCCGGCAAGAGCGATGAAAACAGCACGATCAATAACGGCCAGAGATAGTTCAGGAGACCGGCTTCGGCCGGCGGCGCAAAGCGCAAGGCGAGGAAATAAAGTGCGTGATAGCCGAACAGCCCGCCGACCCCGACAATCCATGCCAGCGGCTCCTGTCGCAACGCGCGGATCGCATCCGGCCGTCCGATCCAGGTGAGAGATCCGACCAGCGCCCCGATCGCGAACGTCATCGCCGCGAGCTGAAAAGCGGGGATCTTGCCCGTCGCCACCGTCAGCACAGCCAAAAGCGACCACATCAGGATTGCGGTCAGTCCGATCAGGGTGGCGGTGCGGGGCGTCATATCGTTCGACAAGTCATATCGTTCGACAATGAGGGAACAAAATTGAACCCGTCATGGCCGGGCTCGTCTCGGCCATCCACGGTTTCCTTGTTGTTGGGTTGTAAAGACGTGGATGCCCGGCACAAGGCCGGGCATGACGACTTTTTATGACGAAGGTGCTTGAATGCGTCGCCGCAGTCCTCCTCGCACCGACACCGTCAAATCAAACCATATATTGACCACCATTGATCGAGAGCGTCGAGCCGGTGATGGCTCCCGCCTCGTCGGCGGCAAGGAACACCACGGCGCGGGCGATCTCGTCCGGTTCCCCCAGGCGGTTGATCGGAATCAGCGGCAGGATGCTCTTTTCCAGAACATCCTTCGGCACCGCCTGCACCATTTCGGTGTTGATATAGCCCGGACAGATCGCATTCACGGTGATGCCGCCCTTGGCATTCTCCAGCGCGAGCGCCTTGGTGAACCCGATATCGCCGGCCTTCGCCGCGGAATAGTTGACTTGTCCGAACTGGCCCTTCTGGCCGTTGATCGAAGAGATGTTGATGATGCGGCCAAATTTTCGCCCGCGCATACCCTCGATCACCTGACGCGTCACATTGAACAGAGATCCGAGATTGGTGTTGATCACCGCGTTCCACTGCTCAAGCGTCATCTTGTGGAACGCGCCGTCTCTGGTGATGCCGGCATTGTTGACGAGCACGTCGACCGGGCCGAGGGCCGCCTCGACCTGCTTGACCCCGGCGGCGCAGGCGTCGAACGAACTCACGTCCCATTTGTAGACGGGAATACCGGTCTCGGCCTTGAATTTCTCCGCCGCGGCGTCGTTGCCGGCGTAATTGGCTGCAACCTTGTACCCGGCAGCCTTGAGCGCCTTGCTGATCGAAGCGCCAATGCCTCGTGTTCCCCCCGTCACCAATGCAACACGTGCCATGTCGAACCCTCCCTTGGTTTTTGAAATACCCTTTTTATGTATCGTCGAATTAAACGGGCCACTTGACTAACATCAAGAACAAAACGCCCGGCGCGAGCCGGGCGTTCCTGTTAACTTCTCAGCTTTGCGGTTGCGAGCTGATCTTTTCATCATTCAACACATTGACTGCCGCTCGATTAGTCGCGTGCAACGCACATCGCAATGCCCATGCCGCCGCCGATGCACAAGGTGGCGAGGCCCTTCTTGGCATCGCGCTTCTGCATTTCGTGCAGCAAGGTCACGAGCACGCGCGCGCCGGATGCGCCGACAGGATGGCCGATCGCAATTGCGCCGCCATTGACGTTGACCTTGGAAGTATCCCAGCCAAGGTCCTTGTTGACCGCGCAGGCCTGCGCCGCGAAGGCTTCGTTGGCCTCGATCAGGTCGAGATCGGCAATGCTCCAACCGGCTTTCTTCAGCGCGGCACGCGAGGCCGGGATCGGCCCGGTGCCCATGATTTTCGGATCGACGCCGGCCTGACCCCACGACACGATGCGCGCGAGGACCTTCTTGCCTTCCTTGGCCGCCTGCTTGGCGGTCATCAGAACCACCGCAGCCGCGCCGTCGTTGATGCCCGAAGCACTGCCGGCGGTGACGGTGCCGTCTTTTTCGAAGGCCGGGCGGAGCTTGGCCATCGCTTCCAGCGTTGCGCCATGACGCGGATACTCGTCGGCATCGACCACGACGTCGCCCTTGCGGGTCTTGATCGTCACTGGAACGATCTCGTCCTTGAACCTACCCGCCTTCTGCGCGGCCTCGGCCTTGTTCTGCGAATAGACCGCGAACTCGTCCTGCTGGGCGCGCGTGATCTGATATTGTTTGGCGACATTCTCGGCGGTGTTGCCCATGTGGTAGCCGTTGAAGGCATCCCACAATCCGTCCTTGATCATGGTATCGACGAACTCGATCGGACCCATCTTGGTGCCACCACGCAGATACTGCGCGTGCGGGGCCATGCTCATGGATTCCTGGCCGCCGGCAACGACGATTTCCGAATCGCCGTTGAGAAGCGCCTGATAACCCAGCGCTACTGTGCGCAGGCCGGAACCGCAGAGTTGATTGACGCCCCAGGCCGGGCTCTCCACCGGGATACCTGCGGCGATCGAGGCCTGACGGGCCGGGTTCTGCCCCTGGGCCGCGGTCAGGATCTGACCCATGATCACCTCGGAGACGCGGCCCGGCTCGATGCCTGCCCGCTCCAGCGCGGCCTTGATGGCGATGGCGCCGAGATCGTGGGCCGGCATGGTGGCGAACGCGCCGTTGAAGCTTCCGACCGGGGTGCGGGCGGCGGCGACGATGACGACATCGTCTGACATGGACATCTCCTGAGTTTGGTTGTTGGGGCTCGAGGCCTTTGGACGGCGGGCCGGATATGGGGCCAGTCTCTCTCCTCATCCTGTTAACGTCGTTGAGGCATGTCAATTGGCCGGACGGTGGATTCTAGCCGCGGCGCATTCAAATTGACGCAGGGGCATTTTCAGGCAAAGTGGAAGGCGGTATGCCGTTAGAAAACGCCCGTTTCCAATGATGGCACGTGGTCTGGCCGCAAGACCGGTCCGCACTTCTGCGGACCACGCGCTGCAGTTTCCTGAGCAGTGCCTATGCTTTGGAATTAACCGTGCCGCACAAAACGGTAGCCGAACCGCATTGAAAATGCTTACCTTTGCTGCGATGCGTTGCTTGTCAGCCCCGCGGCGAGGCCGTCGGGTTCCCATCCTCGGTGTGCATGTGTGAGCCCATGGCGAAATCAGACCAACCTACGACGATCAAGAAATACGCAAATCGACGGCTCTATAATACCGGTACAAGCACCTATGTGACGCTCGAGGATCTCGCGGCGATGGTCAAGGAGGGCGAGGATTTCCTCGTCTATGACGCCAAGACCGGTGACGATATCACCCGCTCGGTGCTCGCGCAGATCATCTTCGAACAGGAAAACAAGGCCGGCCAGAATCTGCTGCCGACCACCTTCCTGCGGCAATTGATCCGGTTCTACGGCGACAGCATGCAGATGGTGGTGCCGAAATATCTCGAGCAATCGATCGACACGCTGACGCGCGAGCAGGAAAAATTCCGCAAGCAGCTCACCAACACATTCAGTGGGACGCCGTTTGCTCCGCTCGAAGAACATGTCCGCCGCAACATGGAGCTGTTTCAGCAGACGTTTTCGATGTTCAAGCCGTTCGTGCCACCGCGCATGGGAACGGCCGCTGCTGGCGAGGACGAAAAGGTTCCGGAGCCTTCGGCCGATGACGACAATATCGACGATCTGCGCCGTCAGATGAAGGACATGCAGGATCGTCTCGATCGGATGTCGAAAGAGCCGAAGAAGGAAGAGTAGCGGCGACGGCGCCGCCTGACCGTATATCTGCTTCTGACGATCGCCTGCACGCCCGGATTGCCGTCAGCGACCTGGGTCTCGCCGAAATCGACGCCGAGCGGGATCAGCGCCGCTGCCTCGTCCTCACTCAACCGATAATACTCCATCAGAGAGCGCCAACCTGCCAAACGGTTGAGAGTGGCAGCAGACGTCGCTACCCCCTTCGCAGTCAGGTCTTGGAAATCGAGCGGACCGCTCGCCGGCACGCCGTTGCTGCCCTGCCGCCGAAAGCCAGTGCGGCTCGTTTTGGGGACGCAGAATTTGACCAAATGCGCCCAAAATTTTGACTGCAAAAGCCTCAGTCGCGATGTGGGATCGCAGAGGCGACGCCATGGGGCCGCGAAACGCTCTTGCCGCAAGCCATTGGGATTGCTGCCGTAGGATGTATGGCCAAGCCTTGGACAAATCGAGCCTCGGGCAAAGGATGTCCCGGTCACCATCAGATACTCCGCGCGGCACCCTTCTTGCACGCAATTGCTGCTTGCAAGCCGTCGTTTTCTTGCCGGCAAGGCTTTTCTTCTAGGCAACTTTTTTGAACCACGGGGAGAGAAAAATATGTGCGCTGGTGACGACAGGAACTGTCCGGAATTCGAATTGCATCACCGCAAGTTCAAGGAAACGCTGGATCGGGAACGCCGATCGTTCCTGCGTTCCAGCTTCGCCGCGGCCGGGGGTGCGGCCGCGATGACGGCGGGCGGCATTTCATTGGTGACGCCGCAGATGGCAGCCGCCGCCGAGAAGAACCAACCGGCCAAGCGCTCCTATCACCATCTGCCCGCGAATGCCGACACGGTACATTGGGGCTATTTCAGCAAGAAGCTGAAGCCGCAGGTCGAGATCGATTCCGGCGACTTCATCACTATCGAAGCATTGACCCACCACGCCAATGACGATGCCGAGCGCATGGTGAAAGGCGATCCCGGCGCTGAAAGCGTATTCCTGTGGACCAAGGAGAAGAAGGGCGTGAATCGGCGCGGCGCCGGGCCGATGGATGCCTCACTGTTCGGGCGTGGCGCCGGCGAGGGCCTTGGCGTGCATATTTGCACCGGCCCTGTCTATGTGCGCGGCGCGCAGGAAGGCGACGTGATCGAGCTGCGCATCATCGACGTCACACCCAGGCCGTGCGCCAATCCGCAATATCCCGGAAAGGCTTTCGGCAGCAACGCCGCGGCATGGTGGGGCTTCCACTACAAGGACCTGCTCACCGAGCCGAAGCCGCGTGAGGTCGTCACGATCTACGAGGTCGACGCCACCGGCGAACGGAATTGGGCGAAAGCCGTCTACAATTTCAGATGGACCCCACAGACGGATCCTTCCGGCGTCGTGCACAAGACCATCGACTATCCCGGCGTTCCGGTCGATCACTCCACGATCAAGGAGAACCACGGCATCCTGAAGAATGTGCGGATTCCGATACGCCCGCATTTCGGCGTGATCGGTCTTGCGCCCAAGGAAGCCGACATCGTCGACTCGATTCCGCCGAGCTACACCGGCGGCAACATCGACAATTGGCGGATCGGCAAGGGCGCCACGATGTATTATCCGGTTGCGGTCGAAGGCGGCTTGTTATCGGTCGGCGACTCCCACGCCTCGCAAGGGGATTCAGAGCTTTGCGGCACCGCCATCGAATGCTCGCTGAACGGCACATTCCAGATCATCCTGCACAAGAAGGCCGATCTGGTCGGGACGGCGCTTGAAGCGCTCGACTATCCGATGCTGGAAACCAAGGACGAATGGCTGGTCCACGGCTTCAGCTTCGCCAATTATCTGACCGAGCTTGGCGACAAGGCGCAGTCGGAGATCTATTCGAAGTCGTCGGTCGACCTTGCCCTGCGCGATGCATTTCGCAAGATGCGCAAATTCCTGATGACGACCAAGAAGCTGACCGAGGACGAAGCCATCTCCCTGATTACGATCGGCGTCGATTTCGGGATCACCCAGGTGGTTGACGGCAATTGGGGCGTCCACGCGGTCATCAAGAAGGATATCTTCGCCGGTGGCGAAACCTGACCCGCAACGATGATCCGGCTGGAGCATGATCCGGACCCGAAGGGCCGCGTTAGCGCAGAGTTGATACTGGTTTTCCCTCGCGACAAACGCGAAAGCGTTTGCGCGGAGATCATGCTCGAACAAAAAGACAGAGCGTGATGACGATTAGGTGAAAAGTCATCTCGCTCTGGGCTCCCGGAGAGTCCTCGCCGCTTCAATCGCTCATCGCTATGCCGAGAGCGACGCTAACTCGCCGCGCCAAGCACGTTGGCTGCTGGCGTGCTCCATGGACGATCGGAAGATGCAAGCCCTATCAGGCGCCCCTGGATGTAGTCGCAGCCCCAGTCGCGCAGCAGCAGCGCCGAATCCTCGTCCTGAACCCATTCGGCCACGGTCTTGATGTCCAACCGGCGCGCCAGATCGACCAGCGTCTGAACAAAGGCGCGATCGTCGGCCGAGCGCACAAGGTTCTGCACGAAGGCACCGTCGATCTTCACGATGTCGACGCCGAGCTTGCGCAGGTTGCGGAACGAGGTATAGCCGGCGCCGAAATCGTCGATCGCAATCCGGCTGCCAAAGTTCTTCAGCCGCGTGACGAAGCCGCGGACATCGTCGATGTCGTGGATCGCCACGGTTTCGGTGATTTCAACGATCAATCGCTCGGCAACGCCGGGATGGGCGCGCATCAGCGATTCGATCGAGGCCCACCAATCCGGATCCATCGTTGTCTCAGGTGAAATATTGAGGCTGAGTTGCGCGCTCGGGGAGGCCACGAGTTCCGCCACCACGAGTTCAAGCACGCGGTGATCGACCAAACGAATCAAGCCGAGTTTCTCCGCGACGGGAACGATGTCCGGCGCCAGCAGAACCTGTCCGTCAGGCCGTTCCATGCGAACCAGACATTCGTAAAACGAGGCGTGGCGCGAGCGCGCTTCCACCACCGGCTCGAACGCTATCACGATGCGGCGCTCGTTGAGCGCGGTGACGATCTCGTCGGTGACACGAATGTTGACCAGGCGCTGGGCGTCGCGCTTGACGTTCGGGCGCCACAGTGAAAACGATCCGGCGCGGCGGCGTTTGGACATATCGAGGGTTTCGTGGGCTCGGTTGATCGCCTCGTCGGCGTTGCGTGCATGGCGCGGCACGCTGACCGCACCGATCGAGGCCGTGATCGAAACCGGACCGGATTCGGTCGGCACGACCTCGTTGCGAATTCCGGCCAGAAACCGCTCGGCGGCGACGTTCATGTCGTCGACGGTGCAGTTCTTCAGGACCAGGCCGAACTTGTTGCCGGAGAAACGGCCGAGCAGGTCGCCGCCACGCAGTCGCGCGCGAATGCGACTGGCCACTTCCGAAATCACGGCATCAGCCACGTCAAAGCCGAATGCGTCGTTAACGCGCGACAGATGGTCGATACCAATCAACATGAACACGCACGAGGTGCGGAAGCGCACGGCTTCCTCGATGACTTCGGCCAGCGACGCGATCAGATGCGTGCGATTGAGTTCGCCGGTCAGCGGGTCATTCCGCGACAGTTTCAGGAGCTGCTCGTCGCGGGCGTGGCGTTCATTGTTGATCCGGACCACGCCCTGGACGCGGGCCGGCCTGCCGTCGGCGCCGGCGAACCAGCAGCCGGTTTCCTCGATCCACTGCACGGGAACGGAGGTATCGGCCCGCACGCCATACTCTATCCGATAAGGCGCACCTTCTTCGCCATGAGCCGGCGACGAATGGTCGAGCGCGTCAGTTCGGATCGAGCGCACCGGCTCGATCAGATTTGAAAGCTCTGCGCCGCTCGCGAGCCGCTCAATCGGAACGTCGGGGAAGACACAAGCCACATGATCGCTCCAGACTATCTTGTCTGTCGCGACGTCCCAGATGAAGGCGGCCTGGCCGAGCGAAGCGAGAATGGTCGACAGCGGGGGGACGACGGGTGTCAAGATCGCCTCGTTTCGGGACAGAGCCTGCGTGATTCTCGGACCTCAAACTAGGGCCGTTTGACCCCGACCTTATGAAAAGTTCATAAATATTCTGGAAACCACGTCCGACGGCGACCTGGAACGATCGAGACCCAAGCGGCATGGTTTTTGCGACCAAGACTGTAGCAAGGGACGGAATGTCCCAAAACGTGACAGTTCAGGCGTCAAATGTCAGGTACCGATCGACCAGAGTCCGGAGCCGATGAAAGCGTTTTGGAGGCGGTGCCCGCCTGTGTCGCTCTGGTGCCGGTGACCCCTTCGGCGCAGCGGTGGCAGGGTCCCTACCGAGCCTGGTCGCCCAACTCGATTTTTGTGACTCATCTCATCGCCACTGCCGAGCACGTGCCGCAGACCCGTGGCCTGCGGAGGGCAAGCTTTGCGGATGCGCAAACCGCCTACCATGCAAACCAAACCCCGGCCCGCGGCGCTGGCAGCCGGACGCGCCAAATCATCTGAGAGACCAAGGTGCTCGGGCATGATCCGGAAAAGTGGATACCGGTTTTCCCTCGCGACAAACGCGAAAGCGTTTGCGCGGAGATCATGCTCAAACAAAAAGATAGAGCGTGATGACGATTCGAAGAAGAGTCATCCCGCTCTAATGTGGCGGCGCGTCGGACGGCCGCGGCGCGCCATTGCCGGGCTGTAGTTCCGGCGACGGCACGTCCGGTGATGGCGATGCAGCCGCCACCTCTGGGTTGGGATGGTCCATCGGCATGGGCTCGGTGCCCGGAGCGGCGGCGGGTGGTGCTGCCGGCGCGGGATCGCCGAATTTTGGTTCGGGCTTGGCCTCGGGGGTGACGGAGGCCGATCGCCGACCGCCTCGCGGAGCAACAGACGCCGGCTGCGTCCCGCGCCGCATCCGCAGCGTAATGCCCGACAGGAAATCCGCCAGGCTCAGCAACGCGAGAAGGAAATAGGTGGAGCTGGCAAACCGCGGCCACAACAGAAATTCGGCGGCGGCACCGCCGAAGATGACCAGCGACAGCAGGTGATCGGTGAGGTATTTCGCGCCCGGACGCGCGCCCTTGATCACCTCCAACAGCAACAAGATGATGCCGAGTGCCAGCAGCACATCGCTGAGCGTCAGCGGCCATTCTGCCCCCGAAGGCAGCATCAGCTTCACTATCGGCTCGGCGAGCGAAACGCCGGGCATCAGGAAGACTATGATGTTGTAGATCGCCAACGGAATCAGAAGGAGCGGAAAACCGACCATGGACATCGGCGAGGCCTTCTTAAGAAAAACTGAAAATATTCCCCGGCGAATCGCCAACCGCTTCGCCGCCGGGAATCGTCTTACCTCACTCGTTGGCCAAATTCAGGCAGGGGCCGCAAAGCCTCATCGCCCAGAGCCCAATCCCGATCAGGATTCCTTCTTCTTCAGAACCTGCCGGCCCTTGTACATGCCGGTCTTCAGGTCGAGGTGGTGCGGGCGGCGCAGTTCGCCGGAATCCTTGTCCTCGGCATAGGTCGGCTTCTTCAGCGCGTCCGCCGAGCGGCGCATGCCACGCCGCGAGGGCGATGTTTTTCTACGGGGAACGGCCATGTCGGTGTCCTCTAGGGATGTTGTCGGGTGGCATCGTCCCAAAAGGACGGCTGGAGCGCTTTGAGGCGCGAGCTGGGATGCCGGTAAGGCCGCGCTTATAGAGGATGGAATGGCCCAATGCTAGGTTCAAAATGCGCGAAAATGGCTCAAAAGCCGCGATTTTCGCTCCAGCATCGCTGCAATTCCGCAGCCTGGGCCCGCGCGACATAGATACCCGCCAGGCGGCGCACGCCCGGCCCGGGATTGCGCGCGCTGCGCCTCACCGGATTGGGCAGGATCGCCGCCAAAAGCGCGGCCTCACGCGGCGACAGCGCCGAAGCGCCATGCCCGAAAGCATAGACGGCGCCGGCCTGGGCGCCGAACTGGCCGGATGGGCCAAGCTCGGCGATGTTAAGATATATTTCCAGGATTCGCGGCTTGGGCAGCACCAGATCAATCCAAAGCGCGAGGGGAAACTCCAGCGCCTTGCGAACCACGCTACGGCTCGGCCAGAGGAACAGGTTCTTCGCCACCTGCTGGGTGATGGTCGAGCCACCGCGGGTCACCTCCCCGTCCCCGGCATCGTCGATCACCTCGCGCAACGCGTCCCAATCGATGCCATGATGGCTGCAGAATTTGGCGTCCTCGGAGGCGACCACCGAGCGCGGCAGTGACGGCGCCATCGCGGCAAGATCGATCCACTGCCGCGACATCGGCGCGCCAGTGACGTAGCGCCAGGCCATCAGCGTCGAAACAGGATGGCCGGCGCGATAAAGCAGCGCCAGCAGATATGGCAACATCAGCGCCACCAGCACGATCAGCAGCAAATTTCGGACAATGCGCAAATCTGGGGTTTCTTGGCTCGAGGCAACGGGCTCGTCCGATATGTATCTGATAGTTCCCGCTTTTTCAGCCGTTTTGATGCGACCCTCAAACCGGCGCCGGCGCAATTGACGTAAGCCACGCCATCAACGATTGTCCGGCCGATTTGATTGGGAGCTGTTTTTGATGACCACCGGCACGGCACATTCAGACTTTGCGAAGCGACTGGATCAGACCGCGGAGGATACCGAAGCACTGCTGGCGAGGCTTTTATCCGACACGCTTTTGCCAGACGAGATCGCGCGGCCGAAGCGGCTGATGGATGCCATGCGCTATTCGAGCCTGGGCGGAGGAAAACGCTTAAGGCCCTTCCTGGTGGTCGAGAGTTCGGCCGTGTTCGGCGTCCCGCGTGAGGCCGCCCTGCTGGCGGGCGCGGCGCTCGAATGCATCCACTGCTACTCGCTCGTTCATGACGATCTGCCGGCGATGGATAACAGCGATTTGCGCCGCGGGCGCCCCACGCTGCACAAGAAGACGGACGACGCTACGGCGATCCTGGCCGGCGACGGCCTGTTGACGCTTGCCTTCGACATCGTCACCCGCGACGAGATCCACAGGGATGCCACGGTGCGGCTGCTTCTGACCCGGGCGCTCGCACGCGCATCCGGGATCGGCGGCATGGTCGGCGGCCAGATGCTGGATCTTGCCGGCGAAGGCCGGTTCGGCGATCGCGAGCCGGTCGACGTTGCGAGATTGCAGCAGATGAAGACCGGCGCGTTGCTGCGCTTTGGCTGCATCGCGGGCGCCATCCTCGGCCAGTCCACGCAAAAGGAATACCAGGCGCTCGACGATTACGGGCGCGCGCTCGGCGAAGCCTTCCAGATCGCCGACGACCTGCTCGACGTCGAGGGCGATGCGGCCGCCCTCGGCAAGCAGACCGGGCAGGATGCAGCGCTGGGCAAGACCACTTTTGTCACCCAGCTCGGGATCGATGGCGCCAAGCAACGCGTTCGCGACCTCCTGGCGGGCGCGGATTCGGCGCTGTCGATCTTCGGCGCCAAGGGCGACGTCTTGCGCGCCGCTGCGCGCTTCGTCGCCGAGCGCAAGAACTAAAGCGGTTTCGAACGAACCTTGCAGCGTGCGCACAACGAAGACGCGTCAGACAAGTCCGGGAACGACTGAAGGCTCACATGATCGGCGAGGACTTCGAACAGCGGCTTCTTCGCTTCAGGAAACTGCCGAAGCCGGCCCGTGTGATCTATGCGCGCCCGCGCACCTTCATTTCGATGGCGATAGGCATCGTTTCCTTCTTTCTGCTGCCGGAATCGCTGCGGCTGGTGACGCGCCTGCTGATCGGCTGGGACGTCTTCGTCGCGATGTATCTTGTTCTTGTCTACACCATGGTGTTCCGCGGCGGCCTTGGCTATATCCGCCAAACCGCGGCGTTGCAGGACGACGGCCGCTTCCTGATTCCGCTCCTGACCGCGCTCGGCGCCTTCGCGAGCCTTGCCGCGATCGTCGCCGAGCTTGGCGAGGCGCATCGCAACCCGCCACAACTGATCTTTGTGACCCTGACGATCGCGCTGTCGTGGGCCGCGGTGCACACCGCCTTCGCGCTCCACTACGCCCATGACTATTACCGCGGCGACGACATCGGCGGCCTGCAGTTTCCGAGCGGCGACCACCATGAGGACGCCGACTACTGGGACTTCGTTTATTTCTCGTTCGTGATCGGCATGACTGCGCAGGTATCCGACGTCGGCATCACCGACAAGACCATCCGCCGTACCGCGACCGCGCACGGCATCATCTCTTTCATCTTCAACACCGCGCTGCTCGCGCTGATGGTCAATATTGCCGCGAGCGCGATTTGACCATGGCGAGCATCATTCCAAAAGGAGCCAGACCGTGAGCCACGACCGTTCCACCGTCGAAGCCGTCGTCCAGCACTATTTCGACGCGCTCTACGAAGGCGATGCCGACAAATTGGGGGTGATCTTCCATCCGTCGGCGGATTTGCGCTGGGTCGAAAGGGGCGAGTTGCAAGTGCTCACCGTGCCGGACTGGCTCGGCCGGGTCAGGAAGCGGCCATCTGCCAAAGCCGAAGGCAAGCCGCGCGAGGATTTCATCGTCACGATCGACCGATCCGACGAATCCACCGCCTTCATCAAGGTCCGTTGCCAGCTGCCGCCGCGCTATTTCACCGACTATCTGGTGGCGATGAAACTCAGGGATGGATGGCAGATCGTTTCGAAATCCTACCGCTACGATCTGCGCGAGTAAGGACTGCGGTACGCACCGCCATCCCGGCTTTCGCCGGGACGAGCAAGCGGTCACCAAAAACTCAGCTCGAAACGCCGATCAGCATGCGCGTGAGTTCGTCGGGCTCCATGACCATGGCGTTGTGGCCGGTGGCGATTTCGGCCCAGCGCCAGCCCTGCTGCGCCTTGACCCAGTCGCGCGAGGCCTGCAGCGCAGCGTAGGAGGGGTTGCTGCAATGGATATAAGTCCGCGGCAGGTTGTTGCCGACCGGCCCCTTGATATTTTGTTTGCTGGTATAGGTCCCAAGCGGATGCGGGGTCAGCCGGCGCTTGACCCATTCGCTATCCTTCGCGTCGGAAACCCCGAAGGCCGACGGCGGCGGCGTGGGAAGGCTCAAGCCGCCGCTCGATTCCTCGGCCGCCTTGCGGCGCGCCGCCACGACGTCCGCAGGCAGACTGTCGAACGGGCTCTTGCCGCCCTCCACCATCAGGGAATCCAGATAAACCAGATGGCGAATCCGCTCGGGCATCGTGTCGGCAACGCCACTGATCGCAAGCCCCCCAAAGGAGTGCCCGACCAGCACGACGTTGGAGAGTTCTTCCGCTTCGAACACATTTGCGATGTCCTTGGCGAAGGTATCGAGCGTGATGTCCTTCGAGAGCAGATGCTTGCGCTCGCCAAGCCCGGTTTGCGTCGGCGTGAACACACGATGGCCCGCAGCGCGCAGCCTGTCGGCAACCCGGCTCCAGCACCAGCCACCGTGCCAGGCACCGTGAACCAGCACGAAAGTCTGGCCCGCTGTCTGCGCCGATGCCGCGGCACTGCCCGCCCCTGCTGCTATCCCTGCAATCGCCATCGTCTTGAGGACGTCCCGACGTTCCATGATCGTTACTCCCTGCACGTTTCCTGCCATATTGCCCGGGCTCGTTGCGTCCGGCCGGGCATGCGTCAAGGCATCAGGGTTTCAAAACTCGGCCGAAATGACAAGCGGTCACCCCGCCCAAGTCGGTGCTCTACTGCCGTCCCAGATGCGTCGCCTTCTCGACGCGATCAAAACTTTCCAACGCGAGGATGGCATCGGCGAGTTGATCAGCGCGGCCGTTGAGCACCGGACGCGCGAGGGTGAGGAATTTCTGTGCCATCGCCTGCACGTCCGGGAATGAATTGGGCTCGCCCGAGGGATCGGCATTTATCCGTTCATGCACGCCGTCGTCGGTCGTGATGCTGACACGTGCGCCAAATGGATGGCTGCGACCCATTTCAAGGCGATCGTCCTGCACGACCTCGAACTTGTCCGCCAGCGCATCGACCGCCGCATCGCCGAGCCTGTCATAATCGTCCCAGCCGAAATGGCCCTGATCGAGCGCGACGGCGCCGGTGAAGAACATCGAGAACTGCCCGCCGACGACCGAAGTCGGATGCCGCTTGGTCGCGGCGTCGCCGGTGAGCGTGATGCCGTTGCGATGCAGCCCGATCTCGACCCGCTTGATTTGGTCCGGCGTCAGATTGTGCTCGCGCCGCATCGCGATCAAGGCATCGAGCGCGGCGTGGGTGTAGCGGCAGCTTGGGTAGGGTTTTACGCCGATCTTCATGGTCTCGTAGATCTTGCCGAGACCGGCGATGGCCTTGTCCGGATGGGCATTGTCGGTGTAGCCGACGAGCAAACCATGTTTGCCCTCGATCGACTGGGTCGCGCCGACGAAGTCATTGCGCGCAAGGGTCGCGGCAATCACGCCGTTCATCGCGGCCGCGCCGACCTGGTAGCGCTTGTTCCAGGCGCCATTGACCAGAAACTGGAGCGAACCCGCCGCCTGACTTCCCGAAACGCCAAAGGCAGCCACGATCTGTTCTTTCGACAGGCCGAAAAGTTTCGCGGCGGCCGCCGCCGCGCCATAGGTGCCGGCGGTCGCGGTCGGGTGGAAACCGCGCGCGTAGTGCGAGGTGGGATCGAGCGCGTTGCCGAGCCGGCAGCAGACCTCGTAACCGGCGACAATCGCCGTCAGCACGTCACGGCCGGAGGCGCCGACCATTTCGCCAACCGCGAACGCGGCCGGCACCACCGGCGCACTTGCGTGCAGCGATGAATCGGCATGCGTATCGTCGAAGTCGAGTGAATGGCCAAGCGCACCGTTGAGCAGGGCGGCTACCGCGGGCGTCCAGGTTTTGCCATCGCCAAACACCGTGGATTCGCCACGGCCGTCGAGTGCAAGCGCTTCGAGCATTTTCAGGAGCGAGGGCGTGGATTCCGCGTCGCGCCGCGCCCTGATCGCGCTGCCCAGGAAATCCAGCGTCAGAACCTTGGCGCGCTCGCGCACTTCCCGCGGGATATCCTCGAACTTCAGATCGGCAACATAGGCGGCAAGCGTTGCGGTTTCATCGGCCATGGCGTTGTCCCGGATGTTCTTGCTCGTTCGTTCCTGGATGCCGGATTTGGTACGGCCGCAGCGGCGCGCCGTCAACATGCGGCGCGGCGGATGAGCCCTGTGAGGGCCAGATGGTCCGCAAGCCAGCGGAACCGCAAGATGAGAAGCAGGGCGTAAACCGCCGTCCCGCAGGACAACCCGATCCAGACGCCGACCGCACCAAATCCAGCCCAAAAGGCGAGCCCGAAAGCAGCGGTGAATCCGATCAGCCAGTAACTGATCCCGGCAAGCAATAGCGGCACCCTTGTGTCACTCATGCCGCGCAACGCGCCAGCCACAACGGTCTGGATACCGTCGGCGATAAAGAAGGTCGCGCCGACCATCAAGAGCGCGGCTGTGAGTTCGATGGCGACGCCGGCGCTCTCGGCCGCCTCGCCGAAGAAGAATCGCGCGATGGCAAACCGCCCGAGGATCACGGCGAGCGTCATGGCCGACATAAAGACAATGCCGAGGCCAGTTGCGACCAGCCCCGCGCGTTTCGCCGCCAGCGTATTGCGGCTTCCGATGGCGTGTCCAACGCGGACCGTCGCCGCCATTCCGATACCGAAGGGCACCATGAAGAGGATGGCTGCGATCTGCAGTGCGATCTGGTGTGCCGCCAACGCCGTGGTGCTGATCAAGCCCATCAAGAGCCCCGCGGCGCCGAACAGGCTATATTCCAGCAGGAATGCCAGGGAGATCGGAGCGCCGATGACAATCAGGCGCCGCATCAAGACCCAGTCGATGCGCCAGATGCGACCCAACACGTGATATTTCCTGAAAGGCCGGCGACGCGTGACAAACCAGAGGCCCGCGATAAACATCGCGAAATTGATTGTCGTGGTGGCGAGGCCGGCACCCAACAGCTCAAGGCGCGGCAGTCCAAATTCACCGTGGATCAGGAGATAAACCAGCACGGCATTGGCCGGGATTGCGGCAAGCGTGATCCACAGACCCGGCTCCGGACGGTTGACCGCGCCCATGAAGCCGCGGATCGCCAGAAACCCCAGGGCCGGCGCAACGCCCCATGACAGACCCGTCAGATAGCGTTGCGCGAGATGCGTGGTCGTCGGAGCCTGGCCCAACGCCAACAGGATTTGCTCACCGCACGATGGAAGCGCCATCATTGGCAGCGACATCAACAATGTGGCCCACAGCCCCACCCGAAGCGCGCGCCGCACCAGCCGCGGATCACGGGCGCCAAACGCCTGCGCGGCCAGTGGCGCCACGGCCGATACCAACCCCATGCCGAAGGTGAAGCCGAAGAAGAAGATGGTATGCGCCAACGCCGCCGCCGCCACAGCGACGTCCCCGAGACGCCCGATCAAGGCAAGATCGGTCGTCATCATCGCGATCTGGCCGAGTTGTGTCAGCGCGATCGGAACCGCCAATTTCAGCGTCTCCGTCAACTCGACGGCTAAATGGTTGCGGGAGATTTCCACGCCGTCGACGGTGGCGATCAGCCCTCGTTCGATTTCATCAAGAAATGTCATCGCTGCAGACTGGCGCCTTCGCTGGTCAAAATGGTGGCAAGCGGTCTTCTATCAGGGGCGAGGGGAAAGAGAACTCACGCCCCGTTTACCGCGCCGGCACGCGGGTGATCCTGGCGCCGAGCGCGTTGAGCCGTTCGTCGATGCGCTCATAGCCGCGTTCGATCTGGTCGGCATTGTTGATGGTGGAGACACCCTCTGCGCACACCGCCGCCAGCAGCATGGCCATGCCGGCGCGAATGTCCGGCGAAGTCATCAGCGCACCCCTGAGGCGGCTGGGCCCGGCTACGATCGCCCGGTGCGGGTCGCACAGTACGATGCGTCCACCCATCGCGATCAGCTTGTCGACGAAGAACATCCGCGACTCGAACATCTTTTCGAACATCAGGATCACACCGTCGCACTGGGTTGCGGTGACGATGGCGATCGACATCAGATCGGCTGGAAAGGCCGGCCAGGGCTGATCTTCCAGTTTCGGCACGTGGCCGCCGAAATCGTCCTGGATCTTGAGCGTCTGACGGGCGGGCACGATCAGGTCGTCGGCTTCGACCCCACAGACGATGCCGAGCCGCTCAAAGCCCATCCGGATCGAGCGAAGATGTTCGATGCCGGCTCGTGCGATGCGCAGCGGCGAGCGCGTCACCGCCGCAAGCCCGATCAGCGACCCGACCTCAATGTGATCTGGCTGAATCGAATAGCTGACGGCGCCGAGCGTTGCCCGGCCGTGGACGATCACGGTGTTGGTGCCGATGCCCTCGATGCGCGCCCCGAGCGCGACCAGGAAATGCGCGAGGTCCTGCACATGCGGCTCGGAAGCGATGTTGCGCAAATGCGTGGTGCCATCGGCCGCGACCGCGGCCATCAGCGCGTTCTCGGTGGCGGTCACGCTGGGCTCGTCAAGGAACACGTCGGCGCCCTTGAGGCGGGAACTGCGGAACTCCAGCCGGTCGGATGCCGTGACGCTGGCACCCAACTGCTCGAAAGCGAGAAAATGGGTGTCGAGCCGCCGCCGGCCGATGACGTCGCCGCCAGGCGGCGGCAAGATCACCTCGCCGCAGCGCGCCAGTAGCGGCCCCGCCAGCAGGATCGAGGCGCGTATCCGCGCGCATAGCTCCGGATCGAGATCGGCCGCGCGGATGTTCTTGGCATGGACGGTGAGCGTATTGCGCGAAACCCATTCGGCCGCAGCGCCGACCGAGCGTATCAGCTCCACCAGCGTTTCGGTATCGCGAATCCGCGGGACGTTGTTGAGCGTCACCGGATGTTCGGTCAAAAGCGCCGCGGCAATGATCGGCAGCGCAGCGTTCTTGTTGCCCGACGGCTCGATCGTGCCTGAAAGCCGATGACCGCCCTCAACGATGTATTGAATGGGCGGCACGCGGGATCCGTGCCCTAAACGTCCACATTCGCGCTCAGCGAATTGTCCTGGATGAACTCCCGGCGTGGCTCGACCACGTCACCCATCAACTTGGTGAAGATGTCGTCGGCCTCGTCGACCTCCTTGACCTTCACCTGCAGGAGCGAGCGCTCGTTGGTGTCGAGCGTGGTCTCCCAGAGCTGATCGGGATTCATCTCGCCGAGGCCTTTGTAGCGCTGCAACTTGACGCCCTCGCGCCCGGCCCCGGTCACCGCCTCGAACAGGTCGACCGGGCCGTGGATCGCGGTTTCGGTATCCTTCCGGCGCAGCAGACCCGGCTTCGGATAGGCCTCCTGCAGCTTCGCGGCATAGTCGTCGAGCTTGCGCGCATCGGCGGAACCAAGCAACGCATCATCGATAATGGCGACATCCTTGACGCCGCGAACGGTACGTTCGAACTGGAAGCCGTGACCTTCGGTGAAGCGTCCGGTCCAGCCGCGCTCGACCTCATCGGCCAGCGCGTCGAGCCGCCGCGCGATATAATCCGCGGCGGCGTTGGCGGTCGCGACATCTCCGGTGATCCTCGGGCTGAGCACGCCGGCGATCGCCGCCTGCTCGATCACCTTGCGGTTGTAGCGGCTGTGCAGATTGTGCAGCGTACGGCGGATGACCCGGGCGTCCTCCACCAGCGCCTGCAGGTCGCGGCCCCTGCGGTTCTCGCCGGAGGCGAGCTTGAAGATGCAGTCGTCGAGACCGGTCTCGATCAGATAGTCCTCGAGCGCTGCGTCGTCCTTCAGATATTGCTCGGATTTGCCACGGTTCACCTTGTAGAGCGGCGGCTGGGCGATATAGAGGTAACCGCCCTCGATCAGCGCTGGCATCTGGCGGAAGAAGAACGTCAAAAGCAGCGTGCGGATATGCGCGCCGTCGACATCGGCGTCGGTCATCAGGATGATCTTGTGATAGCGCAGCTTTGACAGATCGAAATCGTCACGGCCGATGCCGGTGCCGAGCGCCGTGATCAGCGTGCCGATCTGTTCAGAGCTCAGCATCTTGTCGAAGCGGGCACGCTCGACATTGAGAATTTTGCCGCGCAACGGCAGCACGGCCTGGAATTCACGGTTACGGCCCTGCTTGGCGCTGCCGCCGGCGCTGTCGCCCTCGACGATGAACAGTTCGGATTTGGCGGGATCGCGCTCCTGGCAATCGGCGAGTTTGCCCGGCAACGAAGCCACGTCGAGCGCGCCCTTGCGCCGCGTCAGCTCGCGCGCCTTGCGCGCGGCCTCGCGGGCGGCGGCGGCCTCCACCACCTTGCCGACGATGATCTTGGCTTCCGCCGGATGTTCCTCGAACCAGGCCGCGAGCGCCTCGTTGATGACGTTCTCGACCACTGGGCGCACTTCCGAGGACACCAGCTTGTCCTTGGTTTGCGAGGAGAACTTCGGATCGGGCACCTTCACCGAAAGCACCGCGGTCAGGCCCTCGCGGCAGTCGTCGCCGGTCAGCGCAATCTTCTCGCGCTTGGCCATGGCATCGGCATAGCCGTTGACCTGGCGGGTCAGCGCGCCGCGAAAGCCCGCCAGATGGGTGCCGCCGTCGCGCTGCGGAATGTTGTTGGTGAAGCACAGCACGTTCTCGTGGTAGCTGTCGTTCCACCACAGCGCGGCCTCGACCCCGATGCCGTTCATCTCGGCGTTGACCATGATCGGCGCCGGCACCATCGCCTTCTTGTTGCGGTCGAGATACTTCACGAACTCTTCGACGCCGCCGTCGTAGTGCATTTCCTCGCGCTTCTCGACCGCGTGGCGCATGTCCGACAAGACGATATTGACACCCGAATTCAGGAAGGCGAGTTCGCGCAGGCGATGCTCGAGCGTTGCGAAGTCGTATTCGACGTTGGTGAAGGTCTCCTTGGAGGCAAGGAACGTCACCTCGGTGCCACGCTTGCCGTGCGCGTCGCCGACGACTTTCAACGGCGCTACCGCGTCGCCGTGGGCGAATTCGATGAAATGCTCCCTGCCGTCGCGCCAGACCTTGAGCTGCAACTTGCTCGACAGCGCGTTGACGACGGAAACGCCGACGCCATGCAATCCTCCGGACACCTTGTAGGAATTCTGGTCGAATTTTCCTCCCGCGTGCAGCTGGGTCATGATGACCTCGGCCGCGGAAATGCCTTCGCCCTTGTGGATGTCGACGGGAATGCCACGGCCATCGTCGCGCACGGTAACCGAGCCATCGGCATTGAGAACGACCTCAACTGCGGTTGCGTAGCCGGCGAGCGCCTCGTCGATGGCATTGTCGACGACCTCGTAGACCATGTGGTGGAGGCCGCTGCCGTCGTCGGTGTCGCCGATATACATGCCGGGCCGCTTGCGGACGGCGTCGAGCCCCTTCAAAACCCTGATCGATTCCGCACCATATTCGACAGGAATGGAATGCTCAGTGTCGGCGATCGATTGCCGGGCAGGTTCTGTCATGTGAGGCCTTCGAGGATGTCCCGAATCAGCTGCGCAAAATCAGGCGCTGATTAGCTTATTTCTGCCATGAAAGACGCCATGCGCCTAGCGCAAAGTCTCCATCAGCAAGTTATTGAATAAATGGGAATTTTTGGTGGTTTTTCAAGGCCGCCAAAGGCCGATTCGACGGCTTCGCAAAAGCGCGATTCGTCAGGCGATTTTTCTTCCCCGAGACCCGGCCATCAATCCCGTTTTTCGGCTCGGTGGGATATCTGACCGGACTCGACGCCGAATACCTCGCCGGATGCTCCGACGCCAGCAAAGGCCGCGGGATCAGCGCCAGTCATCCAGACCTGCGCGCCAAGTTTTGAGAGCTCATCGAACAGCGCTGATCGTCGTCCGGGGTCGAGATGGGCCACCACCTCGTCGAGCAACAATAACGGCGTGATCCCGGTCATTTCCGCGACCAGACTGGCGTGCGCCAGAACCAGACCGATCAACAGCGCCTTCTGTTCGCCGGTCGAGGCGTCGCGGGCCGGCATGTTTTTCGGCGCGTAGATCACCTGCAGATCGGTGAGGTGCGGACCGTCGAGCGTGCGACCGGCGATGGCGTCGCGCGCCCGGTTGGTGCGCAGGATCTCCCGGTAACGATCCTCCACCGAGGTCGCAGGTTCCGACGAAAGCGCATTCTCCATCCAGCCGTCGAGCATGATCTGCGCGGAAGGAAACGCGGATTGCTCACCGCGGGCGCGCAGCATGGCCGCCAACCGTTTAGCGGTCTGGCCGCGCATCGCCGCCACGGCGACTGCGAGTTCCGCCGTCTCGCGTTCGATCGCATCGCACCAATGGTCGTCGTAATTGCGCACCTCCAGCAACCGGTTGCGCGAACGCAAGGAGCGGTCGAGCGCCGACACCCGCGCCGAATGTTCGCTGTCGATCGCCAGCACCAGACGATCGAAAAACCGCCGCCGCTCCGACGCCGGCCCCAAAAACAGCCCGTCCATGGAAGGCGTCAGCCACACCATGCGCAGGTGATCGCCGAATGCCGCCGCCGAGGTCACCGGCTCGCGGTCGATGCGACAGCGCCGGCTTGTCGCGGTAGTCTCCGCGCCAGGGGCATCGATGCCGGTGCCGAGCGTGGCCAGCCCCAGCGCGCCTTCCACCTCGGCGGAAGCCGCCCACGAGCCGTCGCCCTGATTGTCCGCGACATCCTCAAGCGTAGCCCGGCGCAAACCCCGTCCAGGCGACAGAAACGAGATCGCCTCGAGACAGTTGGTCTTTCCGGCGCCATTCGGACCCACCAGCACGACCACATCGCCGCGCGCCTGAAGGCTCGCCGCGCGGTAGTTCCGGAAATGCGTGAGGGTGAGGCGGTGAATGCGGGAGGCGATCATGGCGAGCTGTCATTGCCGGGGTTTGGCCCGGTGTCCCACGCGGTCGTGGTCTGAAAAACGTAGATGGCCGGGACACAGGCGAGGCGAAAGCGACGCCGTCCTTCGGACGGCTATGCCCGGCCATAACGCAATCTAGTCAGCCTTGACGCGAACAGAAAGAGCCTACACCCGCATCGGCATCAGCACGTAGAGCGCGCCCTTGGATTCCTTGTCCTGCACCAGCGTCGGCGAGCCGGGATCGGCGAGCCGGAGGACCGCAACCTCGCCCTCGATCTGGGCGGCGATATCCAGCAGATAGCGCGAGTTGAACCCGATATCGAGCGGATCGGAGGCGTACTCGACTTCGAGTTCCTCGGTCGCGCTGCCGGAATCCGGGTTGGTCACCGACAGCACCAGCTTGCCCGCCGATAGCGCCAGTTTCACCGCGCGGCCGCGCTCGCTCGAGATCGTCGACACGCGGTCGACCGCGGCCTCGAAATCCTTCTTGTCGACGACAAGTTCCTTGTCGTTGTTTTGCGGGATGACGCGACCATAATCCGGAAAGGTGCCGTCGATCAGTTTCGAGGTCAGCACCACATTGCCGATGGTGAAACGGATCTTGCCTTGAGAAAGCTCGATTCTAACCTCGGCCTCGTTGTCCTCGATCAGGCGCTGCACCTCGCCAACCGTCTTGCGCGGCACGATCACGCCGGGCATGCCGGCGGCCCCTTTGGGCAAGGGTAAATCGATCTGGGCCAAACGATGCCCGTCGGTTGCCACCGCGCGCAAGGTGGCGGCCTTGGCGCTGCCGGCCGAGTGCAGATAAATGCCGTTGAGATAGTAGCGGGTCTCTTCGGTGGAGATCGCAAATTGCGTCCGGTCGATCAGCCGCTTCATGTCGGCGGCCGCAAGCGTGAACGAATGCGTCATGTCGCCGGCGGCAAGATCGGGGAAATCGTTTTCCGGAAGCGTCTGCAGCGTGAAGCGCGAGCGGCCGGCGCGGATCGCCAGCACCGCGCGGTCGCCGTCGCCCTCCAGCACGATTTGCGCGCCTTCGGGCAGCTTGCGCACGATGTCGTAAAACATATGCGCCGGCACCGTCGTCGAACCGGCGGTGGCGGTTTCCGCCGCGAGCGTCTCCGTAACCTCCAGATCAAGGTCGGTGGCCTTCAGCGACAACCGCGCGCTTTCAGCCCGGACCAGCACATTGCCGAGGATCGGAATGGTGTTGCGGCGCTCGACCACGCGGTGGACGTGGCCCAGCGATTTCAGGAGTTGCGCACGTTCGACGGTAACCTTCATTGCAATACCCGCCTGATCCTAAGATGGAAAAGCCGGGCGGCCGGAAGGCGCGCCGCGGCGTCTGAGCCCGAAAGCCTGATCAAAGCTGGATTGGATCAGGCCTTTGGGGGGACCGCAAGGTGGCGCGGATGGCCCGCAAGCGCAAGAGATGCGTCTCGCCGTTCCCCACGTTTTGGCCGCCGGCCGCAGGTCCCGCGCTCGCAGTTTGCCCCCTGCCGTCCCTGCCGCACAGGGCAGGGAACGGAGGGTTCAGCTGTCGCTTTGCAACTGGCGCTTGAGGGACTCGACCTCTTCTGAGAGCGCGACATCCTTGGCAACCAGGGCTTCGATCTTGCGCACGGCGTGCAGGACCGTGGTGTGGTCGCGTCCACCGAAGCGGCGGCCGATTTCCGGCAGCGAGCGCAGGGTCAGGGTCTTCGCCAGATACATCGCCACCTGGCGCGGGCGGACGACATTGGCGGTGCGGCGCGACGACAACAGGTCGGAACGGCTCACATTGTATTGCCGGGCCACCACCCGCTGAATGTCCTCGATCTTGATCCGCTTGGGCTCCTGCGGACGGATCAGATCGCGCACCTCGCGCTCGGCCATTTCCAGTGTCACCGGCTGCGCATTGAGCTTTGAGTGCGCCAGCAGGCGATTGATGGCGCCCTCGAGATCGCGGCCGTTATGGGTGATGGCGCGGGCGAGATATTCCAGTACCTGTTCCGGCACATCGAAGCTCGCGTGATGCGCGCGGGCCGCTGCGACCCGTGACTTGAGGATACCAAGCCGCAATTCCTCGCCGAGCGATCCCATCTCCACGACGAGGCCACCGGCGAGCCGCGAGCGTACGCGGTCATCGAGGCTTTCGAGGTCGGAGGGCGGCCGGTCCGCCGCGATCACAACCTGGCGGCCGGCATCGATCAGCGCATTCAGGGTGTGACAGAATTCAGCCTGGGTCGACTTGCCCTGTAGGAATTGCAGGTCGTCGATGACGAGCACGTCAATGCCGCGCAACGCCTCCTTGAATGCAAGCGCGGTCTGCGTCTTCAGCGCCGCAACAAAACCGTACATGAATTTCTCGGCGGTGAGATAAAGCACCTTGCGTTCGCTGCCGGAATTTCCAGCCCAGGTGACGGCCTGCAACAGATGGGTTTTGCCCAGTCCGACCCCGGCATGGATATAGAGCGGATTGAACATCACGGGATCGCCGCGACGGCCTTCGGCAACCTGGCGCGCCGCAGCATGGGCCAGCGTGTTGGAGCGCCCGATGACGAAACTTCCAAATGTCAGGCGCGGATCGAGCGGCGAGCCACCGAGCGCGTCATGGCTGGCCGATACCGGCGCGATGGCAGTTGCGCGCAGCTCCGGCGCCGGCCGGCCATCAGGCCGTTCGCCGCGGCGCGCATCGAGCGGCGCGATCACCTCTTTGGCTGGCGTTGCACATCGCATGGCCGTGCGCACCGTAAGATCGATCCGGTGGACTTCGGGCATCTCGGCTTGCCAGCAGGAAAGAACGCGCTCGGCGTAATGCGCCTGGATCCAGCTCTTGAGAAAGCGCGTGGGAACCGAAAGGCGGACGCTTTCGTCCTGAACACCTTCCAGATCCATGCGCGCAAACCAGCTCGTATAGACATCCTCTCCAACGCTCGACCGCAACCTGCCTTTCACACGCGACCAACGATCCTGTTCCGTATTTGTCATTGCCTGAGGACTTTTCTGAAGGAGTACTTTGTTGACGATGAAACTGCCATGCGCGTGTACCGCACGGAGCCGGCCTCAAGCGAAGCTTCCGGTTTCAGCCATAGGCCGGCCGTTCGGCAGAAAGCCGTCCGACAGATCATTGGCTTTAGGGAAGCGTTCGCGAGGCTAGCGCGTACTCAACGGTCTGTCCGGAGCTCGCGCGGGAGGCCGCGTGCATGCGGTCTCCGATCCATCCGATGCGTTGGCGTTTGAAAATGGCCTGAGTGTAAAAATAACGATGACTTCGTAAGACATACGACCTCCCCCTCTTGCCGCGTTAGCCACGGCAAGTCGTCATTCCATACCTATTCAAATCCGATCGGCGCCGCCTGAAGCTCAATTCGTCAAGTCGTTGCGCCGCTCACTCCGCCCGCTCACTCCAAACCCCACTCGCATACTTCGCCTCCGTTGCGGTCGGTCGCCTGTTACGTATTTCTCTTGTTTGAGACAAACGAGACACAAGCGCCTCGCCTGAGAAATTTCGACACAGAACTCCGTTACCCATATCGCTATGAGTTTAAACCCGACAATCGCTTGGAAAGCGTCGCCAACGCGCACACCGCCGCCGATTTGCACGTCCGCCCCGAACCTTAATCCGCGCTGGTCTCAAGAGCCGTGGGCGCTGCGAACGCCCTAAGAGATACATCATGCCCTATTTCCCGCAACGAAAATGATTCATCGCCTCTGCCAGCAAAAACGACTTGGCGCTTGCCGCGTCCGTCCGCAATTTTCCTGCAGAGCCGCAAGGTTTTGAATCTGTGCGCAGATTCGAAACGCGGGCGAGTTGTCACATTTCTCGCGGCTGCCCAAAATAAATTCATAAATTGTTTACGTTCGAACGAAGCCGAAGCGAATTTTTCAACAACTCACCGCCGCTATGCCGATAAGTGACTACGCAAACGCGTTTTTTTTTGCTCGTCGCAGCAGGGTAACCCCTCTGACGCCGCTCGATGCCGGCGTGCAATCACGATTTCCTAATCGAAGATGTCGATCGGAAGCCGCCGTCGACTTTTTGTCGACGCCCTTGACTTGCTAAGTCGGCCTTCCGTCATTGTGTCTGTAAAAACATGACACATAAAGAAATTCGCCGGCTGGAAAATTACAGAACGCAAAACAAAAAGCCCGGCTCAGGCCGGGCTTTTGATGGATTTTCCTTCAACCGGCTTATTTTGCCAGCTTTGCGATCTGATGCGTGAGCCGCGAAACCTTTCGGCTCGCATTGTTCTTGTGAATGATGTTGCGCTGCGCTGCCTTCATGAGCTCCGGCTCCGCGTGCGCCAACGCCTTCAGCGCTGCGTCCCGGTCGCCGCTCTTGATCGCTTCCTCGACGGATCGCACCGAACTGCGCATTTGGGTCCGGCGCGATTTGTTGATGATGGTGCGGCGGGCAATCTTGCGCGTCGCCTTTTTGGCGGAGGTCGTATTGGCCATGCTTTCAAATGTCCTTCGACAGTGACCGATCGTGGGCGGCGCGAGCGTGCCGACGGTTCGCCTGATCGACGCTGATATGTTTTCGGGTGCCCTATCGAGAATGCCACTCTCGGAGCCCATGCTCACATGTGGCAATGCTCAAAGAACAGCGGCGGCGAGATTGCCCCCGCCGCCATTGGGGGGTGTTATAGAGGTCAGGCCATGCAGCGTCAACGCCTTCCAGCGCTGCTCGGGCCGGCGGGGTGGCCGCAAAGGGGCCGATAAGATGTTGATGAGGTTGAATTTCCTACGCTGCCCCGCTAATGGCTGACGGTGCGCGCAGGGCGCGACAGATAAAGGGTGAGGCATGATCCGCGGTTTTTTCCGCCTTGTGGGACTGTTGCTGCTGGCCGGCGGATTTATCTTCATGGTCTATGATGGGGCGCGCTTTGTCGCCGACAACACCTTGCGTTTCACCCGGTTCGGTCAG
The DNA here is from genome assembly GCA_963741185.1 of uncultured Alphaproteobacteria bacterium. GTDB lineage: Bacteria > Pseudomonadota > Alphaproteobacteria > Rhizobiales > Xanthobacteraceae > Bradyrhizobium. Next base: position 13,439 of record CAVUHE010000026.1, on the reverse strand, counting down.
TTCTGGAACGACGTCCATCAATCCAGCCAGCAGGCGTTCAAGGCCTGGGTGCAGGGCATTTCGCCATGGCTGTGGAACAGCGTCGCCCAGGTCCTCCTCGACCAGCCGGTTTTCGCGGTGATGGGCGTCGTCGGAATTTTGCTGATGCTGCTGTTCCGGCCACGCAAGCCGTTGATCGGTTATTCCAGGGACTGACCGTGGCACTGGCGGCTTGTGCCCGACGCCTTCGCGTAATGGGGCTGCCGCGGTGCACGTAAGGTCTTATATATTATACAAGAGACACGTTGTTGCCATCAGGGTTGAATGCGTCCCGCACGGAGGTAACCCATGTTGTTCATGCGCAAGACCACCACGCTGCCAAGCGCCGCCGAGGCGCTGCCCGGCCGCGCCACTCCAATTCCAACCGCCACGCGGCATTTTGTGAACGGCCATCAGTTGCAGCCGCCCTATCCGGCGGGTCTGGAGCAGGCGGTTTTCGGATTAGGCTGCTTCTGGGGCGCTGAGCGCAAGTTCTGGGAGCTTGGCGACGGTGTTTACACAACCGCGGTAGGGTATGCGGGCGGCCACACCCGGAACCCGACCTATGAGGAAGTCTGTTCGGGCCGCACCGGCCATACCGAAGTGGTGCTGGTGGTGTTCGATCCCAAGAAGATTTCCTACGACCTTCTCCTCAAGACGTTCTGGGAAAGTCACAACCCGACCCAGGGCATGCGGCAGGGCAACGACGTCGGCACCCAGTATCGTTCCGCGATTTATACGTTCAACGACGCTCAACGCAAAACTGCCGAAGCGTCGAAGACCGCCTATCAGAAGGCGCTGGCGGCCAAGGGTCTTCCCACCATCACGACCGAACTCGCATCCGCAGGCGAGTTCTATTTCGCCGAGGATTATCATCAGCAGTATCTGGCCAAGAATCCGGCCGGCTATTGTGGGCTCGGCGGAACCGGCGTGTCTTGCCCGATCGGCGCGGGCGTCACCGCCTGATTTGGTCGATGTGGGAGGTGGATTTCCATCTCCACGTCGCGCTTTCAAGGCTTCCGAAAAAAAACGGTTTGTTAACCATAACGGGTGCAAGACTTGGGCTGTCTCGTGAGAGGGGGATGGCCTTGGTGCGGGTTGCGCGCGCGTTCCGACTTCCGATCATTGCCGCCATGACGGCGCTCGCGTTGTCGGGCTGCATGCAGGCGACGGCTCCCGTTGCCACCGCGCAGTCGCGGAGCGAGCTCGACGCCATGGCCTATGGCCAGCCCGCCAATTCAGCGCCCGTTGTCCCCGTACGAACCGCCGTGGCGGATTCCGGCGACGCCGTCAGCGCACGTCGTGCCAGCTTTGCGGCTTCGCCACGAAACACCTACGCCGCGGCACCTGCCGCCTATGCGGCCGCGCCGATGCCGGTCGCCCACGACACACCCTACCACCTGGATGCCGGCGACAAGCTGCGGGTCGTGGTCTACGGCCAGGAAGGCCTCACCAACACCTATGCCATCGATGCCGGCGGCTCCATCACCATGCCGCTGATCGGCGCGGTGGGCGCACGCGGACGAACTCCGGCGGGGCTTGCCGCGGAAATCACCGCCAAGCTGCGCAACGGCTACATCCGCGATCCCTCGGTTGCGGTGGAGGTCGAAACCTACCGGCCGTTCTTCATCCTCGGCGAGGTCGCCGCCCCCGGCCAATACCCCTACGTACCCAATATGAGCGTCGAAAGCGCGGTGGCGATTGCCGGTGGTTTCTCGCCCCGCGCCAAACGTGACAGCGTCACGCTGACCCATGCCGACAGTTCCGGCTCACACCGCGCCGTCGTGCCGCTCGGCACGCCGCTTGGCCCCGGCGATACCATCCTCGTCGGCGAACGCTGGTTCTAAGGAAGCACCGAGTAGCTCGTCATCTCCGCGCAAGCGCGGCGCGCTTGTCGCTGAGGGCGCGAAAGCGAACCCGAAATGACGACAAGGTGTCGTCACTTCCTCAAATGCGCGGCAAAGAAATTCATGCTGCGCGGCCAGGCGATGTCCGCACTTGCCTTATCGTAACTTGCCCGCTCATCGCAGTGAAACCCGTGCTGCGCACCAGGATAGGTGTGGATCTCGACGTCGGGCCGCTTGCCGCGGATGATCTCCACATCGGAAAGCGGGATGCCCGCGTCCTTTTCGCCGAAATGCAGCTGGGTCGGGACTCTCGGCTTGTCGTCGGCGAAGCGAACGATGGCACCACCGTAATAGCCGATCGCCGCCGACAGGCCGGACAGCCTTGTGGCCGCGGCGTAGGCGACGCTGCCGCCAAGACAGAAGCCGATGATGCCGACCGGACCGACACTCGTGACCGCGTCGATGGCGGCCTGCGTGTCGCGCAACATCGCCGTCCAGTCAGGATTTGCGACAAACTTGCGCGCAACCGCAACTTCGTCGGGCGAGTAGCCGGACTGGAAATTGGGCTCGACGCGGTCGAAGATCGCTGGCGCGATCGCGGCATAGCCCTCGCGCGCGAGGCGGTCACAAACCGCGCGAATGTGGTGATTGACGCCAAAGATTTCCTGGATCACCACCACCGCCGCCTTGGGTGCATCGGCGGGATCGGCGCGGTAGCCGCCCAGTTGAAATTTGTCCGAAGCTGTCAGCTTGATGTCGTGTCCCACGGATCATCCATCTTCCAAGAGTTGCATGAAGTCGATTGCGGTGGCGCTGGTCACCGGAAGCATGGACGTAGCAGATATCATCGTAATGTGCCTGCTGTCCTTTCCTTGCGGCGAATTCGTGGTCACCGCAACACGATGCCGACCAAGGTCCGCAAGCGGGCCGGCACAAGCCGGCGCGCTCGCGCGGGGAGACGACCACAGCCGCACAGCTCGGAACACAAGTTTGTGACTCCTTCGCGCGGCGTTATGGCCCACTCCGTCCCCGCTGTGGAAGCGCAGCCGCCGTGCGTGGGAACGGCAAGCCGCGGCGGCTAACCTCGTCCGTGACTTCGATCTCTCATCGTCGGCCTTTTGGCGGCTTCGACTATCTCGAACGGGCTTGGCTTGCAGCCTTCTCTCCTCACCTTTGAAACCGGCCCGAAGGCGCGGGCGCTGCCCTTCGCTGGAAACGCTGCCCTGAAATCCGTTGCCCAATATGGCAACATTGCTGCCGCAGTGCACAACGCTGGTCTCGGAATTTTTTTCGACCAATTCCAAATTGCATTTGCCTCCTGCCCTGATCGCTAGCATTCTGCCCGCCGCTGGCGTCAGCCCGGTGGGGGCCAGACAATAAAGAAAAATGAGTTACCGCCGTAAGCGGCTTCATGCACCGGAGGGAAAGAACCATGCCTAATCTCAACATCAACGGACGGAATATGTCCGTCGAGGCGGCGAACGATACGCCGCTGCTTTGGGTCATCCGCGAGCAATTGCAGATGACCGGAACGAAATTCGGCTGCGGCGCCGGGCTTTGTGGCGCTTGCACCGTCCACATCAACGGCGAAGCCGTGCGATCCTGCCAGACGTCGGTCAACGATGCCGTCGGCAAGAAGATCACCACCATCGAGGGCCTGAGCGCCAAGGGCGACCACCCATTGCAGAAGGCATGGATCGCAGAGCAGGTTCCGCAATGCGGCTACTGCCAGTCCGGGCAGATCATGCAGGCAGCCTCGCTGCTGGCGAAGAACTCCAATCCGACCAAGGAAGAAGTCGTGGCGCATATGGACGGCAATCTCTGCCGCTGCATGACCTATTCGCGCATCCAGAAGGCGATCATGCGCGCCGCCGCCGATATCCGCACCGCATCGGCCACCGGCAACGAGCGGAGGGCAACATGAATAGTCACGTGAAAGTCACCCAAGGCGAACCGGCCGATCTGAGCCGCCGCTCGTTCCTCGTCGGCTCCGCCGCCGCTGGCCTCGTGCTCGGCTATTCCGCGGTCCCCGGTCTCGGTGAAGCCTACGCCGCAACCGGCAGCTTCGATCCCAGCGTGTGGTATTCGGTCGGGCCTGACGGAATCGTCACGGTCACATGCGGCAAGGCCGACATGGGCCAGCACATTGCATCCACCATGGCGCAGATCATCTGCGAAGAACTCGGCGCCAGCTGGAAGGACATGCGGGTTCAACTCGCCTCCAACGATCCGAAATACAACGACCCCGTGCTTGGCGCGCAGGTCACCGGCGGCAGCTGGAGCACCATGATGAACTTCGATGCGATGAGCCGCGCGGGTGCCGCCGGACGTATCGCGTTGACGGAAGCGGCTGCGGCCGCGATGGGTCTGCCGCCATTCTACAAGGACGAGCTGGTCGTCAGGGAGTCCACGGTTACGCATCCGAAGTCGAAGAAGTCGATGACGTTCGCGGACATCGTCAAGAGCGGCAAGGCCACCAAGACCTTTACCCCCGACGATCTCAAGGCGATCAAGCTGAAGACACCAGATAAATACACCATCATCGGCGTTTCGGTGCCGCAGCTCGACATTCCATCGAAGACGAACGGGACTGCCAAATATGGCATCGACACCATGCTGCCGGGCATGGTCTACGGCAAGGTCATCACGCCTCCGGTGCGCTACGGCGCCACGGTGAAATCGGTCGACGACAGTGCGGCGAAGAAAGTGCCGGGCTTCATCAAGGCTGTCGTCCTCGACGACAAGACCATGACGACCTCCGGTTGGGTGGTGGCTGTCGCCAGCACCTATGCCAACGCCGCAAAGGCGGCCGAAGCGCTCAAGATCACCTATGACGGTGGTCCCAACGCCAAGCTGTCGAGCCAATCGCTGCTCGACGAAGCCAAACGGCTGCAGGCGCTTGACGATTCCGGCCTGTTCTTCGTCAAGGACGGTGACACGGCCGCGGCTTTCGGTACGGCGGCCAAGGTGCTGGAGGCGGAGTACACCACCAACATCAACATCCATGCGCCGATGGAGCCGATGACGGCGACGGCGCAGCAGCAAGGCGATATCTGGCACCTCTACACCGGCAACCAGTTTGCGACGCGCTCCGGTGCGATCGCGGCCGGCGCCGCCGGGGTCGATCCCAAATACGTCGTGATGCATCAGACATGGCTGGGTGGCGGCTTCGGCCGGCGTCTCGAAGGCGACATGCTGATACCGGCGGTGCAGGCGGCCAAGGCCGTCGGCAAGCCGGTCAAGATCATCTACTCGCGCGAAAACGACATGACCATGGACTTCTCGCGTCCCTTGACGTTCCAGAAGATCAAGGCCGGTCTTGATGGCGACGGCAAGCTGGTCGCGATGAACCACGACGTGGTCAGCGCCTGGCCGACCAAGCGCTGGGGCATCCCTGATTTCCTGTCGCCTTCGGTCGACAAGAAGGGTGCGCTCGACGCGTTCACGGTGAACGGTGCGGACTTCTTCTACTCCGTGCCCAACCACAACGTCCGCGCCATCCTCAACGAGATGGCCCACAACGCCACCCCGTCGGGTCAGTTGCGGTCGGTCGCGCCGGGCTGGACGTTCTGGGCGGTCGAAAGCATGGTCGACGAACTCGCCCATGCCGCCGGCAAGGATCCGGCGCAGTACCGGATCGACATGCTCGACGGCAAGGGCGACAACAATGGTGGCGCGCAACGCCTGCGCAACACGCTGCTCACCGCCATGGGCCTGGCCGGCTACGGCACCAAGCAACTGCCGCAGGGCGAAGGCATGGGCGTGGCCTGCGTTTCGTCGCAGGAAAGGAAGACGGCAAGCTGGACCGCATGCGTGGCCCACGTCGCCGTCGCGCCGAACGGCGAGGTCAAGGTCAAGAAGCTGACCGTGGCCACCGACGTCGGCACGCAGGTGCATCCCGATAACATCCGTGCCCAGGTCGAGGGCGCGGCGCTGTGGGGGCTTTCGCTTGCGATGTACGAAAAGGCGACGCTGAAGGATGGCGGTATCGAGCAGACCAACTTCGATACTTACACCCCGTTGCGGATGAGCCAGACCCCGGAAGTGGCGGTCAGCGTGATCGCCAATGGCGAGCACGCAACCGGCGTCGGCGAGCCTGCGGTGACGGTGGTCGCGCCCGCGCTTGCGAACGCGATCTTCAACGCCTCCGGCGCCCGGGTCCGCTCGCTGCCGATCACGGCGGAGGCGGTCAAGGCGGGAATGAAGGCCTAAAGCCCGCGAACTACCGACACCATCAATCCGCCGGAGGGCCTCCTCCGGCGGATTTTTTGTGTCCGGAACCGGCGGGCGACAACTCGTTCAAATTTTATCTTCAACAAAAGGCTGGCATTTATAATTTCTCTTAAGGCTCGGGGAATGACTTCTCGGGTAGGTTGCGGTCAGGCCACCTGCATCAGTCGACGAGGGTCTATGTCAGCTCAAGCCGCCAACCCGTCCAAACGCCATTTGCTGCTGGCGTCCGATAATTGCGATAAGAGCCGTGAGCTTGAGAGTATCCTGCAATCCGTTGGGGAGGTGGATCTCGTTTCGACATCCGATCTTCCCGACGCGCCGGCCGATCATTTCTCGGGCGTCGTGGTCGATATCAATCTGCGTTCGGCCGAAAGCGTGCAGCGGGTTCGAAAAAAGTTGAGCCACGAAGCCTACCGCACGATGCCGCGGTTGTTTGTTCTGGCCGACGCCCTGCATCACGGGTCGATGCAGGCCTGGGCGCTGGGCGCCACCGACACGATATCCCGGCCGTTTGATGCCGCGGGCATCCTGCAGCGCATCCACGCCGCGTTTCCGAACAGCAGCGGTTTCGATGCGACCGACCGCGGCAAAACCCTGAACCGGGGCGTTGCCGCTGCCCATGACGTGATGGTCAAGATATTCAACAAGCTTCCGGCCGGAGTCCCGCTGAAGTTCGACGATATCGTGGAAGCTGAAAACAAGATTCTCAAGGCCATCAAACATTCTTCGTTGCGCGAGTGGTTGACGGCCGTGGGCTGCCATCACACCGACAGCTATCGCCACTGCCTGTTTGTGACCGGTTTTGCCGTCGCATTCGCGCAACATCTGGGCATGCGCGAGGACGACCAGCGGCGTCTGGTGCGCGCGGCTCTTCTGCACGATGTCGGCAAGGCGTTCGTTCCGGTGGCCATTCTGGACAAGCCCGGTTTGCTCACCGAGGCGGAGATGAGCGAAGTCCGCAAGCATCCGCGTCTCGGCTACGATGCGCTCGCCGCCCAGGGCAGCTTTCCGCCCGAGATGCTCGACGTGGTGCTGCATCATCACGAATTGCTGGATGGCACCGGCTATCCTGACGGCCTGCTTGGCGATCGGATCAGCGACATCGTGCGGCTGACGACGATCGTCGATATCTACTCGGCACTGGTGGAAAAACGGCCACACCGGCTGCCGTTCACGCACGCCAAGGCGTTCGCGACGATGGAGAAGATGGAGGGCAAGCTCGACCCGCATCTTCTGCATGCCTTCCGCCCGGTGACACTGGGGGCGTATTGATTGCCCGCCATTCCGTGACGGACCGAGGGACCATCGCGGAATGACCGCGCAAATCTCCGGTGCTGGTTGGAAGCCGTTCACTCCACCGCTGACGACGCCAGCACCTAGGCCGGGCCGCCCTCATACGATGAAATCTCGATCAAACTGCCGTCGGGGTCGCGGCAATACACCGAGCGCAGCGCGCCGCGGGCGCCTTGTTTCGTCACAGGGCCTTCCTCGATCGCCACCCCGCAGGCCTCAAGATGGGCCACCACCTGCGCCGGCGTGCTTGAGGTGAGAAAACACAGATCGTCACTCCCGGCGGTTTCATGGTCGGCGGTGAACCACTCGACCTTGTCGGCGTCGAGCGGCCGCACGTTGATCTTCTGGTTGCCGAAGATCAACGACGTCCGGACCGGCTTGCCGTGGCCGGGATCGAACACCCTGACCTCCATACCGAGAACCTTTCGGTACCATTCGGTGGCGCGCGCCACATCGGATACGTTGATCACGATGTGATCGAGCGCGTTGACTTCGACCGACATGGGCGATCCTTTCGTCGTCGTCCTACATACGCCGGCCAAGCTGGCCGCGCCGCGGTTTGTTTGTTACAACGCCGACCGATATCAATTCAACAGGATCGAACCGCTCGAAGGGTTCGGCTTCAGGGAGAAAAACGCATGGGATTACGCCGCTCGGCGACCGGTCTGGTTGCGCGTCTGGTTGCACTTGGTCTATGCGCCCTTGCCGGCGGAACCGGTGACGCCCTCGCGCTCGATTATCCTATCCGGCCGGTCCGCTTCGTTGTCGGATATCCGGCCGGTGGCTCGACGGATATCATCGCCCGGTTGATCGGGCAGCGATTGTCGGAGCGGCTCGGCCAGCAATTCGTGATCGAGAACAAGCCCGGCGCCGGCAACAATATCGGCACCGAGACCGTGGTGAAGGCCGACCCTGACGGCTACACGGTGCTCCTGGTCAACCCCGCCAATTTCATCAATGCCTCGCTTTACACCAAACTCAATTTCAACTTCATCCACGACATCGCGCCGGTCGCCTCCTTTCTTCGCGTGCCGAATGTGATGACCGTTGCCAAGGAAGTGCCGGCCAAGACCGTCGCCGAATTCATCGCCTATGTGAAGGCCAATCCCGGCAAGGTGAATCTCGCATCGTCGGGCAACGGCACCTCGGTCCATCTGTCCGGCGAAATGTTCATGGCGATGTCGGGCGCGAAGATGCTGCATGTGCCCTATCGCGGAGCCGCGCCCGCGACGACGGATTTGCTCGGCAACCGGGTCCAGGTGATGTTCGATAATATGCCTTCCATCATCGGGCATATCCGCGGCGGCGCCTTGCGCGCGCTCGCCGTGACGACCGCAACGCGGTCCCCGGAATTGCCCGACGTGCCGACTGTCGCCGAGACCATTCCGGGCTATGAGGCAAGCGCGCTGTTCGGCATGGGCGCGCCGGCCAAGACGCCGCCGGAGATCATCGCGAAGCTGAACCGGGAGATCAACGAGGTGCTGGCCGAGCCGGAGATCAAAAAGCGTCTGACCGAGCTCGGCGGCGAGCCGCTGATCAGTACGCCCGAGGCCTTCGGCGCGATGATCGCGGCCGAGACCGAGAAGTGGGAGAAGGTGGTCAAATACGCCGGCATCACGGTGGACTGAAGCGTTTCCGAGCGAAGTGGATATCGGTTCGCGTGAAGGAAACGCGTCGAACAGGAATCGAGAGCTTCGGTTCTGATGCAATCAGAACCGATCATGCTCTGGACCGGCGTCGTCAGCGCAGGCAGAAACCCGCGCCGACGGAGTGGCGTCAGGTTCAGCCGGGGTACATCGCGTCGCTGAGTTCCTGCGGCGGATTCGAGGGGGCGGCTACCGGCGTGACGCTCGAAGCGTCAGGATCGAACCCAAAGAGCTCGACGAGAAATTTGTAGTATTTGGGCATTTTCTCTTTCAGTTGCGCCCGCGTCTTGGGTTCATGCATCGTTTCCTTGCCCGCCAGGAATATGCTCGCGGTCACGGCAAAGAATTCCCCGTGGTTCTTCAGGGCATATTCTTCCTTGCCGAGCACCTGCTTGCTCAAGGCCTCGGCATAGTAGGCGCGGATGCCCAGATTATCGAACCCTTGCGGCATCAGTTTTCCGTGGTATGCGTGGAGAAGCTCGTGCAGCAGGACGGGATCCTCGGCATGCTTGAGCATGACTGGACGCACCTTGATGACGCCCGGCCCCGCATCAGCGGCGAAATCAAGATAATTCGGATTGCTCCAGCGCAGCTTGCTCTCATCCCACGTCGTGTAGGTGCTGGGCACGCGCCGGTTTCTCTCGGGCAAGTTGGGGCCGTAACAAGCCATTCCGGCTCCCTCGTCGAGGCAGGCCATCTCGCTGGCGATAATCGGCACGGTCCGGAAAAACCGCAGCACCTTCGGGCTGAATCCGGCGTTCTCGACGACATCGAGTTGACGGCGAAATGCAGCCGCGATCTCTTCGTTGTCCTTGCGATCAGCATTTTCCGACAGGTCGAAAATATAGCCGCGATAGGTTTCGAAGCCCGGCGGCACCATTGACGGCTGCTCGACTTCGATGATGCGAGAGCCGGCGCCCGCAAGATTTGGGGCGAGCGAGAGTATGAAAACCACTGAAGTCAGCAGCAGCCTGCGCATTGTGTTCCCCCCGAGTTTTTTTCGCCTTTGGCGATCGAATGACCAGATATTGACGGCGGTTGCCAAGGATGGATCATACTGATGCCGCGTTGCAGTGCTGTTTCGTTTTTCATGTTAACTTTGCGCGTCACGTTTCGACGAAATTAACTACAATCGGAACCTTTCAAATCCCCGACAGCACCCAGGCACAGGAGCTCACCATGCAGCCGCACAGAATCGTCTCACGCGAGGAGTGGATCGAAGCCCGCAAGGCGCACATGGTCCATGAAAAGGAGTTCACCCGTGCCCGCGATCGGCTGAGCGAGGAGCGCCGCGCGCTGCCCTGGGTCGCCGTCGACAAGGCCTATGTTTTCGAGGGGCCCGGCGGACGAAAGACGTTGGCCGATTTGTTTGGCGGGCGCAGCCAGCTCGTGGTGCAGCATTTCATGTTCGCGCCCGACTGGGACGAAGGCTGCAAGAGCTGCTCGTTCTGGGCAGATCAGTTCGACCACATGGCCCCGCATCTTGCCGCCCGCGACACGACGCTGGTGGCGATTTCGCGCGCGCCCTTGCAAAAGCTCGAGGCGTTCAAGGCAAGGATGGGCTGGACCTTCGACTGGTTTTCTTCGGCGAACACCGATTTCAACTACGACTACGCGGTCTCGTTCAGGCCGGACGAAATCAAGTCGGGCGCCAAGGTCTATAATTTCGGCACGTCAGGCTTCGGCGTTGAGGAAGCGCCGGGGATCAGCGTGTTCTATCGCGACGAGACCGGCAGCATCTTTCACACCTATTCGTGTTTCGCGCGCGGCCTCGACATGATGAACGCAGCCTACCACTATCTCGACCTCACCCCGCTCGGCCGCCATGAAGAGGGCCTGTCCTATCCGATGGCGTGGCTGCGGCTGCGCGATCAGTATGCGCCCGCGGCCGGTACCGCGGCCTGCTGTCAGACGTAGCCCGCCCTGATGACGGCAAGGCTCGCATCGGTCTTCAGGAACTGGAGCAGAGCGGAGTGCGGCGAGAGGGCGGAAGTGCGGATCCACAAGGCCTGCGGATTGCTGGCGCACCACGGCCGATGAAGATGGGCAATACTCTTTCGCCGTGGCGCTATGAGGCTGCAATCTACCACGCGCCCAAATTGGCGAGTCTGCGATGCTCTGCGATCTAGCACTATGCATATTGCGGAGTGTTACCCATTGGGGGCACAGGATGACGCCAAGTGAACCTGGCGTCAAAAGGGTAGATGTCCGGTCTGGAAAGACCTGCCTATGACGACGCACGCGAAGCTCGTAAAAAGACAAAAGCCGAAAATGACAAACCGCGTGACTTGACCCGGCACTTCGTAGAACGATGGCGATATTGCCTTCCAAACGCTTCCCGCGGCTTGGATCATCCTCAAGATAATCAAGTTCGCAGCAACGTAAGTGCAGACGGCAACAATATAGAAAACGACACTCATTGTTTGCCCTAGTCGCCCAATTTGAGAGCCTTCGCCATCACCGGTCGCGCAAAAGGGCGGCCTTAATCGGCAAGCGCTTTCAGCGCTATCACTGAAAGAACCATTATAGCGAGGCCTATCGCAAATATGAGGGGTTCAATGCCACGAAGCCCTGCAAAGGAAGCCACCGGATTAATCAGCCAATAACGGTGACCAGAATCTCTTGCTCGCTTAAGCATCCGAGTATTTGCCCGTTCGCGAGCAATAAAGCCGCCTGGAAACGCGACGACGAGCACGCATTTGGCGATTGTTATAACAGCTGGGGACATGTTTAAATTGTATTGCAGGCTACTGCTTAGTGCAACTAGTGCAGTCCCCTGAAGCCTTGGATCGTCTTCCGATGAAGAGTCACTTGTGACAATGCTTTTAACGAAAATCTATCTGGTGCTGTTTTTCAGCATTCCTTTTGTCGTCGCGGTGGCTGGACTATTTTGCATAGGGAAAGCGCATGCGACGCACAAATTGCTCGGAGACCGCTTCAAAAATATGCCGTTTTTGATTTTCTTCACCGCATTGCAAAGCCCATGGTACGCCAGCCAATTTTGGGGACAGGCAGATATTGCGGACCAACGCCGCCAGGCGAAGGGCTATTGCATGTCGCGCGGATGGGAGATTGTCGCCGACTATGTCGAGCCCGGTTTGTCCGCCACAACGCCCAACCGACGGAAAACAGCAGGCCGTTAATGGGAGGCCGCACGGAGCGCAGCAAGAGTTGCCCCGTTCCAAGACCAGAAGCGCTTGGCCGCCATCGGCGAGACGTGATACAATTAGATGTCATGTGGATGGCGCTGGGTCGTCCGCGTGGCGCTGCAGCGCCAGTTCGGAGACATGGCGATGCGCACCAAACCTTCCCTCTCGTTCCAGGTCGCCCAGGTTGTGGCAGACGCGTGCCTCGAAGCGGCGCGACGCCATGACGTAACAGTCAGTATCGCGGTCGTCGATGAGGCCGGCGGGTTGCTCCACTTCGGTCGCATGGACGGCGCGCGCGCCTACACGATTGAACTCGCAGCCCAGAAGGCTCGGTTGCGGCGAGCATCGGCGTTCCCACCAGTGTGCTTGAGGACCTTCATAAGGCTACGCCCGGACAGGTGGGTGCCCCCGCCGCCGGGCGTGGCGGCGTTCCCGTGCTGCACGAGGGCGTCTGCGCTGGAGCCGTAGGCGTCTCCGGCGCGAAGCCGGACATCGACGATATGATTGCAGCACAGGGCGTCGAGGCCGTAAGGTCCGGAAATGTTGGCGAGACCATCTGAAGCTCGCGACCGACGACGAACTCAGAGCGGTCGTCCGTAGTCCACGTGTGCTCGATGGTCATCGATCACTCGATGAATTGCGATCGGAGATGCGGATGTCGAGGCCTGACCGTGCCAATGCAGAAGCTCGACTGCGCCGTCGTCGATCATCTCGAATGGCGGCTGCTCGACCCGCAGCGCCTAGCGACGATGATGGACCAGTTGCTGGAACGGCGCGACGAATGGAACGAGCGCCGTCGCGGTCACATTGGTGAGCTTCCGCAAATGGACGGCGGAAGCCGAAGCGAAACTGAAGCGCCTCTACGAAGCGATCGAGAACGGCGTGGCCAACGTGGCGGACCCATCACCCAAAGATCGCATTGCCGAACTGACGGCGATCCGCGATCTGGCTCAGGCTGACGCGGACCGCGCGACGGCCGCGGTGGAGCGTCTTGGGCCTGCGATCACGCCGGACAGCTTGGCCGGTTCGCGTTCGCCGCGCGACGCAAACTTCGGAACGAAGATGGAACCTATCGGAGGGATCATCTCCGCGCGCTCGCGCAGCGAGTCGAGGTGGTCGACCCGACCGAGATTCGCATCATGGGATCGAAAACTGAACTGCTACGGACACTTGCGGCCGCGAGCGTAGAAACGGCGACGTTTGGCGTTCGCAGTTTTATAGCGAAGTGGCGCACCCGACACGATTCGAACGTG